>JAUVZX010000004.1 GCA_030602345.1 Bacilli bacterium
ATAATTCTTGTTGAAGACTGGATATTTTTTTATAACACAACGAGATTAAAGTCAAAAAGGACCTAGAATTAATATTCTAAGTCCTTTTTATTATTGTGAACTATTTGGGGTTCACTTCATTATTCATCTTTTTTTATTTTATCTGGTATTTCAAAAAAATTTTGTATTGGAGTCTCTAACGCTCCGCTTATTTTCCAAAGAGTATAAACGCTTAATCCTTGAATTATTTTTTCACTTTCGAGATTTCCAATTAGTGATGTAGAAACATCTACCATTTCAGCTAATTTTTCTTGAGTAATTTTTTCTTTTTCCAGGCTATATTTTAAACGGTAATATTTTATATTTTTGCCTATTAATTTGAATAATCTAATTTCCTCATTCATTTTATCACTCCTAGTAGTATTTTCACATTTATGAACGTTAAAGACCATAGACCTTTAATGATAATAAAACATTGACAATGATAAAATAAAAAGATAAAATTAAAGCGGAGGATTTATGAAGAAATTAGTATTAATAGTTTTATCAATAGTAATTATTTCTGGCCTTTTTTATTTTTTGGCATATTTACCAGAACAAGCTAGAAAAATAAGAATAGCAGAAATAAAAAAAGGTTGGCATGTGGAAATAACTACAAAAACATTAAACGTTAGAGAAACACCAGAGCCTTGGGGTGTTAAAATAGGAGAAGTGAAAGAAGGTCAAGTTTATGAAGTTGTAGAAATGAATTTTTCTGATTTCTCGAGATTCTGGTATAAAATTAAGATAAATGACTATAAAGAAGGATGGGTTGCTAATCCAAGAATTACAAAGGAATACTTGAATGATATAAATAATGATTTAGACATATCACCACCTACTTTAAAGTATTTTGAAGAAACATATTTTGTTAAAGATATAGAATCTATTAATTATGATCATCTTGAAGTAACAGATGATAAAGATGGAGTAGTTGTTACTCATGTTATTTATCATGAGTATGAACCTAGTTCTGATCCTGAACTTCACAAAGACCAATATTGGATAGTTTATACTGCGACTGATACTTCAGACAAGAAGGTTTCTAAGACACAGGCTATTGTTTTTGAAAAAAGACCATCAAAAAACCAAGTTATAGATTTTAAATTATTTAAAAAATAGATATTTTATCTATTTTTTTGATTTGTAGTACTAAAAAAACTTTTTGATTTGCAATATTATGTTATAATTGTTATAAGGTGAAAATATGGAAAAGTATTTCTTGCGTATAGGTTTTATCTTATATATCGTATTTGTAATATTTATAAATTTTTATATTTTATCGTATAATTTTTTTGAGGTGGCAAATTTTGGAAAATATACTTTTTTTTCGTCATCTAAAATAAAAGATTATCAAAGAGGTTATTTTATTATTTCTTCAAAAAACAATAAAGATGTTAATGTCGGGGACACTATATACTTTTATAATAGTTATGAAGCAAAGTCAGAAATTTTAAGTTCTGTTGTTTTTGAAATAAGCAAGAATAACGAAAATGAAATAACATATCAAATAGAAAATAATAAACTATTATCATCATCTTATTTAATAGGAAAAGAAGATGATTTTACGAAAGTGCCTTTTATTGGTTATACAGTTGATTTTGTAACATCTACGATAGGGTATTTTTTAACTATATTTATACCATTGTTGTGGTTATTTGGCTGTCGTGTTTTAAAGATTTGTACAAATAGTAAGGTGTTTAAAAATGTTGTTTAGTAAGAAGAATATAATAATTTTATTATTTGCTGTATTTCTTTTGATTATATCCCCAACTTTAGGAAGATTTATATACTTTGAAGTTAGAGATATATATTTTAGAGTTCAAAATTTTTATTTTGAAAGTGATAAATTAAAAGTAAATAAGGCAACATATCAAGTTAATAATTATAACGGTGTTGATAGTTATAATGTTGTTATTAATTTAAATAGTTTTAAAAACAATTTGCAAAAAGCAACCATGGATATAGCTTATGAAATAACTTTTACATGTTCTAATAAAGCAATTTGTGATGTTGATAAGGATGATGGAATAATTTATTCTTCAAATAACATGGATACTATCACAATAACGATAACTCCTAATCAACAGTTAAATAACAATGATATTATTTGGATGGATGTGGTTGCAAAATCGACTTCACCATATGTTAAAGAAATAAGCGCTATATTTATTTTAAGAGTAGGTTTTTTGGGTTTGTCTCATGAAATCGCAGATGAAGTAGGAAGTCCTTACCTCGAAGTAAAAGTGGCGAACACTTTAGAGTATTATCGAGTAATAGAAGCTTTCGGCAGCTATAATGTAGAAGATAGAATAAATAGATCGACATATTTAACTCTTAGTGAAACAGATAAACAGAAATGTGTTTCATCATTTGTTAACTTATCGTTTGACCCTGATTTGATAGTTATAGATATGACTGGGGAAATTTATTTAAGATCGACCAATCAAACAACTCAATCAATCGGGGGTCACAATTATTTAAATGGTTTAACTTTTAGAATCGATGCTCAAGACAGTGTAATTATAAGATTTTATAAAAAAAATTCACAGCAAAACTATACTTTTCCAATAATCAATCCAACTTCGATAGTTGCAGTTACATATAATTAAGGAGGACTTATGCAGGTAAATATTTTAAACGAATATATTAATTTTTCCAAAATGTGTATTGAAAAATATGCTAAGAAAATATTAGATAAACATTACGATGAAGATATTTTTAATCATTATATGAAAATATATATTGATAGAAGATATTATGGTAATGGGTTTTTAGATTTTGATAAAAGTTTTTCATATTTTATTGCATATGAACTTAGGAAATACTATGAGACAAGCGAATATATAGAAAATGATAATGCTGCAAAAATGCTTAAAGTATTTAAGTATATTTTATATTTTGATAATGTAAAAGAAACAGAATCAATGAATAAAGTTATCGCAGAAGTAGCTATTTTCAGAAAAGAAGAATTATTATTGAATGATAATTCTAAATTTTCAAAAGAATTGTTATCAATGGTAAGAGATGATTTACTTCTAAAAAGAGAATTTATTGAAAAATTTCATATGGAAACATTTAATATGTGGTTTTATTTAACAGATTTAGAAAATGTTTATGATTCTGTATTGGAATCAACAATCAAATTTCCTAAATTATACAATAAAAAATCAATAAAAAAAGTATTTGATTCTAAAGATATAAAAGAAGAGCGTCAATTTGTAGAATATTGTTATGTTGCTTCTCACATACTATTAGATATTATAAAGGGAGATTTTAAAAAACAATATATGGTTAGTTTTTCTCCTTCTTTAGTAACTAAGAAAACAAAAAACAAACAAGTAATGAATGTTATTGATAATGATATAGCAAAAGAAAAATTAGTTATTAAAATCAGTTATAAAGATTTCATTTCTTCTAAGGAAGAATATTATTCGAAGATGAGAATAGGTTTTAGATTTGCTCTTATCATAGATGAAGCTTTTGAAGGAAGAGAAGAAGACTTCAAAATTTTAGAAGCTTTTAAATACATAATAATTAGTAGCAAATCAATTTATTATGAAAGGATATCAAGTGATAACGTTGTAGTTACCTTGAAATAGTGATTAGATGGAAGCATTCTTTAAATTTTTATATGAAATTTTATCATTATTTTTTGGTGGAATTTTTAACATTTTCAAAGGAATTTTTGATGGCTTGGTTCAAATGTTTAATTATAATTCCTACATTAGAGTATTAAATCAATACAAAGGCGAATTCAATGGTTCAGATTGGATATTTGTAGTAATGGCAATCGGATCTATTGTTATAATACTTAGTCTTACAATAGTATTGATTGTTCTTCTGGCGAGAAAATATATCAAATTCCGAAAAGGGTTAGTTGAGCAAGAAGAACTTTTAAGAGAGGTTTCTGCTTTGAACGAAGAAGTAGTTAAACTAATGAAAGAAAAAGATAAAATAATGTCGATCAGAGGTCCAATTCTTGATGGTGAAAATAACGAAGAAGACGCGATTAATACGGAAAACACACGTTTTTCTAAATTAACAGCGATCGATGTTCTTTATCATAATGTTCCCAAGAAAGATTTTGGTAATGACTTTACTTTAGAACAGTTAGTAGATATGTTTAGAAATTTTTCTGCCTACTATCTTCGTTTATATTATCGTGAAGAAATGATTAGATTGTTTATTGCTTCATTAGCTTCAACAAAATTAATTATTTTACAAGGTATTTCTGGAACAGGTAAAACTTCATTAGCTTATGCGTGGGGTAAATTTTTACAAAATGATTCATGTGTTGCTTCTGTTCAACCTTCATGGAGAGATAGAACGGAATTATTTGGTTATTTCAATGAATTTACTAAAAAGTTCAATGAGACTGACGTTTTAAAAGAAATATATGAAGCTGGATATACTGATGATATTTATACAGTAATTCTCGATGAGATGAATATTTCGAGGGTAGAATATTATTTTGCTGAAATGCTATCTATTTTGGAAATGCCAAATAAAGATGAATGGAAAGTAGAATTAGTAGCTAGTGGTTGGCCAAACGATCCAAAAAAATTAATGGATGGTAAATTAAAAATTGCTCCTAATGTCTGGTACATAGGAACAATCAATAACGATGACTCAACATTTATGGTAACCGATAAGGTTTATGACCGTGCAATGCCTATTGATATTAATGAAAAAGGACAAGTGTTTGATGCTAAAGATATTCCTGCTCAAAAAATAAATTATAGTTACTTAGATAATTTATTTACTCAAGCATTAAAAACTTATTCAATTTCAGAGGAGACTTTATCTAAAATTGAAGTAATGGATGATTTTGTTATTAGACATTTTAGAATAGCATTTGGTAACCGTATTGTGGCTCATATGAAAAGGTTTGTGCCCGTTTATATGGCGTGTGGTGGTGATGAACTAGATGGAATTGATTATTTCCTTTCTAGAAAAGTATTACGTAAGTTTGAACAATTAAATATTGCGTATATTCGTGATGAGATAGATAATTACATAGACTTTTTAGATAAGACATTCGGAAAAGAAAGAATGAAAGAGTGTCAAGAATATTTAAGGAGACTTAAGAAAAGCGTTTAGTAATGGAGGTGTAGGATGAAAGAATTAAAAATTATTGATTTATATCAAAAAACTAATGAGCAAAAATTAAATTCTTTCTCTGAAACTTTAAATTCTTCAGTGGAAGTATCACATGTTTATAGTGATTATATATATGACGATGAGTGGATGACAAAGATAGAAAATGGTGTTAGATATATTGAAAACATTCTTAGAAATCCTAATCGTTTTATCATCAATGAAGAGGATGTTGTAAAAATTGAATTAGCTAGAAAAATTACTGTGGATAGTATTAAACATTTGTCTAAAAATACTAACTTGATTCAAGATATAGATAAGTACACTGGAGATGTTAAGCCTTCCAAAATATTAAATATTAATAAAGAAGAAAGCTTTAATACATATGAAAATCGTTTTATATATAGTTTAATTAAAAATTTAGATTTATATATCAATAGAAAAAAACAGTTAATTAATAGAAGTTTTTTCTATGCAAATGATAAAGAAATAAAATATAAAGGAACAACGGAATTATCTAATGAAAAAGTAGATATTTCCATTAATCTAAATACTAAAATAATGGATTCTGAAAAAGTTGCTCAAGAAAAAATAGAGAGAATTTTAGAAAGAATCAAAAGCGTAGAAGACAGAATAACCGATTTAAAACAGTTTGAAGTTTTTTCTATGTTAAATAAAGCAAATACTAGCCTAGTTACTTCACCGATCAAGAAGACGAATGTAATTTTAAAAAATGTAAATTTCCAAAATGCTGTTGAACTATGGAATTATATTCAAGTCAATATGAATGATAATTCAAAAGTGTCTAACAGTGATAAAAGACTAGATGATGATCCAGAAATAAAGGGTTTAATCGATGAAATTTTTATGATGAATTATTTGGTTGCGAGATCCCTCGATCAAGATGAAGAAGACGAAGAAAAGAAAAAAGCAGTCTCTGGATTTTTAATTAATAATCTTGTTCAAAAAATGGTTCAAACTAATTCTGATTTAACTCAAAAAGAATTAACTGATATGATTAAAAAAGAATTTATTTATATTAGAAAACAAGATATGGTTAGTACTAGAGAAATCAAAAATATATTTAAAGGAGCTATTAAAGAATATCGAAAAATGGCTAATAATAACATATTGAGGAGTAAAAAATGAAAAATAATTTAATAATTAGAAGTATCTTTTTTATAGCGAAAACAATAGCAGTATTATTTGTTGTTGGAATTTTCTCTATTATTTTAGTTCAAAGAGTTTTTAATAACAACGTTTCACTATTTGGTTATAGAATATTTACAGTTGTAACTCAAAGTATGGAACCAGATTATATGGTTTCCGATATCATTATTTCCAAAAATGTTGATACTAATACATTGAAAGTTGGAGATGACGTTGTTTATCTGGGTAAAGTTGGTACTTTTGAAAATAAAATAGTTACTCATAGAATAATTGAAATAGTAGAAAATGACGGACCGAAAGAATTTTACACTCAAGGCATTAATAATACCGGAGTAGATCCTGTCGTGACGGAAGATCAAATATATGGAGTTGTTCTAGGAAAGAGCAGTATTTTAAGTTTTTTAAGTAAACTAGTTAGCACTCCGTTTGGTTTTATGTTGCTAGTTTTATTGCCTGGTTCTATTTTAATAGCAACTGAGATATTCGATAAATTTAACGAAAAAGAAGAAGAGTAACATGAAAGCATTTTTTTCAAAAAATAATCTTAGATTGAACTTTTTATTGATGATGGCAATATTGTTATCATTTAATTCTTTTGCGTGGTTTGTATATTCTTCAAGAGTTGCAAATAGTATTACAACTAGAGTAAGAGGTTGGAAAGTTAATTTTGAATCCGGAGATAATCAAGTAGCGGAATTCATCAATTTTAATGTTGATGCTTTGTATCCGGGAATGGCCGAATATAACAATGCAATCAATATAATTAACTATAGTGAGGTCCCGGTTAATTTAACTTACGAAATAGTCAGCATAAAAATAATGGATGAAATATACAACGGAGAGGATTATCAATTGGTTGATTTACTTGATATGTTGAGCGACGATTTTCCCTTTTCTATTAATTTTGAATTAACAGAATCTATATTGCCGCCCAATCAAGGAGAAAGTGATTTCCTTATAAATATAATTTGGCCATTTGAAAGTGGAGATGATGAAGCTGATACTTATTGGGGCAACTTAGCTTATGATTATGCACAAGAAAACCCGGCATCACCGGGCATTGTAATTTCAGTAAGATTATTTGCTACACAAGGAACGCCTTAATTAATCACTTGAGAGAAATTAATTAAAACATTCATTTTGGCTTTGCCATCTGATAGAGCAGCTATTGTGTCATCTACATTATTTGAAGAAGAATCATCCCATTTTATATAAAGGCGGATGGTTCTTGTTTTATTTTGAGCATCTAATAAGATTGTTTCATCATAATCGGTTATCATTCCACCAACGTTATTCATTGCTCCACCATCTATCGTATAACCAACTACAATTAGATCGCTCACAGCACTTTCAGCATTTATTGAAGTGATTAAAGAATAATTAAAGGATACATCAACATTAGTTGCATCTATATTTAAATCGAAATATCCAACTGCTCCGGGAGCGATTACTCCATCGGCAACATTACTATTATTAAGAAATATAGGAGTAAGAACATTATTTATTTGATTATTTGAAATTATATCTTGGTTATTGACTATTATATTCCATCTTGCAATAGAAATATTCGTTTCACCACTTGCTTCACTTCTATATTTTGAATAAGTATCTTGAACTGTTGAAATTAAAAGAAGGAAAGAAATAAGTGCAATCAAAAAACCAGTTTTTTTATCTCGCTTCATCATATCCTCCTATCTTATCCTAAAATATAACATAATATAATCAAATTTACAATATTTTAAGGTCTGCTTGACATTTATTCAATTGTAAAAATTAAGCGTCTATGTTAAAATTAAAAAGTAAAGAACACTAAAGAAAAGAGCGTTTTATGGCGAAGACGATTAAAGCAAAATCAAAAAAATTACAAAGACGTGATCTTTTAATTAAAAGAATAACAAGAGTAATAATAATCTTGTTTTTAATCTTGCTTTTTTTCTATATAATAATCGGTTCAATGTTTAAGGGAGGTAGATTTTTTATCGCGGTCGATCCTAACTTTTCACTAGAAACCGGAATCTTTATGTATGATGACAAAGAAATTAAAAATAATAAACCGTTGCTATACGTTGATGAGATAGATTTTATGGATAATATTTCTGTTAATTGGATTCCAAAAGATATTGGTGATCACCCTGGGGGAAGTCATAATGGTCAAAATTATATTGCCTATACATTTTATTTGGAAAATTTTGGTAAAAGAACAGTTGATTATTGGTATGAAGTAAATATTGAAGATGTTATTAAAAATGTTGATGAAGCAATTAGATTTATGATTATTTTAAATGGAGAAACTAATATATATGCTAAGGAGAATAAAACAACAAAAGAAGCAGAACCTGGAACTATAAAGTTTTTTGATAAAAACAAACCAGTATTAGCAAAAAGAGAATTAATGAAATCTGGAGATGTTGATAAATTAACAATTGTGATTTTTTTAGAGGGTGACGATCCAGAATGTACTGATGACATACTCGGTGGAAAAATTAAAGCTCACATGAGAATTGTTGAAAGTCATTTAGATCAGGAAAGTTAAGATGAAAAAAAATAAAAAAGTAATTTCTATAATATGGTTTTTATTCACTGCGATAATGCTGTCGTTTAGTTCGTTCGCTTGGCTATCAACAAATAGAGTATTAGGATTTCAATCTTTTAATATTCATATCGCTTCAAGAGGAGGAATCGAAGTCTCTGTCGACGCAGTTGATTGGAAATCAGTTATGACTTTAACTGATTTGATTCAAGCTAATCAAACATATCCAAGTAGTACAAATCAAATTCCTAGATTATTGAGACCGGTTTCTACTTCTGGCGAAGTTGAAAATGGTAGATTAAGAATGTTCTCAGGAAGAGCACTTTATGATTATGCATCATCTAACATGATAATTGCAGCAGAAAGAAGTAATGAAAGAGAAGGTTTCGGTCAAAATAGTAATGGTGCTTTTATAGCTTTTGATTTATTTTTTAGAAATCAAACAGATATGACCTTATTTTTAAGCCCGGCATCGACAATAACACCTATTGGTCAATCATCAGGAATTGAAAATGCTTTAAGGGTAGCTTTTTTAAAACAAGGAACGCTTCCTTCTACGGCTAACTTAAGAGACATTCAAACAATGTCTGGTGCAAATTCATCAATCATCTGGGAACCCAATTATGAAAGACATACAGAGTCTGCAATTGCTCATGCAAGGGATACATATGGATTAAACATTAGTAATAATTTTAATAGAATTATATATAGTGGTATTAGAAATGAGATTTTATCTTTTGAAAGAATATCTTTAAGAGGTTCAAATGCTTATAATTATCCCAATAAATTTAGACAAGTTTCTGTTGATATAGCAACGAGATCTAATTTTAATAATTTAGAAGAAATAATGATAATCAATCCGGGTATAACAAAAGTTAGAATATATATTTGGATTGAAGGACAAGATATAGACTGTGAAGATAATGCTTCGTTAGGGAGTTTGTTAATAAATTTACAATTGAGTGCTGAATACTTATAGGAGGTCACATGAAAAAAAAGATTAAAGATAATCAAAGAAAATTATATATATTGTTTTCATTTTTATTTTTAGTTGTTTTTTCTGTGACTTTTTCTTTAACTTATGGTCAAAGAAATGACCCATCAATAGTATTTATTGATGATAAACTTAATGGTGTAATTGAAAATGTAGTTCACATAAATGATTTGAATGCTGATTATTATTACTATAAAGGAATGAATTTTACAAATAGTGGTGACGGTTCTTTACCGACTATAAATGATAAGAATGTTTATCCTGATAATAGATTGGTAGAAGTTCAAATAACTTATAGTGGATTCGATCCAAATAGTGGGTACAGAGGTTATGTATCTTTGGGAGAACTTCAGGATACTTTCATTTATTATAAAGTTTTTCCTGTCAATGATAATGGAACCCCATCAAATTTAAGTGATGATTATATTGAAATAGAATTAATTGAAAATCCTTTTACTAATAGGCCTACAAATAGAGGTTTTAATGGTTGGAAAACTAGTTATAGTGGAGCAGAAATTAGTCTTGATAGAAGTTATTATATAAGATATGCAAAAGTGCCAGTTTCGTACTCAGGTCAAAAACCTAACAAAGTAGAAATTAATTTTAATGCAACCTGGATACCAGCTTCTGTTTCGTTAGTTAACAGCAGTAGAACATGGGCAACTGCTTTTAATGATTTAGATACCGTAGGAATGAAGTCTGTTCAAACAGTAGTTGGACAAACACCGCTTCCCTTAAATATGAATGGTTATTTTAGAGAAGTAACGGTTAATTATAATCAGTCATATATTGGATATTATGATGGAGGCGGAAATATAATTGAAGATCCCTCAAATCCAAGTTTTTGTGTGGAATGGTTTGTTCCTGTTGGGGCGGAATATTATAATGCTAGTGGTACTCTTCAAATAACACAAGCTGGAAGCGGAACCATCTGTTCTAAAGCAGGAATGATAGTTTTTAAAGATGATACAACCTATTCTAATATAGCAACTTCAGGCGGACAGTTTAATGTTTTAGTTGTAGCTGGTGGAGGTAGTGGAGCTAGATCGAGTAATACCAGTGCCGGAGGCGGTGGAGGAGGAGCCGGAGGATTAATTCTTCGAGAGGAACTCTATATTGAATCTGGTAACCAAACATTAACAGTCGGTTCTGGTGGAATTGCCAACCCATCTTCTGAAAGAAACAATGGTCGAAATGGAGATGATACTATAGCCTTCGGTCTTCAAGCAATTGGAGGTGGAGGCGGAGGAGCAACCTCAAATGGATTGACTGGATTAACTGGAGGTTCTGGTGGAGGAGGAGGAGCCAGAAATGGTTCTGGCGGAAGCGGCACCTCTGGACAAGGAAGTAACGGAGGAAATGGTTCTCCTGCAAACACTGGAGATAACGGTGGAGGAGGAGGAGGAGGATTCTCTCAAGTTGGTGGAGTCGGAACTACAAACGGTTCTGGTGGAGCCGGCGGAAACGGTTTTAACGGTTCTTCATTATTTGGAACAAGCGTTGGTGAAAATGGTTGGTTTGCTGGTGGAGGAGCCGGCGGAATTTCTGGTTCTCGAACTATGGGTCTTGGTGGACTTGGTGGAGGCGGAAACGGTGGTATCGGAACTACAGCAGGTCAAAGTGCCATGGCAAATACCGGAGGCGGAGGAGGAGGATCTCCTCGTTCTAACTTTGGTGCCGGAAATGGTGGTTCAGGTGTTGTCATTGTCCAATGGGATGAGAGCATTCAAACAAGAATTTGTGATAATGTAAATGGATGTACTTTCTACGAAGTTATAGGAAATGAATACTATAATTCTTCTTTAACATATTATGAAGTTGTAAATGGTCGATTAGAAGAAGTTAATCCTGATAATTTACCTTTCGAATATGAACCAACATATTCTGATGATTTTACTCCAAGTTCAAATATGTCAACTTTTTTTAGATTAATAAATATACCCAGATTTAGTTCTGTTGAAGGATATTATGATAATTTAGGTAATGTTCAAAGTGGAACTTGTAGCACTATTGGAGGATGTAATTTATATGAATTAATCCAATATAGAAACAGTTCAAATCAATTAGAAACAATAAATCAATATGAAACATATTATTATTTACCTACTAGGGATACCAATATAATTGTTATGACTACTAATTTAAGTAATACTTGGGGAACGGCACAAACAAAACCCTTTACACTAACAAGTGTTCATAATGGTGTCGATTATCGTGGTTCTGTATTATGGACAGTTAACTTAGCGGTTAATACATATGGAGATACGAATATTGAAAATATTAGAATGACTACGACTGAAGCGGCGAATAATACAACTCCTCCATCATCAGGGACAACGACAACGAGAAATTTTTATGGAAGATGGAATAATATAAGGTTTGGTCGAGGGATTACTCAAAATGGAACTCAAACTAACTTTAGAACAATAATTGGTGGAGCAAATGCAGCAACAGGAAGTAGTTCTAATATAACTAAATATCGAGTTATTGTTGAGTCAGGAAGATATAGCACTTTTTCTTTAGGAAATAGTGGTGGAACCGCTAATACTTATATTGAAAATAAAGCAATATATGGAAATGATTACGATAGAGTAACCCAAAATAATAATAATTTATATGTTAACTTTGTTGCATCAGGTAGCTGGGGAGGAAACGTTTATTCTTCTTCCAATACAGCGCCTATTTTCGACTTGGTTGTCAAAAGTGGAGAATTTGGTGGAGGAAGGTCAGATCATACGACTGGAATTTATGTTGGAGGACGTGGAGGAGGAACTCATTATGGTCCACGTGTTGCTAAGATAGAAGGTGGCTGGATTTATAATTTAATCGGGGGACCTCTAACAGCATCAACTAAAGGAAATTTAAATGACTCCTTGATATATATGACTGGGGGAGAAGTCGATGTAATAATCGGAGGAGCCGGAACGTCTGCTACTTTTGGTCACAGAATTATCCAAGTGACTGGAGGAAGAGTAAATTATTCCGTATTTGGCGGAAGTAATGGTTATGATGGTAGTGGTACCGATGGAACAGTAAGAGGAAGTTCATATATTTATATAGGTGGACTAGGTGTTATAGGTAATCCAACCTTGGTAGCAAACAATTCAAGTTTATGGGGAGCAGAAGCTGGTTCCGTTTTTGGGATAGGAAATGGTAGAAGTGGATTTGCTTCGATAGGTTCATCGGATAATTCAAATATAGTAGTTCAAGATGAGGCTGTAATAAATGGAAATATCTATGGTGGTGGTAATTTTGGTGCCACAGGTATATCAAGTGGAACTAATTCAACATATAGTAATATTAAATTAATTGGCGGAACGATTAAAAAAGATGTCTATGGTGGTGGAAATAACAATGGAGCAGGTAATGCAAGTGTTAGTGCAACCATAAATATTGATTTGTTAGGAAGCGATGTTGAAGGAAATATATACGGAGGAAGTAATACTTTAGGAACTATCTTCGGTGATGTTAATTTAAATATTGTAGAAGGAACCGTTGATAGCAATATCTATGGAGGCGGAAAAGGTGGTTATTTAAATTCATCTAATCCAGGCACTTATGTAAGAAATAATGTTGTTATTAGTGTTGGTAATGCAAGTGTTGGGCCTACTATATTAGGAAACATCTATGGAGGAAGTGCCTATGGTTCCGTAAACACAATTAGTCAGTCTACTGCTCAATCTTCCGATGGCATAACCTTAAATATAAATAATGGTACTATAGGAGAAGATATATATGGTGGGGCAAAAGGAGATAGTACATATTCTCCAAATGTTGCAGGAACAATCAACCTTAATTTTAATGATGGGACAGTTACCGGAGATATATATGGTGGAAATGATGCTAATGGTAGCATATTTAGAACAAGCACCGTTTATTTAAATGGCGGAACAGCTAGAAATGTTTATGGTGGAGGAAATCAAGTTGGTATAAGTTCTACCGATGTTAGACTTCAAGGTTCTAGTGTTAATAGAATATATGGTGGATCAAATCTATCTGGAAATGTTAATACTACAAATATTGTTTCTTCAAGCGGAACAGTTGATTATATTTTTGGAGGAAACAATGAAGGTGGATATGTTAACGCTACAACGCTAAATATTACTGGAGGTAATATAAACAATGCTTTTGGTGGAGGAAGATTTGCCAATGTTGGAAGCACTAATATGACGATAAGTGGTTCAGTCACCAATATCTATGGAGGCGGCCAGAATGCTGATGTTAGTTCAGGGACAACAATCAATATAAGTGGAGGAACGCATCAAAACGTTTATGGAGGATCAAATCAGGCTGGAACAGTACCAACATCAAATATAACTATAACAAATGGTAATATAAGTAATTTATTCGGAGGAAACAACCAAGGTGGACAAACCAATAATACAACAGTAAATATAAGCGGGGGAACCCATGGAAGTGTCTATGGTGGAGGTAGATTAGCCAATTCAGTAAGTACATCATTAACCGTTGGGAATGCTAATACAACTAATATCTATGGAGGCGGACAAGATGCCGATGTAACCTCGGGAACAACCATAAACATAAATGGCGGAACACACGGAAGTGTCTATGGAGGCTCAAATCAAGCAGGAATAGTACCAACATCAAATATAACTATAACAAATGGTAATATAAGTAGCTTATATGGTGGAAACAATGAAGGTGGACAAACTAATAATACAACACTAACTATAAGTGGAGGAACACATGGAAGTGTCTATGGAGGCGGAAGACTAGCAAACGCAACGAGCACTTCATTAACAATAGGAAATGCTACCACAACCAATATCTACGGAGGCGGCCAAAATGCTGACGTTACTTCTAGTACAACACTAACTATAAATGGAGGAACACACGGAAGTGTCTATGGAGGATCAAACCAAGCGGGAATAGTACCAACATCAAATATAACAGTAACAAGTGGTAATATAACAAATTTATATGGTGGAAACAATCAAGGTGGGCAGACAAATAACACAGTCCTAAATATGAGTGGAGGAACACACGGAAGTGTCTATGGAGGCGGAAGACTAGCAAACACAACGAGCACTTCATTAACAATAGGAAATGCTACCACAACCAATATCTATGGAGGTGGACAAAGCGCAGATGTTGTTTCTGGAACAACTTTAAATATAAGTGGAGGAATCCACGGAATTGTTTACGGTGGATCAAATCAATCTGGGACGGTTGGATCAACAGTTTTAAATGTTTCGAATACTACAATTAACCAATTGTATGGCGGAAATAACGAAGGCGGAACGACCTTAAATACAACTTTAGAGATAGATAATTCTAATATAGGTGATATCTATGGAGGCGGAAATACGGCAAATGTTCTTAATAATACAAGTTTAGTTATTGAAAATTCAGAAGTATCAGGATTTGTATTTGGTGGAGGAAATAATGCCCCTGTATTGGGGAATTCTTTAGTTAGGGTAGACGATACGAGCATTTTAGAAAGTGTATATGCTGGAGGGAATGGTCAATTAGCTGTAGTTCATGGTGATACAACCGTTTATGTAGAAGGAAATACTGTAATTGATAATCATTTGTTTGGTGGAGGAAATGCCGCTAATACAGGAGTTTTAGGAAGTAATAACTCGGTTGGCACTGTAGTTGTATCGGGTGGTACAATTGGAGGAAATGTATACGGAGGAGCCAATACTGCAGTACTATATGGAACAGCAAATGTTTATATTGGTTATGGTTATACGGGCATAACTTTAGATGAAAAAAATATTTTAATTGAAGGAACAGTATTTGGTGGAGGAGAAGCTAATGCAGCTGGAGATGAAAATTACGACTTCTCATTCATAAGTGTTACAAATGGTATTACTATAAACATAATTGGTGATCAGGTTAGAAATCTTAGAATTTTAGGATCAATATTTGGAAGTGGTAATGCATCTTCTACAACTGGTTATAGTTCTATAAATATTGAAAATTATGGTTCTATTATGACTCCAAATAGAAATATTTCTATACAAAGAGCAAACCTCTTAACAATTGAAAATTCACATATTGAATTGTTTGGAGCAACCGATAGAACAAATGAATATTCATCAACATTATTCTCAATTAGTAGAATTAAAGAGATGAAGTTAAAAAATAATTCAATCGTATATTTTGAAAATGGAGCCAACCTTTTAGAAAAAGTAACAAGTATTTATGAATCTGGCGGAAATGAACAAAAATCATACGTAACAATTGATGAAAATGGTAATTATGTAAGAAATGTAGACAATCGTCTATATATGCTTGAGGGCAAAAACTTAAACATTGCAACTAATGAGTCGATTACAGCTTATGGAGAAGTTTCAGGAATGATGTTCTTCGGTATGTATAATCGTGATAGAGATGGTAATGTAGACACAGCCTTTTATTCACCTAACTATGGTTTTGGTGATGAGGTTTTAGTTGGTCAATTTTATCATTTCTCAAGTGGTTCATATGTTTTAGGAAGACATAATTTAAATCATAATATAAATATTGATGGTTTTTATACTTATGAAGAAAATGAAGATAATCCCAATACGATAAGAGCGACTTATATTAATCCTATACCTGAAGATGCTAATTACTATATGTGGGTTGTTGGAGAAAGTATTGCTTCTTATGATATTTCATTAACAGCTTCTAAGTTTTCAACTTTGGGTACTTATGAATTACCACTATTAAACTTTAATACTGCAAATACTAGATTCACTGTTGTTGGGGTTAATTTTAATGAGTTAGATCCTAACTTTCAATTAGTAAGAAAGAGCCAAGTGCCGAGAATATCAAGTGATGGTACTGCTGATACTAAGATGAGTTTAGTAATGCAAGCAAGTAATACTGGTTGGATTACTGTTGGAGAAACAAATTTCTTGACAGAAGAAGTAAATCCTTTGTTTGGAACAACAGATTATTTAAGTGAAAACTCAAATATAGTTCCAACTTTACTATTCTATATTTATCACTCAAAAAACTTATCATCTTCAGGAAGTATTGGAACGGTGACCATTTCATTATTAGCTGCTACACCAATTGATGATTTAAATTATGATGTTGAAAGAATAAATATTAATATTGATTTATCTAGAGTATTATATACTGCTATTGATTATGAAGGAGCTATGACTCCTGGTGAAAAACACAGCGTATTCGTATCTACACTTGCAGATATTACGACGGATTCTAAGATTAGTGCTTATTACTCTTTATTTACTGAAAGTGAAACACCTTTCTATGCAACAGGAGATTATAGAGCGTTAGTTTCAACAACAATTTTTCCGGAAAATACTAAATTAACTTTAATTGATTTAGTTCCACAAACACCTGTTTATTATTACTATGTTGTTAGTGCAGCGGATGTAATTGCTGCTCAAAATGAGTTTGCAATTCACAATGAAGCTTCTTATCCATTCTCAAGATTTATTAGAATGGGTTCAACCTCATCGGGTAATAATTATGATGATGCAATTCAAAATGATTTATATTATGATTCAGATACTGATATAGTGCATGAAGAATTCATTGTAATTGCGGATTTTGGTGAATCAAATATATCGAGTAATAAATTAAATGAAACATTATTAATTGAATTAAGAGGTTCTCAAAACCAAACAAAAATGACTGTTTTAGGTATTCAACATGCCAATTTAACTTATAGTTTGTATACTAATAAGGCAACAATTCAAGTTAATTCCGTATTAAGTAAATCAGATATATATATGGGTGAAAAAGTAAACCTTGATTTGAGTACTAACTTTGTCCAGGCAATAATAAACTCAAGAATAATTCATGACACGACATTTTATGATAAGAAAATGGGCGTTAGAATAACGTTTGTTGATCAAAATGATAATGTTATGTCGGGAGGTAGTTTATTCGGATTAAGATTAAGATATAATGGAATTTATTATTATCCTCAATTAGATGGTAGTTTTAGAATTAATTTATCACCAAGAGTTGCTAATGTTTTCTCAAGGATAGAAATTGATACTCAGAATGCTAACTTACCATCCGGATTATATAAAGTAAGAACAGAGAGTTATGCTTCCGCAGACGGATTATATTTTGGTTTAAATGTATCTGCAAGTGACGAGGTTAATTTAAATGTTCAAAATAATATTTATGGATTAAAAGTTAATATAAATAACAGGGCTATAATAATTGATAAAGACACAGGAATTACTAATTTAGGAAACAATATTATAGTAGTTAATGCTGAATTTTCATCAGCTTTAGCTAATCCAAAATTTAGAATAACGATGAAAAGAAGAGATTATAATAATGTTTATTCAAATGTTTATACTCCTGTTAATTTTGAAAATTATTTCACGAATACACTAACTAGGGTAGGAGCATTCAATAATCATCAATTTATTTTAGAAAATAATCCTACTAGTAATCAAAATTATTTTTTAACATTAAAAAATAATTTAGTATCAGGAACTTATCAAATATCTTTCCAAGTTTATGATGGAAATAACTTCATTGGAGAAGTATATAAATATGTTATAATTAAATAGGAGTTGATAGAATGCAAGAAATCAATAAATTAGAAACTCAAGAACTGTTAGAAATATATAACATAATTTTAGAATACTTAAAAAAATTAGAAGAACAAAAATTAAAAGAAGGGACATAGTAGATGGAATTAAAAGAAAAAATTATACAGCAAATCAAACTGGATCAAGAAATTCTATCTTCTATGCCAACTAATAATAATAAAAACAAATTACTTAAAAATGAAAAATTAGATGAAAAATTAGTTTTCTATGAGAAAATAAAAGAAAAAATAACAGCAGAATTATTAAAAAGAAGTAATTATTTTGAAAACCTAAAAATAAACAATGAAATTTTAAAATTAAAAAAAGATATTGTTGTTATTGAACACCAAATAATGCTCCTCAACGATACAAATTCTTCATATGAAAAATTAGGACTAGATAAGATAGTTTATGATATAGGAAAATATTATAAGAATAAGTTAGAAAAAGTAAACTTCGATATATATAAAGCAATTATGATTTTTAAAGATGCCGGAATTAAATTATCTAAGGAAGAATTCATTTATAGTGAATTTGGAAAAGAATATATGGAAATTTTTCTTACTGAAACAAGAAGCATAGATTCTTTAGAACTTCGAGAAAAGTTTGAAAGTATATATTGGAAACAACCAGAAGTAATGAAATATATTCAAAATAATTTCAGATATTTATATAGAATTCATAAAAAAGAATTAAAAAACTATATTATTTCAGAAATAAATAAGAATAAAGAGAACAATCTAACAAAACTTTTACTAAAACATTCTCAAAAAAGAAAAGAATTAAAAGATTTAATTTCAAAAGATGAATATCTTTATTTACAAAAGTTCATTAATAAAGAAATCAGAATAGATGACTTTGATGAGAGTAAGTTTGTAATTAAATATAATAATTTAGTTAGCGAGGGAATTTCTAGGGAAAACGCTATATTATCAATTAAAAGTTTAAATAATACAACAAAAGAATACAGAGATTATCTTAAATATAAGTTTATTATAGAAGATATAACTAAGATATATGAAAGCAAGGATCAAATTAAATCGTCTAAAATTAAACTAAAAGAGATAAAACAAAGAGAAGATCAATTAGAAATAGATTCTGGAAAAAAGAAAAAACTATTTGGTAATAAAAAAATTGATAGAGATGATATTGTAGGAGAATTAGAAAAACTCTACTTAGAATTAGATGAAATAATATTTATTGAAAAAGTTAAAGAAAAAATAAAGAAAACATCCAAAGTAATTGATGTATTAAGTTTGGCTTCATCATATCATTCATATGTAGCTTCTTTATTGAAGAGAAGGGAACCTGAAATTACGGATGAAAATATATATTTATTTTTCGAAGAATTAAGATTATTTGCGCTAAATTTAGATAATAATTTGGTTTCTAACTTAAATGTTTTTGAAGACAGTGATTTACCAATGATAATAAGTGATAAATACATACTGGATGGTTTGAAAGTAAGTATAGATGATTTTATTGGAAATAAAATAGATGATTTAATTGCAGCAACAGAATGGATTATTAATTATGAGAATAGCCTTGCTATTCCAATTAAAAAAATGAATGATTATTTATTGATAAAGGATAAATTAATAGTTTAAAATAGTTGCAAGTAAAAGGGTAAAATGATATAATCAAGAAAAGGTGGGAAAATGAAAAAAGTATTGAAAATTGTCGGTTGGTCGTTATTAGCAATTATTATTGCTGTAGATATATTTGTTACTGTTTATTTATTAAATTTTAATAATTTTGCAGTATCACAAATCGGAAAGTACACTTTTCTAGTAATAGATGAAAAAGTTGCTGATTTCGATAAGAATGATTTAGTTATCGTTAAGAAAAATGATAATAAGGAAATAGAAGTTGGAGATTATATATTCTTTTATGATGTTAAATCAAAAGAAAATGTAGTTAATTATGGAAAAGTAAATAGTGTATTTGAAGTAAATGAAAAAGAATCAACATTTACTATGAGTGATAATCTTCCTTTATCTAGTCAATATGTGATTGGAAAAAGTGAAACGGCATCATCATTCGCGTACTTAGGGTTATTACTATCTGTATTATCTTCACAATGGGGATTCTTATTCTTAGTAATATTTCCAATATTAATTTTATTCTTATATCAAATTAATATATTTATTGCAGAACTTCAAGCCGAAAAAAAACAATCAAAAAATAAAAAAGAAAAAGAGTAATATGAAAAAAATATTACCTCTTTTATTATTGACGTTATTAATTATATTATTCGGACAATTAGCTTCTACTTATGGTATTTTTGAGACCAATGTTGATGTTGGCTCGGAAATAGAGTTGGCAGATTGGCAAATATTAGTTAATAATATAAATTTAAATGAAGAAGAGCAAGAATTTAATATTACCAATATTCTATGGGATACAAATAGTAATGTATTGCCGGGCAAAGCTGCTCCGGGATTAGATGGTTATTTTGAAATAATATTAGATCCAAGAACAACACAAGTAGCTATAGAATATGAAGTTACTTTTGAGTTCTCAGAATTAGAAAATTCAAATATCTATATAACTTCAGTAAAAGATAGAAATAATAATGATATTTTAATTGTCGATAGTGAAACCTATGCTTCTTCAATGACTTTGGAAGAAGTTCAATTAAATCAAATAGAAATAATTAAAGTTTCCTTTACTTGGGAAATGGATGAAGAAAACAGCATTATTGACTCTGGCACAGTTAATATTCCTGATTCTAATCTAGTAATACCGGTTAGACTGAGAGTCTTTCAAAAAATTTAACAACAAGGGGTTGTTAGCATGCTAAAAGTAAACACTATGCTAAAAGTAGTTGAAAATATTTTAATGGTTATTTTTGTAGTAACCATTTTTATAGTGGCTTATAACTTTTTACAACTAAAACTATTAAATAAGGACTATGTAAGTTTTTTCGGTTATTCTTTTTTTGAAGTAATTAGTGACAGTATGGCTCCGACATTAACAAAACAAGACGTTATAATAATTAAAAAAAATGATAACTATATAAAAGATAGTATAATCACATATAAGGCTAACAATGCTTTTGTGACGCATAGGGTGATAGAAGTTAACTCTAACTTTTATTTAACCAGAGGAGACGCTAATAATGCTACTGATGTGCCTGTTTTAAAAGAAGATGTAGTAGGAGAAGTAGTAATTACTTTAAAAGGACTTGGAATTTGGAGAAATATTTTATTGGATCCCCAATTTCTAATTGTATTAATAATATTAGTAGTTATTATTAATAGTTATTTCTTTAAAGATGGGACTCTAAAAGAATATAACAAAAATAAATTCAAGAAAGACTTTAAAACTAGTCATAAAAAAATTATTGAGGAATTATGAAAATATTATCTATTCTTAAAATAAAGAAAAGAGTGACTAAAATAATAGTAATAATATTTTTATTATTATTTAGTTTTGTGGTGATTCCTTATGCATATTCTAGATATGAATCTTCAGCTACATCAAATCTTGTCGCTCCAATAGCGCACTATTTATTAAAAGCAGATTATATCCAAACAAATATCGAAGTGGGAACTATAGTTCCTTCTGACGATCCTTATATATATACATTTACAATTTCTAATAATTATCAAGGAAGAAGAACAGAGATTAATCTGGAGTATGATGTAGCAATTAGAACCACTACAAATTTACCTTTGGAATATGAATTATATATAAATCAAGATTATGAACATCCATCTTCAACTTCATCTATTATAAGTGATGAATATATACAAGATGATCATAATACTTATTTTAGGGAATTGAAAGTAGCTAGAGAATATTTTAACTTTACACTTGATGAAATTAATAATTATACGCTAGTTGTTCGATTTCCCAGTCAATATAAGGTTAATAATTATGAAGAGATAATCGAAAGTGTTGAAATAATAATTGACTCTAGACAAAAGGTTGACTAAAATTTACAAAAAAAGTTGTAATGTAAAAAAAAAAATGCTAAGATAAAACTAGATAATATGAAACCATATTATATAGAGAGGGGATTACAATGAAAGGTAAGTCTAAAAGACAAAGAAAATTATTCTTAATGATGGTTATGATGCTTTCGACAGCAGCATTTATCTCAACAGCAACGTTTGCTTGGTTTACAGCTAACAGAACTGTTGCAGTTCAAGATATTCAAATTAACGTAGAAGCACAAGGAGGTATTCAAGTTTCTGCCGATGGAACAAATTGGAAATCAATTGTTAACATAGCAGATTTAACTAACGTAGCAGCAACATATGATGCTAGTATTAATCAAATACCTACTATTCTTGAACCGGTTTCATCAGCATTGACTGTTGATACAAATGGTTTAATGGAAATGTTCTACGGTGAAGTTGTAACAAACGTAGGTGGAGATTATATCTTAACAGCTACTAAAACAACTGAAACAAGAAATAATCCAGCTGGAAGATTTGTTGCATTCGATCTATTCTTTAGATTAGAAGCTGCTTCAAGTTTATACTTAACTCCTAATTCAGGTGTTAGTACTCCAGATGCTACAGATACTGGAATTAAAAATGCTGCACGTATGGCATTCGTTAATTTAGGAAACGTTGCATTAGGTTCTCCAGTTGCAACTATTCAAGCATTAAATGCAGGTGTTGCAGCACCAGTTACTTTATGGGAACCAAACTATAATAGTCATACAGCACCAGCTATTGCTCATGCTTTTGATACTTATGGTTTAACAGTAGATGGAATCAATCCAGTTCCTTATTCAGGTGTTAGAGCTCCGATTGATGCTATAGAAGACATTTTAGTAGGTGATGCTACTGAAACTAACTATCCAGCATTCTTTACAGCTATAACTCCATCATTATTAACTGAAGAAGGATTTGCAGTTAACACAGAAGTATTTAGTTTACCACAAGGTATTTCTAAAGTAAGAATTTATATGTGGGTCGAAGGACAAGATATAGATGCTGAAAATACAGCTTCAGGTGGAGCAGCAACATTTACTCTTCAATTAACTATCGAAGAATAAAAATAAAAGAAAACCAATTGGTTTTCTTTTTTATTTGACATTATATATTTAAGAAGATAAAATTAAACAAGAGGATAATATGAAAAAATTTTTAAGTTTAATATTAATAATAGTTATAATAGTAGGAGCATATTTCTTATTTATTGTTGTTCCTAAACAACAAATTTTAAAAGGATGGCATGTTGAGGTAACAACTGATGTACTTAATTTAAGAGATACTCCAGAACCATGGGGTGTAAAATTAGGAGAAGTTAAAAAAGGACAAGTATATGAAGTTTTAGAAATGAATTTAGAAGATAGTAAGTTCTTTTGGTATAGAATTAAAATAAAAAGAAATAAAAAAGGGTGGATAGCTAATCCCCGTGTCACTTTAGATTACTTAAAAGATAATAACAACCCAGAGGATATTGCTCCTCCTTCAATTAAAATATTTGATAATGAATATAAGGTCAATAAAATAGAAGACATTGATTATAAACACCTTGAAGTGAGAGATGATAAGGGTATAGAGAGTATAACTCATATTGTTTATCATGAATATAAACCGAAAGAAGACATTGATCAATATTGGATAGTTTATACTGCAATTGATATTTCTGGTAAAAAAACGAGTAGAACCCAAAGTATAGAGTTTGAAAAAAGACCTTCAAAGAGTCAAGTAGTAGATTTTGAACTTAGAAAATAAAAAAACCTTTCGGTTTTTTTTATTTTGCTATCATACATTTTTCTAAAATATTAGAATATCTTTGTTCTATACGAGACAATTCATTTGCGAAAAAAGAGTATTCATTTTTCATATTTGGATCTAAACTATTGAATTCATCTTTCATAGTAGTAATTTTTTCTTTTAGATCACTTAAAATCAACTCAATATTAATATCTTTCATCTTCATAACAAGTTCTCCTTTGACAAATATAGTACTATATATTTTTATTTTGTCAAATTATGATTATTTTTATTAAGTATATTTTCAAATTATTTAGTATAGATAATTATAATTTTTTTCTTGTAACTATGCTTAAGATAATATATTATATATGGCAAGAGGATTTTATGAATATTATAGATATAATTGCAAAAAAAAAAGATAAGTTAAAATTAAATGAAAATGAAATAAAGTTTGTTATTGATTCATATGTGAAAGAGAAAATTTCTGATGCACAAATGTCGGCCTTACTGATGGCTATATACATTAATGGTATGGATGGTGAAGAAACAGCTTATTTAACTAAATATATGGCTTTATCAGGCGAATTAGTGGATTTAAGCAATGTTAAAGGAATAACAGTAGATAAACTTCTACTGGTGGTGTTGGCGATAAGACAAGCTTAATTATATGTCCTATTGTTGCATCACTGGGTGTTAAGGTGGCAAAGTTTACTGGCAGATCTTTAGGATTTACTGGAGGAACAATCGATAAATTAGAGTCTATACCTGGTTTTAGAACATCTCTTACAAAAGAAGAAATATATAAACAATTGAATGAAATAGGAGTTTGTATTGCAGGTGCTACTGCTAATATTGCTCCTGCTGATAAAAAAATATATGTTTTAAGAGATCAAACTGCAACAATTGATAACATAGCTTTAGGAGCATCTAGCATAATGTTTAAAAAATTAGCAATTGGAGCCCAAAATATAGTACTTGATGTAAAAACAGGAACAGGCGCCTTTATGCAATCGGAGTCAAGAGCGGAAGAATTAGCATACACAATGGTTGAAATAGGGAAACTATCAAATAGAAATATTATTGCTATGGTAACAGATATGAATCAGCCACTGGGTAGAAATATTGGTAATCATTTAGAAGTTATAGAAGCGATTGAAGTTTTAGAAGGAAGATGACCAGAAGATCTTAGAGAAATATGTATTGAGATTTCTACTAATATGATTTGCATGAGTAAGAACATCAATTATGATGAAGCTAAGCAACAAGTAATTTCAGTTTTGGATAATAAGATGGCACTTAATAAGTTTCATGAATTAATTAATTTTCAAGGAGGAATAATCAAAGATTTTTATAATCAAAAGACTCCTAAAAATATTGTTAAATTATATTCTAAAAACAAAGGATATATTTTAACTATGGATACTGCTAAAATCGGAGAAATCAGTCATAAATTAGGACGAATTGATAGAAATTCAATCGATTATATGGCAGGAATTATTGTAAATAAAAAAATAGGAGATTATGTTGAAGAAAATTCTCTTTTAGCTACTTTTTTTACGAACATAAATGAATATGATGATTTAATCTTAGATTATATGAATTCTTTAACTTATGGTCAAAATATAATAGATAGACCTCAACTTATTAAAAAAATAATAAAATAAAAAATCTACATTAGTAGATTTTTTCATTCGGATTTAACCATATATTATTTGCTTCATCAATACTCAATAATTGTTTGTTCTCATCTTCAATTAAGTATAAGTCTATTAATTCATTATTGAAAGTATGTCTGACTTTTAAATTTCTAAAACGTCTTATTAATAATTCGCAAAATATTTTATAACTCATTATACTTTGATTTTTTATTAAAGCTTCGATATCTTCATACATTATTTTTTTAATCGTATTTTCATCAAAAATATCTTTTGCAGCTTCGGTCAAAAGTATATACATATCTCTTTCTTCAAAAGAATCAGGGGTATTGCCTGTTAATTCAGAAAGAACTTCTTTTACAACTTCTAGTGAAGGAATTTGATCTTCCTGTTTAATATTTCTGCAATATCCTTTTGATCCTGCTATTATTTTCCAAGAATCAAAAGAAATGACTTTTTGGATACCATTTATATATTTTTTACTCATAAGTCCTCCTGTGCCACATATATTACCACTTATTAAAAAAATAATCAATTTTTTGATATAATATTATTAGGTGATAGTATGAAAAAAATAATATTAGTCGTAAGTATACTAGTTTTAATAATTATTTTAAGCATTAAACAAAATTTTGTGCCTAACTTTTCTTATTTGTACTCATTTGTTAAAAGTGAAGGAGTAGAGACTTATAAATATATAACATTGGCATCAAGGAAGAGTTATGAAAAATATTTAACTAAGAATATTGAAATATTACAATCTTGCTATGATGAATCTTATTATTATGATGAAGATGAGAATATTACATATTTAAAGTATGAGTATAAGAAATTATTTATTATAAACATTATAGAAATCAAAATAGTTAGAGAAGATTATTGTAAAGATGCACTTGTCTTGAAAAAAGATTGGATTAATGATGTGTCAAATGTGATTGATTCAAATTTGAATTATGATAAATTATTATTAGATTTAAGAGGCAAAGAAATAACTTTTGAAGGAGTAATTGCTTTTGATGATCGTTATTTTATGCAATATAATAATTATTTTGCATATTTTATACCTTATGAAGATAAATTGGGAGTCATATTATTAGATCAAAATGATCATAAAAAGTATGGATTTTATCAAATAGATGATATATCTAAATACTTAGAATAGGAGAAAAAATGAAAAAATATTTTTTGTTATTTATAATAGTCATTATGTTTGTCGTGGGATTTAACTATGAAAAGATATTTGTGGTAGAAACATGCGTGAAAGCAGATGGTAATAGTTGTGAATATGTTCATAGGCAAGTTACTAAAGAGGAAGCAAGAGTATTAATTGAAGAAAAAGACGATCTTGTCATAATAGACGTTAGAACACTTCAAGAATATAATGAAGGGCATATATTGGGAGCAAAACTTTTTCCAATAGATAGTTTATATATAGATAAAGAACTATTAATGCAATATAAAGAAAAACCAGTTTTAGTATATTGCAGAACTAAAAATCGTGCGGTTCCTGCGGCAGAAGAACTAAAAAAATGGGGATTCATAGAAGTTTATACAATGATTGACGGTTATAGTACATGGAATAATTAAAATCTAGCAAATGGCTAGATTTTTTTGATATAATAATAATAGGAGATAATATGGAAAATCAAATAAATAATGCATTGTCTTTTTACTATATGGCAACTCAACTTAAGTATTTAGTTAGGTCAGGATGGTTAAGATGGAATATTTCAAAAGAAAGATTAGAGAGTGTAGCAGAGCACATATACGGAACTTGTATATTAGCTATAGCGATTGAATCAGAAATAAAATATGATATAGATCTTGGTCGCGTTTTAAAAATGTTAGTGTTACATGAATTAGAAGAAATAATAATTGGTGATATAACACCTCATGATAATGTCAGTGATGAACAAAAGTATAATGAAGGGATGAAAGCTGTAGAGGAAATACTTCGTCCTTTAATTAAAAAAGAAGAGTATTATAATTTAATAGATGAATTTAATAAAAAAGAAACAAATGATGGAAAATTTGCTCAATATTGTGATAAGTTAGAAGCTGATCTACAAGCAAATTATTATCATCTAAATGGATTTAGTAATATAAATAGTGAAGAAAATAAAAATATAATGAATTCACCAAAGATAACCAATTTATTAGCTAATGGAGCTACTAATTTACCCAAACTATTTATAGATTATGATATAGCAAAATTTGATGATACATTTTCTCAAATAGCTGATTACATTAAGAAAAAGGACTGGGAGACAAAGGATGAAAACAATAATATATGATAATGGTATAAAAACAGAAGATATAACGGCAACAGTTACCAGGGTGAAGGTTATGCTAATAAACGACAAAGAACAGGTTGTATTAGCTTATAATGATAAAATATGGCAATTACCCGGGGGACACGTTGAGAATAATGAGGATTTGTCTTTAACTTTAATTAGGGAGATAGAAGAAGAAACGGGAATCAAGTTGCCAGAGTTATGCTACAAACCATTTTTAAGATTAATTCACTATACTAAGGATTATCCTTCAGTTGGAGAAAATCGTGCGACAGAAATATATTATTTTGAAGTTAGAAATAATTTTGAATTTAATTTAGATAATGTTAATTATACAGAAGAAGAAAAAAATGGTAACTTTAAACTTTATCATATTGATTTAGAGGATTTAGAGCAAACTTTATTAGAAAATTTATTTAATCATCCTAAAAATGGTATAGTTACTAAAGAAATATTAACGGCTCTTAAAGTTTATAATGAAATGAAGAAGGAATATGAAAAACAATAATTTAATAATAGATTATATAAATCAAATAAATAAATTATATGCTGATATCGATAATTTTGTTTTTCCTGAGCCTAATGCTCTTAGAGAACAAAAAGAAGAACTTTCATTTCGCTTGATTGAATTTAATAAAATGCTAGAAACAGAAGAAATAGCAAAAATAAAGCAATATATATATTCAAAGACAAATTTTCTATATCCTAATATATATGAGGTAGGATTGAAATTGTATGAAAAAAGTTTTCAAAGAAAACTAGTTTTAAAAAAAGACGAAGATTTGCTTTTGGATAAATTAATGTTTATTGAAGCTTTAAATTCTTTAGATTTTGAAAATGATTTTACTCCCGAGATAGAATTACTTCATCGATTAAATTTAGAAGTAAAAAACAGCATTGAAAATGAAGTTAAAAAAAAGAACCTATGATATTAAATATCATAGGTTTTTATTATAAAGTTTTTTTGTTTTGATTTAAGTATTTTTTGCTAAACATATTCATGGCATCTTCAAAAGTTGTTTTTAAAATTAAGTCTCCTGTTTGAGGAGCTTCGATTGGATAAGGTTCAAATCCATTTTCCGTATAAAAACCCTCGGGATCAATAAAGATAACTTTTTTACCTGCTGCTCTTGCTTGTTTTTGAACTTGTCTTCTATCAGCGTGTGTACCAATACAAATCAAGCTTTTTGCATTTTCATCAAATTTAATTTCAGGTAAATAATCATCTTTCTCATATATTCTTAAAATAAATTCATCAATGTCAAATCGTTTTACTAGTCTATCAAAATTATTATTTAAAACAGTTCCACAAAAAACACCACTTTTATAAAGATCTGCAAAAACACGATAAGCTTTTGAAGGAGTACTTTGTACCAGTGTTTTTGGTACGTAACTAAATAGTTTATACATTTTTTCTGGTTCTGCAATTATACTAGTGATTAAATCATCCTGATCAGCAAAATAGAACTTTTTAGTTTTATGATTTTGCACTTTATAACTTTCGTGCATCATATGTAGAGGGGGAATTCCTACTTCAATAGAAGGACCGCAGCCCATTTCTATTTGTGCTGGTAAATACTCTTCTAATTCATCAATGCTATTTATGTAAGTAGGTTCTCCTCTTGTGTCAGGTTTTCTGAACATTTTAGTAGAAAGCCTCCACATTTTTTCGTTTTCTTTCTTACAATCATAACCTTTTGTTCTTATTGTAATATCTAATGAGCTATAGTCATCTGGAAAAGTCACATTTGCCTCGACGTTTTTAGGATGAACATCATATTTAACTAGTTCTACCTCAAAATCTTCTTTTGAATATAAATTATCATTAATTTTAGTAAAATTTGCTTCATTTAAAGCATTTAAAACTTTTTGTTCATAGTTAATAATTTCTTGTTTTTGAAAAGTATTAGATACATAAACAAAAGTATCTGCTACTACTAAATAATGATTATCGCCATCGGTCACTGTTTTATAAGAATCATAAAACTGCACATAACGTCTTTTTTGAGTAGTTTCATCAATATAACCTGAAGCTAGTTTGTTTTCTGGACGCTGGTTTCTAAACCAAATTCCTTCAAAGTAAAACTTCCCGTCTTTTTCGGTGAAGTAATTATTGAAGAGAGTTTTTTGTTCAATTGTTAGTGGGCATACATAAAAGGGAAATTTCATAGTGTTACTCCTTGTTTTATTTTTCTTCTTTAAATGCTTCGCTTAGTACTGTTCCAAAAGAAACAATATTTTTCATATCAGTTGGAATAATTAGTTTTGTTGCATTACCATTAGCTACATTTACTAAAGCTTCATACCCTTTTAGAGTAAGAACGCTTTCATCAATTTTAGCACTTTTCAACAATACTAATCCTTTTGCTTCTGCTTCTTTTAATTTAAGCATAGCTTCAGCCTCACCAGTTGCTTTTAAGACTTGTGATTGTTTTTCACCTTCAGCTCTTAAAATCATGCTTTCTTTTTCACCTTCAGCTCTAAGAATGCTCGAATTACGTTCACCTTCAGCTCTAAGAATCGATTCTCTTCTTTCTCTTTCAGCTCTCATTTGTTTTTCCATAGCTTCTTGAATATCTCTAGGTGGAATAATATTTTTAACTTCTACACGATTAACTTTGATTCCCCATGGATCGGTTGCTTCATCTAAAATAGCTCTCATTTTTGAATTGATAATATCACGAGAAGTTAATGTTTGGTCTAACTCTAAATCCCCAATTATATTTCTTAGTGTAGTAGCAGTTAAGTTTTCAATAGCACTTAATGGATAGTCAACTCCATAAGTATATAATTTAGCATCAGTTATTTGAAAATAAACAACTGTATCAATTTGCATAGTAACGTTATCTTTAGTAATAACAGGTTGTGGAGCGAAATCTTTAACTATTTCTTTTAAAGATACTACATTTGCAATTCTATCAATAAAAGGAATTTTGATGTGTAACCCATTTCCCCATGTTTCACTATAAGATCCTAATCTTTCTAACACAAAAGCTCTAGCTTGAGGTACAATTTTGACGTTTGGAATAATGATAATAAATATTAATAATAATAAAATAAATAAAAAATCCATATTATTTCTCCATTCTTTCTACTTCTAGTTTTACACCATCTATATTTAAGATAGTGACAAACTCATCTTTTTTTATTTTTTGTTTTGAAAAAGCTGTCCATCTTTTTCCGTCCACCTTAACTTCACCAGTTGTTGGAGTTATTTCTTCTGTAACAATTCCTCTCATTCCAACTACTCGATCAAGGTTTGTTTTAGCGTGTGTAATTTTCAATTTCTTCTCTAACCAACTCTTTGTTGTAATTAATAAAAAAGTCCCTAGCAGAACAAAAACTGCAAATTCTAGATAAAAATTATCAACAAATATTGATAGTATTAATGAAAATAAAGCACTGACTAAAAACCATATTACTACTAAATTAGCAGTAGCTGCTTCAATCATCGTTAATAAAACAATAATTAATAACCAAAAATACATATATCCTCCTTAAAATTATTATACTCTAAAACAAAAAAAATAAAAACCCTATATTAGGGTTTTTATATGTTCTAAAAGGCTTAAAAACTCAGTTTTAATGTTGTCCAAACGCTCATAAGTCGTTCCTTCGAATCTAAGCGTTAAATCAGGTCCTGTATTTGATGCGCGTATAAGTGCAAAACCATCATTAAAAATAACCTTAACCCCATCTATATCAATGTGAGTATAATTTTTTTCTTCCGCATATTTTTTAACTAAGTCAATTATTTTAAATTTAGTTTCTTCAGTCACTTTAATTTTAATCTCGTTAGTTGAATGATATTCATTAATTCCTTCTAGCATATCTGATATAGTTAAATTATTATGACTCATAATTTCAATCATTCTTAGCATTGCATAAATACCATCATCGAATCCTTCGAATTTATCGTTGAAGAAAATGTGACCAGAAAGTTCTCCCGCAAATGAAAGATTGTCTTTAACAACGGCTGCTCTTAGAAAAGAATTTCCAGTTCTAGATAAAACAGGAGTTCCTCCTAGTTTTATAATTTCATCTTCTAAAGCTTTAGAACATTTGACATCATAAACAATATTTTTGTTTCTAAACTTATTCATTAAATTTCTTAAAAAGATAATCATTATTTTATCAACAGGGATAAATTTACCTTTTTCATCGATTAAACCAATTCTATCGGCATCTCCATCAAAAGCAAATCCAGCATCAGCATTATTTTTGATGACTTCTTGTTTTAAAACATCTAAATTTTCTTCTACGCTTGGATCTGGATGATGATTTGGGAATGCCGGATCATTTTCAGAAAAAATTGATACGTGTGGCATATTTAACCTTTTCATAACATCATTAATTACTAATGAGCCACTGGCATTACCGACATCTACAACTACCTTAACTTTTCTGTCTCCAAAATTTAAGTAAGAAAATAGGAAATCTATATATCTAGTTTTTATATGTTCATCTCTTATTTTACCCTTGCCATTTTTAAAGACACCAGCTTTAGCAAAGTTTTTGAAATTTTGAATGTCTTCTCCATAAGCATTGTATTTTCCATTAAAAGTCATCTTAAAACCATTATATTCTTTTGGATTATGTGATGCTGTTATCATTATACCGGCAGTTGCTTTAAAAAGAAAAAGCGCATAGTAATACATTGGTGTAGTAACTTCACCAATATTAATTATATCTATTCCGGATTCTAGAAGACCATTTGACAGTTGTTCAAAAAGTGGTTTAGAACTAAATCTCGTGTCATATCCAACTACAACACTAAATTTGCCTTCTTCTAACATTTTGCTACCAAAAGCTCTACCAATTACATAAGCATCATTATCAGTTAAGTCTTCTTGATAAATTCCTCTAATATCATATGCTCTAAAAATCGTGTCTTTCATATTATCACCTATTATAATGATAACAAAAAAAATAAGATTTATATATCTTATTTAATTTTTTTAGTGTTATCACTGTCAAGTATTTTAATTAAGTTGTCTGAGAAAAAAGCTGCTGTTTCTATTTCTTCAACTATTAGTTTATAGTTACTTTGTAACTCGCTTAATAAACTTATATCTGAATTTACTATCCCTTTAGAAATTTCTGCAATATATAAACTGTTAATTTTTTGCTCTTTTTCTTTAAGAGAACGAATATGATTAGAGATATGTTTAAGTTGGGAGATTATTTTTTCATCTAAACTATATTCTTTTTGAACTACAACAAATGTTTCTCTAGAAAGAATATAACCCTTTTTAATTGGCCAACCACAAGCAACACCCAAATCTATTTCTTCACCAGTTATAGGATCTTTTGAGTATTGATGAATTAAAAACCAACCTTTTTTCAAGTCACTTTGTATAGCTTTAATACTTGTTATATTTAACTTATCCATGGAATCAACTCCTTTGGCTATGTATTCTAACACAAAATATTTTGAAAATCAAATCAGATATAGTATAATTAAAATAGAGAAGGATGATTTATGGTTTATTTTTGGTTTATTATATTAATGATACTTATATCAATTGAGTTTGCAACAAAGAAAATAGTTGCAATCTGGTTTATAGTGAGCGCTGCATTTACATTTATCTTGTCTTTTTTCACTGATGATTTTACTATATTATTTAGTTTTTTTGCAATTGGAGGATACATTATGTATGTTCTAACAAAAGAAATAGTTTTTAGAAGACTAGAAGAGTATAACGGAGTAGATGAGGTTATAGATAGAATAATAGGCAAGACTGCTATCGTGAATGAAAAAATAGAGCCTAATCGTCCTGGTCAAGTGAGTATCGATGGTAAAATTTGGAAAGCTACAGCTGACGAAACGTTACCAATAAGTGAATTAGTAACGGTAATAGCAATTGATGATAACATTCTAACAGTAACTAAATGGAAAAAATAATTGACTAAGTCAATTATTTTTTGTATTATTAATTTGTAAATAATTAATGAACCTTATTAAGAGTGGTGGAGAGAATTGGCTCTATGAAACCCAGCAACCTATTAAATTAGGTGCTAATTCCAACGGGAAACCGAAAGATAAGCTTGAACAAGACAGGTTTATCCTGTCTTTTTTTAATAAGGTTATAGAAGGAGGAAACATGAAATATTTATTTACGTCAGAATCTGTAACCGAAGGACATCCAGATAAGGTGTGTGATCAAATAAGTGATGCTATATTAGATGCTTACTTAGAAAAGGATGAAAAATCACATGTTGCTATTGAAACTCTAGCAACTGAAAACTTTGTTTTAGTAACGGGAGAAGTTAAAACAAGTGCAAAAATTGATATTGAATCAATTGTAAGAAAAGTTATTTTAGATATAGGGTATGATAAAGATGAGTATGGTTTTAATGGTAATACTTGCGAAGTTGTCATCAAAATTAAAGAACAATCACCTGATATTGACATGGGAGTTTCACAAGAAAATGGAATCATTGGAGCAGGAGACCAAGGTATAATGTTTGGTTTTGCATGTAATGAGACAAACAACTATATGCCATATCCTATTTATTTTGCCCATTTATTAGTAAAAAAACTAGATGAAGTTAGAAAGAGTAAAATAATACCTTATCTAAGACCAGATGGAAAGAGCCAAGTGACTATCAATTATGATGATAAACCGTATATTGATACTATTTTAATTTCAAATCAACATGATGATATTAGTCTAGAAATTTTAAAAGAAGATATTATAGAAAAAGTAATTTTACAAATACCTGAGATAGCAAAAATGATGACGCCTGAGACAAAGATTTTAATAAATCCTACAGGAAGATTTATCATTGGCGGACCTAAAGGTGATAGTGGATTAACGGGGCGAAAAATAATAGTTGATACTTATGGAGGTTATTCTAGACATGGAGGCGGTGCATTCAGTGGTAAAGATGCCACTAAGGTTGATAGAAGTGCAGCTTATATGGCGAGATATATAGCGAAAAATCTAGTTGCTGCTAAAGTAGCAGATAAATTAGAAATCCAGTTATCCTATGCGATAGGAATGGAAAATCCTATTTCTATAAATATTGAAACATTTGGAACTGAAAAATATGAAAAAAGTATTATCCAATCTTTAGTAATAGATCTTTTTGATTTGAAACCAAGATCTATAAGAAGTCACTTAGAGCTGACAAAACCAATATATAATAAATTAGCAAGATATGGTCATATTGGTCGTGAAGATTTAGAACTCAATTTTGAAAAACTTGATAAAGTTAATGAAATAGTAGAATATTTATCAAAAAAATGAAGAAATAATTGAAAATGTGTAAAACTTTGATATAATGGTAATGAAGATAAAAAAGGAGGACACATGTTAAATATAAATGTAATGGATGAAAGAGGTTTCTCATTTCAAATTGATTTAGTAAGATTTTTCAGAGCTAATGAATCTAACTATTTAATGTATACATTGAACGAAGTAGATGAAAATGGATATGTTAAACTTTATGCTGCAAAAATGATTGATGAAGGATCATTTGCAAGAATAGAGGAAGAAAATGAGTGGACACTTGTTAAAGATTTAATTAAATCAATCGTAAGAGAAGCAAAAGAAGGAACAGTTTTAGTAGTTCAAGATTTAAATGAAAAAAGATTAGAGGGAATTAGAGTTCTTTCTACAAGAGCATTTAAATTAAATAATGAAGTAAAAGAAGCTTTAGGAATGAATAGACCTGTATTCGAAGAAGAAATGCCAGTGTTAGAAGAAACAAAAGAAGAACCAGCATTTGAACCAGAAATGCCAACTTTAGAAGAACCTATGGTTGAAACTGCTGAGCCAGCTTTAGAAGAAATGGATGAAGATTCACTTCTAGAAGTTACGAAAGTTCATCGTTTTAAATTTAGTGATACTGAAGAAGAAAATCAAGAAGAAGCAAAAGAGGAAGAACCAAACTACTTAGAAGAACCAAAAGAAGAAGAACTTGAAAAAGAAATGACTATGGTTATGAATCAAATAGAATCAGAACCTGAGTTAGAAGAAGCTTCTTTAGAAGGATTCAAAGCATTATTTGGTGATAATACATTTAGTTTTGATCTGCCAAAAGAACCTGAAGTTACAGAACCTCAACAAGTTAGTTCTTTAGATGAATTATTAGGAACACCTACATATTCATATGAAAACGAAGAACCAATGGTTGAAACTACAGAAGAAGTAGCAGAACCTGCTGAAGTTAAAGTTGAAGAAAACGCTAAGCAACTTGAATTAGAAGCAAGATTAGAAGAATTAGCATCTAAGGTTAAAAATTACGAAGAAGTTATTTCTAAATTAAAAGATATTTTAAATTAAAAACAAAAAAACATTGATTATTTCAATGTTTTTTTATGTCTTAAATTTATTTATGAGCTATTCTACTAACTGCTGCAGCTATTATTGCTGAAACAATATCATCTAAGTAAGTAGAGCAACCATTTTTATGTTTTCCTAATTGATCTATGCGTCCAATTAAACCTGGTTTTAGCTTGTCTAGATACCCAAAGTTAGTTAAAGCTATAGAACCATATATATTTACTATACTAAGTGCTAATATCTCGTCTAAACCATATAGTGGTTCATCTTTTTTAATTATCTCAGATATTTCTTCGTCTAAAAGTCCTTTTTCAACCGCATTATCAATTGCAATTCCTGTTAAAACAGCATGAATTACTTCTCTTTTACCCATTACATTTTCAATTGCATCTTGGCATACTTCTAAAGATAAGCTAGGATTATACTTTAATTGTAATTCTAGTACCATTTCAGCCATTTCTTTGATGGTTACGCCTTTTTCCTCTAGTTTTTTAACTGCTATTTGCTTTAAGTCCATTTTAAAATTCTCCTTCTTCAATTGCTATGACTGCTTTAATTTCAGGTATTTCTTCCATTAAAGCTACTTCAATTCCATCTTTTAAAGTACTGTCCAGTAAAAAACATCCAGCGCAAGCACCAAGCATTTTTATATATACTATATTATCTTCATATTTAATAAATTCAAGATCTCCTCCATCACTTATTAAAAATGGTCTTAATAAATCTAATATGTCTTTTATTTTTTGAATTGTCTCCATTCTCATCACCTAATAAAAGTATACATTATTTTTTTTAAACTATCAAATACAAAAATAAATATGTTATAATAATAAAAGAGGTATTTATGACAAGACACAAAGTAGGAAAAATAATAAAAGTCACAGTAACTGGCGTTGAAAAATACGGCATTTTTGTTGCATGTGATGAATATTATGATGGTTTAATTCATATTTCAGAAATTTCTCATGGTTTTGTAAGAGATCCATTAGATTTTGTTTCTATTGGTGAAGAAATAAATGCTGAAATAATGGAAATTGATGATAATAGTAATAAATTAAAACTAAGTATTAAGAATGTAAATTATAAGAAAAAAGTGCGAAAAAAGATCAAAATTCGTGAAACAAGTCAAGGTTTTTTAACTTTAAAACAAATGCTTCCAGAGTGGATCGCAAAAAGTGTAAAAAAAGAATAAATAAACTTGACAAAAGGACGAGATAAATGTTATATTTAATATCGTCTAGAGACATTTCGGGCGATTAGCTCAGTTGGTTAGAGCACCTGCCTTACAAGCAGGGGGTCATAGGTTCGAGTCCTATATCGCCCACCATAATGCCGGAATAGCTCAATAGGTAGAGCAACTGACTTGTAATCAGTAGGTTGTGGGTTCAATTCCTGTTTCCGGCACCATCTATGGAGGGATAGCGAAGTGGCTAAACGCGGCTGACTGTAAATCAGCTCCTTAGGGTTCAGTGGTTCGAATCCACTTCCCTCCACCACGTTTGTTGCCTCGTAGCCAAGTTGGTAAGGCACCACACTTTGACTGTGGCATTTCGCTAGTTCGAGTCTAGCCGAGGCAGCCAATTTATTAATATATGTCCTGTTAGCTCAGCCGGTAGAGCATTTGACTTTTAATCAAAGGGTCACAAGTTCGAATCTTGTACAGGACACCATAATTATTGCCTGAGTGGCGGAATAGGTAGACGCACAGGACTTAAAATCCTGCGAGGTTAGTTCTTCATGCCGGTTCAAGTCCGGCCTTAGGCACCACTTTTTTTGGAGAAATACCCAAGTCTGGTTGAAGGGACCGGTCTTGAAAACCGGGAGGTCGGCAACGGCGCGGGGGTTCGAATCCCTCTTTCTCCGCCATTAATTTATATCGCGGGATGGAGCAGTTTGGTAGCTCGTTGGGCTCATAACCCAAAGGTCATAGGTTCAAATCCTATTCCCGCAACCATTAAGGTCCCGTGGTGTAGCGGTTAACATGTCTGCCTGTCACGCAGAAGATCGCCGGTTCGATCCCGGTCGGGACCGCCATTTGGCTTCGTAGCTCAGTCGGTAGAGCAAAGGACTGAAAATCCTTGTGTCGTTGGTTCGATTCCAACCGAAGCCACCATTTAAGAATTATTAAAGGCGGAAAACATTGCGCTCGTAGCTCAATTGGATAGAGCGTTTGACTACGGATCAAAAGGTTATGGGTTCAAATCCTTTCGGGCGCGCCATATTCGGGAAATAGCTCAATTTGGCAGAGCACTTGGTTTGGGACCAAGGGGTTGCAGGTTCAAATCCTGTTTTCCCGACCATTTTAAAAATAGACCATTCAATGAATGGTTTTTTTCTTTGTAAGAAATTAGAGTTGTTGTTATGAACAAATTAAGTTTAATAGAAATAACCAAAATCATCGCTAAAAAAGCAAATGAAGTGTTTGAAGAAAACATTATAATATAGAATATTAGTGGTAATTATCTGTTTTTATAAAATTGCATATTTTTAGAATCATGTTATAATAATATCTTAAGGAGAAATATTATGGAAAAAGAATTTGCAGAAAAAATAGTTCAACATAAAGATGTTGATTATAGAATAGAATTAGCATGGAGACTCGTTATTGATGCTTACGATGAATATTTAGGTTCAATCGAAATGTCACACTTGGAGTCTTTAGGACATTATACAGTTAAAGGTTATAATGGAGATCCAAAAGTAGTTGATTTTTCATGGGTAGATAAAGAAGATAAAATTCTTGCTCAATTAAAAGATACAACAGAAAAAGTTATAATTAATTTGCAACATTTAAATTTCACTTATTTTTATGGTAGTTATAGTGATACTCGTGAGTGCATTGTTAATGTTAATTTGAAAGATTCTGATTTTACTAGATTGAGTTATTTAAGAGCGTTCTTAAGCGATAATAAAGATTCATTTGGAGTTATTAACTTTATTGGAGTACAAAGTAAGGTAGTTCAAAAATATTGTTCTATGATGTGTTCTTTTTATGGCGTTAAATGTTCATTTGATCCAGTATTAAAAGATTATTCTTTAGAGGAAAAGACTGAAGAAGTTTTTCAAAAACAAATATAAATAAAAATCATTCAATTGAATGATTTTTTTGTTTAAACAAAACTCTTTCTACTAATAATATGATAAAATATAATTAAGAAAGTATTTTGTTAAAAAATTTATAGGGTAAATCATTATGATTTTAAAGGAACAAATAAAATGATAAAAGAAATTTTAAAAAAATATTTAAATGATTCGAAAATTACAGAGCTTTTTGATGAACTTTTGATTAAACAAAGAGTAAATATTTTGACTGAGGATGTATTTATAAAAATAGGAACAAATGACAAAGAAGAATTTTTCGACAATTTAGTCAAAGAAATAAAACTTTATGAAAAAAATCAAAAAAATTCAAGTTTTCCGGAAATGTTAGAGTTCTATTATGATAATGATAGATGTATAATTGTTCTAAAGAGAATAGGTGGAAGAACTTTAGGGAAAAGCCGAAATGAATTTACTATCGAAATGAGTAAAGAGGAAAGAGAAACTATAATCAAAGACATTTTAAAAATTAAGGCAATTTCTATTGATTCTGATAATGAAAAAAATTACGATAGATTTGATCAATTTAATAAATATTTCGAAAGAGCTAAAGAGCATTTGACAGCTTTAAATATTACTTTTCTAACTAAAATAAAAGATGAATTTTATGATAAGAAGGAAAATAGAGTATTATCTCACGGTGATTTAATTGCTCCTAATATAATGATTGAAGAAGGAAAGGTTAAATTTATAGATTGGGAGTTTATAGGTTATAGAACAAAAACATACGATATAGCTTATTTTCTATTATTTAGTACGGAAGAAAATTGTTTTGAATATGAAGAAAAAATAGAGGGAATCGATAAAAAGGAATTATTTAAAGACGGGATTGTAATATGCTTAAAAGAAATACAAAATTGGAATAAATTATTCGGGGAAGTAGATGATAAAATCGTTAATAAAAAAATAAATAGATGGAAAAAAGAGTTGGATTTATTAATAAATGGTTACTAAAAAACTATAATCAAAACAAAAAAGAGACACATTAAATAGAAAGAGTTTTTGAAACTCTTTTTTTGTTTAAATTTATAACGTATATAATGAATAGTAAAGCCTTTAATTGACTATTAGTCAATAAAATACTATAATTAATCATATTGAGTAGTAATAAATAAGGAGGATATATGGATAAAAATAAATTGAAAGAATATGCTAATAAATTGATGTTTGATATGGATGAAGAAGAGTATGAAACTTTGAGTCAAGAGTTTGCTATTATATTGAAGCAGATGGAGTTAATTGATGGTATAGAAGGTCTTTCTTTAGTTGAACCCATGACTTTTCCTTATTTAAAAGAAAATATTACTTTAAGGGATGATGAAGTTCAATCAATTTTAGATGTTTCAGATGTTCTTAAAAATAGTAAATCAGTTGAAGATAATAGAGTTAAGGTTCCAAAGGTGGTAGAATGATAAATTATAAAAAAATGTATATTGAAGATTTTAATTCTCTTGAACCAAAAGAAACTTTTGAGAATATTGTTAGTTTAGCAAATGAAAGTCAAAAAGATTTTAATGCTTTTGTAACTATTTTAGAAAATTTAGAGTATAATTCTTCCAATTCTTTGTTAGATAAAGTTCCTTACGCTCTTAAAGATAATTTTTCGACAAGAGGAATATTAACGACAGCTTCTTCTAATATATTGAAAGATTATGTACCTGTCTATGATGCAACAATTTATAAAAAATTAAAAGAAGCAGGAGCTATTTTAATAGGAAAAACATCTTTAGATGAACTTGCGATGGGTGGAAGTGGAACTACCGGTCATACAGGAACGGTTAATAATCCTTGGGATACTAATCGTTTGATAGGTGGTTCATCGGCTGGTAGTGCCGCAGTAGTAGCAGCAGGAATTGTCCCTTTTAGTATTGGTTCTGATACTGGTGATTCAATTAGAAAACCGGCAGCTTATGGTGGTGTTGTAGGATTTAAACCAACTTATGGAAGAATAAGTAGATATGGTTTATTTGCTTTTGCATCTTCATTGGATCATGTTGGATGTTTTGCTAGATCGGTAAGAGACATTACTATAGTTACTGATGTATTAAAAGGTTATGATGATAAAGACATGACTTCTTTGGAAGATGAAGGATTTGATTATTTATCACATTTAAATGATGATATAAGTAAAAGAAAACTGTTTTATTTTAAAGATATAGTAGATAAGAAAAAATATGATAACAGTGATGTAGAGTTAATTGAAGTTTTGAATAAATTTGAAGAAACTATTAAAAAATTGGAAAGTATTGGTTTTATTGTCGAGGGAATAGATTTTCCTAAGGAATTATTGAGTGCTTTGTATCCAACTTATATGACTATTTCTTGTGCTGAAGCAACTAGTAATAATTCAAATTTAACAGGTATTATTTTTGGTCCAAGAGAAGATGGTAAATCAATTGATGAAATTATGTTTAATACTAGAACTAAAGGTTTTTCAGAATTAATTAAGAGAAGATTTATTTTAGGAAGTTATATTCTTCAACGAGAAAATCAAGAAAAATTATTTTTAAATGCTGGTAGGATTAGAAGATTGATAGTAGAAAAAATGAATGAGTTATTCGAAGAATATGATGGCCTAATTATGCCAACAAGCGGGGGAGTAGCGCCTCTTCCTAATAATGATATTGATAAATTATCTGATAAGTATTTAATTTTAGAAAATCATTTAGTAATAGGTAATTTTGGAGGATACCCAAGTATTTCATTGCCGTTTGGTTTTGTTAATAAATTGCCTATAAGCATTAATTTAACAGGGCCACAGTTTAAGGATAGTCTAGTATTAAATATGGCTCATAAAATAGAAGAGTTATTTCCTTATAAAGGTATGATAGCAGGTGATGATAATGTATAAAGTAGTAATTGGATTAGAAGTTCATTGTGAATTAAAAACAAATTCTAAAAATTTTTCATCATCAAAAAACGAATATACTGAAACACCTAATATTTATGTCAATGAAGTTGATTTAGGTATGCCGGGTATATTACCTGTTACAAATGCTTTTTCAGTTAAACAAGCACTTAAAACAGCATTAGCTTTAAAGTGTGAAATACCAGATTCTGTTGTTTTTGATAGAAAAAATTATTATTATGCTGACTTACCTAAAGGATTTCAAATAACGCAAACAAGAAAACCAATGGGTAGAAATGGTTACATTAATATTTTTGTTAAAGATGAAATTAAAAAAATCGATATTGAACAAATTCATTTAGAAGAAGATACTGCCAGTATGGTTCATCACAGTAATTATTCATTAATTGACTATAATCGTGCGGGTGTTCCTTTAATTGAAGTTGTAACTAAGCCTTGTATAAGTAATGCCGATGAAGCTTTTGGATTTTTAGAGGCTTTAAGGAACTTGTTTTTATATACTGAAGTTTCAGAAGCAAGACTTGACCGAGGAGAAATGCGCTGTGACGTTAATATTTCTCTAATGAAAGAAGAAGCGAAAGAGTTTGGAACTAAAGTTGAAATTAAGAATATCGGATCATTTTTAAATGTTAAGAATGCAATTGAATATGAAATAAACAGACAAACAGAAGTTTTAGAGTCTGGTGATAAAGTTATTCAAGAAACTAGAAGATTTGATGAAAGGGAAATGAAAACCTTTTCAATGAGAAGTAAGGTTGATTCAGTAGATTATAAATATTTTGTTGAGCCAAATTTACCTCCCTTTAATTTATCAAAAGAATATATATCGATAGTTAAAGAAGAAATTCCTTTATTACAAGACGAAAGGTATTCAAAATATATAAATGAATATCAATTATCGGAGACAGATGCTAAAACACTTATTAAAGATAGAAAATTATCTGATTATTTTGAAGAAGTTATAAATTATGATATTAAACCTATAGATGCATCTATCTGGATGGTAACAGTTATTTTAGGTACATTAAATAAATTATCTTTAGATATAAATAATTTATTTTTAAGCCCTAAAATGTTATCAGATGTCATTAAAATGATTTATAAAGATGAACTTTCAAATAGTAAGGCAAAAAGTCTAATTTATGATGCAATTAAAGAAGAGAAAGATCCTATTTCTTTAATAAAAGAAATGGGCATTACTCAAATAAATGATAATTCTTTAATAGAAAATTATATTGAAGAAGCTTTAATTGAAAATGTTAATGCAATCAGTGATTATAAAAATGGTAAAGATTATGTTGTTAATTTTATAGTTGGACAGGTTATGAAAAAGACTAAGGGTCAAGCAAATCCTGTTTCAACTGCTAACTTGGTAAAAGAAATATTAAATAGAAAATAAACTAAACTATAGTTTATTTTTTTTAATGGGTATATAATTAATATAGGAGATAATATGAAAAAAAGAATTACAGCAAGAGCAATAATTTTCGATAAAGATAATATTATTCTTATGAAAAGAAAAAGAAAGACTGATTATGGCATCTTAGAATATTTTAGTACTGTTGGTGGATTGCAAGAAGATGGTGAAACGATTGAAGAAACATTACTAAGAGAAGTAAAAGAGGAAACTAATTTGGATGTTAAGATAACTAAAAAATTAGGTTATATAGAAAAAGAAGATTTTAAAAGTTATTATTTCCTTTGTGAAATAATCGGTGGCAAAATGACTTTAGGCGGAGAAGAGGCTTTTTACAATAATCAAGATAATTATTATGAATTAGTTGTAGTTCCTTTTAATGAAGTCGAAGGATTAAACATTTTTGGAAAAGAAAAAGTATTAGAGGGGATTAAATATTTATATGATTAACATTTTATTTTTAATATTTTTGTCATTTTTACCAGTTTTTTTGGTAGGAAGATACATTTATAAACATGATGAAGACAAAGATTCTAAAAAGATTTTATTTAAACTTTTTATGGCTGGTGTAGCTTCTGCATTTGTAGCAGTGATTTTTTCTCTAACTATTCAATCAATTTTAGGTTTAACTGGAGAAACTACTGATATGAACTTACTTCAAATATTTATATATGCTTTTGTAGTAGTAGCCTTTTCTGAAGAGTTGGCTAAATGGTTTTTTACTTATTCAATTGGATACAAAAGCAAATATTTTGATCGTCCATTTGAAATAATTTTATATTCGGTATTTGTTGCTTTAGGCTTTGCCGCTTTTGAAAATATATTGTATGTTTTTGCCAATGAAACGTTTGGCCAAAGTATTTTTGTAGGTGTTATAAGATCAATAACTGCTATTCCTGCTCATGCAATTGATGGAATATTTATGGGATATTTCTTAAGTTTAGCTAAACAAGCAGAGGTTAAGATGGAACATAGTTCTAAAAAGAAATATTTATTTTTGAGTTTACTAGTTCCAATATTCTTACATGGATTATATGACTTTTTAGCGTTCAGTGGGCATAAAAGTTTTATCTTTATCATTTTATTTTTTATAGTCTTAGTATTACTATATATCATTGGTTTTTCTAAAATTAAAAAAGTATCAAAGATAAAAGAAAGACTATTTTACAAAAATAATTTTTGTCATAAATGTGGTTCTAAAGTCGTGACTGATTTTTGCCAAATTTGTGGTAATAAAAACGTATAGGAGGAAATTATGGAAAATTATTTTTTTATCGCATCGATCATATTTATATATATGAGTATCTTTTTTGTAATTGCACTTTTTAAAAGAAATAATTCAATTGCTGATATAGCTTGGGGAATGGGTTTTGTTTTGATTACTGTGTTTTCATTTTCAAGAGCATTGGATGTCTTTGAAAGAACTTTATTAATTAATATATTAGTTTTAATTTGGGGCTTGAGATTGGCATATTATATTTTAAAACGAAATTACAAAAAGAAGGAAGACTTCAGATATGCTAATTGGCGAAAAGAATGGAAGCAGCACTTTTTGATTAGAAGTTATCTTCAAGTATTTATGCTTCAAGGATTGATCATGTATATTATAGCTCTTCCAATTATGGCAAATAATTTTACTGAGGTACAAAGTTTAAATATTTTTGATATAATAGGATTAACAATATGGATGATAGGATTCTTATTTGAATCAATTGGTGATTTTCAATTGAAACAATTCATTTCAAAAGAAGAAAATAAAGGCAAAATAATGCAGTCAGGGTTATGGAAATATACTAGACACCCTAATTATTTTGGTGAATCTGCAATGTGGATAGGAATAGCTCTAATATCATTTAGAAGTTTTTCAAATCCTCTATTTGCAATCATTAGTCCTTTATTGATCACATATTTGTTGTTATTTGTTTCTGGAGTGCCTCTTCTTGAAGAAAAGTATAAAGATAATCTGGAATTTCAAGAATATGCAAAAAGAACAAGTAAGTTTATTCCATGGTTTGTAAAGAAAGGATAGAAAAGTGAGTTACATTAAGATGTATTTAATTGCTTTAGTATTCTTCTTGATTATTGATTTAGTATGGCTAGGAGTTATTGCTAAAAATTTATATCAAAAAGAAATTGGAGCATTGTTGCTAGATAATCCAAATTGGGTAGCAGCAATTATCTTTTACTTGCTATTCTTAGTAGGATTAGTCTACTTTGTTATTAATCCAGCAATTGTAAATGAAGATTTTACAAAATTATTAATTTCAGCAGCATTTTTTGGATTTATAACTTACGCGACTTATGACCTTACTAATTTGGCAACTCTAGATGGTTGGTCTATTAAAATAACAATTATAGATCTTATCTGGGGAACATTTTTATCTACGGCAGTTTCAGTTTTAACATATTTAACATATTTTTTAATTAAGTGAGGAATAAAATGAAAGAAAAAATAGAAAAATTAAAGAAATTTAACTTATTGATGGGAAGCTTCCATCTTATACAAGGTATCATAATGTTGTTTTTATCATATTCAGTTATTCAAAAAATAGCCGAATTTCAACCAATGATAATTCAATATTATCAAACATTCAATTTTGATACTCAATCATTAGAAGTTGTTCAAAGAGAGTTATTCCAATTGCCTTTCGGAATAATGGTAGCAATGTTTCTATTGATATCAGCAGCAGCTCATGGAATCATCTATTTAAACGCTGATAAATATGAAGCAGATCTTAAAAAAGGAATTAATCGTTTTAGATGGTTTGAATATGCACTTAGTTCATCAATCATGATTGTACTAATTGCAACATTATTTGGTATTTATGATATATCTTCATTAATATTAATATTTTTAGTAAATGCTGCGATGAATTTATTTGGTTTAGATATGGAACTTTTAAATTCTGGAGCTAACAAGACTAAAGTTAATTGGGGACCATTTATTTGGGGTTCAATAGCAGGTATAGCACCTTGGATAGCTATCTTAATTTATATGTTTGGAACAGGTAATTTTGATATGGTTCCATGGTTTGTCTGGGCTATTGTAGGAACATATTTTGTTGCTTTCAATACTTTCCCAATCAATATGATTTTACAGTATAAGAAAGTAGGTAAATGGAAAGATTATTTATATGGTGAGAGAGTATACATAATTTTAAGTTTAGTTGCTAAATCAGTACTTGCTTGGCTAGTTTTATTCGGAGCAATGCAACCATAAGACAAGTTTAACTTGTCTTTTTTTAGGAGGACAAATGGGTAGAATTAAATATTTAAATGAAGAGACTTTGAAAGATAGGGAATTTGTTGCTTATTTTATGCAATCTGCTGTCAGAGTTGATTACAATCATGCATTAGAATATGCGATTAAAAGAGCTAATGATTTAAATAAACCATTGTTAGTTTTCTTTGGTTTGTATGAAAATTATCCAAATGCAAATTATCGCCACTTTAAATTTTTACTTGAAGGATTAAAAGAAGTAAAAGAAGAATTAAATAAAAAGAATATAAAATTGATTATTGAAAAAAGTCATCCTAAAGAACTAGCTTTAAAGATTTCAAAAATTTCCTCTTTGATGGTAACTGATAAAAACTATTTAAAACATATTAATATATGGAAAAAAGAGTTGGCTAATGAAATAGATATTCCTTTAGTTGAAATAGAAACTAATTTAATAATTCCTATAGAAGAAGTAAGCGAAAAAGAGGAGTATTCGGCAGCAACTATCAGAAAAAAGATTAATAGCATTATTGATGTTCATACTAATGATTTTAAAATTAGTGAAATTATAAATTCTTCTTTATATTTTAGTTATAATGAATATGATTTGAATATTGAAAAATTATTAATTGATCGAAGTGTTGATGAATCTATTTATAAAGGTGGAATAAGTGAAGCTAGAAAACATTTACAATATTTTATTGATAGTAAAGAATCAAAATACGATGAATTGAGAAATCATCCTAATTTAGACTATCAATCAAATATGAGTCCTTATCTTCACTTTGGACAAATATCCCCTTTAGAAATATATTTAAAAACAAAAGATAAAAGTTTTTATGAAGAACTAGTAGTTAGAAGAGAACTTGCATTTAATTTTGTTTATTATAATGAGAATTATGATAATTATAAATGTCTTCCGGAATGGGCGATTAAAACTCTTGAAAAACATTCGATGGACGAAAGAGCATATATATATTCAATAGAAGAATTAGAAAATTATCAAACCCACGATCCTTATTGGAATGCCTGTCAAAAAGAAATGGTTAAAACAGGGAAAATGCATGGTTACATGCGAATGTATTGGGGCAAAAAAGTAATTGAGTGGACAAAAGATTATAAAGAAGCATATTCTACCTTAGTATATTTAAATGATAAGTATAGTTTAGATGGAAGAGATCCTAATGGTTATGCAGGTATTGCATGGTGTTTTGGTAAGCATGATCGTCCTTGGACAGAAAGAAATGTATTTGGAATGGTAAGATATATGAATGACAAAGGTTTAGAGAGAAAATTCGATATAAAAGATTATATTTTGAAGATAGATAAATTGTAAAATATGTTATAATATCTATAGAAATGAGGCAAATATGAAAAAGAATAATAAAATAACTTCAAGAGAACTTGATTTTGCTCAGTGGTATACAGATATCGTTAAAGAAGCAGGACTTGCAACATATAGTCCGATTAAAGGTTCTTTAATCATTGAAGAATATGGATATGCCATTTGGGAATCAATGCAAGAAGTATTAGATGATATGTTTAAAAAAACAGGACATAAAAATGTATATATGCCTTTATTCATAAATGAAAGTTTACTTAATAAAGAAAAAGATCACATTGAAGGTTTCGCTCCTGAGGTTGCATGGGTCACGCATGGAGGGAATGAAAAGTTAGAAGAAAGACTTTGTGTTAGACCTACTTCTGAAACTTTATTTAGCGATTATTATTCTAAAAAGATTAAATCATATAGAGATTTGCCAAGACTATATAATCAATGGTGTAGTGTAGTCAGATGGGAGAAAGAAACAAGACCCTTTTTAAGAAGTAGAGAATTTTTATGGCAAGAGGGTCATACTGTTCATGAAACAGAAAAAGAAGCTAGAGAAGAAACTCTAAAAATGTTAGACGTATACGAAACTTTTTTCAAAGAATATTTAGCTATTCCTGTAATAAAAGGAAGAAAAACCGAAAAGGAAAAATTTGCAGGAGCTGTAGAAACTTATACAATTGAAGCTATGATGCACAATGGTATTATTTTACAATCTGGAACAACCCATTATTTTGGAACAAATTTTTCAAAACCTTTTGAAATAACCTTTTTAGATAGAAATAATGAACTTCAATATGCTCATCAAAGTTCTTGGGGTGTTTCTACAAGGATGATTGGAGCACTTATTATGACTCATGGAGATGACAATGGATTAATTATTCCTCCAAAAATAGCACCAACACAAGTAGTTATTATTCCAATTGGAGAAGATGAAAAAGTGGTACAAAAAGCAAAAGAATTGGAAACTAGTTTACTCAAAAATAATATAAGAGTAATCGTAGATGATTCTCCAAAAACTCCAGGATTTAAATTTGCTCAAAATGAAATGTTAGGAATTCCTTTAAGAATTGAATTTGGATTAAGGGATTTAGAAAAAAATCAAATAGTTTTAGCACGAAGAGATGATTATTCTAAAAAGGAAGTAAGTTTAGATGAAGATCTAAATGAGCTCGTTTCTAATATTTTAGAAGAGATACAAAAAGACATTTATAATAAAGCTTTAGCACGAAGAGAAGAAAGAACATATAAATGTACTTCAAAAGAAGAGCTAGAAGATATTGTTAAAAACAAACCGGGTTTTATAAAAGCTATGTGGTGTGAAGATGAAAATTGTGAGACTGCTTTAAAAGAAATTGGTGGTTTAAAAAGTAGATGTATTCCTTTTGAAGAAGAACACTTCTATGATAAGTGTATCTGTTGTGGTAGAAAAGCAAAGAAAATGCTTTACTGGGGAATTCAATATTAATTTATTTAATGAATTGTTTATGATATAATTATTTTAAATAGGAGGAAAAATGATTAAATTTTGTAGTAAGTGTGGAGTACCAAATCCAATGGAGGCTGCTTTCTGTGGTAAATGTGGTAATCCTTTAGGTGGGTTTGAAAATAATGTTGTTAAGGAAGAAATTGAAATTATTGAAGAAACAACATCATTTCCAAAAGAAGAAACAATAAATCAGTATAGTAATTATAATAATTATCAACAACCAAAAATGGAACCTATGATTCAAAAAAGTAGTAAAAACTACTTTGGACCAGTATTATTAATTTCGATAATAATTGGTATATTAGCAGCTGTTTTAACTATGTTTGTTTTAACAACTGATACTTTTAAAGAGTTTAGGGAAAGACTTGAAAGTGAAATCAATGAAGAAACAACATCAGGCTTAGTTACTTATGGGAACTCTGAATATGGTTTTATTAAATTACCTTCAGACTTTGAGATAGTTGATGACGTAGATGATAGATATGATGTTTTTTCAGAAGAGAGACAAGTATATATAACTTTGATAACAATGGAAAAAGATAATTTAACTTTCAATGAAGGTGTTGATTCGTTTGGTACATTCTTAGAAACACTTTCATCAAGTAATTTCAGAAAACAGTATGTTTATGGTAAAGATTATGATGCCATAATAACATTCAATCAAGAAAACATGGGTTTTATTTCAGAATCTAAAGTATATTTCATTGATGGCTCTAGAATTGGAATTGTTTCAGTAACACTAGAACCGGGAAGCGATTTTGATGTTGAAACCTATCTTAAATCATATAGATAAAAATAAAAAAATGAGGTAACTCATTTTTTTATTTTATCATATAACTTATAACTGTTATTAAACCATCTTTTTCTTTGAAAACGTGAACTCTATTATATAATTCACTTTCATTTTCTTTTAAAAACTCCATTATTTCATCTTTTTTTTCTGGATCATCGCAAGCATAGTCTAAAACTGCAAATCCTTCTTCATATCTAGAGTCTTTATATAAGTGGCATTTTATTTCTTCTGTCTCTTCGTTGTATCTAGAAAGTTGATAAGATATTTTACTATGTATTTCCGTTAAATCTTTTACTTCTTTACCAAATCTCTCAACAATAAAGTATCCTTGTCCAAACGGATCGCAACCATCAACAAATACAGAATTTCTTTTGAACTTTTGAATTTCCTTGTCATAATTCCAAGTGTTTGATGAACAGCCAGATGATGTGCTTCCTTCTATTTCGCTTAAATCAAAATCCAACTCTTGTCCAAATAAAATTAAATATTCTTCACTAAATTTTTCTTCGTCTAGGTAACAAAAATCTTCGTCACATTCAAACTCAAACAAATCGAAGTATTCAATTTTATCTAATACTCTTTTAATTTTTGTATGATTATCAATAGTTGTATAATCTTCAATTGAATTAAATTCATAACCAATTATTCCATCAATCATTTTAAACATAGTATTATAAACTTCTGTTCTATCTTCTTTTGGTCTCATTGTCAAAAATAAGCCAGAAACAATAATTAAAATAACTATTATTATTCCTCCAAAAATATATATTTTTTTATTTTCCATCTTAACCTCCGTTAAAATAATTATAACATAAATAGTATATTATGCTATAATTTAGTTGGTGAAAATATGAAAAATATTAAATTAGATACAATTAGAGTTTTGTCAATGATTTTAGTTATAATGGTGCATGTGAGCAATATTTATTCTAGAAATTATATTGAATTAGATTTCAACTATTTCATTACAACTTTTTTCAATGCTATTTCTAGATATTCAGTTTTATTTTTCTTTATGATAAGTGGATTACTTATCATACCTAAGGAAGATGACTTTGAAAAATATTTAAATAGAATAAAGAAAATAATAATACCTTTATTTATATTTAGTATCTTCTATTTATTATTTGATTTTATATTATTCGGTAGAGGTATTAATTTTCATTCTTTATCAAGATTATTGTTTAGTCCTGTAAAAGCACATATGTGGTTTCTATATGCTATTTTAGGAATTTATATTGTATTACCTTTTATTAGGAAAATTTCATTAAACATGAGTATTAAAGAAGAAAATTTATTTATATTTTTATGGTTATTTTTTGAAGGATTTGTTTATTTGATTAGATTAATTTTGGGATATTCGATTTCATATCCTATCCCCATGATTCAAGGGGTATATTATATGGGCTATTTTATGGTAGGACACATAATATTTAAAAGATTAAGAGAAATAAATTTAAAGAAAATTATAATAATTTCTATTATTTCATCTATTATAATTATTTTAGGTACTTATATTTTAACTGGAATCAATGGTAAATATTTTGAAGGATTATTTGCTTATCGAAATTTATTTTATATGATTTCAGGAATTGGATTCTTTGCATCTATTTTAAAAATGGATGAAAATAAGTTCGAGTCAATTAAAAAATATATATTAAATATTTCCAATCACACATATTTTATTTATTTAATTCATGTTGTCTACTTAAATATTTTGTTTGAAATTATTAAAGTTCATGAATTTTTTACTTTTACATTATTTTCTATACCCTTTTTCACATTTGTAATATTTGTTTTATCTTATTTAACAAGTTACTTATTGAAAAAATTACCAATAGTTGATAAATACATATAAAAAAAGCAATTTATGAAGTGAACCCCATTTTGGACACTTTATAAAAAAGGCAAAAAAATGTTAAAATAGTATCTCGAGAAAGGAGGTACTATTTTTATGGCAAAAAAAGGACAAATATTTAATAAATATACCTATGATTTCAAAATGAAAGTTTATAATGACTACTTAGAAAGCAAATGTCCTACATCACATATGGCAAAAAAGTATAAGATATCAAGAAAAACTATAGAAACCTGGATATATAAATTTAGAGATTTGGGTACTCTTAAAAATTGTAAACGAGGTCCTATTAAAGAATTAGATATTGATTATAAGGAAAAATATGAAATTTTAAAAAAATACCAAGCCTTCCTAAAGGCACAACGAGAGAGAAAGTAACTTTTATTAATTTATATATTGATAAATACAAACTTTCAAACATGTGTGATGTACTAGAAATAAGTATAAGAACTTATTATAAGTATAAAAATTTTGAAGACTTGGATTATTACGACTATTTAATAATAAAAGAAATATTCGATGATTCTAAAGGAACATATGGGTATCGAAGGATAACTGAAGGCTTAAAGATTAAATATGGTGTAATATTTAATCATAAAAAAGTTAAGAGAATAATGAATAAATATAATATAAGACCAGAGTATATAAGACGACAAAAACCTAAACTTGTCTATAAAAGAATAGAACAGAACGTTAAATCTAATTTGATTAAAAGAAAATTTAATACAGATAAAGAAAATGCAATTTGGTGTACAGATATAACATATTTGATTTATAATGGCAAAAAGTCTTATCTTTCAACGATTATAGATTTGTATGATAGAAAAGTTATTGCTTATAAAATATCTAAATTTAATAATAATCATTTAGTTATTGATACATTAAATGATGCTATTTCAAAAAGAAAAGATGTACATGGATTGATCATACATTCAGATCAAGGATTCCAATATACATCTTTTGAATACAAAGCTATATGTGAATCAAATGGAATTACGATTTCAATGAGTCGTAAAGGAACACCAATTGACGATTCTCCGATGGAAAGCTGGCACGCAATCCTGAAGAAAGAAACTTTGTACAATAATAATATCACATCTTTGCAAGAATATATATTTCTTGTTGAAGAATGGATATTATTTTATAATACTACCAGATTAAAATCAAGCAAAAGAGAATAGATTGGTTTCTATTCTCTTTCAATTGCCTTTTTATTTTTGTGAACTATTTGGGGTTCACTTCATTAATTGCTTTTTTTATATAATTGAGAAATTTCTATAGGTTTTTTATTGTTAGAAAAATAGTCTTTAATGTCTGAAGCATTTCTTTTAAGAAGAAGTTTATAATTATCGCTTTTTATTTTAGCAAAATAAGTTAATTCATAATAGCTATATGGAAAAACATCATTTTCTATTTCACCAAACATTTCGATATCATTTAAATAAGAACTTGCTTTTAAATAGGCATGATAAATATCTTTTTCATAAGCACTATCATTTTGAATTTTAATTTCTACTTGAAGATGTACTAAAAATTCTACCGGGTTAACTAACATTATCATATTGCCTCCTTGGTAAAATAATATATCACTTATATTAAAAAAAGTCAAAAAAGTATTGATAACAAAAAATAGATATGCTATAATTTATTTTGTCGACAGATGGGGAATTAGCTCAGTTGGCTAGAGCACCTGCCTTGCACGCAGGGGGTCAAGGGTTCGAGTCCCTTATTCTCCACCATTTATGATATTAAATCAACATTTGTTGATTTTTTTTTGTTTTAAAAAAAATAAAAAGTAGTATAATGAAATTAGGTGAAATTATGAAACAGTACTTTTTAAAAATATATTTTTTTCTTTTTATTTCATTTTTATTTAACGAATTGTTATTTAAAGTTATGAATTTTACTTTTTTCGATTTTTCTTTAATTAGAATTATCTTATTTACTTTGTTTATAAGCGGTGTGATTTCGTTTATAATAAGCTTTTTATCGAGTAAAACGGCTAAAATAGCTATCTTAATTTCAGTATTCGTTTATAGTTTCTATTCATTCTTACAAATTGGTTTATATAATTTAATGGGCAATTATTTGTCTTTTGGAGCAGGTGAAGCTTTAGGGAGAGTTTTTGAATTTGTAGGAGATTTCCTAAAATCTTTGAAAATCCAATATTATTTATTTTTTATACCTTTTATAGTTTTAATATATTTATTTATAAAGTATAAGAATATTTTAGTATATGAAAAGATGAATAATAAATATAAATTATTAGTTGTGATGCTTTTAGCAATCTTAAATCTTGTTTCTCTTTTAACTTTAAATATATCTTCTAAAACGCAAGTAATGTCTAATAAGGAACTTTATAAAAGCCCTACAGTAATTGGGGTATCTTTAAAGCAATTTGGAACTGGAAGATTTATGTGGTTAGATATTAAAAATTTGGTTCTAAAAAAAGAAAATACAACTCCAATTATAGTTCCTGATCCTGATCCCGAAGAAGATCCAGAAAGAAAGATAGATTATACCTATCTTGATGAAATTATGCAAAATCAAACCGATTCAACAATATTAGAATTATATAATTATTATACTAGTCTCCCCATGACACCTAAAAATGAAATGACAGGATATTTCAAAGGGAAAAATTTAATATATATAATGGTTGAAGCTTATGATATGGCCGCAATTCATGAAGAGTTAACACCTAATTTATATAAAATGGCGAATCAAGGTTGGTATTTTGAAAACTTCTATGTTCAAGAACATAGTTGTGCAACAGGTGAAAGTGAATTTGTTGGATTAGTTTCTATTGTTCCTTTGACGACAGTTTGTACTCCTAATTCATATAAGAACAATAATTATTCACAATCAATATTTAAGTTATTCAATAAGAAAGACTATTATAGTACCTCTTATCATAATTGGAAAGATCAATATTATGAAAGAAAAATCATTCATAATAATATGGGCTCGACTTATTTTTATAACCATGGTGATCTAAAGATAACTTCAATTGGCGGATGGCCAAGTGATTTAGAATTAATGCAAAAAGCGCTTCCTCACTTTGTTGATGAGGAACCTTTCTTCTCATTTATTATTTCATCAACTATGCATTTTCCTTATGATCACTTCATTGGAGTGGTTGAAAAAAATTGGAGTAAGGTAAAAGACTTAGATGGTTATTCGAGTAGAATGAAGCACTATATGGCTAAAACAATCGATTTTGATCAAAGTTTAGGTTATTTAATCGATGAGTTGGATAAAGCAGGCAAATTGGATGATACGGTTTTTATATTATATGGTGATCATCATCCCCTTGGTGGTATGACTTCTGCAGAGTTAAATGTTTCATCAACAATAGATAGAACAAAAGACTTAAATCGATATGTTAAACCATTGATAATATATAATATAAATTTAGAGCCGACCGTTTATAGTCAAGTGGGCAGTACTTATGATATAGTCCCAACTATTGCTAATTTATTTGACTTGGAATATGATCCCAGATTATATGTTGGTAAAGATTTATTTTCAGATGAAGAAAGAATTGCTTTCTTTCCTAATGGTAATTGGATAACGGATAAAGCAATGTATTTTGCTTCTAAAAATACTTTTAAATCATTAACAGATGAAGAAGTAGATGAAAGTTATATCAAAGAAATAAATAGTAAAATTAAAAATACTATTAATGTTTCTACTAAGACATTAAATAAAAATTATTTTAAATATATTAGGTGAATATGAAATATTATGATTATAAAATAAAAAAAGTATTAAGTAATGAATTTTATCAAGGTGAATACAAAATAAAAAGAGTTTATGTAATGCACAATTTAAAATCTAAAGCTGAATATAAAACGTGTTATCAAAAAGGCGTTGATTATTTTGTGGTCACAGATATTTATGAAGTTTTATATAGGGATAATAAACCAATATATAAAAACAAATATGAATTTTATTATGCTGCTAAAGAACATATCGATGATATCTTCACAATTAAAAGTATGAAAATTTTTATGGATAGTGATAAGCATTATCGAACTGATTGGTATGATAAAAAGGAAAAAACTATTTGTTATAGGACAATTGAAGGTAATAATCATAAATATGAAAATACTAAGTGGTCTGATGGTTTTTATGATAATGGAATAAAATATAATGGCCCCTTGAGTGATATAACTTTAAGCGAGCAAGTATTAAGCGAAGCTTTATATTTAAACGACAATTATTTTGTATATGAAAATTCTTGCTTGCATGCCAGAATATGATATAATATAAAAAACGATGACTTGGAAGAGTAAGTTTAAATAGCGTTATAGAAAGTTAGTGGTTGATGGAAACTAACCGATGTTTAAAAAGAAAAACACCCAATGAGTTAATCGGGTAATTCCGTTAAAGATTTAGAGAACAAATTAAGGTGGTACCACGTAATCACGTCCTTATGGGGGCGTGATTTTTTTATAGGAGGAAAAAATGAAATTAGACGTAAGACAAATATATGAAGATATTGACAAATATATGGATCAAGAAATTGTTATACAAGGATGGATTAGAAATCATAGAAAACAAAAAGAATTTGGTTTTATCGATTTTTTCGATGGAACTCATTTTAATACTGTTCAAATTGTATACGATAACTCTTTAGAAGATTTTTCTACTATCAGTAAGTATCGTGTTGGAAGTGCTATTACAGTAGAAGGTAAAATGGTTAAGTCACCAAAGGAACAACAATTATTTGAAGTGGTTGCAAGAAAAGTAAAATTAGAAGGGGATTCTCCAGAAGATTATCCAATTCAGCCTAAAAGACATACTAGAGAATTTTTAAGAGAAGTAGCATATTTAAGACCTAGAACAAACTTATTTCAAGCTGTTTTTAGAATTAGAAGTTTAGCAGCTTTTGCTATTCATCAATATTTCAATGATAGAGGATATTTATATGTTCATACACCATTAATTACAGCGAACGATGGTGAAGGTGCCGGAGAAATGTTTCAAGTTACCACGTTAGATTTAGAAAAGATTAAAGACGGTAAAGTAGATTATAGTAAAGATTTCTTTGGTAAAAAAGTAGGATTAACAGTAACTGGTCAGTTAGAAGGCGAAACTATGGCAATGGCGTTTAAAAAAATTTATACTTTTGGTCCTACTTTCAGAGCTGAAAAATCTAATACTAAGACGCATGCAAGTGAATTTTGGATGATCGAACCAGAAATAGCTTTTTGTGATTTAAATGAATTAATGGATATCGAAGAAGATATGCTTAAGTATATTATCAAATATGTACTTACAAATGCTAAATATGAATATGAAATGTTAGATAAGTATGTTGAACCAGGATTAGTAAAAAAATTAACTGCATTTGTTGATTCAGAAGCAGCTAGAATAACGCATGAAGAGGCAATAAACTTATTATTGAGTAGTGGCAAAAACTTTGAGTTTACTCCGATGCATGGTCAAGATATAGCAAAAGAACATGAAAAATTCTTAACTGAACATTTCAATTCACCAGTATTTGTTAAAGATTGGCCCAAAGATATAAAAGCATTTTATATGAAATTAAATCCTGATAACAAAACAGTAGCAGCAGTAGATCTTTTAGTTCCTGGTTCAGGTGAATTAATGGGGGGCTCTCAAAGGGAAGAAGACCATGATAAGTTAGTGGCGAGAATGAAAGAAATGAATGTTCCTGAAGAAGATTTATGGTGGTATTTGAATTTAAGAAAATTTGGTGGATGTTATCACTCAGGTTTTGGAATGGGATTTGAAAGACTATTAATGTATATAACAGGAATAGATAATATAAGAGATGTAACATTATATGCTAGAACTCCAGGAAACTGTGAATTTTAACCTATTTATGGTATAATTCAATAGGTGATAAAAATGGAGAGATTACAAAAAGTAATAGCAAATAGTGGTTATGCTTCAAGAAGAAAAGCAGAAGAGCTAATTGCAAAAGGAAAAGTAATGGTAAATGGTGAAGTTGTAACAGAACTAGGTACCAAAGTATCAAGTAAAGATGAAATCTTAATAGATGGTAATATTTTAACTAAGGAAGAAAAAGTTTATTTTTTATTAAATAAACCAAGAGGGTATATTACTACTACTAAAGATGACAAACAAAGAAAAACAGTGGTCGAATTAATCGATACTGATGCAAGAATATATCCAGTTGGAAGGCTTGATTATGATACTACAGGAGCGTTAATTTTAACTAACGATGGTGATTTTGCTAATATGATGATGCATCCTAGCAGTAATGTTGATAAAGTATATATTGCAAAAGTTAAAGGAATCATCAAAGGTGAACACATAAGAAAATTAGAGTCAGGTGTTTATATAGATGGTGTTAAAACAGCAAAAGCTAAAGCAAAACTAAAAAAATTTGATAAAAAAGAACAAACAAGTATTGTGGAGTTGACAATTCATGAAGGAAAGAATCATCAAGTAAAAAAAATGTTTGAAGCGATTGGTTTTGAAGTAATAAAGCTTAAAAGAGAAAGAATTGCATTCTTAGATGTTTATGATTTAAAATCAAAAGAGTATCGCAAAATAAATAAAAAAGAATTAGCACAATTATATTTATTAACAAAAAAATAAGACTTGCGTCTTATTTTTCTTTGATAGCATCTGTTGGACAACTAGCAATCGCTAGTCTAATTTTTCCAATTAATTCCTCAGTTAATTCTAAATCTTTAAAATCTTCTTTCACAACGGCTAAACCATCATTATCATCTAATTCAAATACTTCTTCTGCATTAGCAGGGCAAGCACCACAACCTATACATAAATCTTTATCAACGTGTAATTTTTCCATATGTCCTCCTATAATAATTATATGTAAAGCAGACTTTAAAAGCAATAAATAATTTTTAAAACAATGTAAAATATGATATTATAAGGGTGATGAGGTGGTTTTATGGCTAGTCGTATGGAAAAATATTATCGTTTAAATAATGAAGTAGATGTTCCAAAACGTCGTGTTGAGAAAAATCAAGATTTATATGAAACTTTATATGAAGGGTTTGAAGTAGAAAATAACATTACTAAAATAAGTAATACTGATGAAATAGATTTGAATAAAATAAGAAAAATGTTAGAAAAAGAAAATGAACCTTTATTAAAACCAATTAAACCAATTGTAAGTGTTAAAGAGCAAATAATTGAAGAAAAAAATTATGATATAAGAGAAATTCTAAAAGAAGCTAAAGAAAATCATAAAGATGAATTTCCAAAAGTAGATCTTCCGTCGTTGCCTAAAGAACAAAAATTAGATTCTTTAGAAGATGAAACAAGAGAGCTTAAAGAATTAATTAATACAATAACTTTGGGTAGTAAAATAAACAGGACAGATGAAGAAGATCCATTTTTCACATTGTTAAACGATCTAAAAGCTACAACAGTAATTGAAAGTGATGCTATCAATAAGATAGTTAATGAACAAGTTAAGGAAGAAATAAGAAGAGAAGAACCAAGTGTCGATGAATCTTTTTATACTACGACTTTGCCTCTAAAAAATGATGATTTAGAAGAGGAAATTGATAAGCCTAAAAAGAAAAAAAGTAAATTACTATTAAAAATTGTTGCATACATACTGTTGGTCTTAATTACGGCAGGAGCAATAGTAGGGGCAATAATATTATTAAGATAGACATTTGTCTATCTTTTTGAGGTGAATTATGAATATAGAAATTGTTAGAATGGATAATCAAGGAAGAGGTATTGGATTTTATAATAATAAAATCGTTTTTATTCCAAACACTCTTACAGAAGAATTGGTTGAATTTACTATTGAAAAGGAAACAACTAAGTATATTGAAGGAAGATTAATCAAAATTTTAAAATCATCTTCTAAAAGAGTAACTCCATCATGCAAATACTATGGTGAATGTGGTGGTTGTCAATTAATGCATATGAGCTATGATGATCAACTGTTATACAAAAAAGACAAATTAGAACAATTATTCAAAAGACAATTACAATTAGATTTAAAGATAGAAGTAGAGGCTTCTTCACAGTTTAATTATCGAAATAAGATATATCTTCATGAAGGCGGATTTTATGATGTATATAATAAAAAAATTATTAAAATAGATGAATGTTTGAATGCTAAACAAGAAATAAATGAAGTTATAGATAATAAGCATAGTTTGATAAAATATCATGATAGATTAATTGTAAATAAAGAAGATATCGCATTTGAAACTTTAAATAACATAAAATATAAAATATCATATGACACTTTTTTTCAAGTTAATAAAGAAATAACATTAAAAATGTTTGATTATATAAAAGAAAACATCAACGCTAAAATAAATGTGTTAGATTTGTATTCTGGTTCAGGAAGCATAGGATTATATATATCTGATAAGGTCAACAAAGTTTTGGGGATAGACAATAATAAAAAATCAATTGAAGATGCTAACTTTAATATAGAATTAAATAATATAAATAATGCCATTTATATTTGCGATGATGCAACTAACTATTTAAAACAATTAGAAGAATACTATGATACAGTAATAGTGGACCCCCCAAGAGCAGGATTAACAAAAGAAGGAATAAATCTGATTCAAGATTTGAAACCCAATCAAATAATTTATGTATCTTGTGAACCCATGACTTTAGTTAGAGATTTAAAAGAACTAACTAATTATGAAATCGAAAAAATAAAAGCTTTCGATATGTTTCCTAATACATATCATGTTGAGAGTATAATTCTGATGACGTATTGTGGTTTTAAGGGTGAAAAGTAGAGTTCGACCACAACATATAGTGGTTTAAGGATGATTTTGGAGTAAAAAAAGAGCAAAAAAACACCGTTTTTGACCCCTATTTTTGGGGTGATTTATAGATGACATAGGGTAATTTGAGTGATGACACCCTAAATGTCGAAAAATTGATGGCGCAGGAAGAGAGAGAAATAATCCTTTAGGTTGATAAGAAATTTATATAATCTAATGTAGTGGTAGTTGTTTTGAAACAGCTGCCACTATAATTTTTTAATCTTTTTGAAGTTTTATTTCAAACTATTTTAGAACCTACAATAATTATTTTTTAAAAAAGGTTTATATTGAAACCACTTTTTTATGGTTCTATTATCGCAATCAGGTGGTTTTAAGATATTTCAAATAAGTATTAAAATACACTTGAATAAATGTTCATATAACTATTGACATATGAGAAAAATAATAATATAATGACAATACAACGTATGAATAGCTGCTCATGTGTTCATGTGAGGTATTTTAAAAGGAGGTGATAATGTGACTCAAAAGTTTAATTCAATTGAAAGATGTGACTACAGTGTAATTCATGAGGATATTGTAAATCAGGTTAGAGATAGAATGCCCCAAGAAGAAAACCTTTATGATTTAGCAGAATTATTTAAAGTATTTGGGGATTCAACACGAATCAGGATACTATGGGCTTTAAATGAATCTGAAATGTGTGTTTGTGATATCGCTGTATTACTTGATATGACACAATCAGCAATTTCCCATCAGCTGAGAGTTTTAAAGCAAACTAATTTAGTGAAAAATAGAAGAGAAGGCAAAGTAGTATATTATTCCTTAGTTGATGATCATGTAAGAAAAATATTTGATCAAGGTCTAATTCATATCAACGAGGAGTAGTAATGCCGTAGAATAAAATATTTTTGAAGATATATTGACATATATAAGTATTCAAATTAGATGAACAATGCTTCAAAAAAGTTTAAAAAAGACTTGTAGTATACAAAACAAAATTATAAATAATATTTAGGAGGACTTAAAATGAAAAAGAAGTTTATACTTAATGGTTTAGAGTGTGCAAATTGTGCAGCAAAAATTGAACATGCAGTAAATAAGCTTGATGGTGTGAAGGAAGCAACAGTTAACTTTATGACTCAAAAGCTTGTTATTGAGGGTGAAGATGAGAAGATGCCTACAATTATGCAAGAGGCAGAAAAAATCGTAAAGAAAATTGAACCTGGCACTGTTATGAAAAAAGCTTAAAGGGAGTGTGAAAATGAATAAACGTCTTTGGAGAATAATCATTGGTGCAATATTATTTATTGTGGCCATAGTAATTGATGTAAATATTGAATGGTTAAATATTGCTCTATATCTAATCAGCTACATAATTGTAGGTGGAGATATAGTTATGAAAGCAGTTAAAAATATTTTTAGAGGTAAAGTTTTTGACGAAAACTTTTTAATGTCTATTGCTACGATTGGTGCAATGTTAATCGGTGAGTATCCAGAAGGTATTGCAGTTATGCTGTTTTATCAAGTTGGTGAACTATTTCAAAGTTACGCAGTTGATAAGTCAAGAAGATCAATTGCCGAGGCTATGGATATACGGCCAGATTATGCCAATGTTAAAAAGAACGATGAAGTTATAAAAGTTGACCCTGATGAAGTACAAATAGGTGATATAATTGTAATTAAACCAGGAGAAAGAGTTCCTCTTGATGGTAAAGTAATTGAGGGAAATTCAACGGTTGATACATCAGCACTTACAGGTGAGTCTGTTCCGCGTGAGGTAGAAGTAGGGCATGAAATTCTAAGTGGATGCATCAACATTAATGGAGTTATTACTGCAGAAGTTACAAAGGAATATGGAGAATCTACTGTAAGTAAGATTCTTGATTTAGTTGAAAATGCAAGTAGTAAAAAATCTCAGTCAGAACAATTCATTACAAAATTTGCAAGATATTATACTCCAATTGTTGTAATTATTGCAGTTTTCCTTGCTACTATTCCGCCTCTTGTTATAGATGGGGCAACCTTTAGCGACTGGATATACAGAGCATTAACATTCCTAGTAGTTTCTTGTCCATGTGCTCTTGTAGTCTCTATTCCTTTAAGTTTCTTCGGTGGAATAGGTGGAGCATCTAGAAAAGGTATTTTAGTCAAAGGTAGTAATTATTTAGAGGCATTAGCAGAAGCTGAAATAATCGTATTTGACAAAACGGGAACACTTACAAAGGGTGTATTTAATGTACAGGAAATTCATCCAGAAGGAATTACTAAGGAAGAGTTATTAGAGTTAACTTCATATGCAGAAAGTTACTCAAACCATCCAATTTCTAATTCCTTAAAACAAGCATATGGCAAGGAAATTGACAATGGACGCATTTCGGATGTAGAAGAGATTTCAGGTCATGGCGTTATTGCAGCGGTTGATGGGAAAAAGGTTGCAGCAGGAAATATAAAACTTATGAAAAAGTTAAATATACCTTGCTATGAAGGTGAAGCTGTTGGAACTGTTGTACACGTAGGAATTGATGACAAGTATGCAGGTTACATCGTTATTGCAGATGAAGTTAAAGAAGATTCAGCACGGGCAATTAAGGAACTTAAGGAAGCTAAAATTAAGCAAACTGTTATGCTAACAGGTGATACAAAAAATGTTGCATCAAAGGTTGCCAAGCAGCTTGGATTAGATAAGGTATACTCCGAGTTACTACCAGGAGATAAGGTTGAAAAGGTAGAGGAATTATTAGCACAGAAATCTGCAAAGGGTAAGCTTGCCTTTGTAGGTGACGGAATCAATGATGCTCCTGTTTTAGCCCGTGCAGATATTGGTATAGCAATGGGTGGTTTAGGTTCTGATGCCGCAATTGAAGCTGCGGATGTTGTAATTATGACCGACGAACCTTCAAAAATTGCCACAGCAATAAAAGTTTCTAAGAAAACATTAAGAATTGCTCGTCAAAACACAGTATTTTCAATTGGAATAAAAATAATTGTTCTTATTTTGAGTGCTTTTGGAATAGCTACTATGTGGGCAGCTATATTTGCAGATGTAGGTGTAACTATTATCGCAGTATTAAATGCTTTTAGGGCACTTAATGTTAAAAATCTGTAGCATTACGAAAATATAATTTTTTATCGCCGATTGGGAGTAGAATTTATCTTAATCGGCGAATTTTAATAGCAAGTAGAGTATATTGTCTTTAACGAGAAGCAAAAACGAGGAGGTTATATAATGAGCACTATTAATGAATGTTGCCATGGGCACAATACACAAAAAATAGAACAAACTAAGGTTCATTGTCCAGTATGCAATACAGAAGGTATTTCCGTTAGTAAAGTGACAGTTGAGCACTTAGTAACAGACGATTATCTCAAGTTAGTAGATGGGGAGCAATATAAGATTTGCATGAATGGAGATTGTAGTATTGTCTACTATAACGTTGATAATGGGGTAAGATTCTTAAAAGAACAAGTTAAAGTTCCTGTCTGGTTTAAGAAAGATGCAGATCCTAAGTATGCTTGTTATTGTAGCGAAGTCACAGAAGGTCAGGTAATTGAAGCAGTTGTAAAGCATGGTGCGAAAACCGTAAAAGAAATAAATGCCATAACAGGAGCAATGAAAAATCCTAATTGTAAAGAAAACAATCCGTTGGGGGTTTGTTGTCATAAGATTATTCAGGAAGCTATCGATAAAGGCTTAAAAATGGAATAATTTCAACTGAATGTTAAAAATCTATAGTATAAGGAGAAAATTATGCAAACACTTATTTCAGCGTTACTTGTATTCATTTCTACATCGATTGACTATTTAGTTGTTTTAATAATTCTTTTTGCCAACCAAGGAACCCGAGGGATAAAATCTATTTATATCGGGCAATATTTAGGGACTGGTATATTAGTCGGGGTAAGCCTCATTGCTGCCTATTTCCTCAATTATATTCCTCAGGATTGGATGATTGGGTTTCTAGGTTTGATCCCTTTGGGTTTGGGGATTCGTTCGATATTTGTTGATGAGGATGTGGATGAAGATTCCATTGGAAATCAAATTAAAAACAATCAATCCCAAATTTTTGCTATTACAGGTCTGACTTTAGCTATGGGAGGAGATAATCTTGGGATTTATATTCCATATTTTACAGGAATGAATGTTGGTCAGATTGTTATAGTTCTTGCAGTCTTTATTATTGGCATATTCCTTCTATGCCAGTTAGCTAAAAGATTTGCTACTATCCCAATGATTGGTGGAATTATCGAACGCTATGGGCGTATTATTGTGCCCGTTATCTTTATCGGGTTAGGAATCTATATTCTTGTCGAAAATGGCACAATTAACTACCTGATTTCTTTTTATAATTGACTATATTCTTGATAAGTTCTTATAGTTAGTGTAAGTTTGAAAACCGAGATGCGCCACATTTCTTTTCGGTGAATTAGGTTTTTACAATAAACTCACACGAAAGTCTATAGTTGATTTGTTCCCACATACGTACACCCTTAGTCGATATGTTCCCTCGGAGAGAATTTCA
>JAUVZX010000011.1 GCA_030602345.1 Bacilli bacterium
CACTGATACCGCTCCAACTGGAAAACCAACAACAAGTGGAACATATTATTTACATGTGTGTTCAATAGATAGAGCTGGAAACATAACAAAAACAAGTAGTATGTATAGATTGGATATAAACAATCCAACATGTAGTATTACGGCAAACGGAACTGTTGGAACTAATAGTTGGTATACAAGTAATGTATCATTAACTTTAAATACTTCAGATACAGGAAGCGGAATTGATGCATATGACTTAACAACATCAAGCACAGCTTCATACAGTAACAGTGGTAGTGCATCAAGAACTTCGGATACATCAGGCATAACCTATTATGGATATGTGAGGGATGCATCTGGAAGAACCGGAAGTTGTAGCTTAGCCATTAAAAGAGATGCAACGGTACCAACAGTTACTTATACAGTCCCAAGTGATCGACTAACATGGAAAAATATTCATTGTATAACTGTAAATGCATCGGATGCCACAAGTGGAATATCTGCTATAAATCACGCATGGAGTGCAAGTAATAGTGCTATGCCAGGAACTTTTTATACAACTTCAGGTACTTCTAAGTGTACAGGTAGCAGTGGTGCTGGAGGGCTTGGTGCAAATATGGGAATGAGATATTTATGGGCTAGAGGAGTGGACAACGCAGGTAATGTCTCTACAGCAGTAGCTTCTTCTGGAGTCAACTATGATTATTTAGGTCCTACTCTTTCTGGACAATCATGCATTAGTTATCCGAGAAGTACAGGTGGATTTAGATATGAAATAACATTAACGGCAAGTGATACAGGGATGGGTTATCCCGGTCTAGCATGTGTTACTGTTAATACTTCTCCATTTCCAACAACTTCTCAATGTTCACCGTCAGGAAGTAGAGTTGTTACAATTAATATTACGGGCACAACAAGACCATCGCCTATTTCTATAACAAGAAGAGAAGTTAGAGATGTTGGTGGTGCTACAACTGTAAATACAACCACAGTTAGTCAGTCTTGTACGGCTTCTACTCAGCCAGTTAATTAACAAAAATAAAATCAAGTATATTTATACTTGATTTTTTACTATTTAGATAAATGTATGATAAAATTAAACAAGAGGTAATTATGTTGGAATTTGAGCAAAAATTAAGATTACTAGGTTATCAAAATATTGTGGGAGTTGACGAAGTTGGACGAGGCTGCCTATTTGGGCCAGTCGTCGCGGCATGTGTTATTCTACCTGAAAATTATAATATTGAAGGCATTAATGATTCTAAAAAATTGTCTAAAAAGATAAGAGAAGAGTTATATAAAAAGTTAGTAAATGAAACTATATATAGTATAAGTATAGTTTCTAACGAAGTAATTGATGAAATAAATATTTTAAATGCGAGTAAAAAGGCTATGATAAATGCAATAAATGAAGTCAATAAGCAAATTAAAATAGATTATGTACTTATTGATGCGGTTAAATTAGATATAAATATACCAAGTGAATCTATTATTAAAGGTGATCAAAAGAGTGCATCAATTGCTGCAGCAAGTATAATCGCAAAAGTTTATCGTGATAGATTAATAGAAGAATATGATAAAATATATCTTTACTATGACCTTGCTTCTAATAAAGGATATCCAACCAAAAAACATCTAGAAGGATTAGAAAAATATGGTATAACTCCATTACATAGATTATCATATGAACCAGTTAGAAGATTTAGGAAAAAATAAATATAAAAAATATAATTAGTTGACAATATAAATACAATAATGTATAAATGTTATGATGCAAAGGAAGTGGAAGATGAAAAAATTAGTTATCGTTGAATCTCCAAGCAAGGGAAAAACAATTGAAAAGTATTTGGGAAAAGATTTTCAAGTTCTTTCAAGTGCAGGACATATAAGAGATTTATCAACTAAAGGTAAATATGGATTAGGAATTGATGTTGAAAATAATTTCAAACCTGAATACATATATATAAAAGGAAAACAAAAAATAGTAACAAATCTAAAAAAAGAAGTTAAAAAAGCAGATTATGTTTATTTAGCAACCGATCCTGACCGTGAGGGAGAAGCTATAAGTTATCATTTATATGATTCTTTAGAATTAAAAGAAGATAAATATGCCCGTGTTGTTTTTAACGAAGTAACTAAAGATGCTGTAGTAGAAGCAATTAATAATCCTAGAAAAATAGATAATAATTTAGTTAATTCTCAAGAAACTAGAAGGTTTTTAGATAGAATTATAGGATTTAGATTAAGTAGTTTAATGAAATCTAAAACATCAGGAACAAGTGCTGGTAGAGTTCAAAGTGTTGCCTTAAAATTAATTGTTGAAAAAGAAGAAGAAATAGAAAAATTTATTGAAGAAGAATACTTCGAAATAACAGCACATTTTAATGATTTCGAAGCTAAATTATTTAATTATAACAATAAAGATATCAAAATTAATAATCAAGTAGAAGCAGATGAAATTTTAGCTAAATTATCAAAAGCTTTTAAAATTGAAAGTGTTGAAAAGAAAAATAGAAATAAAAAATCAAAAGCACCATTCATTACGAGTACCTTGCAACAAGATGCTTCTAATAAATTAAATATGTCTGCTAAAAAAACAATGTCAATTGCTCAAAAACTATATGAGGGTATTGATATTGGTTCAGAGACAGTAGGTTTAATAACTTATATGAGAACAGATTCGATCAGATTATCTAGTGATTTTATTGGTTCTACATTAAAATATATTGAAAATAACTTTGGAAAAGAATATGTTGGTTCAGTAAAAGTAGGGAAAAAAGAAAATATTCAAGATGCTCATGAAGCAATCAGACCTACAAGCATAAAAAGAAGCCCTGAGACGCTTAAAAGTCATCTAACCAATGATGAATATAAGCTATACTCATTGATTTACTATAGAGCTTTAGCTTCGCTTATGAGTGATGCTAAAACTTTAAATACAACTGTTATATTAGATAATAATAATTATCAATTTAAAACAACAGGACAAATAGTAGTTTTTGATGGTTATATGAAAGTATATCAAGATTATGAAGAAACAACAGATAAAATACTTCCTCCATTAGAAACATATCAATCTAAAGTTATTGTTTCTAATAATATTGAAGCAGAACAAAAATTCACAAGGCCTCCTGCAAGATATACTGAAGCTAAACTAATTAAAGAATTAGAAGAGTTAGGAATAGGTAGACCAAGTACATATGCCAAAATAATCGATAACTTAAAAACAAGAAGTTATGTTAATGTTGTTGAAAAAAAATTCATTCCAACAGAAATTGGTAGAGAAATAACTGAAAAGTTACAACAACACTTTGATTACTTAATAAATGTTAAATATACTGCTAATATGGAAGAAAAATTAGATGAAATCGCTAAAGGTGATTTAGATATGTATGTATTACTAAATGATTTTTATTCTAAATTCTCAGAAACATATCAAGATGCGTATTCTAATATGGAAAAGAAAGAAGCTGAAAAAACAGGAGAAGATTGTCCTTTATGTGGAAGTCCATTAGTATATAGAAATAGCAGATATGGAAAATTTGTTGCATGTAGTAATTATCCTACTTGTAAATACATTAAAAATGAAAAACAACCAGAAGTAATTTGTGATTGTCCTAGTTGTGATGGAAAAATCATCTTAAAGAAAACTAAAAAAGGAAAAGACTTCTATGGATGTAATAATTTTCCTAAATGTAAAGTTGCCTTTTGGGATAAACCAACTGGTGAAAAATGTCCTACTTGTAATAGTTTAAAAGTTATGAAAAAAGACCAAGTTGTATGCTCTTCATGTGGAGAATAGTTTGACAAAATAAAGTTAAAGTGTATAATAACTAGCAAATGAGGTGATCATATGGGAAGATATTCTTTAGCGTTTGATGAAGGCAAAAAACCTGTAAAAAAAATCGCAACTTATGAAAATGGAAAACTAAATTATAAAGTTGATTTAAATTCAATTGATTTATTTTTGCTCAAAGATATTCTTTTTGGATATGATACTACTCAAGAAATAGTTGAACAACAAAATCTTCTTGGAGGAGATTATTCTAAAGATACGCACGTTATTATAACGTATAAACATGATGGTAAAATTAAGACTGTCCCTGTATTAGTAGGAAACAACCCTGAAGTTAGTTACTTTGCTTATAATTTTACACTTAAAAAACAAATTCAAGCAGCAATGGAAAATGAAAACGAAGAAAAACGTGGAGACTTTAGGTTAACAGAAGCTCAGAAATCGCAATTATTAGAATATATAGTAAAAGATATTGTATGGAAAAGATTAGTTAAAGATTTGTTTAAAGCTTTAAAAGATGGTAATTTTGTCAATTTTTATAAATCTAAGATAGATAGTTATAATTATTTATTAATCGAAGATTATATAAGAAGTAGTGTTTATAATAATCATCTTAGTAATAGTGAAAGAAAAGAAGCTTTAGATAGTTCAATTTATAATATTGAAAGAATGTTGACTAATTATAAAATGATTAGGGAGACTATTTCAATAATGAAAGAATATGAAAAAAAGAAAAATATTCAATTGTTAAGTCTAAATAAAGATGGTTTAGTTACGAAAGAAATTGAATTAATGAAGAATGATGATTTTTATAAGAAAGTTATCTTAGATATTGATAATTTCGGTTTTCATACTAGACTATACAAAAAAGATGTGATCCATCAAGATAATGATCAGGCAGAAGAAATATTTTCAATGGAAGAACTAAAAGAGTTGTTTCCTGATAAATATCAAGAAATGTGTGATGTTACAAGACGCTTTAAATAAGTGTCTTTTTTTATGATATAATTTAAATGGTGATATGATGAGTTATAAAGAGTATTTAAAATATTTAGAAATTGAAAAAAAATATTCACCTTTGACAATTAAAAATTATGAAAAAGATTTAGAACTTTTTCATAATTTTATAAAAGAAGAAAGTAATATTGATGTCAAAGTTGTTAGAAAATTTTTAAGTTTTTTATATGAAAAAAAATATTCTAAAAAAACAATATCTAGAATGATAAGTGCTTTAAGAGGCTACTTTAAATATTTGCATAAAAATGATTCAATTAATGAAAATCCTATGTTATTAATATCCAATCCTAAAAAAGAAACTAAATTACCAAATTTTTTATATTATGATCAATTAACAGACTTCATTAATTATGTTCAAACTAGTGAGTTTAAAAAAAGAGATTATTTAATTGTGGAACTTCTTTACTCGACAGGAATTCGTGTCTCTGAATTAGTAAACCTAAAAATAAGTGATATAGATTTATCTAATAATATGATTAGAGTTTTAGGTAAAGGAAATAAAGAAAGAATTGTTATATTTGGTGATGTTGCTAAAGAAGCTATTTTAGATTATTTGAATAATGAAAGAAAAGTTGGTAGTGACTATTTGATTTTAAATAATAATAATCAGCAAATAACAACAAGAGGAATAGAATACTTATTTAACAAGTATAATAAGACATCTAAGACAAAAATAACCCCTCATACTTTGCGACATACATTTGCGACACACATGTTAAATGAAGGAGCAGACTTAAAGTCAGTCCAAGAATTATTGGGACATGAAAACTTATCCACCACTCAAGTTTACACCCATGTGTCAAACGAAAGACTAAGAAGTGTATATTTAAACAATCATCCGAGAGCAAAAAAATAACTTCCAATTGTTTTGGAAGTTTTATTTTGATATAATCATTATTAGAATAGGAGGCTATATATGAAATATGTTTATGCTTTTAAAGAAGGCAATAAAGAAATGAAAAATATACTCGGGGGTAAGGGTGCTAATTTATCTGAAATGATTAATTTAGGATTGCCAGTACCAGATGGTTTTACTGTTTCAACTGAAGCATGCAACCATTATTATAAGAGTGATAAAAAATTAGACGAAGAAATAATTGAGCAAATAAAAGAAGCGGTAATTGATTTAGAAAGAAGAACTGGTAAGAAATTAAAAGATGTTAATAATCCTCTTTTGTTATCAGTAAGAAGTGGATCAAGAGCAAGTATGCCAGGGATGATGGATACTGTTTTAAACTTAGGATTAAATGATGAAGTAGCAGAAAAATTAGCTATTAAGACAAATAATCCTAGATTCGTTTATGATTCATATCGTCGTTTTATTCAGATGTTTGCAGATGTAGTTAAGGGTGTTTCTAAATCTTATTTTGAGAGATATTTAGATGATTATAAAGAAAAAAAAGGTGTTCATTTAGATTTAGATTTAGATGCAGAAGATATGAAAAAAATTACTCATATGTTTAAAGAAATATATAAAAAAGAAACCAACGAAGAATTTCCATCTGAACCAATCGAACAATTATTAGAATCAACAAAAGCAGTTTTTAGATCTTGGGAAAACGAAAGAGCGGTTATTTATAGAAAAATGCATGATATTCCTTCTTCATGGGGAACTGCCGTAAATATTCAAGAGATGGTATATGGTAATTTAGGAATAACATCAGGAACTGGTGTTGCCTTTACTAGAAATCCTTCAACCGGCGAAAAGAAATTATACGGTGAATATTTAATAAATGCTCAAGGTGAGGATGTTGTTGCAGGTATAAGAACTCCTGAAGACATTAATCACTTAAAAGAACAAATGCCAGAAATATATGATGAATTTGTTAGATTAGCTACTAAATTAGAAAATCATTATAAAGATATGCAGGATATGGAATTTACAATTGAAGACGGTAAATTATATATGCTTCAAACTAGAAATGGTAAGAGGACTGCGTCTTCAGCACTTAAAATAGCTTTAGATTTATATAAAGAAAATATGATTACTAAAGAAGAAGCAATTATGAGAGTTAATCCTTCTCAATTAGATCAGTTATTGCATCCGACATTTGATTTTGAAGATTTAAAAACTAAAAAGGAAATTGCTAAAGGATTAGCAGCTTCACCTGGTGCAGCTTATGGTCAAATTTATTTTGAATCAGAAGATGTGGTTAGAGCTAAAGAAGCAGGAATAAAATCTATCTTAGTTAGACTAGAAACTTCTCCTGAAGATATCAAGGGAATGAAAGATTCAGAAGGAGTATTAACTATTCGTGGGGGAATGACTTCCCATGCTGCAGTAGTAGCAAGAGGAATGGGTAGATGTTGTGTTGTTGGATGTTCTTCATTAACTATCGATGAACATAATAAAACGCTAACTACGGAAGATGGCAAAGTTTATAAAGAGGGAGATTATCTTTCGATAGACGGTAATACAGGTAAAGTTTACGGTGAAAAAATAAATACTATTGAACCAACTTTAAGTGAAGACTTTGCGGAATTTATGAAATATGCTGATGAAATCAGAAAATTAGGAGTACTAGTAAATGCAGACACTCCAAAAGATGCTAAAACAGCTATCGAGTTTGGAGCAGAAGGAATTGGTCTATGTAGAACAGAACACATGTTTTTTGAAAAAGATCGTATTTTTTCAATTAGAAAAATGATTATGGCTACAACGAAAGAACAAAGACAAGAAGCGTTAGATGAACTATTGCCTTATCAAAGGGGAGACTTCGAAGCTTTATTCAGTATCATGGAAGGGAAAAGTGTAACGATTAGATATTTAGATCCACCTTTACATGAATTTTTACCTCATGAAAAAGAGGATATTGAAAAATTGGCTAGTGCTTTAAAGATGGATGATGTATCTGTTGAAAGAAGAATAGAATCATTAAAAGAATTTAATCCAATGATGGGGCACCGTGGATGTAGATTAGCAGTTACATATCCAGAACTTGCTATCATGCAAACAAAAGCGATTATAGAAGCAGCTATTGAAGTGTCAAAGAAAGGTAAAATCGTTAAACCTGAATTAATGATTCCTTTAGTCGGAGACATTAATGAACTTACTTTCTTAAAATCAATTATTAAGGAAGAAGCAGATAAATTAATTAAAGAAAACAATATTAATTTAGACTATAAAATAGGAACTATGATTGAAGTTCCAAGAGCAGTATTAGTTGCAGATGAAATAGCTAAACATGCTGATTTCTTCAGTTTTGGGACTAATGATTTAACCCAAATGACATATGGTTTTTCAAGAGATGATGCAGGTAAATTCTTAGAGGATTACTATGCAAAAGGGATATTTGAACAAGATCCATTTGTTAGATTAGATCAAGATGGAGTTGGAGCATTGATGATAATTGCTAAAGAAAAGGGATTATCAACTAATGAAAATTTAAAACTAGGAATATGTGGTGAACACGGTGGTGAACCTACAAGTGTAGAATTTTGTCATAACATAGGACTTTCTTATGTATCGTGTTCTCCTTATCGAGTGCCAATTGCTAAATTAGCAGCAGCTCAAGCACAAATCAAACAAAAAAGATAAGTAAACCTTATCTTTTTTTATTTATATATGATAAAATTATAATAGGTGATAATATGAAAATACTATGTATTGGTCACGTTGCTTATGATATTACATTACCTGTTGATAGTTTTCCTTTAGAGAATACTAAAAACAGAGTTACTAGTAGAATCGAATGCGGGGGAGGACCCGCTTCTAACGCTGCTTACTTACTTGGCAAATGGAATATGGATACTACTTTTATTGGAGTAGTGGGCAATGATGATTATGGTCATTTTTTAAAAGAAGAATTTGATACAATTGGAGTAAATACTAAATATTTACAAATGAAAGATAATGTTAAAACTACTTCTAGTTTTATAATAGCTAATACTAGTAAAGGAACTAGAACAATATTAACTTATCGACCAAGTGACATGAGATGTGATGATATTGAATTAGATTTCGAGCCTAATATAATATTAATAGATGGTCAAGAAGAAGCATTGTCTCGCAAAATGATCAATAAATATAAAAATGCTATTTCAGTTATAGATGCTGGAAGAGCTACAAAAGAAATAATTGAATTATCTAAAATAGTAGACTATGTAGTATGTTCTTTTGAGTTTGCTAAATCCGTAACTAATATGGAAGTTGATTTAGAAGATTCTAATCAAGTTGCTAGAATGTATAATAAATTAACTAAAACATTTAAAGGAAAAGTAATAGTTACTTTAGAATCTAAAGGTTCACTATATAAGTATAATGATGAAATTAAAATAATGCCTTCAATTAAAGTTAAGGCTTTAGATTCAACAGGAGCAGGAGATATATATCACGGGGCTTTTGTTTATGGTCTTGCAATGAACATGGAATTAGAAAATATCATTAAAATATCTAATATCGCAGGTGCTTTATCGGTAACTAAACTAGGCGGAAGATACTCCATGCCTACTAAAGAAGAAGTTAAGAGTAAATTAAATGAGTATAAGTAGTATTATATTTTATGAAAATTTACCAAAGTTAGACCTTCATGGACTAGACTCAATATATGCAAGAATGAAGATAGATGAATTTGTAAAGGATAGCATAAAATTAAGAAATAAGTATGTTGTTATTGTCCATGGAATTGGTGAAGGAATACTTCTTAAAACAACACATGAATATTTAAAAAATAATAGCAATGTATTAGACTATAAATTAGCTTTCAATAATGGGGGAGTAACTTTAGTTGAGTTATCAATTTGACAACAATATAAACTATTGATATCATACTACTTACAAAACGCGAAGGACCTTTTATCAATTTGACAAAAATGGTTCTTAGTGTTAGTATAATAGACAATTATTAAGGGGGAGTTATTATGTATAACGAGAGAAAGGAAAGATTCGGTTTAAAAGATATTGTACTTCAATTATCTTTTGTCGTATTATTTGTATTTTTATTAGTTTGGTTATTTCCAAGTAAAGGATTTTTAGCAGGACCAACGAGAAGTATTACTGCAGTTGAATTTACTCAAAATATAACTGAAATGAGAGATGCTACAACAGCATACTTCACAACAGAAAGATTACCAGAAAAAGTTGGTGGAACTGTTAAGATGACATTGGGTGAAATGGTTGAGAAAAAAATCATGTTACCACTTGATGGAAAATCACAAGCAGCATGTGACTATGATGCATCTTATGTAGAAATAGTTAGAGAAAAAACAGAATATGTATTTAAAGTTAATTTAAACTGTGGTTCACAAGAAGATTACATTTTAGTAACTAGAGGATGCTATGATTACTGTGAAGATTGTGTTCCAACACCAAAACCAACACCAAAGCCAACACCAAAACCAACTCCAATTGTATATGAATATCAATATGTAAAAAGAGAAGGTGGACAATGGGGAGATTGGACAGCTTATGGACAATGGTCTAAAACACCAGCAGTAGAAACAAACTCTTTAAGAGTTCAAACTGAAGTAAGAAATGAAGTTACTGGTCAAAGAGAAGTAGAAGTATTTGATAAATATGTTGATAGACAAGTTGTTGATTACTATACTACTGAAAGAGTTCAAGTAGGAACAAACACAGTTTTAGTAGGATACGAAGAACAAACAACAATTACAGGAACAAGACAAGTATTAACAGGATATAAAACAGAAACAACAATTACAGGAACAAGACAAGTAGGAACAGGAACATATACATCATGGACTTTATTACATAAAGCTAGAGTATATGCAACTGCTCAATCTAATACTTTATTAAGACAATTTAGAAATCCACAAATTCTTGCAAAAGGTGGATGTGGAAACTGTACAAATACAATAAATTATATATATGATGTATATACAAGAACTGAAATAATGAAAACAGAAAATATAACAGAAACAAAACAAGTTCCAATTTATACAACAGAAAATATAACAGAAACAAAACAAGTTCCAATCTATAAAACAGAAAATATAACAGAAACAAAAACAGTTCCAGTATACAGAACTTCTCCAGTTTATGAAGATAAATCAGTAGCAGTTATGAAAACTGTTAAAGAAGCAGTTTACAAAATTGTAAAAGAAGACGTAAAAGGAAATGTAACTTATTATAGAGTAAGTACAAGAAAATATACAGATGGATCTGAAGACTTCAAATGGAGTAAAAATAATAAAGATCAAGCATTATTAGATGCAGGATATGTATTAACAGGAATCAAAAGAGAAGTTAAATAATTAACTTCTTTTTTTATTTGACAAAGCATACTATAAATGGTACTATTTTTATAGTAGAAAACTGTCTTTAAGAGGTGAAAACAATGAAAGGATATTTACTTGAGTATGTAGATGAAAATCACTACCGAAAGTTAGAACGCGCACTTAAAAAATATAATATGCTTGCATATAAAAAGTTATATTTTGAATTTTATGGTTCTTTAAAAAATGGTAGTTTCATTGGTAAAAAAACAGATCAAATAGATGATTATTATTTATATGAAGTAAATTTACCTACTGATGCAATGTTTTTAAAAGTTCATGGGCAGTTAAAATTAATATACAGAGTTTATGAAATGGATAAAATAGTTAAATTAGAGATGATTGAACCTGTTAAAATCTTAGAAGAAGGACATAAATCTGAATTAGTAGCATATAAAGGAGTAATGATTTCTAAAGAGAATCAAGAAAAAGATATGTTCAAAGTACATTTATTAAATATGATAAAAAAATAAAGCTTAAATTAAGCTTTATTTTTTTATTATAATACTTTTATCATATGCATTTACAATATTTGCATATTTTTCGAATACACTTTCATAATTAGGAAGTAAATCATTATTAAGTTCACTAAATGGAAGTAATCTAAAGTTATTCCTTTTTACACTGTGATACTTATTGTAAAATAGTTGCTGTTCTAATAGAGTTTTTTCAATTACTACTTTATCTTCATAGACAGTTTTAGTTATTTCTAATCTTCCCATTAAACCAATTAATCTTTCGATACCAATTTGGCTAGATAAAAAATTTCCTAAAGAATAAAAGATAATCGTATCATCGATAACAGCAATTGGTTGAACTACGTGGGGATGAGTTCCAATTACTATATCGACATTTAATGAAGCTAAATAATTAGCCATTTTCAGTTGATTGCTATTTGGATAGTGCACATATTCATTTCCCCAGTGAATTGATACAATTAATATATCTACTAAACTTCTTAGTCTTTCAACATCATTTTTTACTTTTTCTTCATTGTAAACATCAACTAAGTATTCTTTTCCTTTCGGAACGGGTATTCCGTTTGTGCCTTCAGTATAAGCTAAAAGAGCATATGTAATTCCGTTTTTTTCAAAAATACGATTTTCTAATTTATCATCAAAACTAGAATATGATCCAGCGGTTAAAACGTGACTATGTTTTTTAAAATAGTTACTTGAACTTAATGTAACTTTCTCTCCTCGATCAATAGTATGGTTATTGGCAAGTGAAACTAAGTTAAAACCTGCATCTATCATAGCATCTCCGACTTCTTGAGGAAAATTAAATCTCGGATATGAAGAAAGCCCTAATTCAACACCTCCTAATACTGTTTCTTGATTATAAAAAGCTAAATCGTGTTCTTTGATAATCGGTTTAATTCTATCGATCATCTTAGTGAAATCATAAACACCATCTTTATAAGCATCTTTATAGACAGGAATATGTATCAAAACATCACCAACCATAATCATTTTAAGTGAAGTTGTTTTGGGAACAAAAGGCTCTTTATAATCAATTTTTTTTAGTAATTTCTGGGTATAAAGTAAAACTACTAGTTATCAGAATTATAAGAAATAAAAATCTAAATATATACTTTTTCATATTATCTTCTTTCTAAGTTAATTATATGGTATTATATATTTTATTTCAACAAAAAAACTTCTTTAAAAAGAAGTTTGTATTGTCTTGTGGTGCAGGTGAAGGGACTTGAACCCCCATGCCTTGCGGCGCTAGATCCTAAGTCTAGTGCGTCTGCCAATTTCGCCACACCTGCGTGGTGGACCTTGTAGGACTCGAACCTACGACCATCCGGTTATGAGCCGGACGCTCTAACCAACTGAGCTAAAGGTCCATCGCTATTTAATGATATCAAAAAAGCTAAATAAATGCAATATATTTTTTGTAATAAATGGCCCTTTGTCGATTTGACAAACCCCGTTGTTAGTGATAATATAATAACTAATTTATATAGGAGGAAAACTATGGATAAAGTAATTACAAAAGTAAGAAGAGTTAAGAATGCACCTGAGTCTTTAGAAATATGGGGATACAGAAAATTAAATGATGGAAAATTTCATGAGTTTCATACTCAAGAAGAGGGTTTAACTGAAAGAGAAATCATGGATATGATCGATGAATCAAAAGTAAATCAAAATTTCGTAAAAACTGTAACAAAAGATAGTTTAGCAGTAGCTGCTAACAAAAATAAGGGTACAGTAGCTGGAGCTAAGCTTCAAAGAAAACATCTTGCGGCAGGAGCTACAATTACAGCATTAGCGTTATTATTAGGTCTTTCTTTAGGTAAACAAATGGTTAAAGCGCCAGGTTTAGAACAAGAATTAGATTTAAGAGATAATACTGTAGAAGTTCAAAAATCATTCACTATGGAAAAAATGGTGGAAGAAGTAAATGCAATAAAAGAATTATTAGCAAAACACGGTATTGAAAGAAATGATAATAAATTATTTTCATTCTACTTCGTTAATAACATTCAATATTTTGATGCAGAATTAACAGAAGCTTTAATTGAAGAAAAAATTCTTCCAGATTCTGCTAATAAGATTTTAAATGACTATAATGGAATTTTCAATGATATTGTTAATCATAACTTAAAAGCTTTATATCAAAGTAAAGGTCAAGTTATTGATTTAAGTAATTTTGTAAGAGATGATTTCGATAAATTGTTTGTTCAAGCTTTAGACAAAGAAACTATGGATATAGTTAAAGCTTCATCAAATGAAAAAGGACAAGAAGAATATCAAGAAGCTAAAGCTATAATTTTAGGAATTAAAGCAACGGCTACTAATGATACTATTCATGAAACAAGTGCAGGAGCACAATACTTAGCTACGTATGCTCAAGGAGTTATGACAATGATTCATGGGGCAACTAAAGGTGTTGATCAAGAAGATATAAATAATTTTGAAACAGTTGTAGAAGCTGCTAGAGAAGATATTTATTCATATATGATTGAAGTTTGTCCTTCTTTACAATCAGCAGGTAAAACAAAATAGATAGCAATTGCTATCTTTTTTTATGATATAATATTTTTAGGTGATTTTATGAAGATATATAATACATTAACAAAACAAATTGAAGACTTTAAGCCTAATAGTGATACAGTAAAAATGTATACTTGTGGTCCGACAGTTTATCATTATGCTCACATAGGTAATTTAAGAACTTATGTTTTTGAAGATGTTTTAGAAAAATCATTATTTTATTTAGGGTATCCTGTTAAAAGAGCGATGAACATTACCGATGTTGGCCATATGACTAGTGATGGTGATGAAGGCGAAGATAAAATGAGTAAGGGCGCTCAAAGAGAAAATAAAACAGTTTGGGAGATAGCAGAATATTATACATCAGCTTTCTTTAATGATTGTGATAAATTAAATATTAAAAAGCCTGAAATAGTAGAAAAAGCAAGTGATCATATTGAAGATTACATTAATATAATTGATAATTTATTAGAAAAAGAAATAGCATATCATTCAAATGGTAATATTTATTTTGATGTTGCAAAAGCAAATGAATATTATTTATTGTCAGGTAAGAATCCGGAAGATTTGATAGTAGGAGCTAGAGAAGATGTTTCATTAGATGAACATAAGAAAAACCCTTCTGATTTCGGATTGTGGTTTACTAATTCTAAATTTGCTAATCAAGATATGCAGTGGGATACTAAATATGGAAGGGGTTATCCAGGTTGGCATATTGAATGTTCTGGGTTAGCTATTAAATATTTAGGAGAAGACTTAGATATTCATTGTGGTGGAGTAGATAATATATTTCCTCATCACACTAATGAAATAGCACAAAGTGAAGCTTATTTGGGTAAGAAGTGGTGTAATTATTGGATGCATGCAGAACACCTAAATGATGCATCAGGTAAAATGAGCAAATCAAGCGGTGAAACATTAACTTTAAGTACTTTAATCAATAAGAATTATCACCCTTTAAGTTATCGATACTTATGTTTAACTTCTCACTATCGTAAGCAATTAGTATTTACTTATGAGACTTTAGATAGTGCTCAAAATGCCTACTTTAAGCTTATATCAAGAATAAAAACACTTAAAGAGGAAGGAGTACTAGAAGAAGATAAATTTAATCACTACAAGTCTTTATTTGAAAAAGAATTAAGAGATGATTTAAATACTGCTAATGCTTTAACAGTTTTATTTGATTTATTAAAAGATGATATAAATGATACTACTAAATTAGAATTAGTTAAGTCTTTTGATGAAGTATTATCATTAGATTTAATTAAGAAAAATGAAATAGATGAATCATTGAAACAATATATTGAAGGTAAAATAAAAGAAAGAGAAATAGCAAAAGAAAATAAGAATTATGCTCTTGCTGATCAAATAAGAGAAGAATTAAAATTAAAAAATATAATTATTAAAGATAGTCGTGAAGGAACAACTTATGAGTTGTTATGATGGCTTTATAATCATTGATAAACCAAAAGATTACACTAGTAGAGATGTTGTTAATGTTTTAAATAAAAAATTAAATACTAAGAAAATTGGACATACAGGAACTCTAGATCCATTAGCAACTGGTGTTTTGGTAATTTGTGTAGGTAAAGCTACTAAATTAGTTGATATGGTAACTAATTATGATAAAGAATATATAGCTACTGTAAGAACAGGTATAAAAACTGATACTTATGATATTACAGGAAATATATTGGAAACCCAAAAATCTATTTTAACGAAAGAAGAGATAGAAAAAACTTTAAATTCTTTAGTAGGAACTTATTTACAAGAGGTTCCAATTTACTCTGCAGCAAAGGTGAAAGGTAAAAAACTATACGAATATGCCAGAGAAGGTAAAGAAGTAGAACTACCCAAAAAAGAAGTAACTATATATGAAATAAATCTCATTAGTGATATTAGTTATGATGAAAATAATACTATTTTTGATATCAAGGTTAAAGCTAGCAAAGGAACATATATAAGAAGTTTAATTAATGATTTTGCTAATAAAATAAATACAATTGCAGTTATGCAAGAATTAAGAAGAACAAAGCAGGGGATTTTCGATATAAACGATGCACAAGGATTAGAAGAGAATTTAAAATTAATAAAAATAGAAGAAATTTTTAAAGATATTCCCATGATAAAAACGGAAGATATAAGAATCCTAAACGGTAATAAGTTACCAAATGAATTTGGCTATAATCAAATATTGTTTAAAAAAACTAACGACGAATTAATTGGAATATTTGAAGATGAAAATGGAATATTGATTCCTAAAAAAATGCTTGCATAAACAAGCATTTTGTTGTATTATTATTATGTACTTATTCGTGGATATCAGTGCTCCAACTATATCTAGGATTAAGCGGATTATTATGAAAGGAGAAAAAACATGGCATTAAGTAAAGAAATCAAATTAGACATAATCAAAAAGTTTGCAAGAGATGAAAAAGATACTGGTTCACCAGAAGTTCAAATTGCAATTTTAACACATGAGATTAATAGTTTAACAGACCATTTAAAAGAACACGCACATGACTTTCACTCAAGAAGAGGGTTATTAAAAAAAGTTGGTCAAAGAAGAAGTTTGTTAAATTATTTAGCTAAAAACGATGTTCCTAAATATCGTAAAGTTGTTAAAGAATTAAACTTAAGAAAATAATAAATATTTTAAGGCACTCTTCTTTTGAGTGTCTTTAAAATGGAGGGAAAATGAAAAGAAAATTTAAATTAGATTTCTTTGGAAGAAATTTGATCGTTGAAGTTAACGAATTAGCTAAACAAACAAACGGAGCTGCTTTAATCAGATATGAAGATACAACAGTTCTAACAACAGCCGTTATGAGTAAAAAGGTTTCTGAAGGAGACTTTTTCCCGCTTATGATTGTATATCAAGAAAGATTATATGCGGTTGGTAAAATCCCTGGTGGTTTTATTAAAAGAGAAGGTAGACCTAGTGAAAATGCTACTTTAGCAGCAAGATTAATAGATAGGCCAATTCGTCCTTTATTTGATGAAAAATTTAGAAATGAAGTTCAAGTTGTAAATACAGTGTTAAGTGTTGATCAAGACTGTACACCTGAAATGACAGCATTATTTGGTTCTTCACTTGCTTTAGCAATTAGTGATATTCCATTTGATGGACCTGTCGCAGGAGTAATTGTTGGAAGAGTAGATGGTAAATTTATAATTAATCCAACTAATGATGAACTTGCTAAAAGTGATATTGAACTTGCAGTAGCAGGAACTAAAGAAGCAATCAACATGGTTGAATCAAGTAGTAAAGAAGTTTCTGAAAAAGATATGATTGATGCAATTATGATTGGACACGATGCTATTAAAACTTTAATTAAGTTCCAAGAGGAAATTGCAAAAGAAGTTGGAAAAGAAAAAGTTGAAATCAAATTAGCAGAATTAGATGCAGAGTTAGAAAAAGAAGTAAAATCTTTAGCAACTGCTAAAATGTTACATGCTATTCAAATTAAAGATAAATTGGAAAAGTATGCTGCTATCGATTTGGTTAAAGAAGAAACAATTAATCATTTTAAAGAATTAGAAAAAGAAGATAGTGTTTTAAAACAAGTTAAAATAATGTTAGAAAACTTAGAGTCTGATGAAATTAGAAGATTGATTACTGAAGAAAAAGTAAGACCTGATGGTAGAAGAATGGATGAGATCAGACCTCTTGCAGTAGATATTGATTTACTTCCAAGAACACATGGTTCTGGATTATTTACAAGAGGACAAACTCAAGTTTTAGCAACAACAACATTAGGAGCATTAGGGGAACACCAAATATTAGATGGTTTAGGAATAGAAGACGAAAAAAGATTCATGCTTCACTATAACTTTCCTCCATTCAGTGTTGGGGAAACAGGAAGATATGGTTCTCCAGGTAGAAGAGAAATAGGGCATGGAGCATTAGGAGAAAGAGCTTTATTACAAGTTATTCCTAGTGAAGAAGTATTCCCATATACAATTCGTGTAGTGTCAGAAGTTTTAGAATCAAATGGTTCTTCTTCACAAGCTACAATTTGTGCAGGATGTTTATCTTTAATGGCTGCAGGTGTTCCTATCAAAGCACCAGTTGCTGGAATAGCTATGGGATTAATCACTAAAGGTGATAAATATACAATCTTAACAGATATTCAAGGTTTAGAAGATCACATGGGAGATATGGACTTTAAAGTTGCAGGAACCAAAGATGGTATTTGTGCTTTACAAATGGACATAAAAATCAAAGGTGTAACTAAACAAATTCTAGAAGAAGCTTTAGCACAAGCTAAAGTGGCAAGATTAGAAATTTTAGATGCAATGAATAAAGTTATTTCAGAGCCTAGAAGAGAATTAAGTAAATATGCTCCAAAAATCAAACAATTACAAATTAATCCAGATAAGATTAAAGATGTAATTGGTCGAGGTGGAGAAACTATTACTAAGATTATTCAAGAGTCTTCAAATGTTACTTTAGTTTCAGATAAAAATGCAGTTAAGATTGATATTGAAGATGATGGAAGAGTATTAATTTATCATACAGACAGTACTATTATTGATAAAGCAGTTCAAATGATTTTAGATTTAACTAAGGAAGTAGAAATTGGAAAAGTTTATACTGGTAAAGTAGTTAAAGTGGAAGATTTTGGTTGTTTCGTAGAATTATGGCCTGGATTAGATGGATTAGTTCATGTTTCTCAGTTAGCAAAAGAAAGAGTTGAAAAACCAAGTGACGTTGTTAAAGTAGGAGATGAAATCTTAGTTAAAGCAACAGGATATGATAAACGTGGTAAATTAAACTTATCTAGAAAAGAATTATTATAAAAGTAGGTTACTACTTTTATTTTTTTATGTTAATATATTAATAGGAGGAAATATGTTTTGTAGTAAATGTGGAAACAGATTACCAGATGGAGCTCCTTATTGTCCGTCGTGTGGTAATCAAACAGGAATCAATGTAGTTAGAAATAATAAAACAATGTTAGCAGCAGCTTTATTTGCTTTTTTTCTGGGATCTTTAGGTATTCATAACTTTTATTTAGGATATACTGGAAAAGGAACTGCTCAGTTATTACTATCAACAGTAGGGTGGATTTTTTTAGTAGGACCATTGATTTCATCAATTTGGGCTTTTATAGAAGCTATAATGATTGTAACTGGAGCAATTAATACTGATGCGCAAGGAAATCCATTAGTATAAAAAACAACTTTCGTTGTTTTTTTGTTAATTAGCGTAAACTTCTGCCTGGGAGACTAAAAGTTTTTATTTTTTGTGTTAATATATATTTAGGAGGAAATATGTTTTGTACAAAGTGTGGATCACAGTTTATAGAAGAAACTAATTTTTGTAATAAGTGTGGACAACCAAGAAAGATGACAGTAGCAGCTAATGGAAGAAAATCAAAGAAATTAGCACTTGCTTTAGCAATTATGTTTGGAGGTATGGCTTATCATAACTATTATTTAGGTTATAGCAAGAAAGCTAATATTCAAGCAATAATATTTTTAACTTTTTTTATTGTTCCATATGTAGGGCCAGTTATTTCTACTATATGGGCATGGGGAGATGCTTTTCTAATAATTATAGGTAAAATTAATACTGATGCAAATGGGCATTCATTAATATAAAAAAACGAGTTTAGATTATAATACCTTTAAAGTACATACTAAATAAAAAACACCAAATGTGTTAAAATTAATTTAGAAAGTATTTTGGAGGTATTTTATTATGGGGAAACATGTTGAAAGAACTTATGAAGAAAAAAAGAAAATGGTAGAAGAACAATTAAATGGAAAATCCTATTCATACATTAGTAAAAAATATAATGTTAGGAAAGGAACTAT
>JAUVZX010000003.1 GCA_030602345.1 Bacilli bacterium
CTATTTCTTTTCTTAATTCATCCGAATATGATTTTAATTTTTGTCCTTTATTTGCCATATAAAAATAGCATCTCCTTTCTGAGATACTATTTTATATCAACTGTCCTTTTTTATAAAGTGTCCTAAATGGGGTTCACTTCAAGATTTAGTTCTTTTTTTATAATTTAAAATCATCATATATTTCGTCAGTCATATCTTTACCATCAAAATAACTTTTAACTTTATATTTTAATAGTTTAGCTATAACATTAGAAGGTATTTTAAGTGTTAGTTTATTATATTCAGTTATAACATCATTATAATATTTTCTTAAAGCAAATAGTTCAGTTTCAGAATCAGATAATGAATTACATATTTTTATAAAGCTTTCTAAAGAGTTTAATTCTTTATATTTTTCTTTATAATTGTTAAATTCATTGATTGCTATATAAAGTTGTCTATCCAATTCAAAATTAGTTAATTTTCTAGATCTTAATTTAACAATTAATTCTAGTACTTCTTCTTCTGTTTCAATATTACCTTTAATAATGCTTATCGAACGATTTAATAAATCAAATCTTTTTCTTAAAATTGCATCTATATTTGATTCAGCTTCGTTTATTTTTATTATATGCGTTTGAAAACGATTATAAATATCAATAAATATAATCAAAAATACTCCCACAATAATTAAAACAAAAATAAATATTAATAATAAGTCCATACTATCACCAAGTTGATTATAACAAAATAAAAAAAAATTATCAATGTATGCTATAATATTTGTGGTGATAATATGAAAGTGAAAATAGGAATATCTAATAGACATGTTCATTTAACTAAAGAACATGTGCAAATCTTATTTGAAGAAGATTTGCAAATATTAAAAGATTTAGTTCAGCCGGGAGAATATGCAACTACTTCAGTTGTTACTTTAATGACTGAAAAAGCTAAAATTACTCATGTTAGAGTTTTAGGACCAACAAGAAGCTACTCGCAAGTTGAAATAAGTAAGACAGATGCATATAAATTAGGATTAAATCCTCCAGTTAGAGAATCTGGTGACATAAAAGGCTCAGAACCAATTACTATAATCGGACCAAAAGGACAAATCTACCTTGAAGAGGGATGTATTATAGCATCTAGACATATTCATTTAACTAATAAAGATGTAGAAGAGATGGGATTGGCTGGCAGAAAAAAAGTTAGTATAAGAGTTGGAAAAGAAAAATCGGCTATATTAGAAAATGTTACACTTAAAATAAGTGACAATTATGCTAAAGAATTACATTTAGATACGGATGATGCTAATGCTAATTTATTATTAAATGGAGATGAAGCTACAATTATTTATGAGTAGAATTTATAAAGTTTGTGATATTTGTAAGAAAAATGATGTCAAGAAAATAAGCGATGCTATTAAATCAATGGATAAAGAAGCTAATATTGAAGTGGGATGCCAAAATTTATGTGGTTTAGGACAAAGAAAATATTTTGTTATAATTGATGCTAAGCCTTATTTTGCAGACACAACGGAAGAGTTAATTGAACAAGTAAAAAAAGTTATACAATAATTTACTTGTTTTTTTGTGGATATGTGCTATAATTTTATAGAAAAAAGGAAAGATATGGAAATATTATTAAAAGTAAATTTAATTGAAAATGAAATACAAGATAGTTATATTGGTAAAGCTATTTTAATTGATAACGTCATAACTTATGAAGACAATGTTAAAGTTATTATTAATTTAAATAAGGATAAACTATCAATTTTTAGAAGTAATGAACAATATGATATAAATATTAGTTTTAATGAAAATAAAATAACATATTTTTTAAAAGAAAATAATGCTAGCTTTAATATCAATTTAGCATTATTAAAAACTGATTACTATTCTAATGGTATATATATAGAGTATATGATTGAAGATTCTATATTTAAATTTAAGTTAGAATATGAGGTGTTATAATGGATATTAAAAAAATACTAAGAAATGATGTATTTGAGGCCTTTAATCAAGAAATTTTAATGGAACAAATATCAATAGAAAAACCAAAGAATAGCGAAATGGGTGACTTAGCAGTACCTTGCTTTGTGTATTCAAAAATTTTAAGAAAAAGTCCTAATTTAATTGCAGATGAACTTGCTAATAAATTAAACAAAGATAATTATGAAAAAGTAGAGTCTGTTTCAGGATATGTAAATGTTTTCTTTAAAAAAGAAATAATTACAAATTTTGTTTTGGAAGAGATTATTGATAAACAAGAAAAATACGGAGAAAATGAAACAGGTAAAAGTAAGACTATTGTTATAGATTATTCTTCTCCTAATATAGCAAAACCATTTGGAATAGGGCACTTAAGAAGCACAAGTATTGGTAATGCAATTAAAAATATTAGTCTTAAAAATGGTTATAAAGTAGTAAGTGTCAACCATCTAGGCGACTGGGGAACTCAGTTTGGGAAAATGATATATGCATATACAAAATGGGGAAACGAACAATTAGTAAAAGAAAATCCAATTACAGAATTATCTAAACTATATGTTAAATTTCATGAAGAATCTGAAAAAGATCCTACTTTAGAAGATGAAGCAAGAGCAGTATTCAAAAGATTGGAAGATAAAAACGAATATGAGATGTCACTTTGGACATGGTTTAGAGAAGTTTCGTTAATAGAATTTCAAAAAACATATGATTTATTGGGTATAAATGAATTTGATTCATACGATGGAGAAGCATTTTATAACGATAAAATGGATGTAATTGTCGATGAACTAAAAAACAAAAAATTATTGGTAACAGATCAAGGTGCAGAAGTTGTATATTTAGATGATATGCCTCCTGCTCTAATAAAGAGAAGTGATGGAGCTAGTTTATATATAACAAGAGATTTAGCAACAGCTTTTTATCGAAAAAAAACATATAGCTTTGATGAGTCTTTATACGTAGTTGGTAATGAGCAAACTCTCCATTTTAACCAATTAAAAGCAGTTATTAAAAAGATGGGATATGATTTTGCAGATAATATGCACCACATCAATTTTGGATTAATGCTTCAAAATGGCAAAAAGATGTCGACAAGACAAGGAAAAAGTGTTAAACTTCATGATGTACTTTTAGAAGCAATTGATATGGCCAAGACTTATATAAGAGATGATGTAACAAATATCGATGAATTAAGTAAACAAGTAGGGATAGGAGCAGTCATTTTTGCAGATTTAAAAAATTATAGAACTAATGACATAGAATTTTCTTTAGAAGAAGTTTTAAAATTTGAAGGTGAAACAGGACCTTATGTTCAATATACGAACGCTAGAATAATGTCTGTTTTAAGAGAAAAGGATTTAGAAAAAATTAATTTAGAAGATACAAAAATATCTGATTATATCTGGAATATCATTATGAAATTATATGAATATCCTGAAATAGTAGAAAAAGCTAAACAAAGTTACGATCCATCATTAATTGCTAAATATGCAATTGATTTGGCTCAAAATTTCAATAGTTTTTATGGTAATGAAAAAATTATATCGGAACAAAAAAATCAAACTAATTTGAATTTATTGATTTGTAAAAGCGTATCAATTGTTCTAAAGGAATCGTTAAGGTTGCTTGGAGTAAAAGCACCAGAAAAAATGTAGGAGGAATTATGACATTAAAAGAAATGACAAAAGAAGAATTAGAATTGCTAAGCCACAAAGATATAGCATATCATTGTATAAAAGAAGGTAAAAATTCTTTAAAAATTAATGTTTTATTTAAAAACATATGTGATTTATTAGGGCATGATGACAAATTTTATCAAGATAAAATTGCAGATTTTTATACATCTTTAACTTTAGATAAAAGATTTGTTGTATTAGAAGATGGAACTTGGGACCTTCGTGAACACCATTCAGTAGCATTAGATATTGATGAAGATGAATTAGAAGAATGTGAAGAAGTTGAAGAAGTAGAAGAAACAGAAGATGAAGAAGAGCAAGTGGAAGAGGAAAATGATCCTCTAAATCTTGTTTTAGATGACGAAATAGATGAAGATGAATTAGAAGATGATTTAGCAGATTTATCAATCATAACGGAAGATGAATTAGAATTAGAATAAAAGTGCCTATGCACTTTTTATTTGCCTTCAATTATAGTATAATTTTAATGAACGAGGTATAAAATGATAGATAGATTAGAAACAATTAAAAAAAGATATGAAGAATTAAATGAACTTCTCATACAACCAGAAGTTCTTTCGAATGTAAAAAAGATAAAAGAATTATCTAAAGAACAAGCTATGTTAAAAGATGCATACGAAGCATATGAAAGATACAGCCCTATTTTAAAACAAATTCAAGAATCTAAAGCTTTATTAAGAGATCCTGATTTTGCCGAATTAGCTAAAGAAGAATTGAATACTTTGGAAATAGAAAAAGAAAAATTAGAAGCTGAATTAGAAATAATTCTACTTCCTAAAGATCCTAATGATGGTAAAAATGTTATCGTTGAAATTAGAGGAGCGGCTGGTGGAGACGAAGCTAATATCTTTGCTGGCGATTTATATAGAATGTATATAAGATATGCCGAAATTCAAGGATGGTCAGTTGAAAATCTTTCAATGACAGAAGCTGAAGCAGGGGGCTTTTCACAAGCAGAATTTTTAATAAAAGGAAATGATGTATATTCTAAATTAAAATATGAGAGTGGAGCACATCGCGTCCAAAGAGTACCTGACACCGAAACACAAGGCCGTGTTCATACATCTACAGCTACAGTAGCCGTTATGCCCGAAGCTGATGAAGTAGATGTAGAAGTTAATAATGCAGATTTAAAAATTGATGTATACCGAGCAAGTGGAGCAGGCGGACAACACGTTAATACTACTGATAGCGCAGTAAGAATAACACATCTCCCAACAGGAGTAGTGGTTTCATGTCAAAGTGAAAGAAGTCAAATTAAAAATAAAGAACAAGCCATGAGAATGTTAAGAGCAAGAATATTTGAAGAAGTAACTAGAAAACACGAAGAAAAACTTGGTGAAGAAAGAAGAAACAAAATAGGAACAGGAGACCGTTCGGAAAAAATAAGAACTTATAATTATCCTCAAAATAGAGTAACTGATCATAGAATTGGTTTTACAGTTCAAGAATTAGATAGAGTCATGGAAGGAAAATTAGAAGATATTATCTCAGCTTTAATTAATGAGGATCAGGCAAGAAAAATAAGAGGAGAATAATGAGTGATCTTGAATATTTAAAAAAATATTATAAAGGTAACTTAGACGAAGCTTTATTATTGCTTGACCAAAACATTCCAGTCCAATATATAGTTGGAAATGTTGACTTTTTAAATACTAATATAAAAGTAGATAAAAGAGTATTAATTCCTAGATTTGAAACAGAACTATTAGTAGAGAAAGTTTTAAATTTAATTAAAGAAAGTAACAATTTAAATATTTTAGATATAGGAACAGGTTCGGGAGCAATTGCAATTGCAATTGCTAAAAATAGTAACCATAAAGTATATGCTATTGATATTTCACAAGATGCCTTAGATTTAGCTAAAGAAAACGCTATATTAAATAATGTAGATATAAAATTTATCAAAGGAGATATTTTTCCTGAAGAAAGTATTAAATTTGATGTTATCATTAGCAATCCTCCATATATTGATGAAGATGATTCAGAGTTAGAAGATATTGTATATAAAAATGAACCCCATCTAGCATTATTTGCTAAAGAGAAAGGACTTTATTTTTATAAAAAAATTATAGATAATATTGAAAATATAACGAATGAAAAATATTTAGTAGCTTTTGAGTTTGGACATAAACAAAAACAAGATTTAGAAAATATAGTTTCTAAATTAAGTAATGTAAAAGTTCTTTTTGAACAAGATTTCTCAAAAAAAGATAGATATTTATTTATAAAAAAAGATTAGAGTGTTCTAATCTTTTTTAAATATGTTATACTTTAAATGGGTGATAATATGAAAAAAGCATTCACACTTGTTGAATTATTAGTAATAATTGCGATACTTGGAATGATAGCGATAATAGCTATACCTCAAGCAATGAGTTTCGTTGAAAGTACAAGAACAGCAGCATATCGTAATTTAGAGAATCAAATGAAAAGAAGTGCTCAAAATTATTTTGTTGTTAACCCTGATTTACTACCAACTACTTTAAACACTTCGAGATCAGTGTCCTTACAAGAATTAGTAGATAGTCGTGCTATAAATAAAATAGTAGACAGTAAAACTGGTGAATTTTGTGATGGATATATATCAGTGACAAAAGTAAGTGATAATAAATATGAATATAAGCCATACTTGTCATGTTCATCATCTTATATAACAGGTAATTATATGAATAATCAAAATGTAGTATCTAATCTATATTATTTATATTATAATTTTGATGATTTTCAAGAGCCTACTGTTAATTTGGCTCCTGACACAAATTATTCAAATAGAATATACAATCAAGTATATACTGCTATGGGTTGGGGTGGTGATACAGGTACGGCTGTCTATCGATTAGATGGTGGACCTGATGGATTACCGTCTAAACAAATGACAAAATCGACTCCTGGAACGGGAGGTGTTTATATGGATGATAATCGAAATATAAATATAGAACCTCTTCAAACATATACAGTAAGTGGTTGGGTAAGAGCGGTTCCTAACATAAATACTCAAAACGGACATTTTTTAAATATAAATAGAATAGCAGATAATCACTATATTTTAGCGGGGGCTATCAATTTAACGTCAAATTGGATAAGGCATAGTTGGACTTTTACCGCTAACTCTACTCAAGGTGGATTATATCAAAGCAGGAATATTATATATAATGATGAAGTTTCTCCAATAGATATATTTTGGTCAGGCTTTCAAGTTGAAAACAAGCCATATGCAACCCCATTTGTAAATGGGACAAGAATGGGAACAGTAGCAGACTTATCTAACAGTAATAATAATGCTCCTTTAGGGCAAACAACAACACCTAGATGGGTTGATACTGGAAGAGTATCTGGTGCATATCTATTTAACGGTACAAGTACTTATATCGAAACAAACGATAATGTAGCAACAGATAATAAAACATATGCAATGTTTATTAGACCAACTAATTTAACATCAAATGGAGTTGTATTTAGTAATCATAATACAGCTTTGAATGCTAACTTATCACTACGAGTAATTAATAACAAAGCAGTTCTAAATGTATATAACTCATCTGGAACTTTAGTGACTCATACGAGTAACTCTAATTTAACAACAAGTTGGAATCATGTTTCAATAGCGCAAGATAGCAATGAAGTAAGACTTTATATTAATGGCGTTTTAGATTCGAGATTGACTATCACAATGGCTAGAAGTTCTGAAAAAATTATAATTGGAGCTAGAAAAAATGGAGCCACTTATGAAAATTTCTTTAATGGTAGTGTCGATGAATTTATTATCTTAAAAGGTGCACAGCAAGAGAATGCAATTAATCAATTATATAATAGTTATTAAAAAGGTTAGAATAGTCTAATCTTTTTTAAATATGTTTTTTTAAGTTGATTATTTTGATATACTATTAGTGGGTGATAAAATGCATGATAAATTAAAATTATTATTAGAACAAATACAAATACCAAAGGATTTTTATGTGTATTTTAAAGACGGTAATTTAGATAAAATATTAGGTAATAAAAATAAAGATAAATATACTTTTCATATAAGTCTAGATAAAGTTTTACCATTAGATGTATATCTAATTTTTTTAGACTTACTTCAAAAAAAGTATAACTCTTATGAAGTTAAATTAGATATTAATTATTTAAATCAAAATATTAATATAGATGAATATTTCAATCATATAATGAAAAAATATATTGAAGAATCACCAATCTTGTCAGAACTTCCTAATTGTTACAAGGGATATTGCGATGAGACAATATATTTAGAACTTAATAATAAATCAGAAAATTTAAAATTCAAGCAAATTAAAGATAAAATAGTTAAAGATTTTAAGAATTTTGGTTTAAGAAGAATTGAATTTGATGTAACTATTTCTAATCCTAAAAAAGACGAAATTCAAGAAGAAATTGATAATTTATCTAATATGAAGGTAAAAAAAATAAAAAAAGAAACAAAAGTTCTTTTTGGAGAAGAAATTACAACTAAAGTATCTACAATTAAAGAAATAACTTATGAAATTAATAGTGTTTCAATTGAAGGATATATTTTTGATATGGAAATTTTTGATTCTCCTAAAGTTAATACTAAAATATTAACTTTAAAAGTTCACGATCATACTGATAGTATGTTAGTTAAGATGTTTTTTAAAACAAGTAATGAAATAAATGAAATGGCTTCTAAAGTTAAAATAGGTAACTACTATAAAATAAGAGGATATTCTAAAAATGATAATTATGCTAAAGACATTGTTTTAATAGCAAGAGATATCAATTCAAGCGATTTAAAGAAAAATATTCCTAACGATGATGCTTCTGTTAAAAGAGTCGAGTTTCATGCTCATACTCATATGAGTCAGATGGATAGCGTCATTAGTGTTAGTGATTTGATTAATCGTGCTGTTCACTATGGGCATCGTGGATTAGCACTAACTGATCACAATAGTGTTCAATCTTTTCCGGATGCGTATTATATTTTTCAAAAAATAGCAAAAACTAATGAAGATTTTAAATTAGTATACGGTGTAGAATTAAGCATGGTCGATGATGATATATCTTTGGTAGTTAGACCGAAAGATAGAGTCATGTTAGAAGAGACATATATTGTCTTTGACGTTGAAACAACAGGTTTTAATGCTTATGGAGAAGATCAAATAATTGAAATTGGAGCAGTAAAGCTTTTTGATGGAAAAGTAATTGATTCTTTTTCTAAATTAATTGATCCTAAAAGAAAATTGGTAAAAAAAATCACTGAAATCACAGGTATTACAGATGAAATGTTAAAAGGTCAACCTAGTGAGGAAGAAGTTGTTAAAGAATTTTTAGATTTTATTGGTGATTATACTTTAGTAGCACATAATGCTAAATTTGATATTTCTTTCTTAGAAAGTGCTATCAAAAAATATAAATTTAATGAATTAAATAATACGGTTTTAGACACTTTAGAGTTATCTAGAACATTAGAGCCTGATAACTTTAGGCATAGTTTATCAGCTTTAGTTAAAAGATATGATATTCCATTTGATGAAGACTCACATCACCGCGCTGAATATGATGCTAAAGCGACAGCGTTGATTTTTCATAAGATGTTAACAAAATTAAATAATATGAATATTGAAAATATTAATCAATTGGATAAATTATTAAAAGTGGAAGATATTTTTAAATTTGGAAGAGCTTATCATATTAATGTAATTGCTAAAAATAGAAACGGGTTAAAGAATTTATTTAAATTAGTTTCACTTGCAAATACTACATATTTATATAAAACGCCAAAAATACCTAGAACAGAAATTGTTAAATTAAGAGAAGACTTACTAATTGGTAGTGGTTGCTATGAAAGTGAAATATTTAATCAAGCAAGAAGTAAAAGTGATGAAGAATTATCTAATTTAATTTCTTTTTATGATTATGTTGAGGTTCAGCCAATTGATGCATATCATCATTTAATTCAAATGAATGATTTTGCAAATGAAAAAGAAATAGAAGAACATATTAAGAAGATAGTTAGATTAACTAAAGAAACAGGTAAAATGATTATCGCAACAGGAGATGTTCATCACTTAGATAAAGAAGACAAATTATTTAGAGAAATTTTAGTAAATCAAAAGGTTCCTGGTGGAGGAAGACATCCTTTAGCAAGAAATTCAATTTATGAGATACCATCTCTTCACTATAGAACAACAAATGAGATGTTAGAAGGTTTATCATTTTTAGAAGATGCATATGATTTAGTTGTGACTAATCCTAATTCATTGTTAGATCAAATTGAAAAAGTAGAAGTATTTATTGATACAAAAGGAATTCCTTTTAGTCCTAAAATAGATAATTCTAAGGAAATAGTTACTAATATGGTATATGATAGAGCAAAAGAACTATATGGTGATGATTTGCCGTCTCTTATCTTAGAAAGAATTGAAAAAGAATTAAATGGTATTGTTTCTAGTGGATTTGATGTTATTTATTTAATTTCTCAAAAATTAGTTAAAAAATCAAATGATGATGGATATCCAGTTGGTTCTAGAGGATCAGTTGGTTCATCTTTAGTGGCAACTTTGATGGGAATTACAGAAGTTAATCCTCTTCCTGCTCATTATGTTTGTCCAAGCTGTAAACATTCACTATTTGAATTAAACAATGAAAAATTATACAAAACTTATTCAAGTGGTTATGATCTTCCAGATTTAAACTGTCCAAAATGCAATAATTTAATGAATAAAGAAGGACAAGATATTCCTTTTGCTACTTTCTTAGGATTTGAAGCTGATAAAGTTCCTGATATTGATTTAAATTTTTCAGGAGATTATCAAAATAAAGCACATGATTATACTAAAGAACTCTTTGGAGAAGATAATGTATTTAGAGCAGGTACTATTGGTACTGTTGCTGATAAAACAGCATTTGGTTTCGTTAAAGGATATTGTGAAGAAAAAAATATAACTTTGAGAAGTGCTGAAATGGAAAGACTTGCTAAAGGTTGTACTGGTGCAAAAAGAACAACAGGACAACATCCGGGAGGAATAGTTGTTGTTCCTAATTATATGGAAGTATTTGATATAACTCCATATCAATATCCGGCAGATGATAGTAATTCAAGTTGGAGAACAACGCATTTTGATTTCCATTCGATTGATCAAGCATTATTGAAACTTGATATTTTAGGACACGATGATCCAACTATGTTAAAAAAGTTGCAAGATTTAACTAATAAAGACATGTTAAAAATTAACATGGATGATGAAAAAGTTCTAGAATTATTTAGAAGTCCAAAAGCTATGGGAGTAACTAAGGAACAAATAAATTGTGAAACAGGATCATTAGGATTGCCAGAATTTGGTACGACACTAACAGTCAATATGTTGCATACAACTCAGCCAAAGAAATTTTCAGATTTAGTAAAATTATCTGGTTTATCTCATGGTACTGATGTATGGACAGGCAATGCCGAGGAATTAATTAAAAATAAAATATGTGATTTTGATGAAGTAATTGGTTGTCGTGATGATATTATGATCTATTTAATGAACAAGGGTATGGAGCCAAAACAAGCATTTAAAATAATGGAGTTTGTCAGAAAAGGAAAACCAAGTCAAGATAAAAAAACTTGGGATGAATTTGTTCAAATAATGAATCAATATGATTTAGAAGAATGGTATGTTGATTCATGTACTAAAATAAAATATATGTTTCCTAAAGCACATGCTGTTGCGTATGTAATGAGTGCTTTTAGGATTGCATGGTTCAAACTATATTATCCATTGGAATATTATGCAGTTTATTTTTCAGTAAGGTCTAATGATTTTGATGTTGAAATAATGCAAAAAGGTTACAACGCCATTAAAAATAAATATCAAGAAATCATGTTAAAACAAAAAGAAGCGTCAAATAAAGAACTTTCATTAGCAGATACTCTCTCAATTGCTTTAGAAGCTTCTGCCAGAGGAATTAAATTTGGTAATATTGATCTATATTATTCTGATGCAAAAGATTTTGTTATAAAAGATGGTATTTTATTACCTCCATTTAGATCTTTAGATGGTTTGGGAGATACTGTTGCTAATAAAATCAAAGAAGAAAGAGAAAAAAATCCTTTCTTAAGTGTTGAAGATTTCCAAAAAAGAGCAAAAGTTTCATCGACATTAATTGATAAAATGAAAAAGATGAAAATATTAGATGATCTAGATGAATCTAGCCAATTAAGTTTATTTTAGTTTGACAATTATGTTGAAAAAATATATTATATTTAAAACGAGAGGGAAATATTATGAATACGTATAAAATTCCGACATCAAGGCTTAAAAGATTGACAGATTCGAGTGAAAAGAATCCACCTTCATTCTTAGCAGAGTATAGAGATAAAAAGATTCCAACTTTTTTAATTCTTAGAAAAAAAGGGGAAATATATATTGAGGCTCATACTAAATTAGAAATTTATCCAATGCATCTTAAAAATCAATCAACTGGTTTGTTTATTGATGAAAAAGATTTAACGACAGTAAACGAAAAGCAAATGGAATATATTTTTGGTGCTTTATCTGAGAAAGAACTAGAATTAGTTTTTTATAAATATCTTTTAGATTTTTATGAAGCGGGCAAGAGATATAGTAGAAGAACTTCATTGATTAGAAAGTAAGAAAACAAGGGTCCTTGTTTTCTTTTTATTTTATGGTAATTATGGTATATTAGATATGGAAGTGATTTATGAAAAGATTAGTGTTAATAGACGGTAACAATTTATTATTTAGAAGCTATTATGCAACAGCTTATTCAGGTAATTTCATGAAAAATAGCAAGGGTTTTCCAACCAATGCTTTATTTAGTTTTGTCAATATGATTAATAAAATTATTGATGAAGAAAAGCCAGAGTATATGTTGGTAGCTTTTGATAAAGGGAAGACTTTTAGACATGAAAAATATGAGAATTATAAGGATGGAAGATTAGAGACTCCAGATGAGCTAAAACTTCAATTTCCTTATGCTAAAAAAATATTAGATGCTATGGGAATTTTCAATAGTGAAGTTGAAAATTATGAAGCAGATGACATAATCGGAACTCTTTCATTAATCGCTGCGACAGATGACAATATTAAATGTACAATAATTAGTAGTGATAAAGATTTACTTCAATTAATAGATAAAGATGTTGAAATAAAATTATTAAAACAAAAAGACTATATAAGATATGATTATGATAGTTTTAAGAAAGAATTTGAAATAGAACCCAAAAATATCGTAGATTTAAAGGCTCTACAAGGAGATAGTTCTGATAACATTCCTGGAGTAAAAGGAATCGGAGAAAAAACAGCTTTAAAATTAATTCAAGAATATAGTAATATCGATAATTTATATTCTAATATTGATAATATTGCAGGGAAATTAAAAGAAAAATTGATTAATGACAAAGATAAAGCTTATTTATCACATGATCTTGCTACTATTTATAAGCACGTTCCTTTAAATTTTGAAATTGACTATTTAAAATATAAAGGTCCTTTAGCAGCAGAAATCGAAGAGTTATTTAATGAACTAGAATTTTATTCTCTATTAAAAAAAGAAAATAAAAAAATAGAAAATAATAATTTATTAGTAAATATTGTGAAGAATAAAGATGAAATATTTATAGATGGTCCATGTGCAATATACTTAGAAACTTTAGGAAATAATTATCATAAAGATGAAGTATTGGGTTTGGGAATTTATAGTGAACAAAATAGTTATTATGTTCCTTTAGAAATACTTAAGCAAAAACCCAATATATTATTAAGTAATATTAAGTATACATATGATTTGAAAAAATTATATGTAGCTTTAAAATGGTTAGATTTAAATATTGGAAATGTTGTATTTGATACTATGCTTGCTGCCAATACGTTAGACTATAATGTTAAAGAAGATATAAGTTATTTAGCTAAACAATTTAATTATGATATCGATTTTTATGAAAATGTATATGGAAAAGAAAACAAATTAATTAAACCAAGTGAAGAGGTAATTGCTAAAAATGCTATTGCAAAAGCTAAGTTTATTTATGAAACTTATAAAATATTTAATGACAAATTGAAAGAAGAAGAGCAATTTGATTTATATAATGAAGTAGAGCTTCCTCTATGTGTTGTTTTAGGTAATATGGAATATACAGGTATAACTGTTGATGCTGATACAATTACTCAAATGGGTCAAGAAATTGATATAAAGATAGAACTTATAGTTCAACAAATTTATAATCTATCAGGAGTAGAATTTAATATATCCTCTCCAAAACAATTAGGAGAGATACTGTTTGAAAAAATAGGATTGCCTCATGGTAAAAAAACACTAACAGGGTATTCAACGTCGGTAGATGTGTTAGTTAAATTAAAATCAAAACATCCAATTATTCCTTTAATTATGGAATATCGAAATTTAACAAAGTTAAAATCAACTTATATTGAAGGCTTATTAAGTTCTATTTTCGCAGATGGTAAAATACATACTATTTATAATCAAATTATTGCAAGAACGGGAAGATTATCTTCAATAGAGCCTAATTTACAAAATATTCCAATTAGATCTGAATATGGTAAGTTAATTAGAAAAGCTTTTGTCGCGAGTGATGATTGTGTTATTTTAAGTAGTGATTATTCCCAAATTGAGTTGAGAGTTTTAGCTCATATTGCTAATATTCCTTCTTTAATAAAAGCTTTTAATGAAAAAATGGATATTCATACTAAGACTGCAGCCGATATATTTAGAGTAGAGCCAGATTTAGTTACTAAGGAACAAAGAAGAATAGCTAAAGCAGTTAACTTTGGAATTATATATGGAATTAGTCCGTTTGGACTTTCTGAAAATCTAGATATTCCAATTACAAAAGCAAAAGAATTTATTGATGACTATTTTAAAACTTATCCAGGTATAAAACTATATATGGAAGAAACAATAAAAGAAGCTTATAAAAATTTTTATGTAAAAACTTTATTTAATCGTAAGAGAAACTTAGATGAACTTAAAAATCCTGTTTTCACAATTAGACAACAAGGAGAAAGAATGGCTTTAAATACTCCAATTCAAGGTACAAGTGCAGATATTATTAAAAAAGCGATGGTCGACATATATAAAGAGTTTCACAAACAAGAAATTAAATCAAAAATGATTTTGCAAGTTCACGATGAATTGGTATTTGATGTTAAAAAAGAAGAATTAGAAAAAGTAATTGCTATAGTTAAAAAATGTATGGAAGAAGCTTATCAATTATCAGTTCCTTTGGATGTTGATATAGAATATGGAAAGAGTTGGTATCATTTAAAATGAAAGAAGTAATTATTAAAGATTTAATTGTTCTATACTCAATCAACATATTATCTGGCTTCATTCAAATAGTAGGAGGCCTTTTAGGTTTATCTCTTTCTTTAGTTGCCAGTGGAATCAATAATCTTAGTAGAGTGTTTTCAAACATGATTGGAGCATACCATATGTTCAATAACAATAAGGAATTCAAGTTAAAAGAATTATATTTAAATTCTTTAACTGTAGGATTTGCCATTATCATGGGTTCTTTATACATATTTTATCAAATTGGACAAGGACAAATTAGTAAACCAGATTCAAGGTTGATATATATATTAATTGTTCTAATAATATTAATTTCATATATAGAGAAAGCAATATCAAAAAGATTTAAAAAATATAAAGATAAATTTTTCTTTCCGAACAGAGAGAAAACAAAATTTGATCAAATGATTACCTTAATGGTGTTATTTTCATTAATTATAAGTCAATTTTATAAGTTTGATTATTTTGAAGGATTAACTGCTTTTATAATTGGAATACTGACAACTTTATTAGGTATCACATTATTAAAGGAAGCTTTAAGTGGCCTTTTAGGTAAACCTTTTAAAGATAAAAAAATAATAGATACCATTAATTCATTATTACAAGAAGAAAAACCGATAAAAGAAGTAGAAAATTTAGTGATAACTAAATATGGAAACCATTATAAAGTAATTATGACTATTCTGCTTGAAGAAAATTTAGGATACGAACAAGTATATGACTTTTTAGAACAATTAGAAAAAAAGTTAAAAAAAGAAGTTAAGTATATTAATGTTTATGTTGAGCCAAAATAGTTTGACAAAAAAATAAAAACATTTATAATACTTAATTGGTGATGAAAATGTTTAAATTAATCAAAAAAAATCATAAAGTAAATAATAACAGTTTTAATATTAGTAGTATTTGTGAGCATCCATCATGGTTGATTTTATCAGAATCAATTGGTGAAAATGAAGAAGAGATACAAATGGAAGCAAGATGCTTGATATGTGGAGCTGTTCATATTAAAAAAGATGATGAATTTATTTATAAATACGATTATTTAAATGAAAAGTACATTTCAAACTATATTAAAATGAGTCAATTGAATAATTTTAGTAATTTAGATGAAGAAACTATTTATAATATAGTTAAATTAGAATATTTTAAATGGTTAGAAGAGAAAAAAGAAATAGCAAGTAATTCTTTTGGTTTCTTTGAAGAATATTCAGAAAGAACAAAAAAGAAGTAATTAATTACTTCTTTTTTACTTTAGTTTCTACTTTTTGTTTATCTGGGAAAAATGCTTTTTGTAATTTTTGCATCATCTCTATTTCCGAATAGATATGAATCCAATCCTGCCTATTAGATGTAGTTAGTTGTTCAAATTTTATGAAATCCATTTCTAAATAATTATATACTTTATCACTTACTCTTTTAAAACCTTCATACTTGTAAAGCTTATTTCCATCTTTTTTATAAAATCCTTTGTTTTTTCCATCTGTTACTACAAAAAGATTTTCAGTAATTTTTTCTTTTCTAAATGTTTCCATAAACCACGTGTTGATATCGTTATTCATTAATTTAAAACCCTGATGTGCAGATATTTCTAATGTGTTTGAAATAACAAAGATTGTGTCATTAATTAATTTTCCATTGTTTTCTTTTGCCAAAAAGTATTGATAAGGCACTATATTAAGTTCTTGTATTTTTTTAACTATTTTCATAAGTCCTCCGTATTGATAAATATATTAACATTTTATTTATATTTGGTCAAACTCAAAAGTACTTGCATTTAAAAAACGGTTAAAGTATAATATGAAATATACAAAGCAATGAACAAGAATAGTAACTAATTATTTATTTTTAGAAAGCTAGTGGTTGATGCAAACTAGTAATAAAGATTAGCGAATCTACTTGGGAGCGGAATGAAAACATTCCCGGGAAACCGTTATTACAAGCAAGGCTTATTTAGGATGGCACCGCATTTTTATGCTCCTATGTGAGTCTTTTTTTATTATAAAGGAGGAAATATGATAGATATAAATTTAATAAGAAATAATAAAGACCTTGTAAAAGAAAACATTAGAAAGAAATTTCAAGATCATAAATTACCTATGGTTGATGAAATTTTTGAACTAGATTTAGAGTATAGAAACTTTAAACAAAAAGGAGATAACCTAAGAGCAGAAAAAAATAATAAAAGTGCTGAAATCGGTCTTTTAATGCGTGAAGGTAAAAAAGAAGAAGCGGATAAAATTAAAAAAGAAATTGAGTCACTAAATGAAGAAATAGTTCATTTAGAAGAAAATGAAGTTGCTTATGAAGCTAAAATAAGAGACATTATGAATGTAATTCCAAATATAATTGCAGATGATGTTCCTTTAGGAAAAGATGATACTGAAAATGTTGAAGTAGAAGCACATGGAGTTAAAACTGAATATAAATATGATGTGCCTTATCATGTTGAAATATTAGAAGCTTTAGATGGTATTGATTTAGAAAGTGCTAGAAGAATATCTGGAAGTGGTTTTTATTTCCTAATGGGAGATATAGCAAGACTTCATTCAGCTGTTTTATCATATGCTAGGGATTTCATGATTGATAAGGGATTTACTTATTGTATCCCCCCTTATTTACTTAATTCTCAATCAGTTGATGGTGTTATGTCATTTACAGAAAAAGATGCTATGATGTATAAAATAGAAGGTGAAGATCTATACTTAATTGGCACTTCTGAGCATTCTATGATTGCTAAATTCAAAGATCAATTATTAGAAGAAAAACATCTTCCTTATGCAATGACATCATATTCTCCTTGTTTTAGAAAAGAAAAAGGAGCTCATGGTATTGAAGAAAGAGGAATTTACCGAATTCATCAATTTGAAAAACAAGAGATGATCGTCGTTTGTAAGCCGGAAGAATCAAAAGAATGGTTTGAAAAAATGTATACTTATACAGTTGAATTTTTTAGAAGCATGGATATTCCTGTAAGAACTTTAGAGTGTTGTTCAGGAGATTTAGCAGATTTAAAGCATAAATCAATCGATATTGAAGCATATAGTCCTCGTCAAAAGAAATATTTTGAAGTAGGAAGCTGTTCAAATATGACAGAAGCTCAAGCAAGAAGACTACAAATAAGAGTTAAAGATGAAAATGGTAATAAATACTATGCTCATACTTTGAATAATACAGTAGTTGCTCCTCCAAGGATGTTAATTGCTCTTCTTGAAAATAATTTGAATGAAGATGGTTCTATAAATATTCCAAAAGTATTAGTGCCTTATATGGGTGGTAAAAATAAAATAGAAGTAAAAAAATGAAAAATTAATTTTTCATTTTTTCTTTATATTATCTAATATATTCTTAAGTACTTCTTCATTTTTATTATTTTTAGGAAAGAAATAGCGTTTATCTTTTATTTTATCTGGTAGGTATTGTTGTTTAACATAACTACCTTCATATTGATGAGGATATTTATAATCAGAACTACTGTTTTTTATATGATTTGGAATGTTGCCAATATTTCCTTTATTTATGTCATTAATTGCTTCACTTATAGCAAGATATGCACTGTTGGATTTGGGCGAAAGTGCCATTTCGATAACGATCATTCCCAAAATAATTCTAGCTTCAGGAAGACCTACTCTTTCAGAAGCGTTTATAGCAGCGTCCAATTTTAAACCTATATTAGGATTTGCCAGCCCTATATCTTCATATGCTATTACGCTCAATCTTCTATAAATGCTATCTAAATCTCCGACTTCTAATAGTCTAGCTAAGTAGTGCAAAGATGCATCGACATCACTTCCTCTTATCGATTTTTGAAAAGCACTTAATACATCATAATGACCATCTTCATTTTTATCATGAAAGAAAGAAGGTTTATTGTGAATAGTTAATATATTTTCTTTAGTAATTTTTTCATCTTTGAAAGAATAGTAAGCAATTTCAAGAATATTATAAGCGCTTCTTAAATCACCATTTGAGATATTAGCAATATAATCTAAAACTTTATCTTCAATTTTAATGTTTTCTAAATGATATAAAGCCTTTTTTAATCCAAATTTTATATCTTCTTCATTAAGTTCATGTAGTTCAAATATTTGACATCTACTTCTAATAGCAGGATTAATTTTATGGTATGGATTAGATGTTGTAAGACCAATTAAAGTGATCAGACCACTTTCTAAATAAGGTAATAGTAAATCTTGTTTGTCTTTATTTAATCGGTGTATTTCATCCATAATAACGACTAAACCAGAATATAGTTTAGCTTCTTCTACCACAACATCAAAATCTTTTTTATTGTTAATAACTGCATTTAAAGATCTGTATCTTAGATTCATTTCTTCGACAATTGCAACAGCAATGCTAGTTTTACCAATGCCTGGTTTACCAAATAAAATAATAGAAGGTAAGAAATCATTTGCAATCAAATTAGATAAAATTTTATTTTTACCAATCAAGTGCTCCTGTCCAATTATATCTTCTAATTTTTTTGGTCTTAATTTTATTGCTAAAGGTTCTTTCATATTATCACCAATATAATTATATCAAAAAAAGATACAATGTATCTTTTATCTTTTTAATGTTGCTAATTTTTCATAAGTAGCATTTTTAGGTAAAAATGCTTCTTTTTCAATATCTAATACCCAAGTATCAGTTGGTTTAGCTTGATAAGTAGGAACATCTGAATATTGAACTACTGCAATATTTCCTTGTGCCATACCTAATACTAAAGCGAACCCCGTTGCTACTTTTTTAAGTGCATGATTGTTAACAGCTAATGTTTTCATAGTTTGCCCTCCATGACTAAATATTATAGCAATATATTTTATTTTGTCAAATTAAATTGCTTGAATTAATATAAAAAATAAAGTATAATTCATATATAAGTTAATACGTTGAAAAAGAATAGTAGTAAAGATAATTTTTTTTAGAGAAAATGTGGTTGGTGAAAACATTTATTATTACTTTATGAACTCGCTTTGGAGTAGTTTATTTAAAAAATATACCGTTTACTGCGTTAAAGTATTTGAGCTATAAATTAGGGTGGTACCACGTATTTGCGTCCCTATGATTTATAGTTTTTTTGTAGGAGGAATTATGTATAATCACAATCGAATAGAAAAAAAATGGCAACAATATTGGTTAGAAAATGAAACATTTAAAACTGATGTTTGGGACTTTTCCAAACCTAAATTTTATATTTTAGATATGTTTCCGTATCCTTCAGGCGATGGACTTCATACAGGACATATTGAAGGATATACAGCTAGCGATGCTCTTTCTAGAATGAAAAGAATGCAAGGATATAATGTTCTTCATCCGATGGGATGGGACGCTTTTGGGTTGCCAGCAGAACAATATGCTATAAAAACAGGTAATCATCCAGATAAATTTACTTTGCAAAATATTCAAGTATTTAAAAGACAACTAATAGAAGCGGGTTTCTCTTATGATTGGTCAAAAGAAGTAAGTACTTCTGATCCAAGTTTTTATAAGTGGACACAATGGATTTTTAAAAATCTATACTTAGATGGATTAGCTAAATATGCCGATATGCCTGTTAACTGGTGCGAAGAATTAGGAACGGTTTTAGCAAATGATGAAATAATTAATGGTAAAAGTGAGCGTGGTGGTTATCCTGTAGTTAGAAAAAACTTAAAACAGTGGGTAATTGATATGCCAAAATATGCTGATCGATTATTAGATAACTTAGATGATCTTGAATGGCCTACTTCAACTAAAGAAATCCAAAAAAATTGGATTGGTAAATCCGTTGGAGCTAAAATAAGTTTTGATGTTAAAGGTATAGAAGAAAAAATAACAGTATTTACGACTAGACCTGATACTATTTTTGGAGCAACATTTTTAGTTTTAGCACCTGAACATGATTTAACTAAGCATGAACTCATAAAAAATAAAAAAGAAGTATCTGAATATTTAGAAATAACTCAGACAAAGAGTGAACTTGAAAGAACAGAATTATCAAAAGAAAAAACGGGAATTAAATTAGAAGGCTTAGTTGCTATTAATCCTTTTAATGGTAAGGAAATACCGATTTGGATTAGCGATTATGTTTTGATTAGTTATGGAACTGGGGCAATTATGGCAGTTCCGGCACATGATCAAAGAGATTATGAATTTGCTAAAAAGTTTGATATTGAAATCATCGAAGTAATCAAAGGTGGCGATATAGCTATTGAAGCATATGAAAAAGATGGTCAATATGTAAATTCAGATTTCTTAAATTCAGTTGATAATAAAAAAGATGGTATAGAATTGACAATAAATAAATTAGAAGAACTGAAAAAGGGAGAAAAAGCAGTGTCTTATAAACTTCGTGAATGGATTTTTGCAAGACAAAGATATTGGGGAGAACCCGTTCCTGCGATTCATTTTGAAGATAAAATAGAAGTCTTAGACGATAGTGAATTACCTCTAGTTTTACCAGAACTAGAAGATTATAAGCCTAGTCAAAAAGGGCAATCTCCTTTGGAAAAGGCTAAAGATTGGGTTAATATTGAAAAAGATGGTCGAAAAGGAAGAAGAGAAACATCGACAATGCCAGGTTCTGCAGGGTCAAGTTGGTATTTCCTAAGATATTTGGATCCTAAGAATGAAAATGAAATTGCCGATAAAAAATTGATGGAGCATTGGTTACCGGTTGATCTATACTTAGGTGGAGATGAGCATGCGGTTGGACACCTTCTTTATTCAAGAATGTGGAATAATTACTTATATGATAAAGGTATAGTTCCTGTAAAAGAACCATTTAAAAAATTATTTCATCAAGGAATGATTTTAGGAGCAAATGGTGAAAAAATGTCTAAAAGTAAGGGCAACGTAGTTAGTCCCGATGAATTAATTCAAACTTATGGGGCTGATTCTTTAAGAATATATGAAATGTTCATGGGGCCTTTAGAGTCAGATAAACCTTGGTCAGATACGGGAGCAGAAGCCTCTAGAAAATTTTTAGAAAGAGTGTATCGTCTTTATCAAACAATTAAAATAGAAGATAAACCAAATAATAATTTAGAAAGAGTATATCATCAAACAGTAATGAAAGTTACTAATGATTATAATGAACTTAAATTTAATACTGCTATTAGCCAAATGATGATATTTGTTAATGCTGTATATAAAGAAGGGCATTTACCTTTAGAATATGCTGAATCATTTATTAAGTTATTAAATCCATTAGCACCTCATATAACTGAAGAAATATGGACTAAAATTTTAAAACACAATCATACTATTGCATACGAAGCTTGGCCTTCATATGATGAAATTAAAACAGTAAGTGATACTTATGAAATGGTAGTTCAAGTAAACGGAAAAATAAGAGGTAAAATTGATGTTTCAATGAATACTTCAAAAGAAGAAATGGAAAACTTAGCTAAAGAAATACCTAATGTTAAATCTAATTTAGAAGGTAAGCAAATTGTTAAAATAATCATCGTTCCTAATAAATTAGTCAATATTGTGATAAAATAAATAAGGAGGATATATGTTACAAGATTATTTAGATTTAATAGTTCTTTATGGAACAAGATTAATAATTGCTTTTTTACTTGCATGGGTTGGATTTCCTTTAATTAAAAAATTAGTTTCTTTAATTAGAAAAGGATTAGAAAAAAGTCATATGGATCCCAATCTTAAACCTTTTTTAGGATCATTAGTAAAGATAGTTTTGCAACTTTTATTGATCTTTATTATAGTTGCAGTTATAGGAGTTAATTCATCATCTGTATTAGCCATACTAGTTTCATTCGGGTTCGCAGTAGGTTTAGCTCTACAAGGATCATTATCTAACTTTGCCGGAGGCATATTACTATTGACGATAAAACCAATTAGAGTTGGTGATTTTGTTGAGGTTGAAGGTTTTATGGGTACTGTAGAAAACATTCAAATTTTATATACGGCTTTGAGGACACCAGATAATAAGTTTATATTTATTCCCAATGGAGCTTTAGCTAATAATAGAATAATTAATTATTCTATTAAAGATGAAAGAAGAGTTGATTTGAGAATCAATGTATCTTATAAGACTGATCATAATCAAGTAGTATCAATAATAGAAAAAATAATTAAAAAACACAAATTAGTTTTAAAAGAGAATGAATATTTAATTAGGTTTGCAGAGTATTCTCAAAGTTCGTTAATCTATAATGTAAGAGTTTGGAGTAAGAAAGATGACTACTGGACTGTATATTATGATTTGATGGAACAAATAAAAGTAGAGTTCGATAAAAATAATATTGAAATTCCATATAACAAGATGGATGTATATATAAAAACAGACAAATAGTCTGTTTTTTTATTGACGCGAATAAAAAAATATCATATAATCAATTTGCAAACCATTTGCAAATTGGAGGTATTATGAAATACAATACAAAACAAAGAGAAGAAATAATAAATTATTTAAAAAATAATGAACATAACCATATATGTGTGGAAGATATAGAAAATTATTTGCTAGAAAATAATCTGAAAATAAATAAATCTACCATTTATAGATTTTTAAATACTTTAATAAAAGAAAATCAAATAAGAAAAGTAAAAATAGATGATAAAGCTTGCTATCAAATGATAATTGATGAAGATTGTCATCATGAAATACATTTTTTATGTAATAATTGTAATCAACTTTATCACTTGGAAGAAACTAAAGAATACTTACAATTTTTAAAAACTTTTCAAAAAAAGTTTGATTTACTAATAGACGATACCAAAACTGTTTTTTATGGTTTATGCAATGAATGTAAGGAGAAAAAAATATGAAAAAAATATTATTTATACTAACAATACTAATATTATTAATTGCAGGATATGTATTTGCAAATCATAATTTAAAAGAGGAAGAAAAAGAATTAACTAAAATAAAAGTAGTAACGACTATTTTCCCTTATTATGACTTTACAAGACAATTATCAGATGACAATGTCGAAATAACTATGCTAATAAAACCAGGAGTAGATATGCATAATTATGATCCTACTGCTGAAGATATAATTAATATCTTATCTTCTGATATATTTATATATACTGGTGGTCACTCTGATGTTTGGTTAGAAGATATAATTGATGAGATAGATCCTAGTAAAACTAAGATTATCAAATTATTTGATTATGCAAATATTTTAGAAGAAGAAGAAATTGAAGGTGCAACTAGCGATGAAGAAGAGCACCATCATGACTACGATCACGATCATCATGACCATGATCATGATGATGTAGAAGATGATGAACACATATGGACTTCTATACCTAACGCCAAAATAATTTTAGGAGTAATCAAAGACGCTTTAATAGAATATAGAATATCTTTTGAAGAGGACTATTCCTTAATTGAAGATAACTATAACGAATACGTTGTATTAATGGATGAATTAGATCAAGAAATAAGAGAGGTAGTAGCGTCTTCTGAAACTAGATATTTATTATTTGGGGATCGTTTTGCTTTTAGATATTTTACAGATGAATATAATTTATCTTATAGTGCGGCTTTTACTGGATGTAGTACTGTTACAGAACCTTCTTTAAGAACAATGACTTTCTTAACTAAAAAAATCAAAGCTAGTGGTGTGCCTGCAATTTTACATTTGGAAGGAAGCTCTAAAAAAGTAGCAGAATCATTATCTTCAGAGACAAAAGTACCTATTTTAGAATTTAATTCGATGCAGAATATCACAAAAAATGATTTTGAAAACAATGAAACTTATATAACGATCATGAAAAGAAATATAGAAGTATTAAGAAGTGCTTTATGATAAAGTGTGAAAATATAAATTTAAGTTATGAAAATCAACAAGTATTAAAAAATATTTCTTTTGAAATAAAGGAAAATGATTATATAGGAATAGTAGGAGAAAATGGAAGTGGTAAAACTACTTTGGTGAAGGCTATTTTAGGATTAATACCAGTTGACTCAGGTAAAATTATTTATTTGGAAAATAAAAATAAAATTGGATATGTTCCTCAAAAAAATAATATCCAAAAAAACTTTCCCGCGACTGTCTTTGAAGTTGTTTTAAGTGGATTTTCATCTAAGAATAAATTTATACCATTCTATTCTAAAAAAGAAAAAGAGATAGCATTAAATAATATGAAATGTGTTAATGTGTTAAATTTTAAAAATAAATCATTTCAAAAATTATCTGGTGGAGAACAACAAAGAGTATTGCTTGCAAGAGCTTTAAATTCTGCGGAGAAAATTATGTTTATGGATGAACCAGTAGCTAATTTAGATCCGGTTGCAACTAAAGATTTTTATGACTCTGTTGCTCATTTACATCAACATCATAATATGACTATTGTTACTACAACTCATGATATTGAAAATATTATTAAATATGCAAATAAAATATTACATATCGATAAAGAAATATTATTTTTTGGTACAACTGAAGATTATTTGAAAACAGAATATAGTAAATACATGATTGGAAGTGATCATTATGCAAATAATTAATAGTATTTTAGAATACGCATTTTTGCAAAGAGCTTTAATCGTAGGATTGTTAGTAGTAGTTGCTCTTGCTATTTTAGGTGTTAATTTAGTCTTAAAAAAATATTCAAATATTGGTGATGGATTAGCGCATGTTTCATTTGGTGCAATCGCTTTTGCTCTAGCTTTAGGATTTTCACCATTGCAATTTTCAATACCCATTGTGATTGTAGCAGCGTTCGTTTTACTTTTGTTAGGAGATAGTGCCAAAATAAAAGGTGATGCTGCCATAGCGATGATGGCTAGTGTTTCAATAGCTTTAGGTATAATTGCTATTAGTTTATCGGGTGGTGTTAATATTAGTATTGATTCATATATGTTTGGTAGTATTCTTGCGATTGGTAAGAGTGATTATTTATTGAGTGTTATAGTTTTACTAATTGTTATAATTACTTATTTATTTTTTTATAATAAGTTTTTTGCGATTACTTTTGATGAAGATTTTGCATTAGCTACAGGAGTTAAAGTAAAAACTTTAAAAGCACTTTTATCAATTTTAACAGCATTGGCAATAGTAGTAGGAATAAGAATGATTGGTACAATATTAATATCTTCATTAATTATTTTCCCAGCTTCTTCGGCAATGTTATTAACTGATAAATATAAAATAGTTATGGTTTTATCGATATTCTTTTCGATTATTTCTTTTCTAATTGGATTATTTGCATCCTTTTATTTAAATATACCGGTTGGAGCAAGCATTGTGGTTTCTAATTTTATTTTATTTGTCATATCTTTTATTTACAAAAAAATATAATGTTTTACAAAAATCATAAAATTTTATATAATGAAGATGGAGGACAATATGAAAAAGAAACGTTTTTTAAAAGAACTAGAGGAAGAATTAGTAGATTTTGAAAACAAAGAAAAATTATTGGCTAAATATTCAAGGAAGATAGATCAGAAAGTTGCTAAAGGAATGTCTGAATTAAAAGCAGTAGCTTCTTTAGGTAGTATAGAAGAAATAGTTCAAAATGAAAAAGAACTATTAAAAACAAAAAAAGATCAAGAAGAACTAAAAGAGTTTTTAAAGCAATCAGATAAATTCATTAAAAAAGCAAGTATCTATGTTGCAGGACAATTCAAAAAAGCGGTAGACTTTTTTAAAGAAAACAATGTAAGCGTAGAACAAATATTTGAAGTTTTAATCAAAACAGCAATATTTATGTTGTTGATGTTAATTCCGTTTCAAATGATAAAAGGAATTATAAATATGGTTGCAGATGCTTCTTTATTTGGACCTTTATCTTGGGCTTCATCAGTTGCTCTTAATTCACTTGCATTTATTTTATATATTTGTTTATCAATATATATTGTTATAAAAGTATTTGAAGAAACAGTTAAACCGAAGAAGAGTATCAGAAAAGAAATTTTTAAAGATAATGAAAAAAATTTAGTTAATGTTAGTATTTTCATTGTTAAATTAATGATTATATTAGTTGCAATACCTCTTATGATTGCATTTATTATGAGCTTATTTACTTTGGTAGGAACAATTTATTTTACATTTATGTATTTGTATATTCCTGGCTTAAATTTAGCATCATTGGCTTTAGTTCTATTCTTAGGATATATATTATTAGTTATCTATAAATTTATTTTTGAAGATAAAGATATTTCATGGAAACCAATTATAATAAGTTTACTTATGTTAATCTTAGGGATTTTACTAAGTTATTCTTATATAGTTAAAACTCCTGCAAAACCTGTAGAATATACTCATTTTAAAGAAATACAAATGTTATATTATTATCCGGTTTATATTCATGCTAAAAATGTTGAAATAGTTCATGATACTAGAATACCTAGAAATCAAATTTCTTTTAAACTAACTTATAATAGAGATTTTAGTGACTACGATATTTTAATTGATAATAGTGGTTCTGCTTGTGATTTAGATGCGGAAGTTTGTAATACGATTTTTATAGAAAGGCATAGAATATTTGTTTTAAGAAGAGATAATGTTGATTCAAGATTACCAATTATTATGCAATATTACTTTGATCAACTTAAAAATAATAAAAATTATAATTTAAATGATTTAATTGGATATAAATTATATGTTCATGTTCATCCGGGCACTGCTAATCAAATTCATATAGTTAAATAAGAAACTTTGTTTCTTATTTTTTTGTTAATAAATCAAATTTCCTCTTATTTACCTTGAAATATAATAAAAATTAAGGTATTATGTAGATAATAGGGGGACTAAATGAAAAAAGGTTTTACATTAATCGAATTATTAGTAGTGATGGTAGTGTTAGCAATAATTGCATTAATAACTGTACCAAATGCACTAAGAATGATCGATGAAGCAGCTAGAAGAGCAGATATAGCGAGCGTAAGAGGTTTAGTTAAAGCAGGCGAAGAGTATTTCTTGAAAGAGATAACAGATGATGGCGAATTTCCATTTGAAACAAATATATATGAATTTGTTAATATAAATGGAAAAAGACCAGACAGCGCAGTAATAATGATTAGGGATGATCAAGAAATATATATTGGCGCAGTATATAACAACAGATGTTATATAAAAGATTATAATTCTATTGAAGTTATAGTTAGTGAAAATGCTGATGATTGTGTTGATGACACTTTAGGTTTTTCTTTCTTTGAATATAATACTAAAAGTTGGAGTAATAGATTTCAAATTTTATTAAGTAAAACAGGTAGATTGTTTTTAAATAAAAGCATTGATTACCAAACTTGGAATGAAGTATACTTCGAAGAAGAAAATGTTAAAATTAAAAAAGTGTTTGCATTTTCTCATGATAAAATTTTCGTTATAGACTCTCGCAATAGATTACACTATATAAACTATTCTGGATTATACGGTTATCAATACTTAGAAGATGTTAAAGATGTTGTTTCAACAGGAGCAGGAACTTATTTCTTTGTTATGATGGATGGAAGAGTAATGTCAGAGGGATCTTCAAGAGCAATGGTTCCAGGAAGTCATTCACATAATACTTCGAACTTAATAGGTTATTCAACTGCAAATAATTTTGAAGGATTAGAATACATTCCAGGATTAACAAATGTTAATAAAATAGTTGCGGATCGTCACACTGCTTATGCAATTTTAAATAGTGGCCAAGTAATGGTGTGGGGAAATAATTTAGGTGGAGCTGAATATGACTATATATATTCTTCTCCAAACGAAAATGAATATACACCTATAATATCAAGTAAATTTGCATTTTCTCCGAAATTAATTCCTAGTTTAAATAATGTAAAAGAAATATATGCAGTATCTGAAGTGTATCAAGGTGATTATCCTAAAACATACGATGCTGTACACCCAGTGGCTTACGCAATTTTAAATGATGGAACTGTTAGAGTTTGGGGTAGCAATGCAAATGGAAGATTGGGATTGGGAATTACAAATGAATCTCATTTTCAAGAAACCCCTATAATAAATAGTTATTTGCAAGGGGCAGAAAAATTTACTTTTCTTAGAGCAGACGGACATGATTTTGGTTTTAGGGCCCATGCATATATGATTGATACAAATGGGGGCTTATATGTTTGGGGGATTGATTCAGATACTTCTGATGTAAATAGTTTGACTTTTATTCCTAATCAGATAGCAAATTCCGGAATAAAAGAAGTTATTAGAAATGCAGAAGATGACAGATATTTATCTGGTTTTTTAACAACTGATGGTGAATTTAAAGAACAAGTATATGATACTGGTGGTGGCACTGGAGGTGGCACTGGAGAATCAATTGCAATAGATTGGGATTATACTGATACATATTTCAATACAAATGGAGTAATTATTCCTCTTGAATTTTTTTCTCCAGGATTCACCCCTATAGCTAGAATAGATGAATTGTCTCAAGATATTTGGAATATGTTATGGATGCCAAATATGATGACTCCTGAAGAATGGAAAGTATATTGGGATCAAACTATTAATGAGTTATCTCTTGAATATGGAGTAGATGAAAATTATATTATGATGGTCGATGATGCTATTTGGGAATATGTTCTTCACATTAATTCTTCACTTAACATGATAGATCCAAAAATTGCACTTGCATATTTGGTTGAAAATAATATGCAATTTCCTGATGAATATAGTTATTTAAAACCAGTAGGATATGAAATGTATGATGATGTTATGTTGTGTTTTTTATCAAGGGAGTTAGACAGGAATCCAGATCTAGCTATGGAGTGCTTTGTTGAATACGAAATATTACCAGAAGAAATGGATATAATTATCAATGCTTTAACACAATATTTATCAGCAACAAATCAGTTGATTTTACTCTTAAATGATGAAGAAGTTTCAAGTGGTAACACAATAGTTATCCCAGGTTTTGGTGAATTTGGTCAAGCAAATATAAGATACGGAAGCGAAAATGAATTAGAGCCAATTAGAATTAATCAAGTATTTTCATCATTGTCAAATGATAGATTATATTTGTTGACAGATAAAGGTGAATATATAATACATTCGTTTGGAGTTTACTTTTTCGTAGATGATCCTGACGGATTTCCATGCGGTCTTGCTTGTTAAAGGAGAAAATAATATGATGAAAAAAATATTTAGCTTATTGCTAGTTGCATTAGTGATAACGGGATGTACACCATCGTCGTTAAAAAAAGTTTATAAGAATATGAAATCTAATGAAATTTCAGGATATGTTGTTAATGTAAAAGCTTTTGGTAAAGTTGTAACACAAAGATATGGAAAAGAATTAAGATTTCATAATTATAAAAATGAACAAATACATATATCAGAAAAAGTGGTTATAGATTTTAAAAATTCATATTTTGAAGAATACATCATTGAAGGTGATAAGATTTTACAAAAAAAAGATAATGAATTTAAAGAAATTGAAAGTTATAATTATATAAAATATGATATTTATTTAGAAGGTCTAAAGAATATAGATAAAGTTAATTCTAAGTCAAAGGAAATAATAAATGGTAAAGAGAATACATTATATGAGGTTACATTTAAAACTAAGGTATTAAATGATATATTAACTTCTCTAAATATAGAAAATGTAGAATCTAAAACAGTTGTAAAAGGTCGTATTCATTATGTAGATGGATATTTGACTAGAATTAGTTATATGATAGAAGAATTTTCTATAATAGCAGAATATTCATCTGTTGACGCCGTAGACAAGATTAAATACTAATATAAAAACACTTCTTTGAAGTGTTTTTTTTAAAATATGATATAATTATGTTGGTGATTTTATGAAAAAACAAGAACCTAAAACTTTATCAGGATTCATGGAACTGATGCCAAATGAACAGATAGCATTTAATAAAATGTTAGATGTAATTAAAAATACATACGAAAATTATGGATTTGTTCCAATAGATACTCCTGTCATAGAATATAGTGAAGTTTTACTTGCCAAAGCAGGTGGTGAAACGGAAAAACAACTATATCGTTTTTTAAAAGGAGATAAAGACCTTTCTTTGAGGTTTGATTTAACTGTGCCTTTAGCTAAATATGTTGCATCAAGATATAATCTATTATCTTTTCCATTTAAGAGATACCAAATAGGTAAGGTATATCGTGGTGAAAGAGCACAAAGAGGAAGATTTAGAGAGTTTTATCAGTGTGATATAGATGTAATTGGTGATGAGTCTTTAGATATTAATTATGATGTAGTTATGGTTAATGTAATATATGATATTTTTAAAAAATTAAATATTGCAGATTTCTTAATCAGAATTAATAATCGAAAATTATTAATTGGATTTTTAGAATTAAATAATATTAATAATACAGATGAAGTATTGAGAGTTATCGACAAGGTTAGTAAAGTTGATAAAAATTCATTTATTGATTTATTAAAAGAAGTAGGATTAAATGATGATCAAATAAATAAAGTTATTAATTTTATTATGTTTGAAGGAAGCAATCAAGATAAATTAGAGTTTGTTACCACTTTTTTAGGAAAAAATGCTAAATATGATTTAGGATTTGAAGAATTAAAAACAGTTATTAACAGTATTGAAAATCTTAAATTAGATACTAATAACTATATGATAGATTTAAAATTATCAAGAGGACTTGATTATTACACAGGAACAATCTATGAAACAGTCTTAAAAGACTATCCACAGATTGGAAGTGTAGGAGGCGGGGGAAGATATGATGATTTAGCTTCTTTCTATACTGATAAAAAACTTCCGGGTGTTGGAATTTCAATAGGACTTACTAGATTGTTTGATCAATTAAAAGAAGAAGGTCTAATTACTATAAATGAATCATTTGAGGACGTCTTAATCATGCCAATTGGTATAGAATATGATTATCCTAATATTATTGCCAAAACGCTTAGAAATAGCAATATTAAAGCAAGTGTTTACTATGGAAATAAAAACATTAAACAAATGATGAAATATGCTGATAAAATAAATGCTAAATACTCATTAATCTTAGGAGAAGAAGAGATAAATAGTAAATTATTAACTTTGAAAAACATGAAAACATTTGAACAGTTTAAATTAAAAGAAGAAGATGTAATTAAATTTATAAAGGAGAATTAATGAAAATAGGATTAATTTCAGGTAGTTTGCGAAAAGATTCGTTTAATACTCTAATTTTAAAATATATTGAAGAAGAATATAAAGAAAAAGCAACATTCAATTTCATTGATATAGCTCTTCCTTTATTTAATGAAGATTTAAAAGAAGTAGACCAAGTAAAAAAAGCTAAAGAAATATTTAATGATATGGATTTTATAATTATATCAACTCCAGAATATAGTTATTCATTTACTGGTGTTTTAAAAAATTATTTGGATTGGATGTCATATCAAAATGATTTATTATCTACCAGAAAAATATCTATTATATCGGCTTCAATGAGTATTTTAGGAGGTAGTAGAGCTCAATATCAATTAAGACAAGTTCTTCAAGGGATGGGAGTATATACTCTTTCAAGGCCAGAACTATTTATTACTGAAGTGCATAAAAAAATAGAAAATAATGTTTTAGTAGATGAAAAAACAAAAAAACAAATAGATAAGTTAATAGAAGTTATATTGACTATCTAAATTAAAAGATATATAATTTAAATGTATTTGCTTAGACTAGTATATAAAGATATTGTATTAGAAAGTTAGTGGTTGATGAAAACTAACCAATTATTTTTATAGAAGACACTAAGCGTTAAATAATCGTAATTCAGCGTTAAGGAACTAAAGACCGTAAATTAAGGTGGCACCGCGTAAATCGCCCTTATATTTATGGCTTTTTTTGTAAAAGGGAGGAAAAAATGAGAACTTTAATAAGAGAATTAGCATCAAAAAATAATGAACAGGTAATGATAAGTGGTTTTGTAGATAGCATTAGAAATTTACAATACGTTATTTTCATGGTCGTAAGAGATAGAACAGGAAAAGTTCAAGTCACAATTGAAAAAAATGAAGCAAACCAAAAATTAGTTAGTTTACTAGAACCCCTAACAAATGAAAGTACTGTTAAAGTGACAGGGACTTTGATTTTAAATGAAAAAGTAAAATTAAATGGAATGGAAATTATACCAAGCGAAATAGAAATAACATCTCTTTCAAAAGAAGTACTTCCAATTGATTTAAAAAATAAAGAAGGATCACTTAGAGAAACAAGATTAGATTATCGTTTTCTAGATTTGAGAAGAGAAGAAAATTTACTACTTTTTAAAATAGAAACAACTATCAAAAATGCAATGAGAGAATATTGGGCTAAAAATGAATTTATAGAAATAACAACTCCTAAAATAAGTGGTAAATCAGCAGAAAGTGGCGCAGAAGTATTTGCAATTGATTATTTTGGAGAAACAGCTGTTTTAAGCCAATCACCACAATTTTATAAGCAAATGGCAATGGCTTCAGGATTTGAAAAAATATGTGAAATAGGACCAGCCTTTCGTGCAGAAAACTCACATACAAGTTACCATGCAACTGAAATTAATATGGTTGATATGGAAATATCTAACATTGACAGTGTTGATGAAGTCATGGATTTAGAAGAAGATTGGTTGAAATATATTTTTAAAAGAGTAAAAGAAACTCATCAAGAAGACATAACAAGATTATTTAAAACAGAAATATTTGATTTTAATGTTGAAATACCTAGAATTACTTTAGAAGAAGCTAAAAAAATAATTAAAGAAAAATATAATTATGTTGGTGAAAGTAAATTCGATTTAGAAAGAAAAGAAGAAGAATTGATTTATAAATATGCTTTAGAAAAATATAATAGTGAATTAGTATTCGTAACTAAATATCCATTTGAAGCAAGACCTTTTTATCACATGTTAGATGAAGACGGTTACACAATGAGCTTCGATCTAATATATAAAGGATTAGAAATAACAACAGGAGCTAAAAGAGAACATAGACCTGATATATTAGAAAAACAAATCATTGAAAAAGGAATTGATCCAAGAACTTTAGATTTTTATATTGATTTCTTTAGATATGGGTGTCCCCCTCATGGAGGTTTAGGATTTGGTTTTGCAAGATTATTAATGTTAATGTTAAATATTGATAATATTAGAGAAGCAACATTCATTTATAGAGGTCCAACAAGACTTAAACCATAAGGAGGATTTATGCCAGAATTACCAGAAGTAGAAACTGTCAGAAAAATGCTTTATGATAATCTTAAAAACAATACTATTCAAGATATTAATATTATTTATCCTAAAATAATTGAATACCCAAGTGTAGAAGAGTTTTCTTTAAAAATAAAAAATCAAAAAATAAATAATATTTTAAGAAAAGGAAAATGGTTAATTTTCGAACTAGATAATAACTATTTATTAAGCCACCTAAGAATGGAAGGTAAATATAGCATCTATGAAGGTGATTATAATTTAAATAAACACCAACATGTGGTATTTAAATTAAAAGATAAAGATTTAGTTTATCAAGACACTAGAAAATTTGGAAGAATGCATTTAATTGAAAAAGATGAACTTAATACTTACCATAAATTAATAGAATTAGGCAAAGAACCTTGGGATAAAGATTTAGATATAGAATATTTGAAAGATAAATATAAAAATAAAAATATTCCGATTAAGACAACTCTTTTAGATCAAAATATTATCACTGGAATAGGAAATATCTACGCTGATGAAATACTGTTTTTATCTAATATAAATCCTTTAACTAAACCAAAAGATTTAAAAGATAAAGATTTAGAATTAATAATAGATAATACTAAGAAAGTGTTGGAAAAAGCTATTAAGCTTGGGGGAACTACTATTAGAACCTTCAGTGTTGATAATATTCATGGAAAGTTTCAAAACGAACTATATGTTCATGGAAGAAAAGATGAATCATGTTTAATATGTAAAAGTGCTATCCTTAAAATAAAGGTTAATGGAAGAGGAACATATTATTGTCCTAAATGTCAAAAATAAAAGATGATTATTAATCATCTTTTTTTTCTAAATAAATTTCAAAACCCTTTTTATGATAAGGAAGTGGTAATAAGTCCATAACTTCTTCTTTTTTTAAAAAAGAAGGAATATGGTCTTTTTCTGTTGGACTAGATACATCATCTAAATCTAAGTCAACAACAAAGAAATTTACTAAAGATTCAAGTGGCCATTTGTCTCCTGCAAGCCAAAAACAATCTATAGTGCAAAGAGGCTCCATTTTTTTAAGTTTGTAACCGCTTTCTTCTAAAAATTCTCTTTTTAAACATTCTTCATATGTTTCATCTTTATCAATTCCACCACCTATAAAAGAATATTGATTATTTTTATTGACCAATAAGAATTGATTATCCTTTTCATATATTCCAAAGCATGTTTCTCTAAAATCATATTTTAAATTAGAGTCTTTATTTCCTATAGTTATTTTATTCATACATTCTCCTCTTTTTATATAATATCACTTTAAAAATTATTTTTCATTAATTTTATTAATTTTTTAAATAGTCTAGTTCTATTTATAGCGGTATTATAGTATTTTAGGTTATGTTCTTTACATTGTAATATTAAATTTTTATTATAAGTAAATAAGTTTTTTGAGTATTCTAATAATTCTTTATCATTCAGATTGTATGACCAATCAAATTTTTTATCATATTTTTTAAGGTGGTTAAAATAATCATAAGGAGTTGCTAAATCCAAAACAAATATGATGATTTCAAAGTTATCTTTATATTGAATAATATCATCTAAACAAAAATATGAACCTTCGAAAGTGAAAAATAATTTTTTTTCTTTTTTATCTATTCCATTTAATGACTTAATATAAGCTTTAAGAAAAGGTCTAAAATTTTTGACAGATTCGCCACTTCTGTCTTCATGATTTATGTTTAGTTGTGGAAGAGACTTTGAAAAAGCAGAAACTAAACTATCCAAGCAAACCAAATTATAATTCAATTCTTCTGTGATCATCCTGCCAAAAGTAGTTTTTCCACTCCTGCTGGAACCGAAAATTATAATATTATTTTTCATTATTTTTATATTTCCTTGTTTTGATTGCTTTTGTTGGATTAGACAATTCTCTAACCTTTAGATATGCTTGGAATAAATTTTTGTAAGCACAACGTTGTAAAAAAATCTTTTTATATTCTTGTTCCTGTTCCGCCGCCAATTTTAATAGATTATTACTTACTTTAATGAGACATTGTGGTCTAAAAAGAAATGGAGTATATATAATTTGTTTTGTTAATTGACATTATTTGTTACAAACTTGTATAATTGTTTTAAGGAGAAAATTATGAATGAAATTTTTATAAAATATTTTGAAGAGTCTTTAAAGTTGAAAAAAAGATTTAAAATTACCGAAAAAAAAGATTGGCAGTCTCTTGATATAATGAATGAGTTATCAGTTCAAGTGGGTCATGTTTTAACGGTAGTAAATAATTCAACTTTACTTGAAAATGGAAGAAAAATAGATGATCTTGGAGATGAAGTTAGTGATATAATATTTCAACTAATATTATTATCACATTCTCTAGGTATTTCAGTAGAGTTCTTCAAAAAATTAAATATGACAGAGAACGACATTGATTCTTTTTTAATAGTTTTTGGACAATGTAATGAATGTCTATTGGAGACTAATGGACTTCGTTTTTCAAAACCAAGATTGGGTTTTGAAAATTCTGAAGATTTTATTGCTTTTAAAATAAATCAAATGTTTGAAATAATATTTAATTTTTGCGATTTAAGAAAAATAAACATTGATGTGGAATATAATAAGATGCTTATTGATGCAAATAATTTTTTGGATAGGTATGCTAAATAATTTTAAGTCAAAAATAAAAGATGGAATTAATCATCTTTTATTATGGGATTATTTTTATATTCATTGTTAATTAGGCTTTGTTTAGTTTCTTCATCAAAGATAGAAGCATAGATCATTGTAGATCTTAGTTCTAGATTTAACATATCATTGTTTCTTTTGAATTTGCTTAAAATAGGTATTTCGATATCTTTTTTAATATTATTTAAATATTGTTGTCCTCTTTTAGTAAAGCCTAATACTCTTATATATTCAATATGTTCATATTTTTTAGCTTCTTCTTTAGTAAAATTACATAAAATATGAGTAAGCATTCTTCTTATTTTGTTATAAGTATATCTTTTTGTTTTGATTTTTTTGATTAAGTCATCCATAGAAATAGACTCTATAATACTATTTTTTATTCTAGATTCAATTCCTTCATCAACAGTATTATATTTATTTAAATTGTCTATGTCTGATAATATTTTATATTTTAATAAGTTAAAATAATTTTCATGAAAAGATAAATTATTAAGGTTATCATATGTTATTTTAGGTACTTGATTTTTAACATCAATACTATCAAATAAAGCTTTTCGTATGCTAGAAGCACTTACAACATTGCTATCTAGTTCTAGTGAATGATAATTATTAGTTCTTTTAATTGTATGGGGTTTCATTTTAGAATTAGTGTTTATAATTTCTCTAATGTAAGTAATTCCCAAGATGTCGTTTGGAGTAGATATTTCTTCTTTAGAAATATTATTAATTGCTTTGGCTAGGGCAGAAGGATAACTTTCTCCATTGTTCATATGTTCTTTTACAATATTATTATATTCATCATTATTAACTTGGATATTTGCCATTTTAATTAATTTTTTTAAGTCATTAGATTCGCTTCCAAATACTAAATCATCTACTTTCAAATGATTTAATATTTCAATGGAACCTCTTGAAAATATGTCGGCAGATTGAGTGGCAAAGTAAAAAGGAAGTTCTATAACTAAATCGATTCCATATTCTAAAGCTATTTTAGTTTTAGTCCATTTATCGATAACAGAACTTTCGCCTCTTTGGCAAAAATTGCCTACCATCACTGCAATTACAACACTATCTTTAAACATTTTTTTAGTTTCTAATAAATGATAAAGATGCCCATTGTGAAATGGATTGTATTCACAAATAATTCCTATTGCTTTCATAACATCACCATTACTATAATATCAAAAAATTTATTGATTTTCTATTCAAACTTATGTATAATGTATTTGCTGGTGATTTATGGAGTTAGATTTAACAAGATTAAATAATGGATTAGATAAAAAAATGATATTCAACTTTGAAAAAGAATTCGAAAAAGAAGACTTACCCAAAGATATAATTGATATGTCAGTTTTAAAGATCGAAGGAACTATATTCAAAGATAACATAAGAGGTTTTGTAATTAGAATGAATATAGAAGGTACAATGATATTGCCATGCGCAATCACATTAAAACCTGTTTCTTTCCCATTTAACATTGTTATTGATGATGAAATTAGTAATTTGATCGAAAATGCTGAGAAAATTAATAATTCACTTGATATTTTTCCTATAGTATGGGAAAATGTATTAATGGAAATCCCTTTAAGAGTTGTTAGTGAAAATGCTGATAGCCAAACTTTAAATGGTGATGGATGGAAGCTAATTTTAGAGGAAGATAAAAAGAATTTAAAATTATCCCAGTTAAAAGATTTAATTTAAGAAAGAGGTGTTAAGATGGCAGTTCCATTTAGAAAAACAAGTAAAACTAGAAAAAGAATGCGTCGTACTCATTACAAAATAACTGCAAATTCTACAGTTGTTTGTCCAAAATGTGGTGCAGACTTTAGATCACACCGTGTATGTCCAAAATGTGGATATTATGACGGAAAACAAGTTATCGTAACAGAAAAAACAGCTGCATAAGTTGTTTTTTTTGTGCTATAATAATGGTAGGTGATAATATGAAAAAAGGATTTACTTTAGCGGAGTTATTGGGAGTTATAGTGTTAATTTCAATATTAGTAATTGTAGCAGTACCTTCAGTTATAAATCAAATAAGAAGAAATGTAGTGAAAGCAGATGAAGTAGTAATGGTTTTATTGGAAGAGGCTACTAATGAGTTTATGAGAAATAATGAGACTATATATCCATTTAATAATAATACGACTCATTGTATTGCCTTACAGCAATTGGCAGATGCAAATAAAATAAGTCCACCAATCATAAATCCTAGTACTAATGTTACAATACCTCTTAATTATTCGATGAGAGTAGAGATTGGTAACAAAGGAAATGCCGAAATAACGTATACACTTGTTGAAAATTGTTAATCATTGTGTTATAATTTTTTTGTAAAAGACTGTGAAGAGAAATAATAACAAAGAAGTATTTTTAAGAAAGTTAGTGGTTGCTGAGAACTAATAAATACCTTTGCGAATTCACCTTGGAGTCGAAATCCGGTAACGCGTTATAGTTTAGAGTGAAATTAAGGTGGTACCACGTCATCACGTCCTTATGAGGGCGTGATTTTTTTATAGGAGGAAAAAATGCAAAATATCAAAGAAGAATTATTATTAAAATTAAAAGAAGTTAAGAATTTATCAGATTTAAATGATGTAAGAGTTTTATTTTTAGGTAAAAAAGGTAAAATTCAAGAAAAGATGAGTTTAATGAGCACTTTAAGTAATGAAGAAAAAAAATCTTTTGGACAAGAAATAAACTTATTGAAAGAAGAAATTACTAATTTGATTGAAGAATTAAAATTTTCTTTGGAACAAAAAGAGCTGTCTGAAAAACTGAGTAAAGATAAAATAGATATTAGTCTTCCTGGAACTAAGATTGTAAAAGGTTCTAAGCATCCTTTAAATAAAGTAATTGAAGAAGTAGAAGAACTATTTATTTCGATGGGCTATGATGTAGTAACAGGTCCTGAAATAGAAAAAGATTTATATAATTTTGAAAAATTAAATTTACCTAAAGATCATCCGGCAAGAGATGCTCAAGATAGTTTTTATTTGACAGAAGAATATTTACTTAGAACACAAACATCACCGGTTCAAGCAAGAACTATGGAAAATAATCTAGAAAAAGGACCAATTAGAATTATTTGTCCTGGAAAAGTTTACCGTAGAGACAATGATGATGCTACTCATTCACATCAATTTCATCAAATTGAGGGTTTAGTGATAGATGAAAATATTTCTTTAGCACATCTAAAAGGAACTTTAGAAGTATTTGCTAAAAGAATGTTTGGTAATGAAAGAGAAATTAGATTTAGACCAAGTTTTTTTCCTTTTACAGAACCAAGCATCGAAGTAGATGTTTCGTGTTTTAAATGTAACTCTAAAGGATGTTCAATTTGTAAGAATACGGGTTGGATTGAAATATTGGGAGCTGGAATGGTTCATCCAAATGTTTTATTAGCAGGAGGATATGATCCAAATAAATATAAAGGGTTTGCCTTTGGAATGGGTCCTGAAAGAATAGCAATGTTAAAATATGGGATAAGTGATATTAGACATTTTTATTCAAATGATATTAGATTTTTAAATGATTTTAATCGAATTGAAGGAGGTGTTGATAGTGAAGATTAGTAAAAACTTTTTAATTGATTATATTGATATTAAAGACGTATCTTTCAAAGAAGTAGCAGCTAAAAGTTTAAAAGCAGGTAATGAATATGAATCAGTTTATAAACTAAGTGAAGCTAAAGGATTAGTAATTGGTGAAGTTAAGGAATGTATTAAACATCCTGATTCTACTAAATTAAGTATTTGCCAAGTTGACTATAATGAAGGTTTAACTCAAATAATATGTGGAGCTTCAAATGTTAAAAAAGGCCAAAAAGTTATAGTTGCTAAAGTCGGAGCAATATTACCGGGTAATTTTGAAATTAAAAAAGCTAAATTAGCTAATGAAGAATCAAATGGTATGATTTGTTCTTTAGCAGAATTAGGCATTGAAAATAAATTCTTAACTGAAGAAGACAAAGAAGGAATTCACGTTCTTCCTAATGATGCCGAAATTGGAGAAGATCCAATTAAATATTTAAATTTAGATGATGAAGTAATTGATTTTGAATTGACTTCTAATCGTTCTGATTTAATGAGTGTAATTGGTATGGCTTATGAAGTCGGAGCAATTTATGATAAAGAAGTTATTACAAAAGATATTTATCTGGAAGAATCAAAAGATATAACTAAAACTCATAAGTTATCATTAGAAACAGATAATTGTTCTTTATACATTGCTAAAATGGTTGAAAATGTCAAAGTAAAAGAAAGTCCAAATTTTATTAAAGCAAGACTTATTGCATCAGGAATAAGACCAATCAATAATGTAGTCGATATTAGTAATTATGTCATGTTAGAATATGGTCAACCACTTCACTTCTTTGATGCTGATAAATTAGGAAATGAAATAATAGTTAGAATGGCTAATGATAAAGAAGAGATAGTTACTTTAGACAATGAAAAAAGAATTTTGAGTAGTGAAGACATCGTTATTTGTAATAAAACAAAACCAATTGCTCTCGCGGGAGTTATGGGAGGTTTAGATACTGAAGTAACTAATGAAACGACTAATATTTTAATTGAAGGTGCAGTTTTTAATTCATCAAATATTAGAAAAACTTCTAAAAAAACTTTGAGAAGTGAATCTTCTAATCGTTTTGAAAAAGGAATTGATTCTAATTTAACAAAAATAGCAGTTAAAAGAGCTTGTGAACTATTAGTAAAATATGCTGAGGCTAAAGTAATTAAAAACGAATTATTTGCAGGTGAAATTACGCATTTTCCTAAAAAAATAAAAATTGAATTAAATGATATTAATAGTGTTTTAGGAATGAATTTGACTGAAAAAGAAGTGTCTGATGTATTTAAAAAATTAAAATTTGAAGTTAAAGAAAATCAAGTAACCGTTCCTACAAGAAGATTAGATATAAATATTAAGGAAGATTTAATCGAAGAAGTTGGAAGAATATATGGTTATGATAATGTTGAAGGTATTTTACCTAAAGTAACTATTAAAAGAGGTACATACTCTAAGAAAGCTAAATTGATTAAAGAAATAGAGAAAGAAATGATTAGCTATGGTTTTAATCAAGTTATTACTTATTCTTTAGTTAATGACTTATTAATTAATAAATTTATTTTGAAATCAAAAGATAAAGCATCAGTTTTATCTCCAATGAGTGAAGATAGAAAATATATGAGACAAAGTATTATTCCAAGTTTAATTAATACTATGGAATATAATTTATCTCATAAAAATAATGATGTAGCTATTTTTGAAACAGGATCAGTTTATTACAAAGAAAAAGATTCTTATTGCGAGGAATATCATTTAGCAGGTTTATTATACGGTAATTATTTAATCAACGAGTGGCAAAATAAACATATTAAAGCAGATTTTTATTTATTAAAAGGAATAATTGAATCATTATTAAATTATTTGGGTTTTAATAATCGTTATTCATTTGTAGACAAAGATTTAATTAGTGATTATCATCCTTTAAAAAGTGCTTCTATACTAGTTGATAATATATTAGTTGGACACTTTGGACAAGTACATCCTACTATTTCAAAAAAAGAAGTATATGTGTTTGAGATTGATATCGAAAAATTATTAAGTATCAGAGTAAGAGGAATTAAATTTAAAGAAATTTCTAAATACCCTAAAGTTACTAAAGATTTATCATTTAGTGTTGATAAAGAAGTTTCTTCATCGGTTTTAACTAACGTAATTAAGAAAACAGGTGGTCGAAATTTAATTGACTTAAATATATTTGATGTTTATGAAGAATTTAAAGAAGGATTTAAGTCATTAACTTACTCATTAACCTTCCAAGATAGCAATAAAACAATGACTGATGAGGAAGTAATGCAAATAATTGATAAAATAGTTGAAAATGTTGAAAAAACAGGTGCAAAGTTGAGAACTAAGTAATATAATGATGCTAGAAGGAGAAAATAACTATGTATTGTTCAGGTTGTGGTAATCAATTATTACCAGAAGCAGAATTTTGTCCAAAATGTGGAACTTCAAAAAATAAAGTTAAAGAAGTTTCGAAAAAATCAAACGGAATGGGATATGCCATAGCAAGTTTATTTGCATGGATACTACCTTTAGCAGGGTATCCAGTTTCGATAATAGGTATTGTTAAAGCCTCAAAGGCTTTACAAGAGGGCGATCCAAAAGCTAAAACAGCATTAGCTTTAAGTATTGTAGGGTTAGTTTTAACAACGATTAATTCAGCAATAGGCGCATATATGGGCGCTACTGGCCAGTTATAGGAGGAAATATGTATTGTACAAGTTGTGGTAATCAAATGATGCAAGGCGCAGAATTCTGCCCTTCATGTGGAGTAAAAACAAATAACAAAGAAGAAAAAGCTTTCAATGTTGAAGATAGAAATAGTTTTGGATTTAATATTCTAAGTTTCTTTATACCTATTGTAGGATTAATTTTATATTTTGTTTTTAAAGAAAAAACACCAATTAAAGCAAAAGGTGTTCTTACTTGGGGTATCATAGGGTTTGTTGTAAACTTAATACTTTTAATATAAGAAGACGTAAGTCTTCTTTTTGATTGTAAAAATAAAGGAAAAATAGTAAAATATATATGGGGATGGTAATATGTTTACAGAAGCAGCCGTAGAAATTTTAATAAATAACTGGCCAATGCTTTTTATTTTCTTAACAATTATAATTTCGCTTAGATTAGCTTATCTATATGTTAATAAAATAAAATTTGTTTTATATAAAGAATTATTGTCTTTAGGCTTTGTTGTGTATATATTATCACTTTTTTATGCTGTAACATTTCAAGATGTAAGTTGGTCTACTTCAAATTTTATTCCCTTTAGAGAAATGTTTAGGTATGAAGTGTTTACTCCTAAGTTCTTTAAAAATGTTTTAGGAAACGTTATAGTATTTATTCCATATGGATTTTATGTCGGATATATTTTAAAGAAAAGTAAATTTAAATTAATTTTTTTATTATCTTTAGTAACATCATTAGCAATTGAATTTACTCAATTGATGATTGGAAGAGTATTGGATATAGACGACATTATTTTAAATGTAGTTGGAGGTTTATTGGGTTACTTAATTTATAAGTTACTTGATAAAGTAAAAAATAAATTACCTAAAATAATTAATAATCAGTATGTATATAATTTTATTATTCTCTTATTTTTAATAATTATTATATGGTATTTAGTATTTCATATAACTAAAGGAGTATCTTATGTATAATATAGGTATATTCAATAAAACAAATGAGAAAATAGAAGATATAGATTTAGTTAATGAAATAGCAATTCATTTATTGAAAGAAGAGAGACAAGAGGGTATTGAGTTAAATATTATATTTGTCGACAATAAAGAAATAAGAGAAATAAACAAGGCGTATCGCAATAAAGATTATGAAACGGACGTTATTTCATTTGCTCTTGAAGATGATGACACATTTATTAAGTTAGACTATAGGATATTGGGAGATATTTATATATCTTTAGATAAGGTTAAAGAACAAAGTCAAGAATATGGACATTCTTTTAGAAGGGAACTTTTGTTTTTAGTAGTACATGGACTTTTACATTTATTAGGTTATGATCATATGAATGAAGAAGAAGAAAAAATAATGTTTGCTAAACAAGAAAAGATATTAGATAGTTATGGGATCAAAAGGTAAAAAATTAGGTTTTGACAGATTTTTAAATAGTTTTAGATATTCATTTGCAGGATTAAAGCATGCATATAAAAATGAACAAAGTTTATTAATTCATTTTATGATATCGATTGTAGTCATTTTAATGGGACTATATTTTAAAATCACAAATATTGAATGGATATTCGTCTTTTTAATGATTGCTTTAGTTATGGCAGCAGAATTATTAAATACTGCAATCGAAAATGTGGTAGACTTAGTTACTAGTGATTTTCATCCAATGGCAAAAATAGCTAAAGATACAGCATCGGCAGCAGTATTAATTTATTCGATGATTGCTCTTGTAACAGGATTAATAGTATTTCTACCTTATATACTTAAATTATTTTAGGAGGATTAGATGAAAGAAAAATTAAAACAATTATCACATAATGCATATGCCCCTTATTCTAACTTTTTAGTCGCTTCTGCAGTAGTTATGAATGATGGAAGTATATTTTATGGAGTCAATATAGAAAACGCTTCATATGGGGCTACAATATGCGCAGAAAGAAACGCAATTAATGATGCAATTAAAAATGGATATAAAGCAGGAGATTTTAAAGAATTATATGTTTATCATGAACACAATAATACATTCCCTTGTTTTATATGTAGACAAACAATAAATGAATTTTTTAATGGTAATGAAAAATTAATATTGATGAGTGAAAATAATGAACAAACTCATTTGGTAAAAGAAATATTAACTCATCCATTTGGTAAGGAAGACTTAAAATGAAATCAGGATTCGTAAGTGTGGTAGGAAGACCTAATGTAGGTAAAAGTACTTTAGTAAATTCCATCGTTGGAAAGAAGATAGCAATTACTTCTAATAAGCCACAGACAACAAGAAATATAATTCAAGGTGTTTATAATGAAGAAGAAGTACAAATAGTATTTGTAGATACACCCGGAATTCATAAACCAAGACATAAATTAGGAAAATTTTTAAATAAACAAGCATACTATAGTATTGAAGATGTAGATGTTATTTTAATGTTAGTAGATGCATCAGAAAAACTAGGACCAGGCGATAAATTCGTAATTGAAAGATTAAGAGAAGTAGAATCACCTGTTATTTTAGTTTTGAATAAAATTGATAGACTATCTAAAGATGAGATACTATTAAAAATAAACGAATATAAAGATTTATATCCATTTAAAGAAATAGTACCTGTATCTGCTTTAAAAAATAATAATACTGATACTTTAATTAAAGTCATTAAAAATTATTTAAATGATACTATAAAATATTATGAAGATGATTCTTTAACCAATAAACCAATGAATTTTTTATTAGCAGAAATAGTTAGAGAAAAAGTATTTAATTTAACAGAAGAAGAAGTTCCTCATTCAATTACTTGTATTGTGGAACATGTTGAAAAAAATAATAATGCTTTTAATATCCACGTAAATATAATTGTCGATAGAGATTCGTTAAAGAAAATAGTAATTGGTAAAAAAGGATCATTAATAAAAGAAATAGGAATCCAGTCTCGAAAAGAAATGGAAGAATTATTAAAAACTCCTGTTTATCTAGATTTATTTGTAAAAACTGTTAAAAAATGGCGAGATAAAGATAAGTACTTACAAGAATATGGTTACAGTGATTTATCATGATTTTACAAGTTGAAGGAATCATCTTAAAAGCAAGAGATTATAAAGATACAAGTAAAATATTAGATGTTTATGTTAAAGAAAAAGGTATAATTGGTATTTTATCTAAAGGATGCAAAAGCATGAAAAGTCCTTTAAGAAGTGTCAGTGAACCCCTTATATATGGAATGTTTACTATATACTATAAAGAAGATAAATTATCTATTTTAAATGCAGTTGATATTAATCAATCTTTTAAAAATATTAAAAAAAATATCGAAAGTATCAGTTATAGCAATTTCTTTTCAGAATTAGTTCTTCAGGTTATTAAACAAAGCGATGAAAAAGAAGAAATATATGCCATATTAATTGATTCTTTAAAAAAAGTTGATGAGGGATTCTCTCCTAAAGTAATAAGTAATATAATTCAACTAAAAATGTTAAATTTTTTAGGAGTTTTCCCTAATTTAGAAGAATGTGTCTTCTGTGGGACAACTCAGGATATAGTAACGATTGATTCAAACAATCATGGATTTGTTTGCAAAGGATGTCACACTAATCAAAAACTTATTTCTAAAAAAGCAATGCAATTAATTAGAATGTTTAACTATGTTGATATTGGAAAAATATCTAAATTAGATATTAATGAAGAAGTCAATGAAGAAATATCTAAATTCTTAGATGATTACTACGAAAAAAACACAGGTATATATTTAGATGCTAAAAGATATATCAAGAAGTTAACATTGATTGACATCTAAAGGTATATATATTAAAATTAAACTATAAAGCGATGACGAAGAGTTATTAAATATAAGATTTTTAGTGAATTGGTGATAGTGAAAAACCAATAATTAATATTTAATATGGAACTTAAGAGCGATTATTATTAAAGCTGACTTTCGAGTAAATAAGGTGGAACCGCGGGAAACCGTCCTTATATATTAGGAGTCTTTTTATTTTAAGGAGGAAGTATGAGTAAATTAACAATGGAAAAATTAGTCAATATAAGCAAGCAATATGGATTTATCTATCAAGGTAGTGAAATATATGGAGGGCTTGCTAACACTTGGGATTACGGTCCTTTAGGAGTATTATTAAAAAATAATATTAAACAAGCATGGTTAAAAAAATTCATTCAAGAAGATGAAAATAATGTTAGTATGGACAGTGCTATTTTGATGAACCCAAAAGTTTGGGAAGCAAGTGGCCACTTAGATACTTTTAACGATCCATTAATTGATTGTAAAAGTTGTAAAACAAGACACCGTGCGGATAAATTAGTCGAGGATATAATTGGAAGTGAAGCTTCTAGTATGTCAGATGAAGCTTTAATGAAATATATTTATGATAATAAAGTTGTTTGCCCAAACTGTGGCAAATTAGATTATACGGATATTAGAAAATTTAATTTAATGTTTAAAACTTTTCAAGGAGTAACGGAAGACAGTAAAAATACTATATATTTAAGACCTGAAACAGCTCAAGGGATATTTGTTAATTTTTTAAACGTTCAAAGAAGTATGAGACTTAAAGTTCCATTCGGAATTGGTCAGATAGGTAAGAGTTTTAGAAATGAAATAACACCAGGTAATTTTACTTTTAGAACTAGAGAATTTGAACAAATGGAATTAGAATTTTTCTGTAAACCAGGAACAGAATTAGAATGGTTTGAATATTATAAGAATTTTTCAATAAATTGGTTATATGATTTAGGATTGAAAAAAGAAAATTTAAAACTAAGAGACCATGATGCTGATGAATTATCATTCTATAGTAATGCTACTACAGACATTGAATATAAATTTCCATTTGGATTTGGTGAACTTTGGGGAATAGCCTCTAGAACTGACTATGATTTAAGAAAACATCAAGAATTTTCAAAACAAAACATGGAATATTTTGATCCCGAAACTAATGAAAAATATATTCCTTATGTAGTTGAACCATCTTTAGGAGCAGACAGAGTTACATTAGCTTTCTTATGTGATGCTTATGATGAAGAGGAAAAAGATGGTGAAATAAGAGAAATAATGAGATTTCATCCATTTTTAGCGCCTTATAAAGTGGCAGTTCTTCCATTAATGAAAAAATATCATACTGAAAAAGCCAAGGAAATATATAAAGAATTATCAAAATATTTCTCAGTTTCATATGATGAAGCAGGTAATATTGGAAAAAGATATAGAAGACAAGATATCATGGGTACGCCATTTTCAATAACTATCGATGAAGAAACTTTAAACAATAATACGGTTACTATTAGAAATAGAGATACTATGAATCAAGATGTTGTGAAAATAGAAGAAGTAAATGAATATATAAGAAGAAGGATTGAGTTTTAAAATTCAATCTTTTTTGATATACTTAATGTAGAAAATAAAGTTGGTGATAAAATGGTCTATACTTCATTAAAAAATGATAAAATAAAAGAAATAATAAAATTAAAAGATAAAAAATATAGAGACAAGTATAATCTGTTTTTAATCGAAGGAGAACACTTAATTGAGGAAGCAATTAAGATGAACCTAATTAAAGAAATAATCTATGAAGAAGGCTATGAAAATAGTAAATTTATACCAACTATGATCGTATCAAAATCAATTTATAAAGAATTAACTTTTCTGGAAACACCCGCCTCTATTATTGGAGTTTGTAAAAAAAGTGATATTACTATTCAAGCAGATAAAATTTTAGCAATTGATAAAGTTCAAGATCCAGGTAACATGGGAACTATTATTAGAAGTGCATTGGGTTTTAACTTTAAAAAAATACTAATTAGCAAAGATTCTGCAGATGTATATAGTCCAAAAGTAATTCGTGCAACTCAAGGAGCTATTTTTGCTTTGGAAATCAAATATGTTGATTTAAAAGCCGAATTGACTAAATATAAGAAAGAGTATAAACTTTTATCAACTGATGTGGAACAAGGAAAATCCCCATCTAAATTTAAAAATGAAAAAGTAATTGTCATCATGGGCAATGAAGGTTCTGGAGTAAGTGAAGAAATAAAAGATATTTGTGATGATTATATTTATATTAAAACTAATGAACAATTAGAAAGCTTAAATGTAGGAGTAGCAGCAAGTATTATTATGTATGAACTAAATAAGGAGGATTAATGAATTTAATTACAATTGGAAAACTAGTTAATACTCATGGTATAAGAGGAGAAGTAAAAATTATCTCTGATTTTGAATTAAAAGTTCAAGTTTTTAAAAAAGGAAACACACTATTTATTAATAATGAACAACTAGAAATAATATCTTATAGAAAACACAAAAATTTCGATATGGTTAAATTAAAAGATTTAGAAGACATTAATCTAGTCTTAAAATATAAAGGTGAACTAGTCAAAATAAATAGAGATAACCTTCAAATAGATAAATATATAAAACAAGATTTAATGGGTTTAGAAGTTTATGACAATAAATTAAGAGGAAAAGTAGTAGAAATAGTTAAAGGAATTGCTCATGATTTATTAATGATAAAAGATGGCAATAAAAAATATTATGTTCCTTTAAATGATGTATATATAAAAGAAGTTGACTTAAAAAATAAGATAATTCATATAATCGAAATGGAGGGATTATTTGATGAAAATTGATATATTAACAATATTTCCTAATATGTTTGAAGGATTTTTAAACACATCAATTATCAAAAGAGCTATTGAAGACAAATTAGTTGAAATAAATACAATTAATATTAGAGACTATAGCGATTACCCCAATAAAAAAGTAGATGATTACCCTTTTGGAGGCGGTGGTGGAATGGTTTTAATGCCAGAACCCATCTATAAAGCAGTTGAAAGCATTAGAACAGAAGACAGTTTAGTCGTGCTTATGACTCCCCAAGGAAGAACTTATTATCAAGAGATGGCATATGAATTATTAGATTATAATCACATTATAATTATATGTGGTCATTATGAAGGGTTTGATGAAAGAATATTAGACTTAGTGGATTTAGAAATAAGCATTGGTGATTATATTCTTACTGGAGGAGAAATACCTAGTATGGTAATTGCCGATAGTATTGTTAGATTAGTTGATGGAGTTATTCAAAAAGATAGTCATATTAATGAATCTTTTCAAAATAATTTATTAGATTATCCAGTTTATACTAAACCTCAAGACTTCAGAGGCAAAAAAGTTCCGGAAGTATTGATTTCAGGACACCACGAAAATATTAGAAAATGGCGATTAGAGCAACAAATAGAAAAAACCAAACAAAGAAGACCAGATTTATTAGAAGATGGTGATTTATGAGTAAATATATATTCATAAATAAGAATGAAGAATATACTACAAAAAATTTAACAAATGAGAAATTACAAGGCTTTAAAGTAAAGCCAAAAAATAAAATCAAACATGATATGATTAAAGTTACTAGAGCAACTATTATTAATCCAGAGTTCATTGAAGCAATATTAACTAAGAAAAATGATACTAATTTTAAAAAATATTTAAAATATGTCATTTCAATTATTGAAGAAGAAAATGATGATGATAATGAAAATAAAGTAAGAATTGCTCTGGATGAAGTAGCAAGATTAAAAGGAATAATTAAAAATAAATATAAAAAATATTTAAATGATAAAGAGATAGAAAAAAATATAAATCGTTTAACTTTCTTAGAAAAAGAACTGATTAAAAAGAGTTTAACCTATAAGAAAAAAAAGAAAAGAAAAGCAAGATAAATCTTGCTAATAAAACAATTATATGTTAAAATTATATTCGTGACTTGATCCGCTCAAAAGAAGATCAAAGTTTAAAAAAAGGAGTGTGACAGTATGGATTTGATTCGTAAAATTACAGAAGATCAAATTAGAACAGACCTTTCAGAATTCCGTGTAGGAGATACAGTACGTGTCGACCTTAAAGTTGTAGAAGGAAAAAGAGAAAGAATCCAAGCTTTTGAAGGAATCGTTATTTCTATTCAAGGTAGTGGAGTCGGACGCAACTTTATCGTAAGAAAAGTATCTGGAGGTGTTGGAGTAGAAAGAACATTGCCAATTAACTCACCAAAAATTGCTGGTATTACAGTATTAAAACATGGTAAAGTTAGAAGAGCTAAATTATTCTACTTAAGAGATCTTAAAAAAGAACCAAAAATCAAAGAAAGAAGAAAATAAGACGCTCGTCTTATTTTTTGAAATGAAAAATGAAATTATTAAAAGAAATTATAATTTATTTATTATTAGCAATATTAGTATTAACAATTAGATACTATCTATTTACTCCGGTTATTGTAAGAGGAAACTCAATGAATCCAACTTTAAAACAAGGAGATTATTTAATATCTGAGCGATGGAAAAAAGACTATGATTATTTTGATATTGTAGTAGTAAAATATGAAGATGCAAGCCTTATTAAAAGAATAATAGGAAAACCAAATGATCATATTAAATTTGTTGATAATAAACTATATATTAATGGTATTTTAACAGAAGAAAACTTTACTAAAGAAGATACTAAAGACTATGAACTAAATTTAGATTTTATCCCAGAAGACCATTATTTTGTCATGGGAGATAATCGTAGTAATTCATTAGACAGTAGAGTATTTGGACCAGTTCACAAAGATGACTTAAAAGGTGTAGTTAGACTATCTATATGGCCTTTTGGAATAGTAAATTAGGTAACTGATTTACTTTTTTTTGTGGTATAATTGTATAAGAAAAAAAGAGGTGACTTATGGAAAAAATAAATTGGTATCCAGGGCACATGGCCAAAACTAGAAGACTCATTCAAGAAAAGATAAGTGTTATCGATATTATATTTGAAGTAGTAGATGCAAGAATTCCATTTTCATCTAAAATAATTGATATAGATACTCTGACAAAAGATAAACCTAAAATATTAGTTATGACTAAAAAGGACCTTTGTGATATTAGTGAAACAGAAAAATGGATTAAATATTATGAAGAGAAAGGTTATAATGTAGTCTTATTAGACTTAGAAAAAAATGTTAATTTAAAACCTCTTTATCAAAAGGTTAAAGAAGTGATGGCAATTCTAAATGAAAAAAGAAAAGCTAAAGGATTAATGCCAAGAAAAGCAAGAGTATTAGTCATGGGAATACCAAACGTAGGTAAAAGTACTCTAATAAATCGTTTAGCAGGAAAAAAAGCGACCAAAGTTGGAAATACCCCAGGTTTAACTAAGAGTCTAGACTGGATAAGAATTAATAATGATATTGAATTATTAGATAGCCCAGGAATATTATGGCCAAATATCGAAGATGAAAAAGTAGGATACAACCTAGCAAGTTTAACTGCTATCAAAGAAGAAATCTTGCCTCTTGAAAGAATATCTAATTATATTATGGAAATGCTTATTAAATACTATCCTAATATAGTAGAAGAAAGATATAAGACAAATGAAACAGATATTGAAAAATTATATCTTCACATTGGAAAAATAAGAGGTTGCTTAGTCAAAGGTGGAGAAGTAGATATTGAAAAAGTCCATAATGTAATTATTTCAGATGTCAAAAATGGTATTATAAAAAATATTACTTTTGATAGGTATGAAAATGAGTAATTCATTAGTTTTAGCATACATAGGTGATGCAATATATGAAGTTTATGTAAGAGAGTATCTAATATCAAAAGATATTGCTAAAGTTAACGAATTGCAAAAACATGCTATTAAATATGTCAGTGCAAAAGGACAAAAAGAATATTTAGAAAAAATGATTAATGAATCATTTTTTAAAGAAGAAGAATTAGATATAATAAGAAAAGCAAGAAACCATAAAAGTAATAGTCATCCTAAAAATACCGATATAATAACGTATAAAAAAGCAACAGGATTAGAAGCTTTAATTGGATATTTATATTTACAAAAAAATGAAGAAAGAATAAAAGAAATAATGGATTTTATTTTAGGTGAACCATGTTAGTATTTGGAAGAAATGTTATTGAAGAGATGTTAAATAATCATGAAAAAATCAATAAAATTTATTTACAGAAAAACTTTAAAGAAGAAAAATTAATATCATCTATACAAAAATATAATATTGAAATGGAATATAAAGAAAAATATGAATTAGACAAACTTGTTAAAGGAACTCATCAAGGTATAATAGGAGTAGTTAAAGATTACGAGTATTGTGAATTAGAAGATATAATAGATGAAGAAGTTATTATAATCTTAGATCATCTAGAAGATCCGCATAATCTAGGAGCGATTATAAGAACGGCAGAAGCTGCAGGGGTAAAAGCAATTATTATTCCTAAAGATAGAAGCGTTCAAGTAAATTCAACTGTTTTTAAAGTAAGTGCAGGAGCTATTGAAAATATTAAAATAGCAAGAGTTACTAATATTGTAAATACCATGAAAGATTTAAAAAAGAATGGTTACTGGATATATGGAACAGATATGAATCAAGATTCATTTAAAGATTGTGAATATTCAGAAAAGATGGCACTTGTGATTGGTAACGAAGGAAGTGGAATGAGTAGATTAGTTAAAGATAACTGTGACTTCATTATTTCAATTCCGATGAAAGGGCAAATAAATAGTTTGAATGCTTCAGTAGCAGCAGGGATACTTTTATTTGATATTTCACTAAAAAGAAAGTAGGTTATATATGAATTATCGTGAACTAAATGATAATGAATTAATCTCGTATATTGCAGAAAAAAATGAAGATGCTGAAGAAATTATATATGCAAAGTACGAACCTTTAATAAATAGCGTTGCAAACAAAATGTATAGTTATTGTAAAAATACAGGTTTGGAATTATCAGACCTTTTACAAGAAGGAAGAATTGGTTTAAGCCAAGCAATATCAACGTATAAAGAAGAAAAAGACACCTTGTTTTATACTTATGCAAAAACATGTATTGAGCGAAGAGTAATATCTTTAATCATAAGTTCTAATCGTATGAAACATCAATTTTTAAATAGTGCTATATCTTTGGATAAAGAAGTTGCTAATACTGAAAATGCAAGATTAGATGAGATAATAAAAGACCCAAAAGAGACTCCCGAAGAAATATTGATTAATGATGAATCCAAAGAAGAATGGATCCAAAAAGTTAAAGAAAAATTAAATGATTTTGAAATTCAAGTTTTCGATCTGAAAATATCAGGATTTGATTATAAAGAAATTGCTAACATTTTAGATACGACACCAAAGAAGATAGATAATACTTTACAGAGAATAAAATTAAAAATAAAAACGAGAGTTTCATAAAAAAAAGCAATTTATAATTGCTTTTTTTTATAATCTTTTTTATTCAAATTATAATATGAATATCCATCTTCAGTCTTAATAAAATTCATTTGTAATTTATCTCTTAAAATATGAATTGAAGCGGTATTGATTTCTTTACAATCACCATTAATAGTCTCTATTCTTAATTCATCAAAAGCATAATCTAAAACTGCAAAAGCAGCTTCTGTAACATATCCTTTTCCTCCGAACGCATCATTTATGACATAACTTATTTTTGCTTCATTATTATCAATATCTACATATAACTCAAAACTTCCAATAACCTTATTACTTTCTTTTTCAACAATTGAATAAGAAGAACCAAGATTATTCGAAAATTTTGCTATTTTCTTATCAATTAATAATGCTATATCTTCTTTGTTATCATATAACCTCAAAAATTTCCCTACATTTTCAGCGCTAAATATTTCAAACCAATCATCTAAATCTTCTTTATTAAGTTCTCTAAGTATTAATCTTTTAGTTTCAATTACACTTTTTTTATTCATATTATCACCTATATATAGTATACATTATAAATTTAAATTTTTAATTATTCTTTTTTAATATGATATAATTTATATAGTAGGTGATTTATGAAAAAGAAAACTTTAGATGGAAATACAGCTTGTGCTAAAACAGCATATTTATTCACAGAAATAGCTGGAATATACCCGATTACTCCTTCTAGCACGATGGCAGAACATGTTGATGAATTAAGTGCTTTAGGCTTTAAAAATGCATTTGGTAATACTGTAAAAGTATATGATATGCAAAGTGAAGCTGGAGCGGCAGGATTTGTACATGGTGCCTTACAATCGGGGGTTTTAGCTTCTACTTATACAGCCAGTCAAGGATTATTATTAATGATACCTAATATGTATAAAATAGCAGGAGAAATGCTTCCTTTTGTAATGCATGTTGCTGCTAGAAGTTTATCTACTCATGCTCTTAGTATTATGGGAGATCATCAAGATATTTATTCTGCAAGACAAACGGGATTTGCTTTTTTAGCATCATCTAATCCAGAAGAAGCAGGGCATATGGCTGCTATTTCTCATTTGTCTACAATCACATCTAGTATTCCATTTTTACATTTCTTTGATGGGTTTAGAACTAGTCATGAAATACAAAATGTTAATTTATTAGAATTAAAAGATATTGAAAATTTAATTGATAAAGAGTCTCTCAATAAATTTAGAAAAAGATCTTTGTCACCACTTAATCCTGTTACAAGAGGTATGGCTCAAAATGATGATATATATTTTCAAGCAACAGAAGTGAGAAATCAAAATTATACAGATACAATTGATATTGTTGATAACTACATGAAAAAAATAAATAAAGTAGCTAATACTAATTATCAATTATTTAATTACTATGGGCATGAAGAAGCAGAAAATATTATTGTTGCAATGGGGTCCGTTTGTGAAACAATTAAAGAAACAATTGATGATTTAAATAAAAAAGATTATAAAGTTGGACTAATTCAAGTTCATTTATATCGCCCTTTTTCAATTAGTCATTTACAAAAAGTAATTCCTAACACAGTTAAAAATATTGCTGTTTTAGATAGAACTAAAGAACACGGTAGTATTGGTGAACCTTTATATTTAGATGTTTTATCAGCTTTAAAAGATGATAATTATAAAATAATTGGAGGAAGATATGGATTATCTTCTAAAAATACTGCTCCAAAAGAAATAAAAGCAGTCTATGATAATCTTCTTGGAGAACAGAAAAATAATTTTACAATTGGTATCGAAGATGATGTAACCAATCTAAGTTTAAAAACAGAAGACTATAAAGTTTTAAATCATGATCAATTTTTATTTTATGGTTATGGTAGTGATGGAATGATTTCATCATCTAAATCAATTTTAAAAATTTTGGGAGATCGTTATCAAAAAAATATTCAAGGATATTTTCAGTATGATTCTAAAAAATCAGGTAGTATTACCGCATCACATATTAGAGTAAGTGATAATAATATTACTTCAACTTATTACGTCGATAGTCCTAAATTAATATTTATTACTAAGGATAGTTATTTAAATGCCTTTAATCCTTTAGAAAATATTGAAGAAAATGGAATAGTGGTAGTTAATACTAATTTATCTCTTAATGAATTTCTGAGTTTGTTAAACGATAAGATTAAATCAATTATTATTAATAAAAAAATAAGACTATATATTATAGATGCTTCAAAGCTTGCTAAAGAATGTGGTATTAAAGATAAATTAAGTACTATATTTGCTTCTATTTTCTTTAAATTAACAGATTATATTAACTTTGAGGATGCTAAAAACTTACTTAAGGAAGAAGTTGAAATAGATTACTTTAAAAGAGATGACATTATTTTATCAAATAAAAAAGTTATTGATGAAGCGGTTAATCATTTGAAGAAAATTAATTTAGAAAAAGAAATTGTAATCTTTGAAGATAAAGAAACAGACTTTTTAAATATTATAAATACCCGAAAAGGGGATGAATTAAAAGTAAGTGATTTCTTAGATAAAAAAGATGGTACTTTTGTGGCAGGGACAACTAAAACTGAAAAAAGAAATATTGCCGATGCTGTTCCGAGTTATGATTTTGAAAATTGTATTCAATGTAATTTGTGTTCATTCGTTTGTCCTCACGCAGTTATTAGGCCTTTCTTATTAGATGAAAAAGAGTATAAGAATGCTCCATTAGAAGTACAAAAAAGATGTACTAGACCAATGAAACCTAATCTAAAAGAGTATTATTATACAATTGGTATATCAGCTTTAGACTGTACGGGATGTGGGTTATGTGTTAAGGTTTGTCCTGGAAAAGGTGGCAATAAGGCTTTAAACTTTAAGGATGTAGTTGATGAATATATTAAAAAAGAAGGAAGAGTAAGTGACTATTTATTCAATGAAGTTACTGATAAAAATGTTGAAATTAAAACTGTTAAATCAAGTCAGTTCTCTTCACCAAAATTTGAATTTTCAGGAGCATGTGCTGGTTGTGGTGAAACACCATATATCAAATTGTTAACTCAATTGTTTGGTAAAAATATGGTTATTGCTAATGCTACAGGATGTTCTTCAATATATGGAGGAAGTATGCCTTCTACACCGTATACAGTTCCATGGGCTAGTTCATTATTTGAAGATAATGCTGAATATGGATATGGAATGCTCATGGGTTATAAAGTAAAACAAGAAAAAGTTAAAAATATTATTGAAAATAATATGGATAATTCTAATCACGAATTATTCAAGAAATGGTTAGAAAATTATAATGATTATGAAATAACTAAAGAAGTTTATGATAATTTGGATGAAAATATTCCAGATGAATTAAAAGAACTAAAAGAAGATTTAATTAAAAAGACGGTGTGGACTATCGGTGGTGATGGATGGGCATATGATATTGGATTTGGTGGAATTGATCATGTCGTTTCGACTAATGAAGACATTAATATACTAGTTTTAGATACTCAGGTTTATTCTAATACCGGTGGGCAAGTATCAAAATCTTCTCCAAAAGGAAGTATGTTAGCTTTTGCTAAAGATGGCAAAAAGGCAAGTAGTAAAGATATGGCTAGAATGTTAATGGCCTATCCACATGTATATGTTGCCCAAGTAAATATTGGAGCTAATCCAATGCAATTATTGAAAACTTTAAAAGAAGCTGCAGCATATGATGGCCCTTCAGTAGTAATCGCGTATACTCCTTGTATTGCGCATGGAATAGATGGAGGATTAGAAAATAGTTTAGAGCATGAAAAAAATGCTACTAAATGTGGATTCTTTCCAATTTTCAGATATAATCCTGTCGAAAAGAAGTTTTATTTAGATTCTAAAGAAGTCAATTTTGATTTATATATAGATTTCTTAAATACACAGAGACGATTTAAAATGCTAAAAGCGGTCAATGAAGAAAAAGCTAATCAATTATTTGAAGAGCAAAAAGAAACAGCGATTGAAAGATTTAATTATTATAAAGAATTATCAGAAAGAAATCAGTAATGATTTCTTTTAATTTATAGTTTTTTTATTCATTTATAAATGCTATAATGAAAATAGGTGATAATATGTTTGGAAAAATAATCAGTATTGAAGGAAATATGGTGCATGTCGAAGTTACTCCAGAAGCATCAACAGTTAAGAATTTTATTAACTCTTATGTTGCTATTGAAGAACCTGGACATATAACTATTGGAGAAGTAACGGATATTATAAGAGGCGTTGCTTATGTTAATATTTTAGGAGAAATTCATTCTAGTAAATTTGTTTTTGGTGTAGTTAGAAAACCATCTTTCGCAGGAAAAACAAGATTAGTTCCGAAAGAATTAGTAAGTAAAATAATCAGTATTGATGATTTTGATGAAAGAAAAGATTTACATTTGGGAACAAGTACTGTCTATGAGGGAGTAAATGTTGGAGTAAATATAAATCAATTTTTCAGTAATCATTTTGCTATATTTGGTTCTACAGGAAGCGGTAAGTCTAGTAGCGTTGCTCGTATTTTTCAAAATCTTTTTGAAAAAGAAGGTGCTTCTGCTAAAAATGCAACCATCTTTATTTTTGATGCATATGGTGAATACCATTCAGCATTTAAAAATATAAATGAAAAAAATCCGGACATTCATTTTAAATCGTATACAACAGCACTTGAGTTTGCTGATTCAGAAATATTAAAAATACCTCTTTGGTTATTGTCTGTTGATGATATTGCTCTTCTTCTAGGAGCTGAAAAACATAGTCAAATACCAATAATCGAAAAAGCAATGAAATTAGTAACTATCTTCGGTAGAGATGAAGATATGGTTATCAAACATAAAAATGATATAATTTCGCGAGCTATACTAGATATTTTATCTTCAGGAAGACCTCCTGCTCAAATAAGAGACCAAGTATTCTCAGTACTTTCATATTATAATACGAAAGAATTAAGTTTAGATTCACTCATTTTTCAACCCGGATACACAAGACCAGTTAAACAGTGTTTATTGATCGATGCTTCAGGTAAAATAAGAGATATGGAATTATTGACTAATTACTTTGAGAGTCATTTAACTGATGATTTAGAATTGCATTTGCCAGATGGATCATTTAAATATACTTTAAAAGACTTAAAAGATGCATTTGATTTTGCTTTAATATCAGAAGGTGCTTTGAAAAGTGAAAAAGTATATGATGAAGCAAATATTCTAAAAGTTAGAATGCATGGATTAGTTAATAGTGACTATAGTAAGTTTTTTGAAGTTGATGAATTCATGACTAAAGAAAGATTTATTTCAGATTTAATGATCGGATATGGTGGAAAGGCTCAAATAATCAATTTCAATATTAACTATATTGATGATCGTTTTGCTAAAACAATTGTCAAAATATATTCAAAAATGATTTTTGATTACTCTAAATCTTTAGAAGATAGAGCTTCAGTGCCAATTCATATTGTTTTAGAAGAAGCACATAGATATGTTCAAAATGATAACGATATTTTCTTATTAGGATATAATATTTTTGATCGTATCACTAAAGAAGGAAGAAAATATGGAGTGTTATTAGGGTTAATATCACAAAGACCATCAGAGTTATCAGAAACTTCAATTTCTCAATGTAATAATTTCTTAATATTTAAAATGTTACATCCAAAAGATGTTGATTATATTAGAGAAATGGTTCCTAATATTACTAATGAAGTAATGAATAAATTAAGAATTTTACAACCGGGAACATGTGTTGCTTTCGGTAATGCATTTAAAGTTCCAATTATTATATATTTCCAAATGCCAGACCCTGCTCCAACAAGTAGCAGTGCTAATATAAGTGGTGCTTGGTTCGAAAAAAAAGTTATTGATTAATAACTTTTTTTCATACCTTGATAAGAATCTCTTCTTTTTAATTCTTTATCTATATCATTTAACACAACGAATTTTTTAACTAACCAATTTGGTTCAATTAAATCATCTAAATTAGGATCTCCCGTTATTCTATGAATAACTATTTTTTCGTCTAATAGTTCTAGTTGATCACAGACAATATCAATATATTCATCTTTAGCTAAGACATGAAAAGGAGACTTAACATATAATTTAGCAAGCTCAGTATCTTTTAAAACATGTAACATATGTATTTTTATACCTTGGATATCTAATTTATTTAAATATTTAACTGTTTCTAACATCATCTCTTTAGTCTCATAAGGAAGACCATTGATGATATGAACAATGACATTTATATTTCTTTTTCTTAATTCTTTAACCATATCCTCAAAACATTCTAGGTCATGACCACGGTTAATAAGGGCGCTTGTTTTTGAATGAATTGTTTGAAGACCTAATTCTACATTTAAATATGTTCTTTTATTTAATTCGTCTAAATAATCTAAAACATCATCAGCAATACTATCCGGTCTAGTTCCAATGGCAAGACCAATTACACCTTCTATTTTTAATACTTCTTCATATTTTTCTTTTAATTCATCTAAAGGAGCATAAGTATTAGTGTTTGCTTGAAAATATGCTATATATTTACTATTTGGCCATTTATTTAATAACATGTTCTTAATATTATAAAATTGTTCAGTTAAAGATTGTCTGATATTTCCTGCAAACTCACCTGAACCACTTTCAGAACAAAAAATACAGCCCCCAAAACCTTTGGTACCATCTTTATTTGGACAAGTAAAACCACCGTTTAAACTTACCTTAAATACCTTACTATTAAACTTATTTTTAAAATAATAGTCCAAAGTATGATATCTCTTGTTTGTATCGCTATATATAAATTTATTCATAAAATAAGTATATAATATTTAAAAATATAGTCAACTAAAATATAAATGTGCTATAATATAAAAGACGATAGGAGGGAAAAATGAAATCGTTTTTCAATTTTAAAAATAATGTAAAAGAAAACAAATTTGTTAAATTTTTTGATAGACCACTTTGGCAAATTGTAGCATTATTTTTTGTTTTATTTATAGTATTGAGTTGGGTTATGCCTGCAACTTCATATGATGGAGCTTTTAAAAGCTTAGGAATTAAACCAGTAGGTATGTTTGATTGGTTTAGAGCGCCATTGTTAGGGCTTGAACAGAATATTGCTCTAGTATTATTCATTCTATTTATTGGAGGATATTATGCAGTTTTAAACAAAACAGGAGCATATACTAAACTTGTTAACTTTATAGTAGAAGCTGCAAAAGATAGAAAGAAAGAATTTATTGTTTTAGTGGCAGTAATATTTGCTTTAATTTCTTCGTTAACTGCATTAAATTTGGTTATTTTCTTAGCAGTTCCATTTATAGTAGCAGTTTTATACAAACTTGGATTTAGTAAAATTTCTACAATGTTATCTACTATTGGAGCAATTATTGTTGGTAATTTTGGTTCTATGTTCGGATTCCAAATAAATACGGCAATTAATTATGTATTTCAATTAGAAAATACAGAATTATTTTATGCTAAAGCATTGGCATTAATTGGTGGTCTAGTTATATTAGCTTTTGCTTTATGGAAAGATGAAGCTAAAACAAAACATAAAACAATACCTTTATATAAAGAACATAAAGGAAAAGAAAGAGATTTCTTACCTTTAGGTATATTATTTGATTTAGTATTGATTCTTGCTTTGGTTTCTAATTATTCATGGCATTTTGGTTTAAGCCAAACAACACAAATATCATTCTTTGTTGATCTTCATGAAAATATCATGAAAATGGAAATATTTGGTTTCAAAATAATGGAAGCATTACTTGGTTCAGTTAATCCAATAGGATATTGGAATTTTACAGAATTGGGTATTATTTTAGTTATAGCATCAGGATTATTAGCGTTTGTATATAATATTAAACTAAAAGAAATGGTTTACGAATTTATCGATGGTATGAAACAAATGTTAATACCAGCATTCTATGTAGCAATTAGCTTTGTAGTATTCGGATTGTTTGATTCAGTTGATCATAAACTATATTTTACTATTTTAGAATTTATAACTACAAACTTTAAAGATTCATATTTAATGGTAGGAATTTTAGCTCCAATATTCGGAAGTTTATTCATGAATAATTTCTTCGAATATGCAGTATCATTCTTGGCAATATATGCAAATCAAACTCCAAAAGGAGATATGGCTTTAGTAGGATTGTCATCGCAAATGATTCACTCAGCTTTAATGTTGGTGATTCCTACAAGTACAATGTTATTATTAGGTCTTTCTTATTTTAAAATATCATTTGTCGAATGGTTTAAAGGTGCTAAAGACTTTATTCTACAACTATTAGCATTTGCATTTGGACTAATTGTTCTCTTGTGGCTAATCGTATAAAACTGCTAAAAGCAGTTTTTTTATGCTATAATTTTAAGGGGAGTTATTATGATATATAGTTTTGGAAACAAACAAATAAGCGTTGTATTAAAAAGAAAATTTATTAAAAAAATATATTTTAGATATAGAGAAAATAAACTTATTGTTTCTCTCCCATACTATATATCTGATAAGCATATATTAAAGTTAATCAATAAAGAAAAAATAAAGATAGATGAACTAATAAAAAAAGGTGTCAACCAAGAAATAGATGAGTCTAAAATATGGTTAAAAGGGTCTCTTTATGATATAATTTTTGTAGATGATGCGTCATCTTTAAGTATAAAAGACAATAAAGTTTATATTAAAAACAAGCAAAAATTAGAAAAGTATATACAAGAATTATCGATTAATCATATAAGTAATTTATACGAGATGATTAAGAAAGAGATTAATTTAGGATACAATTATAGACTTAAATTAAGAAAAATGAAATCTAAATGGGGCGTATGTAATAATAAGAGTAAAACAATTACTCTGAACACAAGATTGATAGAGAAAGACGACGAAATAATTAAATATGTCATTATTCATGAATTATGTCATACAGTTGTTTTCAATCACTCGAAAGAATTTTGGAATGAAGTTTATAAATATTGCCCAAATTATAAAGAAATAAGAAAAAGAATGAGGAGGACGAATGAAGAAATTATTTAATATATTTTTAATATTATCTTTATTGTTGCCGAGTTTAATGTTTCCTACGACTGTCGATGGTAAAACATTGAGACAAATGGAAAATGAATTAAATAAGTTAGAAGCGGAGTATAAATCTAATCAACAAACTCAGGCTTTAACGACACAACAAATAAAAAATACTCATCAAAATATTGCCAAAACAAATAATGATATTTCTGCAGCAGGAGAAGCCATTATCCAGTTAGAAAAAGACATTAAAAACTTGGAAGAAGAAATTTTAGATAAAGATAAAGAAATAAAAGATTTGATGAACTTTGTCCAAATTGCAAATGGTGAATTAGCTTATCTAGAATATGCTTTTGGAGCTAAATCTTTTACCGATTTTATATATAGAATTGCTGTCTCTGAACAGTTGGCAAATCATAACCAAGAGTTAATGAAAAGCTATAATCAAATGATTGTGGATAATGATAAAAGAATTATGGATTTAGATAAGAAGACGAGAGAATTAGAGCAGAAGCAAATAGATTTAGAAAAACAAATTAAGAGTTTAGGTTCTAAACTATCGGAGTTAAATGAAGTTCATGTTTCAATTGAAGAAGAAATCAAATTACAAAGAGCATCAATTAAGCTTTATCGTGATTTAGGTTGTAAATTAGATGAAGATATATCTTTATGTGGAAGAAATGTTTTACCTCCAGGAACAGCATTTTTTAGACCAGTTGTTTCGGGTAGAGTAACAAGTGAATTTGGTATGAGATTTCATCCAACTCAAAATAAATGGAAACTACACGCTGGAACAGACCTTGGTACTACTTATGCGACAAACGTTCCCATTTATGCAGCTGCAGAAGGAATGGTAGTAGCACTTTCTCATAAAAGTTCATGTGGTGGAAATATTGTCTATATTCACCATAATGTGAATGGTAAAACGTATACTACGATGTATGCTCATCTTCGCTCAATTCATGTCACACCAAAGCAAATTGTAGATAGAAATACAGTTATAGGTATTATGGGTGGAGATAAAGAAACGCAAACTTGGGATAAATGTACTACAGGATTACATTTACATTTTCAAATTGCAACAGGATTATACTTGAAAGACTATTCTAATTATTCAACATTTACATCTAGAAGTTTTAATTCTAGACAAATAATTAATATACCTAAGGGAAATGCTTGGTTTAGTGATAGATGGACAAAATATTAAAAGCAATAGACATAATCTATTGCTTTTTTATTTGATAAAAAAGTATAAATGAGTTATAATTTATGTGGTGATTTTATGAAAAAATCTATAATATTTTTAGTTTTCTTTTTAATTGGATGTACTAATGTAGAAGAAGTAAAATATAATAGTTATATTAAAAAAATAAATGAAATAAAGGAATACAATGAAGTTGTAGATTACAATTTAGAATTATTTCATTTTAATCATGAAGGAACATTAATTTATCAAGTTATAATTGATGAAGTTAGTGTAAATATGGAAAACATTGAGATGATAGTCACTCATAATCACAGCACCACAGATATGTTTCCTAGTATTGGTATTTTTGATGAAAAACCAAATTTAAAAATTAATAATAGTCCTAAGGGAATTAATTTAGTGGGATATATAGAAAACTATGATCAAAATAATGTCACTTTTAAAATAATGGTAAAATACAATAGTATTACTAACTATCACACAATAGAATCGGAGCAAGTATGAAAAAGAATAGTTTTATTGAAGGAGCAATGGTAGCAACAATTGGTGTTGTTATATCTAAGATAATTGGTTTAATATATGTAATACCATTCGTATATATGATTGGAGTTACTGGAGGAGCTTTATATAGTTATGGATATTCTATATATGCTGTATTTTTGAGTTTATCATCGCCAGGAATACCTGTCGCTATGTCAAAACTTATCAGTGAATATAACGAATTAGAATATTATCATACTAAAGAAAGAGCATATAAAATAGGATCGATTATCATGGTAATAATGAGTGTTATTTTATTTGCTGTTACGTTTATTTTTGCAGAACAGTGGGCTTATTTCATGATTGGAGATGCAACAGGAGGCAATACAATCCAAGATATAGCAGTTGTTATTAGAACTGTTTCGACAGCCTTGCTTATCGTTCCTTTTTTAGGGGTTACAAGAGGTTATTTAAATGGTCAAAAATATATGACTCCTGGAAGTGTCTCTAATGTTATTGAACAAATAGTGAGAGTTTTTATTTTATTAACAGGAACATATTTAGCGATATATATTTTAAAAGTTCCAATGAGATATGCAATTAGTATCGCTATCTTTGGAGCCACTATAGGGGCTTTAGTAGCTTATCTATATTTAAATAAAAAAATAAAACAAAATAAAGAATTATTAAATCAGCATAGTGAAATGAAAGAAGAGGAAAAATCAATAACTAATAAAGAACTAGTATTTAAAGTTATTAAATATGCAATTCCTTTCATATTAATAAACTTCACTATGGCTGCAACAGCTTCAGTAGATACTTTTACAATTGTAAAAGCATTAACTAGTTTAAATTATGATATTTTAAGTGTGGAAACAGCTTTTGGAGTTATTACTAATTGGGGAACCAAAATTAATGCTATTCCAGTATCGGTAGTTATAGGAATAGTAGCAAGCTTAATACCAAATTTAGCAAGTGGCTTTGTTAAAAGAAATAATCAAGATGTTAGTAGAAAAATAAATCAAACTATTCAATTGTTGTTATTTTTAACCTTGCCAATGTCAATTGGATTGTTTTTATTAGCTCAACCTGTTTGGACATTCTTTTATGGTTATAATCAATTAAGTATTGATATTTATCGTCTATATACGATTCTACCAATTACAGTTTCATTTGCAATTGTCTTAATTAACGCAATGCAATCAATAAATAAAACTAAAACATCTCTAACATTTCTATTAGTTTGGTTGTTAGGTAAAATGTTTTTTAACACTCCCGCGATGATATTATTGCATAACATGGGAATTCCAGCTTATTATGGAGCTTTATTGACTAGTGTTATATCGCAAGTGATAATAGTAATAGGTATGCTAATAGCATTTAAAAAATATGTTCACATATCATATAAAACATCTTTAAAACCGATAATGAAAATAAGCTTATTTTCATTAGTAATGACTATTGCTATATTATTAGTTAGCTTAGTTTATCCGATTACCGCTACAACAAGAACATTTGCAGCTATCCAATCGATATTTTATACTGTTTTAGGAGCAGTTGTATATTTAACTATTTCATATAAGACAGGACTTATTAATGATATATTTGGTAAAACATTGATCGATAGAGTATTAATCAAATTAAAACTAAAAAAGAAATAGATTTATTTCTTTTTTTTAGGAATTAAAAATCCTTTCTTCTATATTATGCTAGAAAGGAGAAAACATGAAAAAAATATTACTAATATTAATATTGATATTTCCATTTTTCGTTAATGCTAAAGAATATTATGGTGAATATAAATATCTTGAGACTAAAGATTATTTTGTTGAAGAAACTAATTTAATTAAAGTAAATTCAATCTACAAATATAAATATTATTATGAATATGAAGATGGTGAATTTTTGATTGAAGATATAGAACAAAAATATGCTCACCAGGATCTAACAAACGTTAAATATGGCGAATATGGAGAATGGCAAGATAATTATCATGAATCAGAACAAGATCTATATGAACATAGAAGCGTATATGGTGTAAGATTACTGAAACCGGTAAGATATATTCATTTTTATAATTTTCAAGGAAGCAATGGAGGATTTAGAATAACTGAATTAGATATTATGTACAATAATCAAGAAATAAATTTCACTTATTATTGCGAAGGGTGTTCCCCATACTTTGAACAAGGAATAAATAATCAAAAAGCTAATGAAAATTTATCAGTTATATATGATGGAGGATATCTAAGATTAGATTTAGGAAGCTACTATGATTTACACAAATTAGAAGTAAATATGTATTTATATGACACTTCTTACAATGGTAAATCTTATTCGATAGCATTTTCAAGAGAACCTCAGCTTTCAAAACATTATTTTAGTCAAAGTTGGGTAGATTTTTTTAAAAATAAAGATTTCGATGATTTAATTCTTAGAAAAATTACTCCATTTGGAATGATATCAAATTTTCCTGAGTATGAACAAGAAAATATAGTTGAAAATCAAGTGACTAATCGCGGTTTTGACTATATAAAACAATACAATCAATATAGATATAGAAATAAATATTATTTCTTTTATAATATGAACAAAGTATATTCTGATGATTACCTTTTTGGTCCTAGCGAACCATATGTAAATATAAGTGATCAATTTATTAATCTTTACGAAATTTATGAAAGACCATACTTATATATTGAAGATTCTATTATATTAAATAAGGGTGAAACTTTAGAAGAAAAAATAATCACAAACGCAGAATATACTGTTGAAGATAATACTAATTATGAAATAAATGGGGAATATATATCAAATATTTATTTTGAAGATCAAGTTATTGAAATAAAAACAGTGATTAATTATGTTGAAGAGAACATCATTGAAGAAGAAATACAAGAAAAAGACGATGAAAATAAGAAAAGCCAAAAACCACAAAATAATACAAACATAAAAGAAGAAATAAAAGAATCACCATCTTTTGAAGAAAAATTGGAAGAAGAAATAATTATTGAATTAGAAAAGCCTATCACTACAGAACAACCAGTGATAAAGGAAGAAGTTGTTAAAACCTCATCAATTGATTATAAAAATTTCATATTAATACTCATATTTATAATCTTTATGATTATTAGAAAAAAACAAAAAGCAAATAATATATGATATACTAATAATAGGTGATGGTATGAGTAAAAAGGGAATAACATTGATTGAATTATTGGTAGTAATTGCAATTTTAGCAATTATAATGATGATAACAATACCTTTTGTTGGAAGTTTAGTTTCAAATTCGGAAACGGAAATATACAAAAGAAGTCTAAAATCAGTTGAAGAAGCAGCTAGAATGTATGCTTTTAGAAATGTAGTTTTAATGCCTTCCGATCCAGGAGAAACTTTGGAAATAAATATAAATACCCTTATTGAAGAAGGTTATTTAGACCCTGTTGTAGACCCTAGAGGGTCAGGGGGACTTTGTGAAGGAGTAGTTACAATAGTGGTGGATTCCGAAAGTAAATACCATTATTTTCCCATTTTAAATTGTGGTGAAAACTATTCATCTAAATTCGAAGAATATGGACTAGAAAATATTACTCATGCTTCAATACCGGGAGGATATAGAATAGTAGCTACTCTAACTAATAGAACAGCTCTTTCTTCTATTTCATTAAATGGTAGTGAAGTTAATATGTTTACTCCGAATCTTTTAAATTATGATTCTTGGACTAGTGCAATAGGAGCAACATCGGCTACTGGTTTTAATATAAATGGTGCTGTAGCGGAAACGACTATGGTTTTGAAAGAAAATCCTTGGGGACAGATTGATGCGGTTTGGGCAAGCTTGCAAAATGATGCTACATCTGATGCCGACGGAGGTTGGAATACGAATCATATTAACATTGATAATACTAGGACATATAGATTTACGGTTTGGATAAAAAGAGAAAATGCTGGAACGGGTTCAGGGACAGGATATTATGGATTATATTCATATAACTCTATAGGAAGTAATGTTGGTGTTTTACCAAGAACTGGCGGTACAGCAAATACTAATCCATACTTTTGGGCTGCGGGATATACTAATATTGCCAGAATGAATACAGAGTGGATATTAGCCGTTGCTCATGTTCATCCTTTTGGATATTCGGGAGCACTTCATCCAGACACAGGCTTTTATGGAATAGATGGCACAAAAATAGTTGCAATGTTAGATTATCAATGGAATTCAACCAGTGCAAGAGCTGCTCATAGAACATACTTATATTATTCAACGAAAACAGACGAAAGAATGTATTGGTATAGACCGAGATTAGATGTTGTTGATGCGAATATGGTTCCTTTATCTACTTTAATTAAAGGGCATGAGCATCCTACTTTATACAATAACGAGGTATCATTTGATGTTACAACATCAGGAGTACATTATTTTGAATTAAAAGATCCTTCTGGGAAAATTACTTTATACCCTTATTGGATACAATAAAGAGCTTAAGCTCTTTTTTTGTGATATAATTTATATGGTGATACTATGGATAAAATCATAATAAAAGGTGCCAGGGAAAACAATTTAAAAAATATTGATTTAGAGTTACCTAAAAATAAATTAATCGTAATGACTGGTGTTTCAGGAAGTGGTAAAAGTAGTTTAGCTTTTGATACCATCTATGCTGAAGGTCAAAGAAGATATGTGGAAAGTCTAAGTGCTTATGCTAGACAGTTTTTGGGTGGAAGCGAAAAGCCAGATGTAGATAGTATTGAAGGATTATCCCCGGCGATTAGTATAGATCAAAAGACTACCAATAAAAATCCTCGTTCAACGGTAGGAACAGTTACCGAAATATATGATCATTTAAGACTATTATTTGCACGAGTGGGAACTCCTTATTGTCCAACTCATAATATTCCCATTACAAGTCAAACAATTGAGCAAATGACTAATCGTGTTTTGGAGATGGATGAAGGAACGAAAATAAAAATCTTAAGTCCAATTATTTCTAAAGAAAAAGGAACTCATAAAGATACTTTATCAATGATTAAAAAAGAAGGTTTTATAAGAGTCATAATAAATAATGAAGAATATGATTTAGATCAAGAAATATTATTAGATAAAAATAAGAAACATGATGTTAGTGTTGTGGTAGATAGAATAGTAGTTAATGCTGATTCTAGATCAAGAATATATGACTCAATTGAAATGGCTTCTAAGATGTCTAAAGGAAAAGTTATAGTGGATATAGTAGGAAAAGAAAGCATTTTAATGAGCGAAAATTATGCCTGTCCTTTTTGTGATTTTTCAATTTCTGAATTAGAACCAAGAAGTTTTTCTTTTAATTCTCCTTTTGGAGCTTGTCCCGAGTGTAAAGGACTTGGAAACAAATTGAAAATTGACACAGACTTAATTATTCCTAATAAAGACATAAGTATTTTGGATGGAGCTATTGTTCCTTTGAACTCCGATGATCAAAGTAATATATATTTTAATTCATTAAAATTAGCTTGTGATTATTATAATATTGATTTAAGTAAACCAGTGAAAAAATTAAAAAAGGAAGAATTAGATATAATTTTATATGGATCTTTAGATAAAATAAATTTTAAACATGTGACTAAATCAGGAAATGTACACATGAGCAATGATTACTATGAAGGCATTATTACTAATCTTGAAAGAAGATATATTGAAACTAAGTCAGAATGGATTCGTGAGTGGATCGAACAATTCATGACTGAACTCGAGTGTCCTTTATGTCTAGGAGCAAGATTAAATGAGCAAGCTTTAAGTGTTAAAATTAATAATTTAAACATTAACGAAGTAACAAAATTAAGTATTGGTAAATTAAAGAAGTTTATAAATGAATTAAAACTTAACAAAGAACAAATAGAAATATCTAGAATGATAATTAAAGAAATAAATGATCGTTTATCATTTTTGATAAATGTAGGGCTGGAGTATCTAACGTTAAACAGAACAGCGGTTACACTATCTGGAGGAGAATCTCAAAGAATTCGATTAGCTACTCAGATAGGTTCTAGATTAACTGGAGTACTATATGTTTTAGATGAGCCTAGTATTGGACTTCACCAAAGAGATAATAATCGATTAATTAATTCGATGTTAGAGATGAGAGATTTAGGTAATACCTTAATTGTGGTAGAACATGATACTGATACAATGTTAGCTTGTGATTTTTTAGTTGATATTGGTCCTTTAGCAGGAGAACATGGCGGAGAGATTGTTGCCATGGGCAATCCATCTGAAGTAATGGAAAATCCAAACAGTCTAACTGGTAAATATTTATCCAATAAATTAAAAATAGATGTTCCTTCTAAAAGAAAAAAGGGAAACGGTAATAAATTAGTCGTTAAGGGTGCCAAAGAAAATAATCTTAAAAATATAGATGTTAGTATTCCGTTAGGAACATTAACTTGTGTCACGGGAGTTTCTGGAAGTGGTAAGAGTAGTTTGGTTAATGAAATATTAGCCAAAGCAATTAGAAGTAATTTATATAAAACAAAGGATAAACCTGGACTACATGATAAAATAGTTGGTATTGATAATATTGATAAAATAGTGGAGATATCACAAGATCCAATCGGAAGAACACCGAGAAGTAACCCTTCTACTTATGTTGGAGTATTTGATGGCATAAGAGATGTTTTTGCTTCTACTAAGGAAGCTAAATTAAGAGGATATGACAAAGGAAGATTTTCATTCAATGTTAAAGGCGGAAGATGTGAAGCATGTCAGGGCGATGGTGTTAAAAAAATAGAAATGCATTTTTTACCTGACGTATATGTTCCTTGTGAAGAGTGCCATGGTACAAGATATAATAAAGAAACATTGCAAGTTAAATATAAAAATAAAAACATACATGATGTTTTAAATATGAGAGTAGAAGAAGCAATAATATTCTTTGAAAATATCCCTAAAGTTCAAAAACCACTGCAAATGATGATGGATGTAGGTTTATCATATGTTAAGCTTGGTCAAAGTGCTCCTTCTTTATCGGGAGGAGAAGCTAGTAGAGTTAAGTTGGCTAAAGAGTTACAAAAAAGACCTACGGGTAAGAGTTTATTTATATTAGATGAACCAACAACCGGTCTTCATGTTGATGATATTAAAAAATTATTAATAGTTTTAGAAAGAATAGTAAGCAATGGGGATACAGTTTTAGTTATTGAACATAATTTAGATGTAATTAAAGTTGCTGATTATGTAATAGATTTAGGACCAGAAGGTGGCGACTTAGGTGGGGAATTGATTGCAATTGGTACACCAGAAGAAATCGCAGCTAATAAAAATAGTTATACAGGTCAATTTTTGAAAGAAATCTTAAAAAAATAGGAGGTAATATGACAGCACATATAACAGCAAAAAAAGAAGAAATAGCAAAGAAAGTAATAATGCCGGGTGATCCACTTCGTGCTAAAATGATTGCTGAAAAATACTTAGACAATTTTAAAATTGTAAGTCAAGTAAGAGGTAATAACATATATACAGGAACTTATAAAAATGTTTTAGTTACTATCATGGCATCGGGCATGGGATGTCCAAGCATGGGAATATATTCGTATGAATTATTTAAATTTTATGATGTTGAAGAAATAATAAGAGTTGGATCATGTGGTTCTTATGTGAAAGAATTAAACTTATATGATTTAGTTTTAGCAGAAAAATCATACTCAGAATCAACATATGCTAAAGTACAAAATGGTAACAGTGAAGAAATAATTTCAAGCTCTAATATTTTAAACAATAAAATATTAGATGTTGCTAAAGATAAAAAGATAACTTTAGGAACAGTTCATTGCAGTGATGTTTTTTATAAAGAAAATAATGATTTTCATAATCTAGTTGAGAAATATAATTGTTTAGTTGTAGAAATGGAAACGTTCGCTTTATTTCATAATGCCAATTTATTAAATAAAAAAGCAACAGCTATTTTGACTGTTTCAGATTCATTAGTCACAAAAGAAGAAACCACTCCTTTGGAAAGAGAAAGAAAATTTTTAGATATGATTGAACTTTCATTAGAGGCAATAATAAATGACTAAAGTATATAAAAATGAAAAGTTTAATGTTGACCTATTTAAAATAATTTTTCATAAAAAAATAGAAAAAGAAGATATAACTAATCTTCTTTTATTGCAACATATGATGTTTAATAGTAATAAATTATTCCCAGGTAAAAGATTATTTAATAAAGAAAAAATAATGAATGATATTATCGAGTGCTATTCTAATTTCTTTTTTGATACCAATAATTTATTTTTAACTGTAACTATTAAACATACTAATTCAGACTTTAAAAAAATAGAAAAATTCTTAAATAATTTATTGTATAACATAGATTTTGAAAATCAATTAGTCTTTGATTATGGAAGTAATTTGATAAAAGAACAAATTAACTCTATTAAAGAAAATCCTTCATCGTATGGAATGATAAGAATTTATGAAGAAATGATGCCTAATTCAAAATATTCCCTAAGGAGTATTGGCTATTTAGAAGATTTAGAAAAAATTACTTCTTCCACTTTAAAAGAATATTATGATTCTTTCTTAAGTGAAGTAAGTTATGAAACGTTTGCGATAACTAATTCTGATGTAACTCTAGATTATAAAAATAATAAAAATATTATTAAAAATCTTCCCCATAATTTTGAATTTAAAAAAGAAATTAACTATGTTGAAGAAACATTTGATAAAAAGCAAAGCAAAGTATTTATTGGGTATAAATTAGAAGATTTAACCCCGTATGAAAGAGAAATATTACTTCCAATTTGGAATATTATTTTTGGTGGCGGAGCCGATGGAAAATTATTTAAAGAAGTTCGCGAAAAAAACTCATTATGTTATACGATTTCATCAAAGTATGACCATTTTAAAAATATGATTATAGTTGCCAGTGGATTAGATAAAGATAATTTTAATAAAGCAAATGAATTAATCGATGTTGAATTTTCAAAAATGAGTAATGAAATATCAGGCGAAGAATTAGATATTGCGAAGAAATCAATGATTAAAAATATAAAAGATAATTATGATTCGATTGATTTACATTTATCTTCTAAAATATTTGAAAAATTATTTTATTTTTATGATGAAAAAGAAAAATTAAGCTTGATCGAAAATCTAAAAAAAGAAGAAATATACGCTTTATTTAGTAAAATAAAAAAAGATACTATTCTTCATTTGAAAGGAGATAGTAATGATAAAAAATAAGATTGTTAATACTAACTTAGAAGTATATGAAGAAACAATCTCAAATGGTATGCGCATATTTGTTATACCAATGCCAAATTTTTCTTCACATTATGTAACTTTTACAACTAATTTTGGTTCAAATCACTTAACTTTTAAAAAAGAAGGTTCTGATTTTAGGACAGTTTCCTCAGGCATTGCCCATTTTTTAGAACATAAAATGTTTGAACAGAAAGAAGGAATAGATCCATTTATTTTCTTTAGTAAAAATGGTGCTGATTGCAACGCTAATACTAGCAACATAAGAACAACTTATCTTTTTGAAGGAAGAGAGAGTTTAAAAGAAAATTTAAATTATTTGATTGATTTTGTACAAGATTTATATTTGACTGAAGAAAATGTTAAAAAAGAAAAAGGAATTATTATAGAAGAAGAAAAAATGTATTATGATATTCCACAATATCGATTATACGATATGAATATGAAAAATACTTTTGTAAATAATAATTTTAAGACTCCAATTATTGGAACACAAGAAAGTATAATGAATATAACCAAAGAGGAATTAGAGTATTGCTACAATCATTTTTATCATCCTAGTCAAATGTATTTAATTGCAGTTGGTAATGTTGATCCTAAAGAGGTTATTGATATTGTTGAGAATAATCAAAAAAACAAACAATATCAAGAGCCCTATAAAATAATGCACGAAGAAATAGAAGAGCCTGAATATGTTTCAAAAGAATATGAAGAAGATTTTATTAAAATAGAAAATGAAAAGGCAATCATATCCTATAAGATAAAAAAAACTTTGGATATTGATCATGAAGAATTTACTAATTATTTATATTTATATTCTTATATGAAATTGGGCAAATTATCACAATTTAATGAGAATTTATTGAAAAATCAAAAAATATTATCATCATTAGAAATTTATGTTCAAGAAGCAAAGCCTTATTCAATTATCCAAATAGCATTTGAGGGAAAAAAATTAAATGACGTTATCACTAGTATTAATCAAGAATTATTGAATTTAGTATTTAACGAAGAAGATTTAGAGTTAATAAAAAGAAACTTAATTAATAAATTTAAAGATTATTCTGATAAACCGGAAAGTAATAATTATTTATTATTAGAGCAATTAGCTAAAGATAATAAAATCAATTTAAACTATATAAAAGATATAGAAAAATTATCTAAAGAACAGTTATTAATAGTTTTAAAATCTATTAATTTTGAAAATAGAAGCGTCTCGATATTAAAGCCGCTTGATTGACTTTAATAGTTATATTTTATAGAATAATAATAGTAGGTGAAATATGAAAAAAGGATTTACATTAGTTGAAATGATGGCAGCCATAGTTATATTGGCAGTCATTGCTCTTTTAGCTGTGCCTTTAGTTGAACAAACAATGCAAAATATTAGAAATGATTCATATAAAAATCAAATAGAATCAATTAGACAAAGTGCAAGAAGGTTCGGAGCGGATAATATAGAATTATTGCCTGATGATGGAGATTCTGCTTATCAAGTAACTTTACTTGAATTAAAAGAACTTGGTTATGTAAAAAAGGATATTAAAAATCCTCTTACAGGAGAGTCATTTTCACCAGACTTAGAAATAAGAATAGAAAATGTAAATGGTAATATTATTTATATAGTAGCAGGAGATCATGGAGGGGAATTAAGTCCTAATTCTCCAACCATAACAGTTAATGGAAGGGTGAATCAAGTCTTACCTTTAGGTCAAAATTATATGGAAAGAGGAGCTATTGCTAAAGATCCTAGTGGTGGAACAATATCATACACTACAGAAATTACTCAAAATGGAAGTCCTGCATCAATAAATGTTGGACAAATAGGAACATATGTAGTGACATATACGACTTCATTTGAAGGTATAACGGCCAAAACAAGAAGAACGGTAAATATTGTTGATAACGTTCCTCCTGTAATTAGTGTTACACCATTAACTATATCTACATCAGCAACAACAATAGATATGATGCAAGGAGTAACAACTTCTGACAACTCTGGATTGCCTGTAGTTGTTACTTATTCTGACAATTTAATTTTAGGTGTAGTAGGAGTTTATCAAGTCGAATATACAGCAACTGATGCTTCAGAAAATCAGACAAAAGTAATAAGAACAATTACAATTCAATAAAATGTTTATTTTTTAAAAAAAATATGGTAAAATTACTTTATTAAAGGTGGTAAAATTATGGCAAAAAATTGGTTAAATAAATTATTAGGTACAACTGTAGAAACAGATACTAGTGTTGAAAGTTTTTATCAAGTGTCGGCAGAAGAAGTTAGTGAAGAAGGAACAACAAAAATGTTATTGATTGAACCTCGTGCTTTCTCTGAGGCTCAAGATATTTTGACGCATCTTAAAAAAAGAGTAACAGTAGTAGTTAACTTAGGAAGAGTTACTTCTGAACAAGCAAAAAGAATTATCGATTATCTAACTGGAGCAACAAGTGCTTTAGAAGGAAGTATTGAAAAAATAGGACACGGTATTTTTCTTTGTACTCCAAACAATGTAGACATTGAAGGAAGAATAAGCGAAGAAACAACAGCCAAAAAAGAAAAAAATACAGAAGTCGAATGGTAAATATTGCATAAATCAATAATTGTGTTAAAATATAAAAGCAGAGGTGCATTATGGAAAAATTTAATAAAACATTAAGAGGATATGATCCTAGTGAAGTAAATGCTTTCTTAGACCAAATAATAGCTCAAGTTGAAGCTATGGTAGAAGAAATTAAAGCTAAGGATGAAGAAATTGAAAAATTAAAATCAGATAATCTATTAATTTCTGATAAATTAAATCATTTTCAAAGTTTAGAAGAAACATTGCAAAAAGCAATTCTTTTAGCACAAAAGACTTCAGATCAAGTTAGACTTAATGCATATCAAGAAGCAGAATTATTGATAGATGATGCTAAAAAAACAGCGAGTAGAATTACTAATGATGCATTGATAAGAGCTGAAAGAACTGAATATGAAGCAGATTTATTAAAAAGAAATATTGTAGTTTTTAAAAGAAAATTAAAAGATATAATAGATGCACAATTACAAACAATTGAGAGTATTGATAAAACAGAATTTTAAAGCATATGAAGAAGACGGTAAACAAATCCTTTTTTAAGAGAGTTAGTGGATGGTGAAAACTAATAGAAGCTTGTTTACAAATCACTTCGGATGTGTCTTTTTTAAAGAACGGTAACGCGTTATAGTAATGAGTAACAATTAAGGTGGTACCACGTCATCACGTCCTTATGTAGGGCGTGATTTTTTTGTTAATTAATTTAAGGAGGATATATGGAAATTAAAGATACATTATTAATGCCTAATACGGACTTTCCAATGAGAGCTAATTTAGGTGAAAATGAAGAGCAAATGAGAGCTTCGTGGGATGATAAAAAAATATATGAAAAAAGAAAATTAAAAAATGAACAAAATGATTCATTTGTTTTGCATGATGGACCTCCATATGCAAATGGGAACATTCATATTGGACATGCTTTAAACAAAATATTAAAAGATTTTGTTAATAGATATAAAGCTATGAATGGTTTTTATGTGGAATTTATTCCTGGTTGGGATGTTCATGGGCTACCAATTGAAACTGCCGTTACTAACACGGGAGTAAATCGTAAAGAACTTCCTTTAGCAGAATTTAGAAAACTATGCTATGAATTTGCTAAAGATCAAGTTGAAAAACAAAAACTACAATTTAAGAAATTAAATGTTATGGCAAATTGGGATAATCCATATATTACTTATGACAAAGAATTTGAAGCAAAACAAATAGAAGTTTTTGCAACAATGGCAAAAAATGGTTTAATTTATAAAGGGTTAAAACCTGTATACTGGTCACCAAGTAGTGAATCAGCTTTAGCAGAAGCGGAAATAGAATACCACGATCGAAAAGATCCATCTATTTATGTAGCTTTTCCAATTGTAAAAGGAAACGAACATATTAAAGAAGGGGAAAACTTAGTTATATGGACAACTACTCCATGGACACTTCCGGGTAATTTAGGAATTGCATATGGTGATTTTAAATATGCTAAAGTTAAATTTAATGATCAAATATATATTATGGCAGAAGAATTAGTTGAAGACTTAATGAAAACTTTTGAGGTAGAAACATATGAAATTAAAGAAGTTTTAGAAAGTAAGCAATTAAATGACATAATGTATAAACACGTTTTTATGGATAGAGTATCGCCATTAGTTCATGGATACCATGTCACTTTATCGGCAGGAACAGGTTTAGTTCATATAGCTCCTGGATATGGTGCAGATGACTTTGTAATTGGTAAACAATATAATTTAGGATTAATCAACGGAGTAAATGATCAAGGATATTTAACGGAAGAATCAGGAATGTTTAAAGATTTATTCTTTGAAGAAGCAAACAAAGAAATAACTAAATATTTAGATGAACAAAATAAATTATTAAAATTGAAATTTATTTCCCATTCATATCCACATGATTGGAGAACTAAAAAACCAGTTATTTTTAGAGCTACTAACCAATGGTTTTGTAGTATTGATCCGATTAGGGAACAACTATTAAATTCAATTAATGAAGAGATAGTATGGCATCCTTCTTGGGGAAAACTAAGATTAAATAATATGATTCAAGAAAGAGGAGACTGGTGTATTTCAAGACAAAGAGCTTGGGGAGTGCCAATTCCTATATTCTATAATGAAGATGGTTCAGAAATTTTAGATTATGATGTTATGATGCATGTATCGAAACTATTTAAAGACCATGGTTCAAACATTTGGTTCGAAAAAGAAGCAAAAGACTTATTGCCTTTGGGATACCAAAACGAAAAAAGCCCAAACGGTAAATTTACTAAAGAAACTGATATCATGGATGTATGGTTTGATTCTGGTACATCACATACAGGTGTATTAAAAGCAAGAGGTATGAAATATCCTGCTGATATGTACCTAGAAGGTTCTGATCAATATCGTGGTTGGTTTAATTCATCATTAATTTGTGGAGTAGCAGCTCACGGACAAGCACCATATAAGGCTGTTTTATCACATGGATTTGTTTTAGATGGCAAGGGCTTAAAAATGAGTAAGTCATTAGGAAATGTTATTGATCCACTTAAAGTAATCAATGAACATGGAACAGACGTATTGAGACTTTGGGTAAGTAGTGTTGATTATACTGAAGACGTAAGAGCAAGTAATGAATTATTATTGCAAGTCAAAGAAAGTTATCGCAAAATTAGAAATACTTATCGTTTTATGTTGGGTAATTTAGGAGACTTTAATCCTAATACTGATAAGGTTAAATATGAAGATATGATGCCTTATGATAAGTATATGATGGTTAAGTTAAGTGAAACAATTAATGAAATGAAAGAAGCTTATGAAGAGTATGATTTCAAAGAAGTCTATAAATTAACCAATAATTTTATTTCATTTTCTTTATCTAACTTCTATTTAGATTTTACTAAAGACATTTTATATATCGAAAAAGCTGATTTTGTAAAAAGAAGAAGTGTACAAACAGTTATTTATGAAACTTTAAAATCATTAATAATAACTTTAGCACCAATTCTCCCTTATACAAGCGAAGAAGTATATGGATACTTACAACATGAAAAAGAAGAAAGTGTTCATTTAGAAAATTTCCCTATTTTTGAAAATATAAATAAAGAATTATTGAAGGAGTGGGAATTATTCTTTGATATTAAAGATGACGTTTATAAAGCTCTAGAAGAAGCAAGAAATCAAAAATTAATTGGTAAGGGATTAGAAGCAAAAGTATACTTAAAAGCAGATAATAACTACTTAGAATTTATTAAGAAACATGAATCATATTTACATCAATTATTAATTGTTTCTAAAGTAATATTTACTGAAGAAAATTTAGAAAAATATGATGTTTGTGAAGTTAAAGTAGAAAAATTTGATGGAACAAGATGTGAAAGGTGCTGGAATTATTTTGAACATGAGGAAATAAAAGAAGATTTATGTCCGAGATGTTATCAAGTATTAAATGACTAAAAACAACTTTGAGTTGTTTTTTTTCTTATAAATTATGATATACTTAAAATAGGTGATAGTATGAATAAAACAAAAATAGTAGCAACGGTAGGACCTGCAAGTGAAGATATAAATGTATTAAGAGAAATGATTAATAATGGTGTAGATGTTATAAGAATTAATTTATCGCACGCTAATCATGATTTTTGTCGACAAATTGTTGAAAAAGTAAATATTTTAAACAAAGAATTAAATCTTCATGTTGGTATAATGTTCGATACTCATGGACCGGATATTAGAGTTGGTAAGTTTTTGAATGGATCAGCATTATTTCAAAAGGGAAGTAAAATAAGAATATATAATAAGGAAGTTTTAGGTGACAATACTAAGTTCAGTGTTGATTATAAAGAAATAATTGATGATGTATATTTAGGAACAATCATCAAATTAAATGATGGAAAAGTTTCATTAAAAGTTGTTGATAAAGACTTTTCTTCTTTAATATGTGAAGTTTTAAATGATGGCTATGTTTTTGACAATCGTGGTGTGAATATTCCAGGTATTAAATTATCAAGACCATTTTTATCATCAAAAGATAAAGAAGATATAAAGTTAGCATGTGAATTAAAAGCAGATTTTGTTGCTCTTTCTTTCGTGGGAAGCGTCGAAGATGTATTAATTGCGAACGATTTATTAATCGAATTTGATAATGACCATATAGGATTAATTTCTAAAATAGAAACCGAAAGAGCTTTAGATGACATAGATGAGATTATAAAAGTTTCTGATGGTGTTATGATTGCAAGGGGAGACTTGGGAACAGAAGTTCCTGCTGAAAGAATACCTGGTTTACAAAAAAAAATTATTGCTAAAGCTCATGCTTTAGGCAAAGTTAGTATTGTGGCTACAGAAATGCTTGCTTCTATGGAAACTTCTTTAGTTCCGACAAGAGCAGAAGTTAGTGACGTTGCCAATGCAGTTTTAGATGGTGCCGATGCAGTAATGTTAAGTGGAGAAACGACAATTGGTAAATACCCAGTTGGAACCATCCAAATGATGGAAAAAATAATTACATCTGCAGAACAAGACATCAACTATAATGATTTTTTACAAAAAACAATGAAAACAGAAAAACAAGATACAACGGGACTTATTTCATATAGTGTTGCAGAATGTGCTATGCGATTAAAATGTAAAGTTATAGTTACACCAACACTAAGTGGCTATACTGCTAGAAAAATGAGTCGCTTTAGACCAATGTGTCCTATTATTGCTTTAACTCCATCAGATGACGTTATCAAAAGTTTAGCTTTAAGTTTTGGTGTTTATGGTGTTAAAATTGATGAATTTGAAAATTTCGACCATATTCAAAACATTTCAAAAGAAAAAGCAAGACAAATGATTGAACATAAAACAGGAGATAAAATAGTTATCACTGGAGGATATCCAATGAGGGCAGGAAGAACAACTAATTTCTTGCATATTGACGAATTATAAAAGGAGGTATATCTATGTATGATTTCGGTGAACAATTTAAGATAGATATGAGTAAGTCCAAATCAGAAAATAGTAATGTAATAGAAGGAAAATTCTATCGTTTTACAGTTTTAACTGAAGGACTTATTAGAATGGAATATAATAAAAATGGTGAATTTCTAGATGAACCGACAATTGCCGTTTCTAATAGAAATTTTGGTAAAGTTAATTTTAATTCAAGGGGAGACGACAAGTTTTTAGAAATAAGTACTTCTAAATTTAGATTAATGTATTCAAAAGAAAAGCCATTTTTAGGTTCTAGAGTAAATCCAATGGGTAATTTAACAGTTACTCCTGCAGGTAAAGAAAAAGTTTGGTATTATAATCATCCAGAAGCTTTAAATATTGGAGGCCCTGGAAAAGACTATAAAAAGACAGAAAAAGGATTATATTCTGAAGAAGGATTTGCAACTTTTGATGATTCTAAATCTTTGATTTTCTTAGAAAACGGAGCAGTTAAAAATCCAATTGAAGGGCATATAGATATATATCTATTCATTTATAATGATTTTCAAGAGGCATTAAATGACTACTATAAATTGACATCTTATCCAGCATTATTACCAAGATATGCTTTAGGAAATTTTTGGAGTAGAAATGTTGATTATAACTATGAAGAGTTAGAAGAACTATTAGATAATTTTAAATATAATGAAGTTCCTTTATCTGCTATTTCTTTAAACAAAAGTTGGCATATAAATGAATTTGAAGGAAAAGAAACTAATTCGGGTTATGCATTTAATTCTGAAAAATTTGTTTCACCCGTTAACTTAATTAATCTAGCACATAAAGATGGTTTAAGATTAGGGTTAAGTATTTCTTCCGAAGCAATAATGTATCCATATGAACCTCAGTATGAAAAAGCTAAGAACTTTTTAAAAGTTGAAGATAATAAACCAATACCACTAAGTGTTTATGATCCTAAGATGTTAGATGTATATTTTAAATTACTGATCCATCCGTTAGATAACTTAGGAGTAGATTTCTTTGTTTTAGAAGGTGATAAAAAACAAAAAAATATTGATTTATTTTTAATGGCGCACTATCATTTTAAAGACATGCAAAGAGATTACAAAAGAAGACCAATGGTTATTACTGATAATCACGGTATAACAACACATAAATATCCAATTATATATGGAGGAAAAACGATAGTATCTTGGGATACACTAAAAAACATGCCATATTACTATAGTTTAATTTCGAACGTTGGTTCAGCGTATTATGCGCATGATATTGGAGGATATCACAAAGGTGTTGAAGATAATGAGTTATATATTAGATATGCTCAATTAGGAGTTTTCTCACCAATTTTAAAATTTGGTTCCGAAAAAGGAAAATATTATAAAAGAGAACCTTGGTTATGGAGCATAAAAACTTATACTATTGTAAAAGATTATTTGAACTTAAGACATAAACTATTACCATATTTATATACAGAAGCATATAATTTTTATAAAACAGGAAAACCAATAATTAAACCTCTTTATCATGATTATAAAGAGTATATTCATGATCCGAATTATAAAAATGAATATTTCCTTGGTTCTTCATTATTTATAAGTCCTATTATTAATAAAAAAGAATACTTATTAGATAGAGTTATTCATCGTTTCTATATGCCTGATGGCATATGGTATGATTTCTTTACTGGTAAAAAATTTCCTGGAAATAGACACTATATATCATTCTTTAAAGATCAAGAATACCCTGTATTTGCAAGACAGGGTGCAATAATTCCGATGGGAATAAATGAAAATATAAATGATACTAATCCTCCGAAAGATATGGAAATTCATATCTTTCCAGGAAAAAGTAATTCATATTTAATGTATGAAGATGATGGAGTAAGTGACCTATATAAAAAAGGATATTTCTTATCAACAATGATTGATTATAATCACTTGGATAGTAATTATACAGTTATCATAAGAGCAGTTGAAGGAAAGAGTAATATCGTTCCAAATGAACGAAATTATAAAATCCGTTTTAGAAATACAAAAAATGCCGATGAAGTCACAGCATATTTCAATGGAGATAAAATACCTAGCACAAGCTATGTAGATGGCCAAGATTTTATTGTCGAAGTAAAAGACGTCAAAACAATTGGACAATTAACAATTAATTGCAAAGGTAAAGATATTGAGATAGATGCAGTCAGAATTATGAATGATGATATTCAAACAATTATTTCTGATTTACAAATTCAAACTGAGTTAAAAGAAAAGTTAGATAATGTGTTATTTTCAGACTTACCCATTAACAAAAAGCGTATTGAAATTAGAAAATTAAAAAGACATGGATTAGAATCTAAATTCATAAAAGTGTTCTTAAAATTACTAGAATACATTAAAAATATTTAACAAAAAAAGTAAAGGGAAAAGTTTATTCCCTTTTTTATTGGAAAAACACCAACAAAATGCTATAATAAAATTAATAAATAAATATTTTTGTGTAAAATAGTGTAAGTGAGGTGATTTATGTTTAGTCTTAGATCTAAACAATCTAATCAAATTAATTTGATAAAAACAAAAGCTTTTACCCTGATAGAATTGATGGCAGTGGTAATTATTTTAGGTATAATTACAACTATCACAGTTACTTCGATAAACTATATAGTTAGTGAATCAAAAAACAGATTGTACGAACGACAAATTTCCAGATTGGAACTTGGAGTGCGTAAATGGGCTTTAGAGAACACTAATATATTGCCAGAAGGAATGGGAATAGCTTTTTTTGATGTCCGAAGATTAAAAGATGAAGGAATCATAGATGCGGAAACAGTTATCGATCCAAGAACAGATTCAGAATTAAATGGATGTATGGTAATTAGATATAATGAAGATTTTAATCAATATGTCTATAAATATGAGGACAGTGACTGTAAAGATGTTGAAGGGACATATTTACCGATTATAACAATTTCAAATGGAACAACACAACATGCTGAAGTATGTTCAATTTTTGAATTTCCAACAGTAACATCTAAAACTTATGATGGAACAACTATAAGAGCTTTCGGACCAATCATAAGAAAAGACGGTAATATAGTAACAAGCATAAATACAGGAATAATTGGAGATGTATATACATTAGAATATACAGCAACAGATCCAGTACTAGGTTTAAAAGCAACTGAAATAGTAACAGTAACAGTGGGAGACACAATCGCACCAATTATCGTAATAGATGATATAAATGTATCAACAAGTTATGCAATAACGGTAGAAGCAAGTGGGACATTTACCATACCTTCTATTCAAATTGGAGATAATAGTTATTGTGCAGGAACATATATACCGGAAGCAAATTTAAGCGAATATGTGGATATCACAGTATCAGGAACAATATTATCAAGAATACCAGGAAACTATAACATAACGTATACGGCAACAGATAAATCAGGAAATAGTAGATATCTAGTATTGACAGTAACAGTAGTAGATACAACAGCGCCAACAGCACCAAGTTCAAGTGAGTTAGTGTATAGACTAAATAATTCAACAGGAGCATTATATACACCAAATACATGGACAAATCAAAATGTATGGATAGGAGGATTAACATCAACAGATGAGGGGTCAGGAGTAAGGAATTACGCCTATTCAATCGGATGTACGGGAGTATATACAGACCTTCCTTATGATCCAATAGCAGGGACAATGGAAACAAGCTTTACTACGAACTTAGAGCAAGATTCAACAATATGTTTAAGAGCATATGACAACGGTGGATTAGTATCAGCGGTATCTCAAACTGGAGTAATAAGAATCGATAAGACTCCAATAGTAGTGAACTTTAGTCAAAACGGAAATATAAATTATGCTCCAGATAGAACAACAGTAGTAACGGTAAGTGATGCTGGAAGCGATGTATTGGCAAGTGGTTTAAGATATGTGTGGAGTACATCAGCAACTCAACCGAATGACACATTATTTACAACGTCATTCACAAATGGATCGACATTAACCACTCCAGTAAACGAAAATGGTTCATATTATTTGTGGATAAGAGGAAGCGATAATGCAGGAAATGGACCAACATATATAAGAAGTAATGTATTTAATTTAGACAATACAAATCCAAGTTTGAGTTTAACAAATAGTGGAAGTTATTATAATTCAAGTACATTTGCATCATTAAATGAACTTACAACCCAAGATCCATTAGCGGGATTATCCGCAGTAAGATATCTATGGACAGCGACCTCAAGCAACCCTGTTGGTATAACGCCAACAACATGTACCGGCAATAATGCGCTTAGCATTGGATCCGACGTGCAGGCCTCAATAACATCAAAAGCAACTATGGGAAGACCGACAACGACAGGAAATCATTATTTACATATTTGCTCGATTGATATTGCAGGTAATATAACGAAGACAAGTAGTATGTATCGCTTGGACACTTCATCACCGACAGTTAGTGTTACGGGAAATCCAACAAGCTGGACAACTAGTGATGTGACATTAACAATCACAGCAAGTGATACAGGATCAGGACTGCATGCAACAGCATATAGTTTTGATGGAGGAAGCACATGGCAAGCAGGAAACACAGCAACCTATACAAGTAATCAAACAGTATCGATAAGAGTAAGAGACTCTATTGGAAATGTAACAAGTCAAAGTGTAGTAATTAATAGAATTGATAAAACAAATCCAACAGTTAGTGTGTCAGGCAATCCAACAAGTTGGCAAAATACAGATGTAACATTAACAGTAAATGCAAGTGATGCAGGATCAGGACTGCATGCAACAGCATATAGTTTCAATGGAGGAAGCACATGGCAAGCAGGAAACACATCAACATTTACAAGTAATCAAACAGTATCGATAAGAGTAAGAGACTTAGTAGGAAACACTATAAGTCAAAGCATAGTGATTAATAGAATTGATAAAGTATTGCCAACTGTGTCACTAAGAAATGATGCGGATACTGCAAACTATACAAGTCAATCATGTACATCATCAAATGTAATTGTAAGAATTAAAACTTCAGATACCGGAGGAAGTGCATATAGAGATACAAGACATGTGTGGAGTACAAGTTCAACGAAACCATCTACTGGATGGTCAGCTTGGACAACAAATGCTAATTATACAACAACACAAAATACAGATGGTATTTGGTATTTGTACGTTGAAGGAAGAGATAATGCTGGAAATGTTAGAGATGCTTCTGGAGGAACATATACAAAAGGTTCAGCAGCAACAATAACAAGTATTACGGGAAATCCAACAAGTTGGCAAAATAC
>JAUVZX010000002.1 GCA_030602345.1 Bacilli bacterium
CTATTTCTTTTCTTAATTCATCCGAATATGATTTTAATTTTTGTCCTTTATTTGCCATATAAAAATAGCATCTCCTTTCTGAGATACTATTTTATATCAACTGTCCTTTTTTATAAAGTGTCCTAAATGGGGTTCACTTCATAATAATCATCTTTTTTTATTTGTTATATTTATCGAATTTCTTTCTTTCGTTAGTATTCAATATTTTTTTTCTAAGCCTATATGTTTTTGGTGTTACTTCGATTAATTCGTCAGAATTAATATAATCTAGGCAAGCTTCCAAAGACATTAATCTAGGTCTTTTTAAAACAACCGTATTATCTTTACCCGCACTTCTTGTGTTAGTTAATTGTTTTGCCTTAACAACATTTACTGCTAAGTCATCATCATGTGAATTTTCACCAACGATCATCCCCTCATAAACTTCCGTTCCAGGTTCAATAAATAATACTCCTCTTTCTTCAATTTGCCCGATGCTATAAGCGGTTGCTTTACCACTTTCTGTTGAAACTAAAACTCCAGCTTTTCTTTCACCAACTCTTGTTCCAACAACTGGTCTATACTCTTTAAATGTATGGTTCAACATTCCATAACCTTTTGTCATAGTCATAAATTCAGTCATGAAACCAATCAGTCCTCTAGAAGGAATTGTATAATTAATTCTTACTTGCCCTTCTGCTTGAGACATCGATTCCATTATACCTTCTCTATTTCCCAAGGCTTCTATAACATTACCCATGTATTCTTCTTTTACATCAATTTGAACATCTTCAAATGGCTCACATTTATTACCATCTATTTCTTTTAAAATTACTTCAGGTTTTGAAACTTGTAATTCAAATCCTTCTCTTCTCATATTTTCAATAAGAATCGATAAATGTAATTCTCCTCTTCCTGAAACGATAAAGCTCTCAGAGTCTTTTTGTTCTACTTTTAAAGAAACATCTTTTTGTGACTCTTTAGATAATCTTTCTTCGATTTTTCTTGCCGTTAAGATTTTGCCTTCTTTACCAACTAATGGACTTGTATTAACTCCAAAAGTCATCTGAAGAGTAGGCTCATCTATTCTCAACAATGGTAGAGCTTCTTCTTTTCCAATGTTGCAAACTGTTTCTCCAACCGAAATATCAGGTAAGCCAGCTATTGCTATTATATCACCTGCAAAAGCTTCTTCAATTTCAATTCTTTTTAATCCAAGATAGCCAAATATTTTTTGAACTCTAAATTGTTTAATAGAGCCATCTAATCTAACACATGATACCATTTCATTAGTTTTTAATTTACCCCTTTTAATTAAACCAATTCCAATTCTTCCAACATAATCATTATAATCTAATAGTGCTGGTTGAAATTGTAAATCCCCATCATTATCAACACTCGGCTCAGGAATATGTTCGATAATCATATCTAAAATAGGATCCATAGTCTTTCTTTGCGTTTCAATATCTTCTTCTAAACTAGATGTTCCTTGAAGACCAGAAGCATAAACAATAGGAAAATCCAATTGTTCAATCGTAGCTCCAAGTTCAATAAATAAGTCTAGAACCTCATCAATAACTGCTTTAGCTCTTGCTGTTGGCTTATCAATTTTATTTATAACTACAATCGGTTTAACATTAGCTTCTAATGCTTTTTTTAATACGAATCTTGTTTGAGGCATTGTTCCTTCATAAGCATCAACCACTAATAAAACACCATCAACTAAGTTCATGATTCTTTCTACTTCACCACCAAAATCAGCATGCCCTGGAGTATCTAATATATTTATTCTATATTCCTTATAATTAATAGCAGTTGTTTTAGCTAAAATAGTTATTCCGCGCTCTTTTTCAATAGCATTAGAATCCATTGCTCTTTCAATTTTTTCTTCATTTTCTCTAAATGTACCAGACATTTGTAATAGTTGATCAACTAAAGTTGTTTTTCCATGATCAACGTGTGCGATTATCGCAATATTTCTTTTCTTCATAATCTCTTCCTTTGCGCCTTGGGTATTATACCACTTTAGAGCCAATGTGTAAATAAATACCTATAAATAAAAAAATATGGTTATCCATATTTTTTTGTTAAAATAATTTTTAATTAAATGACTCGTTTAAAAATTCTTCCTTCGTCATATTAAATGTATCTCTTTGATTTCTTAAAATTGATCCCTTTTTTATCATAAGTGCGAAGTCAATATTATCTTCTTTTCCGACTACTGAATAATAAATCCAGTTTTTATAAATATCACGAACGGTGCTATCCCATTTTCCATATTACTATCATCGAAAAAAATAGAAACTATAATTAAAAAATTATAGCTAGTATTATGAATTTTAAATTACTTTTATCTTTCTTGTGTTTTGATACGGCATGATTAACATTTTGTCCATTCTCTCATTATGGACAAAAATTTGACTCTGAACTCATTGAGTTACACAACTTGTACAATACATTTTTATTTTTCCTTAATTAGATTATATCAAAATAATATATTTTGTCACCAAAAAAATTTAATATATATATTGCACCCATTTTTTCGTAATAATTATTTAAAGTTGTTTTCAAATATACTCTATTATAATTTAGCTTTCTTGCTTCATCTAATATTGCATTATTCAATATTTTAGAGTATCCTTTGTTTCGATATTCTTTTTTAACATACATGCTTCCATACCAAGGACCACAATCTTTTAAATCAACTTTATCATCTTTTAAAAGAGCAATAAAACCTATCATTTTATCACCTTCAATCAAACCAAGAACTTTTATTATATTTTCATTTTGACCTGTTAATATTAAATTGGTTTTATTTTCCACCTTCACTTTTAATTCATCATAAGAACAAGGTTTTCCCCACTCTAAAGAACATAATTCTAAATACTCTTTTAAATACTTTGTATCTGTTTTTAAATCAATAATTTCCATATAAATTTCTCTTCTCTATCTTATAAACACATTATACTATTATTTTATGAAAAATAAAAAAACTAATCTTCAAATTAGTTTTTTATATGATTTATTTATTAAACTTTCTTAGCAGCTTTTGCTTTTTTGCCGTAATATTTCGAGTTCAATACTTTAACTTTTTTACCAATCTTAATCTCGAATTTTTTTCTTACGCCTTCTGGTAAATCTCTTTTAATAATTTTCATACAGTCACCTCCTGTGCATACCTAATAAATTGTATCATAAAAGTCTGTTTTTTAAAAGAAATATCTTATCATATAATGGTTTTTTTTACATATCTTTAAATTTAGTATGATCATAAATTATATCCATTAATTGTTTACATAAATCATTTTATTTTTTATTTTTTTAAAATCGCTGATGTAATATATCTAGGTGATATCCGAGGAATTGTTTTAATAATTTTAACATTATCTTTAGGCAAAAATTCTTTAACTCCAAATCCATAACCCAAACCCATTTTTACAAAGTCTATAACTAGTGAATAGCTTGATAATTCCATAGTTGGTTTAAAAGAAATATCGTTTTCTTTTGCAAAGTTATTATGTCGTGCAGGAACAACTTTGCAAACGTGGTAATTATTATGATAGGCACAGGTTTTTTTAAATACAATTTAGCAACAATCCTTGATCTAATTTTGGATATTTAAAAACTTGATATTTTATTATCAAGTTCGATTTCACATAATGGCACTCATGGGCTAGGTAGCTAGAAAGACCAAGCATAAAGTACTACTAAGTTTTAATAAATATCAATTAATAATATTATAGCATGGATTTTAAAAATCCCCAAACCTCTTACACTAAATAAACTGACAATATTTGCCTTTTTTATCAATTATTTGAACAGTTCAAGATTTCAACTTTTTTTTATTTTTAAGAGCCAACGTTTCGTCCGTTTTATTTTTATATTTCTTAATAAAAATATTCATGCCAGTTAATATCAATGATAGCAATACTATAATACCAAAAGAGGATATTAACATTATACTTAGATCATTTGGCTTAGAAATATTACTTATTATATCGCTACTATCCTTTTTGGCAAGATCAGAAGAATTGTTATTTTCGGCTGATTCTTCAACAGCATCAGTAGTTTCAGTGTCTATATTTTCTAAAATCTTTTTGGAAGAACTTAACTCTACTTTCTTACCGTCGATTTTTGTAGCCGACATCATATATCTGCTATTATGACTAACAGTAAAGGTAATATAACCCTCACCATCAATGTAGATTTTTTCACCCACTCGTTCCAAAAATCCTGTATTCTCATTGTAGTAGTAAATATAGAGTTCTTTCACACCTAAATAATTTCTTAATGTATAATCTAATTTGATTTTTATTTTGGCTGGTGCAGGTAATTTACCATTCGGACTAAAAAGAAGAGAAACAACTTTCGCATCATCGAAAACTTCTTGCATACTGTCTCTATTGCTTTGTGTCTCTAAATAAAGCGGGACAACCAGAATTTTAAGATTTACGTCTTTAGCCATATCAACTTCCGCTCCATTGAAAACCCATTGAAAACCTTCGTCTTCAAAAACTAAAACTTTATCAGTGCCCTTTATTTTATCAAAAACTTCTTTCTTGGCTGTTGGCCATCCAGAGTAACTAATACCAATAACGCTACCTCCAGGTGCAGATGTTATCTTTTCTAAAATATTTTTATCAACAGTAGATGTCACAACTTGATTTGGTTTTCTGTTATTTGTAATTTTTATAGTGAAATCGTCCTCAAAAAAAGGATCATTTACGGCATCATAAGTTGTCTCATTGCCCTGGCTATCTTTAATTGAAGCAAAATACAATTTGCAATTTGAAGTTTGAAAAAATTGATCAAAAACAAATTTTCCTGTATATTCACCAGTTAAAGTATCATATTTTAAATATGAAGTTAAGAATTTATTGCCTAATTTCTCACATTCGAGCGTTAAATAAAACTGGGTTATTGGAGAATTCGAGGTGATTTTAGCTCTTATTTGAATTTCAGATGGTGCAATCACTTCTTTTTTATTTATACTGATTTCTGTCAATTTTGGAGGATCGTATATTTCATTAATTTTAGAAATAACACTAAATTCAGGATATTTTTTGTCAGAACAATTATTATAATTATTATACCAATAACCACTACCGTTATCACCTGTAATTCCTAAGTCCGAAATGCAATATGAACCATTAAGAGCATAGTCAGATAATTTGTACGTTGCGTAATAAACTTTCTCTTTTTCATTATAGCTAATATTAGTAGCTAGTGACTTAAAATTGCTTTCATGAGTCAAATATAGATATAGCCTATTTATAATTGAACCCTCTACAGGAGTGATAATAGCGGTAATCAAATCACCGGGATAATAAGAACTCTTATCAAAGGAAATCCTTTTCACTTCAGGTGAAGCCAAAGGATTGTCAACTTTACCATTAACCATAATTTTGATTGAAAAAAGAGGAACAGTTTCACTTTGTAACCATAATACATTATCAGCTTTATCAACAACTCTAACCTCACTAAGTATTAGCTCTCCCGACGATATGTTGCCAACCAATATTTCGCCTTCGAAAGTATCGTTACCTACATAGAATAAAAATCCCTCGTAGCTAGTCGATCCACTATTTCTCGAAAATCTCACGGTAATATGACTCACTCCTGAAATATCATCTTCAGCTATAGCGGTAATTTTGAATTTTTCATTTGCACCAACTTCAATTTTGTTAACTGCTATACTAATCAAAGATGGTGGCGATTTATCTTCAACACCAGATTCAACAGCATTTAGAGATGACGGAAAAAATAAAATTATCATTAGAAAAAAATATATAGTTTTGTTCATAAAACACCTCATTTTAAAACTATTATAGCACACTTTCCAAATTCAACAATTTTTATCTAATATCAAGATAATTATAGAGGTAAAATAATAATTACTTTTATAGAAATAAGTACAAAAAATATAAAGCAAGCTTGGTTTTTTCGTTTTTATTAAATATATCTTGCACGATAAAATAAAACTGCAAATTATGAATGACTCAGTAAATTAATTAGCACAAATTTTAAATTGTTTTTATTGACTTCAACGCAGAAAATTTCGAAGAATATTGAACCAAACTATTGGCAATAGTTGTTAAGAAAACTTAGTAATTACTACATTACTAGTGAACCAAACAAATAAGACGCCTATTTAGACTTCAATTATCTAAGGATTCAAGAAGAATATTAGCTTCTTCTTAATTTAATGCAAAATAAAAACTTGATATTCTACTATCAAGTTCGATTTAACTTTATGGCAGGGGCAGAGAGAATCGAACTCCCAACCACGGTTTTGGAGACCGCTATTATACCTTTTAACTATGCCCCTATAGATATAAATTATATCATGTTTTTGTTTGTTTTACAATAAATAAAGTAGGTGTATCCTACTTTATTTCTATTAATTTGTTTGTTTTGGCTTTTATAGGTAACTTGAGTTTAAGCGTACCATTTTCAAAAGAAGCATCAATCATGTTTTGATCAATATTTCCAACATTAAATTGTCTCTCAACGACACCTGAATATCTCTCTTTTCTTATATAATTCTTGCTTGCATCTTCTTTTTCTTCGGTTTTAAAAACTGACACTTTAACATATCCGTCTTCATACTCAACCTTAATATTATCCTTAGATACTCCGGGGATATCTGCTACTATGTGATATTCATTGTCCTGCTCATAAATATCACATTTCATGTCGATGTTTCTTCCTTCGGCAAAAACATCTTCAATAAAACTATCAAACAAATATCTTTTTGGTAACATACTTTTCCCTCCCTTCAATTATAATTTATCAAAAAAATTAGCAGTTGTCAATATCGACTGCTAATTTTTTTCGTGGCATTTTCTTTTTGGTAAAATAGGACCCAATTCTTTCCAATTGCTAGGTAATCCTATTTTGTTTAATATTTTTTCTAGAGGGACGCTTTCAACAACACCATCTAAATACTGAATTTCAAAATATATTTCTCTAAATAATTCTTGAAATTGCATATCTTCTAGCATATGCTTAAAAATAATTAATATAGCAAATAAATCATTTTTGCCATATAAGTATTCTCCTTCATATTCTGGAACTTTTATTTTTTTATGAATTTCGTCATCAGGAATAACTTTTTGAGTTCTGTAATCATATAATATATCCTCATGGGCACACAGATTTCGATAATTGGCTAGTATCGATAAATAGCTACTTACTTGATCTGTTGAGAGTTTATAGCAATCATTGATAACTTTTTTATCCTCATCTTTCAATATACTAAAAAGTTCTGAGGTCAAACCAAAAGATAAGACTTTAACTAAAACCCACATTGGGATATAACCATAATTACTAACATAGTGGATAGTTGCCGAGTGCTTCTGCGAATTAACCCTTACTTGTCTTTTTACTTTTGATAAAACATCTCTTACTTGTCTTATTTTAAGAGGATCTTGAGTAAAGTTTCTTTCGTTTAAATAATCACTTTCTTTATATCCATATTGTTTAGAAAGTTGATAACTTATAATTGATTTAACATTGTTTTCAATAATCAATATATTTTTAAACAATATATTTCTTAAGCTTCTATCAAACATAAAAATAGCATATAGTTCTTCAAAAGTTGCTCCTTTAACGAATTGTCTATTCTTATAATTTTCCATTAAAAGATGTCTATAACCACTTATAAAAAAGTAGTTCTCACTCAATAATTTTCGCTTAGCAAATTCTTCATCTTTTATGATAAGTCCTTTACTTCTTAATATTTCTATTTGTTCATCTAGGTTTTTAAATATCTTTTCACTCATATGCTCACCTACTATAATTTTAACACAATTTTCAATAAAAAAAGATATATTTTATTATATCTTAAATTCTTTTTCTTGGTTTACATCTATTTCGAAACTAAGTAGTTCCTTAGTGGTGGGATGTAAAAAAGATAATTTAGAAGCCATAAGCATTAAATTGTCTGTTTTTTTATTTTTATTACCATATTTACCATCTCCTAGAATAGGGTTGTTTCTTGAAGAAAATTGAATTCTAATTTGATGTTTTCTTCCTGTTAATAACTTTATTTCAACTAAAGACAAATTATCTTTTTTATTAATCACTTTATATTCTAACGATGATTCTTTACCTTTTTCTGAAATAATCATTTTTTCTTCTTCTTGAAGTAGTTTGTCTTTTAATATTCCCTGATCAGGAAGATTAAAATTTTCAAATAATGCTAAATAAGTTTTATCAAATTCACTTTTTCTTATTTGTTCACTTAATCTAGAAGCTGCTTTTGTAGTTCTTGCAAATACCATCAAACCTCTTGTAGGCCTATCTAAGCGATGAACAATTCCCAAATAGACATTTCCCGGTTTGTTATATTTTTGTTTAATATAATCCTTTAAAAGGGTTTGCATATCTTCATCATTGGTGTCGTCTTTCTGAGTGGGGATGTTTTTTGGTTTGTTTACCACTATAATATGATTGTCTTCATATATTATATCAATCTTCTTTTTCATATAGACCATATATACCACACGGTAACTTCATATCATTCTTAGTAATATTTAATCCTATTTCGCCCGAAAAAACATTTCCTTTTTTATATTTTTCTTTGATTGTGTTTTTAAGAATGTTTTCTAACACAACGCTTGATATTCCCGTTGTATAAGAATTTATTAAAACAAATAGTGGATCATCACTTAAAATATTTTGACAAGCATCTATTAATTCATATATATTATCTTCAAACTTCCAAACTTCTTTATTAGGCCCTCTTCCATATGATGGTGGATCCATAATTATAACGTCGTATTTATTTCCTCTTCTTGCTTCTCTTAAAACAAATTTCATGCAATCATCGATTATAAATCTTACGTTTGCCTTTTCTAAATTAGAGAGTTGAATATTTTCTTTCGCCCATTCTACCATACCTTTAGCAGCATCAACATGAACTACTTCTGCTCCTGCATAAGCACACGCTACAGTTGCTCCTCCTGTATATGCGAAAAGATTTAGCACTTTTATTTTTCTATTTGCATTCTTTATTTTATTTATAGCATAATCCCAATTAACTGCTTGCTCCGGAAAAATTCCAACATGTTTGAAATTCATAGGCGCTATCTTAAAAGTTAATTCTTTATAATTAATTGTCCATGTTTGAGGAATCTTCTTTAATCTTTGCCATTCTCCTCCGCCCGTTGAACTCCTTTTATAGTAAGCATGATAATTCTTCCATTCAGTTTGATCAGTATGCCACATTGCTTGGGGATCAGGCCTTCTTAAAAGAATATCTCCAAATCTTTCTAATTTTTCACCATGTCCTGCATCAATGCATTCATAGTCTTTCCAATCATTTGTTATTTTCATTTTATTACCTCTTTATAATTATACAAAATAAAAAGCACAATGCCAAGCATTGCGCCTTGATATTAACGTTTTGAGAATTGTGGTGCACGACGTGCAGCTTTTAATCCTGGTTTTTTACGTTCTTTAGCTCTTGAATCTCTTGTTACAAATCCTGCATTTTTTAAGATAGCACGGAATCCGTTTTCACTTTTTTCATTTGCAGCATCATATTTTAATAATGCACGAGCAATTCCTAAACGGATAGCTCCTGTTTGTCCAGTAAATCCACCACCTAAAACTTTAACTTCGATATCGAAAGTTGTTTCAGTAGATGTAGCTACTAGCGGTTGCATTAAATCCATAACATTTGTTTCATATGGGAAGAATTCTCTTACATCTTTACCATTTACAGTAATTTTCCCAGTTCCTTTTTTCATTACAACTTGAGCAATTGATGTTTTTCTTCTTCCTGTGCCTAAATATTTTATTTCTTTTGCCATTCAATCCTCCCTAGTTTACTTTCATTTCTACTGGTTGTTGCGCTGTATGTGGATGTTCGCTTCCTTTGTAAACAAATAATTTTTTGTACATTTGTCTTCCCAATCTTCCGTTTGGTAACATTCCTTTAATAGCTCTTTCAACCATTTCGACAGGATATTTTTCAATCATTACTTTTCCTGTTCTTTCTCTTAATCCTCCTGGATATCCAGAGTGATTATAATACATTTTTTTGTTTAGTTTGTCTCCCGTTAAGACAATCTTTTCAGCGTTGATAATAATTACAAAGTCTCCACAGTCAATGTGTGGTGTAAATGTTGGTTTATGTTTTCCTCTTAATACATGCGCAACCTTAGTAGCTAATCTACCTAAAGTCATTCCTTCTGCATCAACTACAAACCATTTTCTTTCAACTGTTTCCTTTGGTTGCATAAATGTGTTTTTCATATTAATTTCCTTTCTTTTGTTAAATAATTATGTTTATTAAATTTTCCCAGGACCTAATAAACCTTAATTAATGTACCATATTAAATGATACTAAAAATATGCTAAAAAGTCAATATTTATATTAACTAATATAACACATCTTTTAAATATAATCCCTCCGGTTTTGCCGTAGGTCCTGCTTTTGTTCTATCTTCACTTTCAATAATTTTAATTATATCTTCGCTCTTTCTTTTTCCCTCGCCTATTTCGATTAAGGTTCCGATCATGTTTCTGACCATATACCTTAAAAAACCAGTGCCCAAGAAACTTATTGTCAATATATCAATATTCTTTATATCTCTTATAACTTTCGCTTCAATTATAGTTCTTTCATAACTTTCTTTGTCATCTGATGCTGAAAACGATTTAAAATTATGTGTTCCTTCTAGATATTTTAAAGCTCTCTCTATTTCAAAAACATCTAATCTACGATTATATTGAAATATATATTTTTGTTTTAGAGGATCATATTCTCCTAAGTTGATCATATATATATATTCTTTAGCTTTTACATCATATCTCGCATGAAAAGAATCACTAACTATGTCTATTTCTCTAAAATATATATCTTCAGGTAAAAGACTATTTACTGATTTTTTCAAATCATCACAACTAAATTCTTTATCTAAATCAAAATGTATTTTTTGTTTTAGAGCATGAACTTTTGCATCTGTCCTTCCTGAAGCGTGAATTATAACCTCATTTTTAGAGTTTATCATCGTTAGAACTTTTTGAATTTCCCCTTGAATAGTTCTTCCTTTTTTTTGAATCTGATATCCATCAAACAAAGAGCCATCATAACTTATTGTTGCTAAATATCTCATACTATCATACTCATTGCGACTAACGTTAAAATAGCTAGGTGCATGAATACTATATATGTGTCGAAGAATCGCCATTTATTTACACGGTAGTTAGTTCTAGGTTTATTAATATCGTATAATCTAACTTCCATCGCATTTCCTAAATCTTCTGCTCTTTTAAAAGAAAGAACAAATAATGGAATTAACATTGCTTTTATTGCTATTAGCTTGCCTTTAAAGGTAGAATTTCTAAAATCCACTCCTCTACTAGCTTGTGCTTTTAAAATTCGGTTTGACTGATCTATAATTGTAGGTATAAATCTAAGCGCTAAGCTTATTGATAAAGCAATTTTAGAAACTTTTAACTTAAATACTTTTAAAAATGATAAAACATTCTCAATACCATAGGCAATTTCACTCGGAGGCGTTGTTAAAGTTAAAATTGATGTATATAAAATCATAGTTGTAATTCTTAATAATAGCAACCCCAATTCTTGAAAAGAAGTCCCAATTACTAAGTTCATTATTATTACTAAAATTAATAATATTCTCATTCCAAATAAAGTTTTCCAATATAGTTTAATAGGAACATGAGTTAATCCCATGACTAATAATACTATTACTGAGATTGTTAAATTTATTCTAATATCATTTGCTATTAAACTTAGTATAACAAATAAAATTATCGATAATAGCTTTGCTGTGGGATTCATTCTATGTATTTTAGAATTTGTTTCATAGTATCTTCCAATTGAAATATTATTTAACATATCTATACACATCCTTTATTAAATCGTTTATTTCATCACGATATCCTATTTTAATGCCTTTTTTCTTTTCTACCAATTTAGCAAAAGAAATAACGCTTGGAGCTTTTACATCATATTTGTTTAATAGTTCTTCTTCTTGGAACACTTCATATTTATTGCCTGCCATGACAATGTTTCCTTTATGCATAACATATACCTTATCCACTATTTTGTGTAAAAAATCTGTATCTTGACTAACGATTATAACTGTTTTATTATATCTTGTTTTTAGGGTTCTAATTATTTTGATTAAATTCTTTTTACTAGCATTATCAAGAGCAGTTAAAGGTTCATCAAAGATAATTATTTCAGGATTAAAAGCTAAAACGCAAGCAATAGCTAATTTTTTAGTTTCACCATGACTTAAGTTAAAAGGATTTTTATATAAATATTCTTCTGGCAATCCTACCATCATTAAAGCTTTTTTCACTTGAACTTCTATTTGTTCTTTTTTGTATTTAAAATATCTCATTGCAAAAGCAACTTCGTCATATACAGTATTACTAAATATTTGTTCATTTGCATCTTCAAAAACAAATCCAACATTAAAACGAAGTTCATTTATGTTCTTATATTTTTTACCTTTTTCTAAAGCAAAATCTCCAACTAATAATCTACCATTCGTAGGGAGAACTAAAGCATCTATCATTTCAACTAAAGTTGTTTTACCGCTCCCGGAAGAGCCAACTATACCTATTATTTGTCCTTTTTCTATTTTCAAATTTATATCTTTTACTACATTATTAAAAGAAACGTTCTCAAACTTTATTTCCATAAATGATCCACCATCTCTTCCGCATCAAATATAATCTTGTCAACTAATCCATAAAATTTTAATTTTAAAGATAAATCTACCATAAATGGTAATTGAATTCCTAGAGCATTAAAAACTTTTTCGTGCTCAAATACTTCTTCTTTAGTACCATTTAAAATTATTTCCCCTTCATTTAAAACTACTACTTTTTGTCCTAAAGTAGCCTCATCTAAATTATGAGTTATATTGATAATTGTTGTACCTTTTTTATTTAAATATGCTATAACTTCTAAAACTTTTTGTGTTGTGATAGCATCAACCTTAGATAAAGCTTCATCTAAAATTAATATAGGAGGATTATTTATAATAGCTCCCGCTAATATTACTAACTGTTTTTGACCATTTGTTAATTTATGTGGTTCTAAATTTAATAATGGTGTTATTCCTATTAAATCTGCTGTTTCTTTAATTTTATCTCTAATCTCAAACTTATTAACACCTAAATTTTCTAATTTAAATGCTATTTCATCTGCTACTGTTTCTGAGACAAATTGATTATCGGGATTATCAAAAACAACACCAACATATTCTCTTATAGAGTCTCTAGTAGAACTAGTTAGTGTAACTTGATTAACGATTATTGTTCCGGTTCCTTCTAATAAACCAACCAAAATCTTAACCAAAGTGCTTTTTCCACTTCCGTTTGGCCCTACAATAGTAACCCAAGATCCTTGTTGAATGCTCAAATTAAAGTTTTCAAACAACGGTCTATCTTTATATCCGAAAGACAAATTTCTAATAAAAACTGAGTTCATACTTTTCTCCTTGTCTTTTATAATTATAATATATTTAGCTTTTTTTTACAAACAAAAAAGGGTTTATTCCCCTTCTTTGACTAATTCTAAAACAACCATTAACGCGTCATCTCCACGTCTCTCTGCTAATTTTAAAATTCTAGTGTAACCACCATTTCTTTTTTCGTATCTTTTTGCTAAAACATCAAATACTTTTTTAACTGTTTCTTTGTCATTATGCAAGAAGGCCAAAGCTAATCTACGTGAAACAAGTGTATTTTTCTTTCCGTAAGAAACCATTTTATCTAACATTTTTCTAACTTCTTTAGCTCTTGTTTCTGTCGTTTGAATTCTCTCATGCATTATCAAATCTTTTGTAAGATTCGCTAACATACTTCTTCTGTGTTTTGTTGTAACTCCTAATTTACGATAAGCCATATTATCCTCCTTCTATTAATCTTCTAATCTAAATTCTAAACCTCTATCTTTAATTTTATCAATTACTTCTTTTAAAGATTTTTTACCAAGGTTTCTGATTTTTTCCATTTCAGCTTCTGATTTATCAGTTAAATCACGAAGAGTATTTATATCTGCCTTTTTAAGACAATTGAAAGCTCTTACTGAAAGGTCTAATACTTCAATTGGTTCATCCAATTGTTTTTGTTTAGTATCTTGCTCTTTGGCACTAAAAACTCCAACTTTATCTACTAAGTATAACTCTTCTAAATTTTTGAAATGTTCAATTATAATTCTAGAAGCAGTTGCTACAGCTTCTTCCGGTTTCATTGAACCATCTGTATAAACATTCAAAATTAATTTGTCATAATTAGCATTTTGACCAACACGAGCTGATTCTACATCATAACTTACTCTTTCAATTGGGGTATAAAGAGCGTCTATTGGAATAAATCCAACTTTTAAGTTAGAAGTAATTTCAGTGTTTTCTGCCGCTGTTACATATCCTCTTCCGTTTGAAATAACTATTTCCATGTCTAATTTACCACCTTTTGCCACAGTAGCAATAACTTGATTTTTATTTACTATTTCAATATCAGAATCTATTTCGATATCTCCAGCAGTAACCACTTTTTCTTCATTTACATGTAATCTAACAACTTTTAATTCTTTAGAGTGGTTTTTAACAACCACATTTTTTAAATTTAAGATAATCGTTGTAACATCTTCAACAATTCCTTCTAACGCTTGGAATTCATGCATAGCTCCTTCAACTTTGACGGCTACTATCGCTGAACCAGGCATACTTGATAACATTACTCTTCTAAGAGCATTACCAATTGTTGTTCCAAACCCTCTTTCAAGTGGTTCTAATTCAAATTTTCCAAAATTGCTGTTTTCTACATATTCAACAACTTTGTATGTTGGTTTTTCAAAATTTAACATCATAATATCATTTACCTTTCTTATCCACGTGGGCGTTTTGGTGGACGACATCCATTATGTGGAATTGGAGTAACATCTGTAATTGCAGTGATTTCTAACCCTGCTGTTTGTAAAGAACGGATTGCTGTCTCACGACCAGAACCTAATCCTTTAACAAATACTTCTACTTTTCTCATTCCCATATCAAAAGCTGCTTTTCCTGCCGCTTCTGCAGACATACCTGCAGCGAATGGAGTTGATTTTTTACTTCCTTTGAAGCCTAAAGTTCCAGCTGATGCCCAACTAACAGCATTTCCATCGTTGTCACTTAATGTAACAATTGTGTTGTTGAAAGTTGAATGGATAAAAGCTTTCCCTTCTGGGACATTCTTTTTGACTTTTCTTTTTCTCGCTTTATAAGCCATTTAAATAACCTCCTTATTATTTTTTCTTATTCGCAATTGTTTTAGCTTTACCTTTTCTTGTACGAGCATTTCTATTAGTTCTTTGCCCTCTTACAGGTAAACCTTTTTTGTGACGAACACCTTGATAGGAATTAATTTCCATTTTTGTTTTGATGCTCATGCTGACTTCACGACGAAGATCACCTTCTGTTGTGTGTTTATTAACTTCATCACGAACTCTATTTAATTCATCATTATCTAGATCGATTGCTTTTTTATTCGGATCAATATTAGCATCTTTTAAAATTTGTTCTGCTAATGAATTACCGATACCATAAATATATGTTAAAGCTATTACTATTCTTTTATTACTTGGTATATCTACACCTTTTATACGTGCCATTAAAACACCTCCTATTATCCTTGTCTTTGTTTATGTTTAGGATTTGAGCAAATTACTATTACTTTTCCCTTACGTCTAACTATTTTACATTTATCACATATCTTTTTTACTGATGGTCTTACTTTCATAAATCCTCCTACTTTCTATAGGTTATACGCCCACGTGTTAAATCATATGGCGATAGTTCTACTAATACAGTATCACCTGGTAAAATGCGAATATAGTTCATTCGGATTTTACCAGAAACGTGAGCGACTATAACATGTTTGTTGATCAACTCAACTTTAAAACTACCACCGGGTAAGATATCTAATACCTTTCCCTCTATTTCAATAATATCATCTTTTGCCATTTAATCACCTCTTTGTCAAAATTTCATAACCCTCTTTTGTAACTACAATTGTATGTTCAAAATGGGCAGATGGTTTTTTATCTTTAGTAACAATTGTCCAACCGTCACTTAACATTTTTATCTTTGGACTTTTTAGATTCAGCATAGGTTCTACTGCAATTGTCATTCCTTCTTTTAAAATAATTTGAGAATTATTTTTAAAATTAGGAACATCAGGATCTTCATGTAAATTTCTACCAATTCCATGACCAACCAATTCTTTAACTACACCCAACTTTTTAGAAAGGGCATAATTTTCAATTGCTAATCCTATCTCGTTTAAATAACTACCATCTTTAATAGTTTTTAAACCCTCAAATAATGCCTTTTCAGTATGAATTAGCAAATACTCATCTTCATCTTTTATTTTTCCTACGGCGTAGGTCCATGCACTATCAGCATGATAACCTTCGTAAATGACTCCGATATCAATTGAAACAATATCTCCATTTTTTATTTTTTTTGATGAAGGCATTCCATGAACTACTTCATCATTAATTGAAACACATATGCTTCCAGGAAAACCCTGATATCCTTTAAATGAAGGATATCCTTTTTGGCTAACAATATAATTGTATGCTATATCATCTAATTGTTTTGTTGTTATTCCATCTTTCAAATGATCTTTTAATAATTGATGAGTATCGTAGACTATCTCGCCTGCTTTTTTCATCAATTTAATTTCATTTGGCTGTTTTACTGTAATCATAATCTTTCTCCAGAATTTCTTTAACTTGGCTAAATGTCAAATCACTATCTATACTTGTTATAAAGTGCAAGTCGTGATTTTCTCTATAATATTCAATCAATGGTAATGTCTCATTTTCAAAAGTTCTATATCTTTTAGCAAATGAAATTTCATTATCATCTTCTCTCTGAATTAATTTAACATTACATGTATCACAAATTCCTTCATTGGTAGGTTTTTGCTTAATAAACGTTTTGTTATAAATTTTATTGCATTCAGGACACATTTGTCTATCTAGAGTTCTCTTTAACGCTTCTTCTTTAGTTAATTCTAGTACAATTATTTTTCCAAATGGGATTTGTAACTCTTCAAGCAACTCATCATATAGTTTTGCTTGTTCAACAGTTCTTGGAAAGCCATCTAATATATATCCATCTTTACAATCATCAAGTAAAACTCTATGCTTTATTAAATTGATAGTTAATCTTGGATCTATTAAATGACCTTTTGCCAACTCTGTTCTTATAAATTCATCTTTTTTTGCCGCTTCTCTCAAAAGATCTCCTGCTGATATGTGAGGCATATTATAATAACTCGATATCATGGCAGATTGAGTTCCTTTTCCTGAAGCTGGTGGTGCAATCAAAATTATATTTTTCATTTTCTCTTTCTTCTTTCTTTAGTATAAGTTGTACTTAAAAGTTTCCCTTCAAGTTGTTTGTAACTTTCTAAAGCAACCCCAACGACAATTAGTAAACTTGTTCCACCAACTGTAACGCTTGCAGGTAATGTTGAAAATAATCCGAATACAATTGGTAATCCCGCTAAAAACGCTAAGAATAAAGCACCAACTATTGTAATTCTATTTAATACTGTCTTTAAATATTCATTTGTTTCTTTACCCGGTCTAACCGCTGGTATGAAACCACCATTTTTTTGTAGATTTTCAGATAATTCTTTAGGTTTAATTTGTAAAAATGTATAAAAATATGAAAATACTATTATTAATAATACATATAAAACAAATCCTGTCGCTGATGAAAGCGATAACCAATTATTTATAAATGAACTAACTGATTCATTCTTCATAAAATCCGCTACTAAAGCAGGTGTTGAAACTAAAGACGATGCGAAGATAACCGGAACAACTCCAGCTGAGTTTAATTTAAATGGAATATAAGTTTGCTTTCCTAAAACACTAGATGATCTATTGGCATATTGAATTTGAATTCTTCTTTCTGCAAGTTGCACATAGACAACTCCAATTACAACGCCAAAGTATACTAACACATATAATATAAATGCAATTATACCCATAATTCCTGCTGAACTAGCTGTTATTCCAGCCCATGCACTAGCAAACATTGTTGGCATACTAGCAATGATCCCTGCCATAATTAGCATTGAAATACCATTACCAAACCCTTTTGCTGTTATTTGATCTCCCAACCATAATAAGAATGCTGTCCCCGCTGTTAAAATAACAGCAAATTGAACATATTGGAAAACAGATGCATCTTGAAGATAAGTAAATGAAAACATATACCCTTGAATAAAGGCAAGTGCTATACCTACATATCTAGTAATGGCATTAATCTTTTGTCTTCCGGTTTGACCTTGTTTAGCTAAATCAGCTATATAAGGTACTATATCCATTTCTAATAATTGCATGATAATTGAAGCTGTAATATAAGGCATTACTCCTAATGAAAAGATTGAAAACCTCTCCATAGCTCCACCACCCATAGCATTTATTAGTTCTAAAAAGCCTAAACTTCTTGTTCCCAAAGCATTTTGATCTATCCCAGGAACAATAATTGCTATTCCTAATTTAAAAATAAATAATGCACCAAAAGTAAATAATATTCTTTTTTGCAAGTCTTTATTTTTTGGACTAAATATTTGCAATAATTTAGCAAACATATTAGATCACCTCTGCTTTTCCACCTAATTTTTCTATTTGTTCTTTTGCTTCTTTTGAAAATTTATTGGCTTGAACATGTAACTTTTTCTCTAAAGTTCCATTTCCTAACACTTTAACTCCATCTAATTGTTGTTTTAAAAGACCCATTTCTTTTAAAATTTCTGGAGTTACTGTTGCTTCGTTATCAAATTTATTTAAATCATCTAAGTTAATAACTGCATAAGTTGTTTTAAACTTAGCATTGCTAAAACCTCTTTTAGGTAATCTTTTGAATAAAGGTAATTGTCCACCTTCGAACATTGGACCTTTTCCACCACCACTACGAGCTTTTTGCCCTTTGTGACCTTTACCTGATGTTTTACCAAGACCACTACCAACACCGCGACCAAGTCTTTTACGTTCTTTAGTAGCTCCTGGATGCGCTTTTATCTCATGTAATTTCATATTATAAAATCTCCTCTACTGTTTTTCCACGTAATTTAGCAACATGGCTAGCTGTTCTTTGTGATTTTAGAGCATTTAAAGTAGCATATGCAACGTTTAATTTAGTATTAGACCCTAGAGATTTAGAAAGTACATCTTTAACTCCAGCTAATTCTAAAACCGAACGAACAGCACCACCAGCTTTTACTCCAGTACCTTTAGAAGCAGGTTTCAACATAATTTTACTTGCTCCTTGTTCACCAAATGCTTCATGAGGAATTGTACTCTCATTAACAATTGGTACTTTAATTACATTTTTTGTAGCAGATTGAACAGCTTTTTTAATAGCATCTTGAACTTCATTAGCTTTTCCTGTTCCTATTCCAACAGTTCCATTACGATCTCCTACAACGGCTACCGCAGCAAAACGGAATGTACGTCCACCTTTTGTTACTTTAGTAACACGACCAACATTAATTATTTCTTCGTCGTATAACTTAGGTTGTTTTGGTTCTCTCATTCTCTTTTCCATATTGCCTCCTAAAATTCTAATCCATTTGCACGAGCTGCATCCGCTAATGCTTTAACACGACCGTGATATTGGTATCCACCTCTATCAAAAGTCACTTTTGTTATTTTTGCTTTTTTTGCTCTCTTAGCAAGTAATTCACCAACTTTAGTAGCAGCTTCTACATTACCACCATTTTCAAGTTTTAATTCCTTGTCAATTGATGAAGCACTAACTAGAGTAACGGCATTCTTATCATCTATGATTTGAGCAAAAATATTTTGATTTGATCTAAAGACATTTAAACGTGGAATTTCAGTTGTTCCCACAACTTTTTCACGAATTCTCTCATGTCTTGCTTTACGTAATTCATTACGTGATTTCTTTAATATCATAGCAATTCTCCTTTACTTTATTGCTTTACGCTGCTTTCTTTCCTTCTTTACGAATAATAACTTCGTCTTTATATCTAATTCCTTTTCCTTTATAAGGTTCAGGTTTTCTTATTTTACGAACATTTGCAGCAAATTCGCCAACAAGAATTTTATCAATTCCTCTTATAGTTAATTCTGTATTGCTTGGTGATTCCAAAGCGATACCTGAAGGAATTTCCATCTCTACAGGATGTGAATATCCTGCTGTTACTACTAATTTTTCTCCTTTTAGAGCAAAACGATAACCAACACCAACAGATTCTAATTTCTTTTCAAAACCATCTGTTACACCAATAATTAAATTTTTAATATTAGCGTTTGCTGTTCCGTGGAAATTTTTTACACTATCATTTTCTCTAGTTGTAACTAATTTTCCTTCTTCAATAACAACATTTATTTTTGGATTGATTTCTGTAGAAAGTTCTCCCTTTGGTCCTTTAACTGTAACAACACTGTTATTTACCGTTATACTAACTCCATTTGGAATAATTAGTTCTCTATTTCCTATACGACTCATAATTATACCTTCTTTCTACCATATGTAAGCTAAAACTTCGCCACCTAAGTTTTCTTGTTTAGCTTGTTTTCCAGTCATAACACCTTTTGATGTTGAAACGATTGAAATTCCAAGTCCATTTAAAACTTTTGGTAATTCTTCTGATTTAGCGTATACACGTAGTCCTGGTTTAGAAATTCTTTTTAAACCTGTAATTACGCGTTCTTTATTTGAATATTTTAAAGTTAAAACAATTACTTCTTCAACTTCTTTTTTGTTTAATTTATATTCTGATATAAATCCTTCTTCTTTTAAAATTCTCGCGATCTCTAACTTCATTTTTGAAGCGGGAACTTCAACTTGATTAGCTCTCATTTGATTTGCATTACGAATTCTCGTAAGCATATCTGCGATTGGATCAGTTACTACTGTCATATTATCCTCCCTTCGATTTACCAGCTTGATTTTTTCATGCCTGGTATTTGTCCTTTATAAGCTAGTTCTCTGAAACATATACGGCATACACCATATTTACTCAAAACAGCATGTGGTCTTCCACACTTAGTACATCTGCTGTACTGTCTTACTTTGAACTTTGGTTCCCTACTAGCTTTTACTATCATGCTTTTTTTAGCCATTATTCTATATCCTCCCTTTAGAGTTATTTCTTAAACGGCATACCAAAGCCTTTTAAGAGATCGTACGCTTCTTCATTTGTTTTAGCTGTTGTTACAAATACAACATCCATACCACGCACTTTAACTACATCATCATATTCTATTTCCGAGAAAATTAATTGTTCTGTTAAACCTAAAGTATAATTTCCACGTCCATCAAATGATTTATTTGATATTCCTCTGAAATCTTTTACCCTTGGTAATGTAATACTAATTAGTTTATCCAAAAAGTTATACATTTTTTCTCCTCTTAAAGTTACTTTGCAACCAATTGGTTGATTTTCTCTAAGTTTGAAACCCGCTATTGCTTTTTTAGCTAAAGTTTTAACTCCTCTTTGTCCTGTTATAACTTGTAAGTCGTTCATTGCTGCATCAATTAATTTTGAATTAGTTGTTGCATCACCAACTCCAATATTTATAACAATCTTGTCAAGTTTAGGAGCTTCCATAACTGATTTATAGTTATATTTTTCTTTCAAACTCGGTACTATTTCTTTATTATATTTTTCTTTTAGGCGGTTCATTCTGTTCCTCCTTCTTAATCTATTTTCTCGTTAGATTTTTTGGCAACTCTAACTTTGTTACCTTTTTTGTCGATTGTATGCCCGATTCTCGTTCTAACTTTTGCTTTAGGATCAATGTGCATCACATTTGATACATGAACTGGAGCTTCACGGTCTACAATGCTTCCCGGTGTTTGTCCATTAGGTTTAATAGTTTTTTTAACCATATTAATACCTTCTACGACTACTTTATTATCATTTCTTAAAATTGTTGTGATTTTTCCTTCTTTACCACGATCTTTCCCCGTGATAACAACAACTTTATCTCCTACTTTAAAATTCATGCATACCTCCTATAACACTTCTTTAGCTAGTGATATAATTTTCATATAATCTTTATCACGTAACTCACGCGCTACTGGTCCAAATACACGAGTTCCATAAGGACTCTTGTCTTCTTTGATAAGAACGCAAGCGTTGTCATCAAATTTGATGTATGAACCATCGTCACGTCTTAAACCTTGTTTTGTTCTAACGATTACCGCTTTAACAACTTTACTTTTTGGTACAGTACCATTAGTTGTAGCTTTTTTTACTGTACCCACTACTACATCACCGATATTACCGGTTTTAACTTTGCTTCCACCAAGAACACGAATTACCATTATTTCACGTGCTCCAGAGTTGTCAGCAACTTTTAAAATACTTTGTTGTTGAACCATTTTACTTCCTCCTTTGCGTCAATTATAAAATAATTGCTTTCTCAATGATTTCGACTAAACGAAAACGTTTTGTTCTTGATAATGGTCTTGTTTCAACGATTAAAACTTTATCGCCTTCTTTTGCTTGATTTAGTTCATCATGTGCATAATATTTTTTAGAATATTTAACACGTTTTTTGTATAATGGGTGAGTTTTATAAGTTTCAACTAAAACTGTAATAGTTTTGTCGCTTTTAGCACTTACTACTTTACCAATAAATTCTTGTGCACTTCTCTTATTCATGTTTTCCTCCCCTTAATCTTTCTTCATTTCGCGTTCATGAATGATTGTTTTCATTCTTGCGACCATTTTTCTTAATTCTCTAATTCTTGAAGGTTTTTCAAGACTTCCAGTAGCTTGACTAAAACGTAAATTAAATAATTCTTCTTTATATTCTTCAATTTTATTCAATAATTCTATATTAGATAATTCTCTAATTTCGTTATTCTTCATTAGCCTCACCACTTTCTTTTTTCACAAATTTACATTTGATTGGTAACTTGTGCATTGCAAGACGTAAAGCTTCTCTAGCTACTTCTTCTTCCACACCCGCTATTTCAAACATAATTTTATTTTTCTTAACAACAGCTACCCATAATTCTGGAGTACCTTTACCTTTACCCATACGTGTTTCTAATGGAATTCTAGTTAATGATAAGTGTGGAAAAATATTTATCCAAACTTTTCCGCCACGTTTCATATATCTAGTCATCGCAACACGCGCTGATTCGATTTGTTGTTGTGTTATCCATGCCCCTTCAAGAGCCATTAAACCATATTCTCCTTGGTTTAACTTTGTGTTACCCCTTGCATTTCCTTCGTAAGAAAGGCGATGAGGTCTACGATATTTAGTTCTCTTTGGTATTAATGCCATTTTCCTTGCCTCCCTTTTTCTTACTTGGAAGGATTTCACCTTTATATATCCACACTTTTACTCCGATTTTTCCAAACGTAGTATCAGCTTCTTTGATTGAATAATCAATATCTGCTCTTAAAGTATGAAGTGGAACCATTCCCTCAGTATAACCTTCACTTCTAGCAATGTCTGCACCACCTAGACGGCCAGAAACTAAAGTTTTTATACCTTTTGCTCCGGCTTTCATTGTATTTCTAATAGCTCTTTTTTGAGCCACTCTAAACGAAACACGGTTTTCGATTTGACGAGCTATGCCTTCGGCTACTAATGCTGCATCTAAATCTGGATTTTTAACTTCCATAATAGAGATTTGAATGTTTTCGTCAACTAATTTAACTAATTCTTTTCTCATCTTTTCAATTTCTGCTCCACCATGTCCGATTACAACACCTGGTTTAGCTGTATTGATAATTACTTCTGTTTTTTTACTATTTCTTTCTATTAAAATACTAGAAACAGCTGCATCTTTAAGATTTTTCTCTAAAAATTTTCTTATTAGAACATCATTTTTTAGAAATTTAGCAAAATCTTTATTACTCGCGAACCATTTAGATTCCCAAGTTTTATTAATTCCGATTCTAAGTCCTACTGGACTAACTTTTTGTCCCATTAATTCCCTCCTTTGCTAATTTCTTTCACTAACGACTACTGTTATGTGACTTGTTCTTTTTTTAATAGGTGATGCGTATCCTCTTGGACCCGCTTTCACTCTTTTCATCACTTTTCCTTCGTTAGCTACTACATAACTTACGTATAAGTTTTCTTTATTTAATTTATTGTTGTTTTCTGCGTTAGCTACAGCTGACGTTAAAACTTTCCTAACAACTCTTGCCGCTTCTTTATTCAAGTGAGCAAGAATTCTATCAGCTTCTGCAACGTCTTTCCCTCTAATTAGATCTATCACCAATCTAGCTTTTCTTGGGGGAACTCTAACTCCTTTAGCAATTGCTTTTGCTTCCATTCTCAGTACCTCCTACACTATTCTCTATTTCTGATTTCCGTGTCCGCCAAATTTACGTGTCGGAACGAATTCGCCAAGTTTGTGACCAACCATTTCTTCAGTTACATATACTGGAATAAATTCTTTTCCATTATGAACTGCAAAAGTGTGCCCAATAAAATTTGGATAAATTGTAGAACGGCGTGACCAAGTTTTGATTACTTCTTTTTTTCCTGAAAGAGTTACTTTTTCTACTTTATTCTTTAAATGTTCATCAATGAACGGTCCTTTTTTTAAACTTCTTGCCATTTAAACTATCCTCCCTATTTCGCACGGCGACGAACAATTAGCTTGTTAGACGCTTTCTTAGTATCTCTTGTCTTATATCCAAGAGCTGGTTTACCCCAAGGTGTAACCGGACCAGAACGACCAATAGGCGCTCTACCTTCACCACCACCATGAGGGTGATCATTTGGATTCATAACAGAACCACGAACTGTAGGTTTAATACCCATGTGACGTTTACGTCCTGCTTTACCATAATTAATTAATTCATGATCTTCATTTCCAACAACACCAACTGTTGCACGGCATACACTTAGAACTTTTCTAACTTCGCCACTGCTCAATCTTAATAATGTATGTCTTCCTTCATTTCCTAGAATTTGAACACTGCTCCCTGCCGAACGAGCCATTTGGCCACCTTTTCCAGGTTTTAATTCAACGTTATGAACAAATGTTCCTTCGGGAATATTTGATAAAGGTAAACTATTACCAACTTTAATGTCTGCTGCTGTACCGCTTTCGATTTTATCTCCAACGTTTAATCCTTTAGGAGCAAGAATGTATCTTTTTTCTCCATCCGCATAAGATATTAAAGCTATGTTTGATGTTCTATTTGGATCATATTCTATTGCTGTTACTGTACCAATAATTCCATCTTTATTTCTAATAAAGTCGATGATTCTATACTTTCTTTTAGCACCACCACCACGATGTCTTACTGTGATTTGTCCAGTGTTATTACGTCCACCAGATTTTTTTAAAGTAACAACTAATGACTTCTCAGGACTTTTCTTACTTAATTGTTTGTTTACCAAAGTTGTCATTCCTCTTAAACCAGGTGTAACTGGTTTGTAACTTTTTATAGCCATAAAGTCCTCCTTCTAGTTAAGTTCAATTGAACTTCCTTCTTTTAATTTAACAATAGCTTTTTTAACTTTGTTTGTCATTCCAGTGTACTTACCCACTCTTTTTTTACGTGGTTTTACATTTATTGTATTAACACTTTCAACTTCAACATTAAATATTTTTTCTATCGCTTGTTTGATTTGAGTTTTGTTAGCTCTTACATCAACACTAAATGTGAATGTATTATTTTCTTGAGCTAATTTAGCGCTTTTTTCTGTTACGATTGGCGCTTTAATAATATCTCTATAATTACTTAACATTAAACAAGCACCTCCTCTAGTTTAATAAGTGCTGACTCAGTAATAATCATTGTATCAGCTCTCAAAACATCATATGTTCCTAACTCAGTAACTTCTAATAAGGTAACATTATTGATATTTCTTGTTGCTAAAATTACATTGTCATTTAATTCTTCAACTACAATTAAAATTTTCTTAACCGCATTCAAAGTTTTCAAAGTACTTAATACTTCTTTTGTTTTATTGCTTTCTAAATTAAAGTTATCAACAATAATCATTTCATTATTTGTAACTTTATATGCTAAAGCTGATTTGAAAGCTAAACGGCTTTCTTTTTTATTCATTCTGATAAAGTAACTTCTTGGATGCGGTCCAAAAACCACTCCACCACCTACCCAATGAGGAGCACGAATACTTCCTTGACGAGCACGTCCAGTTCCTTTTTGTTTCCAAGGTTTTCTACCACCACCACGAACTTCATCTCTTGTTTTCGTGTCATGCGTTCCTTGTCTAAATGAAGCTTGAGTTTTCTTGATTGCATCATGTAAAACTGCATCATTTGGTTCGATACCAAAAACTTCTTTATTCAATGAATATTCTTTTACTTTTTCGTTTTGTAAATTAACTACGTTTAATTTCATATCCACTAACCTCCTATTCTTGGCCTTCTACTTTTGTTTCTTCTGTTGTTTCAGAAACATTTTCTTCTAGAACAGTTTCTTCTGCCATAACTTCTTCCGTTGTAGCTTCAACCTCTTCAGAAATTTGAGTTTCTTCTAATAATTCAGCATAAGTTATTAATCCTTCATATTCATTTACAACACCAGGGTTTTTAACCGCTGTTCTAACGAATACTAATCCTTTTTTGGGACCAGGAATATTTCCTTTTACTAATAATATATTATTTACTAAGTCAACCTTAACTATTTCTAAGTTTTGAATAGTAATTGTTTCCGCACCCATGTGTCCTGGTAAATTTTTACCTTTCATAACACGTTTTGGTAATCTTGATCCCATTGAACCAACACCACGATGGTATTGTGAACCGTGAGTCATAGGCCCTCTTGTTTGATTGTGACGTTTAATTGTTCCTTGGAAACCTTTTCCTTTGCTTGTTCCCGTTACGTCTATCATTTCTCCTTCAGTAAAGATATCAGCTTTGATTTCTTGTCCTAAAGAATAATTATTTGTGTCTACTCCTCTAAGTTCTTTAAAGAAGCGCTTAGGTGTAGTGTTTGCTTTGTTTGTGTGTCCGATTGATGCTTTTGTTGCAAGCTTTTTTCTTTTAGTTTCAAAACCAAGTTGAATTGCTTCATAACCATCAGTAGCTTTAGTTTTAACTTGAGTTATGATATTTGGTTCAACAGCAACAACTGTAACCGGAACTAATTTTCCTGAATTTGTAAAAACTTGGGTCATGCCCATTTTTCTACCTAAGATTCCTTTCATATTTTCCTCCTATATATAATAATTAAAGTTTAATTTGAATATCAACACCACTTGGAATGTCTAAATGCGTTAACGCATCTATTGTTTCCTTGCTTGGATTGTTGATATCAATAAGTCTTTTATGTGTTCTTTTTTCGAATTGTTCACGTGAATCTTTATATTTATGAACAGCACGTAGAATTGTTATCTTCTCGATTTCTGTTGGCAATGGAATTGGTCCACTTACTTCTCCACCAGTTCTCTTAACAGTTTCAACAATTTTAGCGCAAGCTGTATCTAAACTTCTGTGTTCAAACGCTTTCAATCTTATGCGAATTTTTTTGTTAGACATATTGTATCCTCCCTTCGTCTATATCTCGTATAGACTAGCTCCGTGTAAAAACCCGATTCTTAAGCAAAGTTAATAACAACTTAACCTGGCGTTTCGGCAACCTTACACATCTATGCTTGTCACACATAGTAAATTATACACTTTGTTATTGTTTTTTGCAAGTATTTTTTAACAAAATAAAAAATAAGGTTTCCCTTATTTATTTAACAAATGGTACTAAAGCCATAAATCTAGATTTCTTAACTTCTTGTGCAATATGTCTTTGGTGTTTAGCACATGCTCCAGTTACTCTTCTTGGTAATATTTTACCCTTGTCACCACTAATATATTTTTTAATGATTTCAACATCTTTGTAATCTACACTTTTACCAGCACACATTTGACATACTTTTTTTGGTTTTCTATAAAATTCTGCCATTTCTTTCCTCCTTATTAATCTAAGAAGTTATCGTCGATAGAAACACTGTCGCCAAAATCCGCAAACGGATCTGCATTGTCGACATTCATTGTATTATCTTGATAATCATAAGGTGTTATTGTTTCTTTAAAACCTGTCGCACCTCTATTTTGGCTTTGTGCTTTACTTTCTAAAAATTGAATAGTATCAGCAACCACCTCTGTAGTATATCTTTTGTTTCCATCTTTGTCGTCATAACTTCCTGTTTGTATTCTTCCATCTATCGATACAAGACTACCTTTGTCTAAAAAATTACAAACATTTTCTGCTTGTTTTCTCCAAACAACAATATTTATAAAATCTGCTTCTCTTTGTCCTTGTTGATTTGTATAAGCTCTATTTACCGCAACACTAAATCTAGCAAAAGGCAAATTTGAACCAGTATATTTTAATTCCGGTTTACTTGTTAATCTTCCGACTAAACTAACTCTGTTCATGAATTACCTTCTTTCTAAATTTCTGTTTTAGTAATCAAGTGACGAACAATGTCTTTATTGATTAAAGCTAAACGATCAAACTCTTTAATTGCTTTATCGTCAGCACTTTCGATATTAACTACATAATAAGATCCGTTTTTTTGATCTTTTATTTCGTATGCTAATTCTCTTTGTCCCATTGCTTTAACGTTCACAATTTTAGCACCGTTAGAAACTAAAACTTCTTCAAAATTAGCGACAAGTTTTTTGTGTTCCTCGTCATTTAAAGTTGCTTTAACTATGTACATAATTTCATAATTACGCATTTCTACACCTCCTTATGGTCTTTGGCTTTCCCTTGAAAGCAAGGAGTAATTTTATTACTCGCTTATGATTATAACAAAAAAAAAGTTGCTTGTAAACAACTTAGACGTTAAATCGAAAGTGACAGATGTCACCATCTTTCATCGAATATTCTTTTCCTTCTAATCTGACCTTACCCGCTTCTTTAACTTTCCTTTCATCCTTAAATTCCTTTAAGTCTTCAAAACTCATTACTTCCGCTCTTATAAAGCCCTTTTCAAAATCGGTATGAATTATTCCGGCACACTCCGGCGCTTTCATACCATTGATAAATGTCCATGCTCTAACTTCTTTTTTACCAGCAGTAAAATATGTTGATAAATTTAAAAGTTTATACGTTGCTCTTATTAATTGAGAAAGTCCACTTTCTCTTATTCCCAGCATCTCAAAAAGTTCAGCACTTTCTTCATCTGATAGATCTGATAAATCTTCTTCTACTTTGGCTGACAAAATAATTAATTCTGCATTTTGCTCATTTGCGTATGATTTTAATTCTTCTACATAACTCGGAAGAGAAGACAACTCCCCTTCTGAAACGTTAGCTACATAAATTATAGATTTTTGAGTTAAAAAATTATATGATTTTATTGTTTTAGTTTCATCATCGCTTAAATCAATCAATCTTATTGGAATATTTTTATTTAAGTTTTCTAAAATTTTAGATAAAATTTCATATTCTTTTTTTGCATCCTTATCATTAGATTTTAAAGCTTTCGATTCAATCGTTTTCATTTTTTTAGAAACTACTTCTAAATCTGAAAAAATCAATTCTAAATCTATTATCTGAGCATCCCTTATAGGATCAGTTTTCCCTTCAACATGCGTTACGTTTTCATCATCAAAACACCTAACAACTTGGCAAATTGCATCTACTTCGCGTATATGTGACAAAAACTTATTTCCTAAGCCTTCACCAAGGGATGCTCCCTTTACAAGTCCTGCTATATCAGTAAATTCAAACGTGGTTGCAATTACTTTTTCCGGATCATAAATCTCTTTTAATAAATCTAATCTATCATCAGGAACCACAACCATACCTATGTTGGGTTCAATAGTTGCAAATGGATAATTTGCAGCCAATATTTTTTGTTTTGTAATGGCATTAAATAAAGTTGATTTACCAACATTAGGTAAACCAACTATTCCAGCTCTTAAAGACATATTTCCTCCTTACATTGTTGTAAATGTTTTCGGTCCAATTGGTAATCCAATCAGATACCAAGAAAGAACAAACAATATCATAAACAACGTTATTATTATCAGTGGTTTTAGAATTATTGAATAAGCTTCCGACAATCTAATTTCATCTTCCATATTCTTCTTTAGTTGACCTAAAGTAAAAAATAGATAAATTGAGAAAATAGAAAGGGTTGAACCTATTCCTGTAAAAATTACGAAAACTATTTGTGCATAATCTGGGGTCATATTTGTTCTCATAAATAAAGGCACAATTATCGGCGATAAATATGACCACTTAAGATAATCGAAAGGCAATAAAAACCCCCCAACTAACGCTATTAAAATAAATGTTATTACCAGAGGCATACCGGAAAATTGTAACACTCCAAATATATCAACCACATTAACTATAAAGACTTCTGCTATATTAGTCCACATTAACAACATGAACACTACATATGACACTATCATAATAGGGAAAATTCTCTCATACCCTTTTAAACCAAAACTAATAGCTCTTGAAGCCTCGAAACTGTTATCGATAGTTTTATTAATTTTACCAAACGTAAACGAAACTATCATTAGAAAAAAAGAGAACAAATAAATAAAATATTTAGTAAAAATTGATGTTTCTGATACAATTTTTAAAATATAGTTGTCTTGCGTTAAATCTAAAAGGAATCCAGAACCAGTCAAACCATATACCATTACTAAAAGAATCATTACCGAAAGAAATAAGGTTGTTTTCCATTTAAATGAGTTTTCTACTTCTTCCTCGATGATTATTTTAGTCGTCTTAGGATAAACCATTTTATAAATTAAATATGACAATAACACAGAAAGGAAAATAGTTCCAACTAAATTTAAAAAAATTACAGAAGTAGGAGAATAAACATAATTTATGTTTCTTTCCACATTGGCAGCAAGTTGTGTAAAATTTCCTATTGTATAATCGATATTCTTGTTAAATATCGAAAATCCATATCCGACATTAAAAGATATAAATGAGGTATAAATTCCCAATTGAGGATTTTTAATTGCATATTTATAAATTAAAGCAAATAAAGGTACCAACAATAACATCCCTTGGGGTCCTAAAAAATTAAAGATAAACGATACTATAACTGTCATAAAAATTAAATATCTAGCTTTTAGTTTATTAAATTTTTTAAACACAAGTTGTGCCAATCCACTCTTTTCCATAACTCCCAGTGCTGCACCAACAAATATAATTTTGGTCAGCATCGAAGCTATAAAATCGGTACTTAAAAATGATAAAACTTTTTCAAACGATTCGAGACTTAAAGTGTTGTTTACTGTAGCTATTGTCGTTTCAACTACTCTCTGCCCTTCGTTTAAAGAACTATTAACTATAGCAGCCTTATCACCTTGAAACTCTAGAAAGTGTAATAAAGAACCCAAAACTATTATAATTAAAAATACAATAGCCAGATTTGAAAGAACGCTTAATTCTAATTTTTGTGTCTTTTTCTTTTTAATAGCCATTATTCCTCCTAAAAAGTTTTTACTTTTTTTATTTTTTTGTTGAAGTCTATTCTAGGCATCATAATGCTTCTTTGGCATTTGAGACATTTAATTTTAATGTCCGCTCCTAGCCTAGTAACTTCCCAATTATTTTCTCCACAAGGGTGTTCTTTTCTCATAACAACAACACTTCCAAGTTGATAGTTTTTATCCATTATTCTTTCACATCCAAAACATCTAGGATCCTGTTTAAATCGGCATCATTAACAAATGCTATTTCTATTCTTTTATCTTTAATAACGACCCTAGAATCTAATTTTTCTCTCAAAAGTTCTTGTGCATATAAATACTTATCGTTCGTGTCATGAATTTTATTGTTCGCATTTTTTTTGCTTGTCTTTTCAAGTTCGTGTACAGGCATAGATTTATTAACAATTTCATCAGCCATTTTAAACATATCTTCTACTTTTTCTTGTTTGCTTAAAAATCTTGCATGACTCATTGATAGTTTACCGGTAACAACCATATCTTTTATTTCATCTGGTAATCTTAGTATTCCAATCATATTTGTAACATGACTTCTACTTTTTCCTAATTTTTTAGCTAATTCTTCTTGTGTTAACGACAATCTATCAATCATCATTTTATATGCCATGGCTTCTTCTATTGCGTTTAAATCCTCTCTTTGAAGGTTTTCTAAAAGGGCAATTTGCATCATATCTTGATCTGAGAATTCTCTCACAATTGCAGGTATTGTTTCTTTACCCGCCATTTTACTAGCGCGAACTCTTCTTTCGCCGGCAATTATTTCATAGCCATTGATTGCTTTTTTAACAATAATAGGTTGAAAAACGCCGTGCTCTTTAATTGATTCGGATAACTCAATCAACGCTTCTTCATTAAATACTTTTCTTGGTTGATATGGGTTTGGTCTTAATAAGCCCAAATCAACATTCTTTATATCTTCCGGGCTAGAAGTATCATATATTTTTTGTTCGATAGACTCCAAATCTAAGTTTTCACTGTTAAATAACTGTTCCAAGCCTTTTCCAAGCACTTTTCTTTTATTTTCCATTTCTATCAATCACTTCCTTCGCTAAATTATGATAAGCTTTTGTTCCGTTGCTCATTGGATCATAAATACATATTGGTTTCCCATGACTTGGAGCTTCTGATAGCCTAACAAGTCTAGGAATAATTGTATCATAAACCCTCTCTTTAAAATATTCTTTTATTTCTCTAACCACATCCATACCTAGATTTGTTCTAGCATCGAGCATTGTTAGTAAAACACCTTCTATATCAAGAGTTGGATTCAAATTTCTTTGAGCAAGCATAATCGTATTTAATAATTGCATAATCCCTTCCAAAGCAAAAAATTCACATTGCACTGGGATAATTACAGAATCAGAGGCTGTAAGTGCGTTTGTAGTTAAAACCCCTAATGAAGGAGGGCAATCAATTATAATATAGTCAAAGTGCTTCTTAGCAATGTCTAAATGTTGTTTTAATTGGCTTCCTTTTAAAAAACTAACATCAGTTCTACTTTTTTCAATTAATTCTATATCCGCTCCAGCTAAATTAATTGTAGCGGGAATGACATATAAATTTTGAAATTCTGTTTTTATGATTGCGTCCTTCAAATCACTTTTACCAACTAATAAATCATAAACGCTTTTCTTGACCTCGGCCTTGTTTATCCCTATTCCCGTCGTAGTGTTTCCTTGGGGATCCAAATCAACTAATAATACTTTTTTACCAAGCATCCCTAAAGAAGCAGATAAATTTATACTGGTTGTCGTCTTTCCAACTCCACCTTTTTGATTTACTAAAGATATTATTTTTCCCATGTTTTCACACCATTTCTATCTGTATTTATTTTATCATAATTAAGATGTTTTTGCCATTAAAATAAAAGAATTAGACATTAGATTCTAACTCTTTTATTAATTGTTCTTTTGTCATTTTGACAGTAACTTTTATTTTCTTTTCTTTAGCTAGTTTAATTAAGTCTTTCTTTGTCATCTCGTTAAGATCTTCGGATACCACAACTTCTTCTGGCATCATTTCACCTTTTTGATGTATGTATTCAATTTGTTCTTTTGTTAATGTTTCATGTTTAATTAGTAGCTCTGCTATTTTCTTTAACAAATCAATATTTTCTTTTAGTATTTTAGTTGCCACTTCATATTGTGAATTGATTATTTTTCTGACCTCTTCATCAATTTGGTTCGCAACTTCTGTTGAAAAGTTTTTAACCTTATTATAATCTCTACCTAAGAAAACACTTGAATCAGAGTGTTCAAATTGAACGGGCCCCAATGAACTCATACCATATTCAGTAACCATTGCTCTTGCTATTTTTGTGGCTTGTTCAAAATCATTTTGCGCTCCCGTAGTAACTTCTGAAAAAATTAACTCTTCAGCGACTCTACCACCCAATAAACCTGCTATTCTTTCAAGTAACTCTTTTTTTGTTGCCGTATATTTTTCTTCCTTAGGCATCATCATGGCATAACCACCAGCATACCCCCTTGGAATAATAGTTACTTTTTGAACAACATTAGCGTCACTTAGCTTTAATCCCATTACAACGTGCCCCGCTTCATGATGTGCTACTAAACTCTTTTCATATTCTGAATATTTTTTCGTTCTTTTTGCAGGACCCATCAATACCCTATCTTGAGCTTCGTCTATTTCGCTCATTGTTATCTTTTCTTTATTTCTTCTAACCGTTAATAGAGCCGCTTCATTCAATAAATTCTCTAAGTCCGCTCCAGAAAAACCAACGGTTCTTTGAGCAACGTTTTCAAATGTAACTTCTTTGGATAAAGTTTTTCCTTTAGCGTGAACTGCCAATATTTCTTCTCTTCCCTTTGCATCTGGTAAATTTACTGTAACTTGTCTATCAAATCTTCCCGGTCTCAAAAGAGCTGGATCTAAAACATCCGGTCTGTTTGTGGCAGCAATAATAATTATTCCTTCATTATTGCTAAAACCATCCATTTCTGTTAATAACTGATTTAGAGTTTGCTCTCTTTCATCATGACCACCACCAAGACCAGTTCCTCTTTGGCGACCAACAGCATCTATTTCATCAATAAATATTAAACAAGGCGCAGTAGCCTTAGCTTGTTTAAACATGTCCCTAACTCTACTTGCTCCAACTCCGACAAATAGTTCGACAAAATCAGAGCCGCTTATAAAATAAAATGGAACATTTGCCTCACCGGCAACTGCACGAGCCAATAAAGTTTTACCGGTCCCTGGAGGACCAAAAAGCAATACTCCTTTAGGTATTCTTGCTCCCATCTTTTGGAATTTTTTAGGATTTTTCAAAAAATCAATTAGTTCACTTAGTTCCTCTTTTTCTTCGGTTAATCCAGCAACATTATCAAATGTTACCTTACCCATACCATCATTCATTTTAGCTCGGCTTTTTCCAAAATCTAAAGATTTATTTGCGCTTCCCATCTGTCTTGTTATGAAAAAGAAAGTAAGTCCTATCAATATAACAAAGGGTAAAACATTTATTAAAAAAATAAATAGTGATCCCGATTCAGGATCGGAGTTAACCTTTAATTCATAACCAAATTCCTCTTGATTTAATAGTATTCTTTCGATAACTCCTTCTGAAGCCGGAACTTTAACTATAAATGTTTCGTTTTCTTTATAATCTTTTAATCTTCCTTTTATTTCATATATTCTAGAAGAACCCCTTGGAACTATAGTTATTTTTTCCACTGTTCCTTCTGAAGATACCTTTAAAAATTCATCGTATGTAAGTGTATTAACCCTAGTATCCAAAATACTCATTATTGAGTAAACAGATATCGCTACTAAAGCAAATAACACATATGATGCTATTGTCTTTTGTTTTTGTTTTTTATTCATTTTTTTTCTCCTTACTGCACCTAATTATTATATCATAACTTTCCGTATCAGACTTACAAAAAATACTTTTCTTAACCATTGGAATCCAAACAATGTTATCTTCGGAATCAACTAAAATCGGAAAGTTTCTTCTATCGAATTTAGATATTTTTTCATCAATAAATATATCTGAAATCTTTTTATGTTTGTTCAATCCTTTTAGAACGATTTTCTCGCCTTTCCTAGCATTCCTAATATATAGAGGTAAGGAAAGTTCTTTTGTGTATAAACAACAATAATCATTACCATTGCCATATTCTTTAACGTTTTTGAATTTAAAACCAAATACTCTCACTTGATCATTGAATTCTATTTTGAATTCATGATTTGATTTACGATCAAAATATAAAAATCCATTGTCTTTGTATATAACTTTCCCTTCAGGTAAGTTATAAGATAAACTTGGCTTATCACTCTTTGAAATTAATAAAATTTTATTCAAATGTTCTTTTTTAAGATTCGTTGTTTTTGTTTGATATTCTCTCCAAATAAACTTTTTAATTACTTGCTTAATCAAATAGTCATCCAAGGGAAGAAGTCTATTTATATCTATTCTATTGTTAACTACAACATTACTATAAATTATGTCTACTTCCCTGCTAATAAAATTAAAATTTTCTTCCATTTCCTCAATTAAGTTATCTATGTTTTTAGAAAACGTGGGGTTTTTATCTTTTATTAACGGAATTATAACATTTCTAATATAATTTCTTGAGTAGGCATTTTCCTTATTGCTAGAATCTTCGAAGTACTTAATATTATTTTCTAAAGCATAATCGAGTATTTGTTGCTTGCTAAGCTCTAATAACGGTCTATATATTTCAACATTTTCATAATATACACTCTTTTTTAAGGAAGATAAAGATTGGAGCGTGGTCCCTCTAATAACTTTAAATAAGAAAGTTTCTACTAAATCATCCTCATGATGTGCTGTTAAAATTATTGATGCATTACTTTCTTTTGCAACTTCTAATAATTTTTCATACCTATATTCTCTAGCAGAATCGTGCATATTTTTTTTGCCAGTCTTGTTGTAATTAAAGACTCTGATAGCATTATTGTCCTTTTCACACATATTTACTATTTGCTCTTCTTCAAATTTACTTTCTTTTCGTAAATTATGATTAAAATGTACACATATAATTTTTTGGTTCAAATCAAGTTTTTTTAAAAGATCATAAAGAACCATAGAATCAACTCCACCTGAAAGGGATAACACAACAGTGCTATTTTCATTAATTTTATCTTTTAATTTTTTATGAACTTTTTCCATTTTACCACTCTATTTCTTTTTGATTAATATTTTTTAAAATTTCATTTATTTTAGAAAATGGTTTACTTCCCTCAAACCCTTTTTTATAAGAGAAGAAAGAAGGATGAGAAGACTCAATGATATAATTATTTGAGTATGATATTATATTTTTTTTATTTTTAGCATTTTCTCCCCATAAGACAAAAATTATGGGTCTACTGTCCAAACTAAGCTTTTCTATAATTTTATCTACGAATATTTCCCAACCCATATTTTTGTGAGACAAAGGTTTATTAGCTTCAACCGTCAAAACTGTATTAATTAATAATATTCCTTGTTTTGCCCAATCTTCTAAAGATCCATTGGTTCTATTAATTTTAAGATCGCTTTCCAACTCTCTAAATATATTTTTTAAAGAAGGCGGAATATATCCTTTTTTCTTACTAGAAAAACATAAACCGTCGGCTACTCCTTCTGTGTGATATGGATCTTGACCTAATATCACAACTTTAACCTCACTATAATCACAAAGTTTAAAAGCTTTAAATAAATCATTTTTATCAGGAAAAATCCTTCCTTCATCATACAGCTTTTCTATTTTGTTTAAAAAGGAAACATCAATTTCATCGAAGATTTGTTCCCAACCATTATTTGGCAAGTTCATTAGAAATCTCCACAAATACTTTTAAAGGTATCTCTTCCGCTCTTGATTGCAGTGATAAGTTGTTCTTCAAAAGAACATTTTCTACTACGCTTAAATTATATTCACTTAAGTTATTTTTAATTGTTTTTCTTTTTTGTCTAAAAGAATTTCTTACAAATTCAAAAAAATAAGTTTCATTAATCACTTTTTCTTTTTCTTTTTTTGTTTTAAACTTCATAACAACGCTATCAACATTCGGTTTGGGTATAAAAACATTTCTGCTAACATCCATAACTTTTTTTACATCAAAATAGTAATTTATATAAACAGTCAAAGAGCCATACTCTTTTGTTTTAGGCGAAGCCTTTAGTCTTTCTCCCACTTCTTTTTGCATCATTAAATACATTTCCTCTATTAAAACTCCACTATCGATAATTTTTTCTATTATAGGAGTAGTAATATAATAAGGTAAATTCGCTATTATAAAAAGCCTATCATAATCATAATCCTTTATTATTTCCAAGAGGTCTACTTTCAAGAAATCTTTAAATATTACTTTTGCAGATATTTTATCTAACTCTGGTTTTAATGTCTCATCTATTTCAAAACATATAACCTTATCGGTCTTAAGCAGAAGTTCTTTTGTTAAAGCTCCTCCACCCGGTCCTATTTCTATTATTAAATCATTTTTTGTAACATCAGATAAAGACGCAATCTTTTTAGTTATATTTGCATCTACAATGAAATTTTGTCCATACTTCTTCTTAAAACTAAATTTTTCCATCTCTTATCTCCTCTATAGATTATAATATATTTATCGCTTTTTTACAAACAAAAAGGGGATTACCATCCCCACCTTTGTACTGCAAATTTTGTATTAGAATTAGTAACCGTTCTTGCATCTTTATCTGTATCGAATGAAACATCAATTAATACTCTCTCTTGACTCCAAGCGGTATTCATTGCACCGCCACGGTCTAGAACGATCGCGTCAAAGCTTTTTCTTCCTTTAGGTGTAATTGTTATCACAGTCCCACAAGGAAAGTTTGCTGTTGCCGCTGCTATAATTCTTAAATTGCCATATTCTTCATCATTATAATATAAACCATCGTTGATTAAACTGTGTCTTTGCTTTTCTCTCGTATAACAAGCAACAGTTCCTGTTTTGCTACATCCTAAGCAATAAGGACTATACCCAGTAATTTTACCAGAATAATCTCCTTTTTTGCCCGATCCTATCTCATATCTTTCATTTATTGGATCTTTTCTAAACATCTCTTCGCTAGTATTCATATCATAATAGATAACACCATTTTCTCCGGCTCTTAGTAACCTTTTATAGCCGGATGGCCTTTTATTAGAATATATATTTTCAATTTCATAATTTACTACTTGTTCTTCTATATTTGTATTAGTCTGTGTTAGCTGATGACTCACTTCATAATTAACCATTTTCAATGAATAATTAGGTATTATTGATAGTAATGTTACCATTAACATCTTAACAGCTCTGAACACATGATCTAAAATATATAAATTCATTAATCACCTCTGTGTAGCAATTTAATTTTATCATAAATTATACTTTTAAGTCAAACCATGCTATTGCATTGAGAGTTGTCTTTGTTATGACCTCTTCTTCAGTGATTTCTTTAATTTCAGCAATTTTTCTAGCAATCAACGGAATATTTAAAGGAGTATTTAACTCTTTTCTTTTTTCTTGAGGCGATAAGTATGGGCTATCTGTTTCTAATAAAATTCTATCTATCGGTAATAATTTTATAGCTTCTCTTAACTCCTCATTTTTTGGATAAGTTATAGGTCCACCTATACCAAATTTACAATTTAAATTTAAAAGTAGTTCTAACTCGTGTTTTCCATATGTAAAACAGTGAAAAATTATTTTTAGTCTTTCATCATATTTTTTCAATATATTATATATATCATCAGTTGCTTCTCTATTGTGGATAACGATTGGTTTATTATTGTCAATAGCAATTTTTATTTGTTTTTCAAATAATTCTTTTTGCTCCTCTTTGTTGTCATTTTTCCAATAATAGTCCAGTCCAATCTCTCCTATAGCTACAGAAGTTGAGACATTATCCAAAATAAATTCCAAATCTGAATTAGAATAATTAGAGGCTTCGCTTGGATGTATTCCTAAAGTATAGAAAAAATTATTTTTCCCCATACAAAATTTAATAGCTTCTTCATTGGATTGTTTATCTGTTCCAATTATTATTCCATAATTAGGTGATAATTTATTTATGCTATCCATTATTCTTTCATCAAGATGAAGATGTGTATCTATAAAAATCATTTTTTGTCCTTTTCGATTCTTATAAACATAGGTTCCTTCTCTTCAATAAGTTTTTCACAATTTACAAGTTTTGTTAATTTTTCTTCAATTGTGTTTCTCTCATCAACATTGAAATAATCAAGTATTTTTTCTGAAGTATCAGGAAGGAAAGCTTGTAAAAGAATTGCTCCATTTAATATGGCCTCTGATAAGTTATAAAGAACCTCTTCTAACCTTTCTTTATTTCCTTCTTTAAATAATATCCATGGCGTTGTTTCATCGATATACTTATTACTTCTTTCAAAGATTTTCATTATGTCATTTAGCGAGTCCGCCACTCTATATTTTCTGATTTTATCGATCGAATTTTTTTTACATTCTTCAATATACTTAATATATTCTGAATCTAACTCACCGTATTTGCTATTCGGATAAAGTTTTCCACCTTGATATTTAACTATCATACTTTGCGTCCTTTTGACAAGATTTCCTAAAACATTTGCTAAATCAGAGTTTATTGTGTTAACTAGCAACTCTTCAGTGAATGTTCCGTCATTTGCAAAAGGGACCTGTGATAAAAAGTAATATCTAACCGGATCTCTACCATATTCATTAATCAAATCATCGATATATACAATGTTTCCTCTAGATTTACTCATCTTATCTTCACCCATTAATACCCAAGGATGAGCTAGTATTTTCTTAGGTAAATCTAGATTTAAAGCCATTAATATTATTGGCCAATATATAGCATGAAATCTTAAAATATCTTTCCCCAAAACGTGTAAATCTGCCGGCCACATTTTTTTAAAAAAATCACTCGACTCATTTTTAGGGTCATAACCCATAAAGGTTATATAATTACTTAATGCGTCAATCCAAACATAAACAACGTGTTCATCATCAAATTTTACCGGAACCCCCCATTTAAATGAAGTTCTCGAGACACATAAATCTTGCAATCCTGGTTCTAAAAAATTCTTTACTATTTCATTTTTTCTGCTTTCCGGCTCAATAAAGTCAGGATTATCTATTAAGTATTGTTTCAACTTGTCTTCATATTTGCTCATTTTCAAAAAGTAAGCCTCTTCTGAGTAATGTTTTACCTCTCTACCGCAGTCGGGACACTTTCCATCTATTAATTGACTTTCGGTAAAAAAGGATTCACAAGGAGTGCAGTAAAGACCAACGTATTCACCTTTATATATATCACCCTGTTTATATAACCTTTCAAAAATATCAGAAACTTTATCTTTATGTTCTGGATCGGTTGTTCTCACAAATGAATCGTGACTAGAACCTAAACTAGTCCACATTTTTCTAATCTCATCAGTCACATCATTGACATAGTCTATCGGTGTTTTTCCGGCTTCCGCTGCCTTTGTTTCTATTTTTTGACCATGCTCATCTGTTCCTGTTTGAAAAAAAACATCATATCCCAATAAACGATGATATCTCGCTATTGCATCGGTTAAAATTATCTCGTATGTATTTCCTATGTGCGGCTTACTAGATGAGTATGCTATTGCTGTTGTAATATAAAATTTATTTTTTTCCATCTGTGCTTCCAAAGCCTCCCTTTCTCTTTTCGTTCGTTTCTTCATCATTATCTGCAACTAAATAATTAACAAATATTCCTTGCGCAAAACTTTGATTCTTTTTTAACTCAAATAATTCATTAGAATAGTTGTGCAAAGGAATATACAAATGCCCCTCATTTTCTTCATTATTATAATAATCAGCATCTATAACTCCCATTTGATTTGGTAAACCGACGTTGTATTTAAAACCAACGCTGCTTCTGATTACAATAAACAAAACTTCACTTTCATTCATTTTTATTTTCAATCCTGTTTTTATCATTTTAGTCGTTCCCGGCTTTATGGATATATCTTCCAGCAAAGATATATCATATCCTGCGCTATTTGAAGTTTTTCTTTTTGGTATTTTTATTTCATCATATTCTCTGTTTGTTAATCCCGTATCCTTAATAAATTGATTTAGTGATATTTTTTCAAACCCTCTTTTCATAATTTCTCCTTTCAAATAAAAAACGCCCTTATCATAAGGACGTGATTACGTGGTACCACCTTAATTCGCTTTAAGCCTCTTATGCGTAACGCGCACACATTCGTCCTTATCCTTTGATAAAGCTGAAAAAAGATTCATTCTAATAATTAATTAGATTTGTTTTCACCAAACACAAATTCTCTACGCTAATTTTCTTATTTTCTTTCTTTTATAACATTTTTTATAGTTTATCATAATATAATTTCTTTTTCAATAAGTTTGACTATTTGCAATAAATAATCAATATAGTGTGAATCTAATTTTAAAACGTTAATTACTATAATATTTTGATTTAGATATTTGGTAACTTTAACATTTGAATTGAGTAGATAACATTCCCTCATTAGCATTGCCATATCTATCTTATTTTCAATTTCTTTGTTTAAAGTTAATTCTATTTTATTTGAACTTTGCTTTATTGAACTAAAGATATTCCTTGCAGAAGATTTTTCAAAAATTTCCTGTTTCATGTATGTCACAATATCAGGACTTACATTTCCAAAAATATCTTTGATTACTTCATAAGTCTTCATCAACTCTTCTTCGTTTGTCACTTCATTAATCAGTTTGTGAATTTTAATTTTCACATCTTGATCATCAAATTCATTCAAAGCAGTTTTAACATCGATAAGTGGATTTGATTCCGATTGATTATCTTCATATTCACCTTTTATTTTTTTAATTTCTTCGTCGATCATTTTCATAAACATTGTTACTCCGACTGAAGAAATAAACCCTGATTGTTCTTTTCCGAGCAAATCTCCTGCACCTCTTAGAGATAAATCTCGCATAGCGATTGAATACCCACTTCCCAATCTAGTGAAGTCTTTTATTGCCTTTAATCTTTTCTCTGCTATTTCTGAAATAACTTTGTGTTTTTTATACATTAAATAACAGTAGGCTATTTCTTGACTCCTTCCAACTCTTCCTCTTATTTGATAAAGTTGTGATAGTCCAAACTTGTCTGCCTCCAATATAATTATTGTATTAACTGTAGGAATATCAATGCCTGTTTCTACTATTGTTGTAGCAATAAGAATATTAAAATCTTTTTTTAAAAATTTATTCATCACATTTTCTATCGTGCTTTTATTTTGTTGACCGTGAACAATAGCAATTTTAGAAGAAGGGATAATTTTTAATATATTTTCTTTAATTTCTTCCATTTTACTTATATCATTGTTTATTATGAAAACCTGTCCACCTCTATCTATTTCTTTAGATATTGCAGCTCCAATTACTTTTTCATCATATTCACATACATACGTTTGAATTGGATGACGATTGAGCGGCGGAGTTTCAATTAAAGAAAGATTTTTTACTCCGGCCATTGTCAATTGAATTGTTCTCGGAATGGGAGTTGCAGATAGAGAAAGAACGTCGATACTACTCCTGATTCCATCAATTACTTCTTTGTGTTTTACTCCAAATCTTTGTTCTTCATCTATTATCAAAAGACCCAACTCTTTAAATTTAACTTCCTTGTTTAAAAGTTTGTGCGTACCTATTACAATATCCGCTTTACCGCTTTTTATTTCCTCAAATATTTTTTTTGTTTCTTTAGGAGTAACAAACCTATTTAAAAGTCTAATATTTACAGGAAAATTACGAAATCTAACTTTAGCATTCTCATAGTGTTGGTTTGATAATATTGTCGTTGGGCAAAGAAACATCACCTGTTTCGAAGATAACACCGCTTTAAATATCGCTCTAAAAGCTACTTCGGTTTTTCCAAACCCAACATCTCCACATAATAATCTATTCATGGGGATATTTTGTTGCATATCTTTCTTTATCTCTTCTGTAACCTTATATTGATCTAAAGTGTATTCATATGGAAAATCATTTTCAAAATCAATTTGGTTTTGATCATCTTCTGAAAAAGCAAAACCTCTGTCTATTTTTTTGTTAACATACGATTCTAACAATTCCTTGGCTATTTCTCCCGCTTTATTTCTTGCAAGTATTTTTGTCTTTTGCCACTCACCCGAAGACAAACTGCTTAAAATTGGAGATGTTCCTTCCTCGGCAGAGTATTTATATAAACTATCTAATTTTTCAACTGGAACATATATTTTATCGTTATTTCTATAATTTATTTGTAAATATTCTTTTTCTAATGAGTTTTTAGTAATAGTTTTTATTCCAACATACTTCCCTATTCCGTGCACATCATGAACTACATAATCACCAATTTTAATTTTGTTGTAATCTAAATTTCCTTTTCTACTTCTAAAAATTTTGTTTATAATAGGATTGGCTTTATAACCTAAAAAATCAAAGTGAGAAATATATACGTTCTCATCAAATCTAAAACTATCAATTATATTTATTATCAATATGTTTATTTTATCTTTATTTGCGTTTTGGGGACTTTCTATAAAGTTAATTTTGTCTTCACGGTTTCTAAATTCTTTTATTGCCCTATCTTTGTCATCAAAACAAACTATTTTTATAAACTCTTCTCTTTTTAATATATTGTCAATGTCAGTTCTATAAATTTTTTCTGAATCTATTTTTTTTGTTTCATATCCATCAATATTGTTATCAAAATCTGAAAGTATAATTGCATCTTCTTTTTTTACAGAAAAATCTACAGAATTTATAAAAATAAATTTTGAATTTTCAAGATTTCTTAATTTTGAATCTTTATTTATGCTGCTAAATAAGCTTAAAACAATAAATTCATTTTTTTCTTCCAAACTTAGCTGTTCCTCTAAGTCGAAAGTTTTTATTTTTTCTATTAGATCACCAAAAAGCTCAATTCGATAAGGTTTATACTCATTTATTGGAAATATATCTAATATGTACCCACGTATAGCATAATCACCATTTTTTTCAACAAAAGATTCTTTTCTATACCCCATTTGTTCAAGGTCGTATTCTAAAGACTTTAAATCTATATTATTTCCTGTTTTAAACTTTATTTCACTCTCACTAATATTGTTTTCAGAAGGAATATTTTCATCTAAAAAGTCAAGATTTGTTATTATTAAGTTCTTATCATTTTTATAAATTTGAGATAAAGAATTTGTAATTAGCGTTATCATATCTATCGTAATTAAATTTGATTCCACTTTGTAAATATTGTCTAAACTAACTAAGTGTGCTTTTTCTAAATATTCTATTTTTTTATAAAATTCTAGAGCTTTATTATGATTTTCTAAAACAACAATTATATTTTTATTTTCTAAGCGAAAAAGATCAACTATGCCTATAGCTTTTAGTTGATCAGTAATTCCAATATAATTTGTTTTGTTTTTTAAATTAAATTCAATCATATACTACTTTTGGATAAATTCCTTTATTACTTCTAGAATGGTTGTTTTGTTTTTGATAATATTTTGTATTTCTTCAGAATTAAAATCAGATAAAACATAATCTGAAAGATCGCCCAGAAACAAATTTCCAACACCATATCTTAACCTATAGTACATATTAGTTCCTAACATGCTGTCAATGCTTTTTATTCCGTTATGACCCGCATCACTACCACCAATTTTAACCTTGATTTGATTTGGCTTTAAATATATGTCATCATGAATTACTAAAATATCTTTAGCATCTATTTTATAAAAATTCATCACTTCTAGTATTGCTTTCCCTGACAAATTCATATATGTAGTCGGTTTGACTAAAATAAGCTTCTCACCCATATAATTTAATTTTGCGATCATCGCAGAAAACTTTTTTTCCCAGATGATTTTTTCATTACTAAAAACATTATCTAAAATAATGTAACCAACATTATGACGATTTTTTGAATATTTATCGCCAGGATTTCCTAAACCAACTATTATTTTCATAAACACCTCAACTGTGATATTTTTTATATACTTCTTGTTTTGAAAGGCCCGCTTCTTTCGAAACTATTTTTATAGCTTCATTGGAAGAAAATCCTTTTTTAATATATTCATTAATTCTTTGTTCTATTTTTTCTTCACTTATATTTTTTTCTTGATTTATTTCTGGTGAAATAATTAAAACAATTTCTCCTTTAAAAATATAATTCTCAAGCTTTAAAAATTCTTCTATTGTTCCTCTATATATTTGTTCGTACCTTTTGCTTATTTCCCGGGAAATAATTATCGTTCTGTTTCCAATCATTTTTTCAACATCTTCTATTGTTTTTTTCAATCTAACTGGCGACTCATAAATAACAACAGGCGAATTTTCATTTTTAATTTCAATTAGTTGTTTTTCTCGATCTTTATTTTTTGTTTTTAAAAAACCTAGAAAAAAGAAGTTTGTAATGTCTAACCCTGACATTACTAAAGCGGGGACAAAAGCGGTTGCTCCCGGTAAACAAACAACATTAAACCCTTTTTCAATAACAGCCTTAATGATTATAGCACCAGGATCGCTTATTCCAGGTGTTCCTCTATCAGATATTAAAGCTAATTTTTTATTATCTTTTAATTTTGCTAATATTTCTTCTTTTTTTTCATTTTCATTAAAAGAGGCGCTGTGACTAATTTTATTAGTAATATTATAGTAGGTTAATAATTTTTGCGCCTCTCTTTTGTCTTCAGCATAAATTTCATCGACCTCTTTTAATATAGTTAGCGCTCTAATAGTAATGTCTTCCATGTTACCTATCGGTGTGGGAACTATATATAAAGTTGGCTTGTCATCATAACTATTTTGAATCATATTATCTCCCCTTTATATACTTCTTAAGTTCATCGGTATAATTTCCATTAAAATCATTCGTTATTATTGGCATTTCTATTATAACACCACTTTTAGCTTGTTTGGATATTTCAAACAAGGCGACATTACTTTTTTGGTTAAAAGAAAAAAAATATTTTATTTTTTTTACCTCTAGATTTTGTTTTTTAGCTTCTATTATCACATTGCTGGTTTCTGTAGGAGGATAACTTATGAATAATTTTCCTTTATTTTTTAACAACTTTTTCGAAACGCTCATAATGTTTTCCAGAGTCAGACTATCTCCGTGTCTCGCTATTAAAAGTTCTTTTTCAACCGGCTTTTCTCTTTCAAAAAAATATGGTGGGTTTGAGACAATTATGTCATATGTATCAGTTTGGCAAATATTTTTGACTTCATTTATATTTTTATTAATTGCTTTTATTTTGTCTTCAAATTTATTAATAACAATATTTTCTTTTAAAATTTCAAATACACTTTCTTGAATTTCAACTGCATCAATGAAAATATTTTTATTTCTATCTGCTAAAATCAATGATATTGCTCCGCTGCCTGCTCCTATTTCTAAGACTTTTTGATTGCTTTTATTTATTTTGACAAAAGATGCTAGAACAAGCGAGTCCAAAGAATATTTAAAGATATGATCTGGTTGTGAAATTTTTATATGTTCATTACAAAAAATATAATCAATTTTCACTTATACACCTCGATAGCGAGATTACTATTCTATCAAAAAACAATTCTTCATTATGGGATAGCTCAGACTCATCAAGAAGTTTTAATATCTCTTTTACCATTTTTATGGTAGACATTTCTTTTTGTTCGACTAAACTTTCTTTGTTTTTTTCTAAAATATATGTTAAAACATCGTGGTAACTTTTTTCTTTAAAATAAGAGGTGTATTTAATTCTATTACTTATTAATCTATATTTTTTTTCTTTTAATTCACTTATGAACTCATCAATAATGTTATCAGGCTCTAATATTCTATTAAGTTTTGGCATTCTAATTACTTGACATCTAGATATTATTGTAGATGGGATTGTTACAATTTTATTTGCCAATAATATTCCATGAATATTTTCTTCAGGTTCCTCCAAAAACTTCAAAAGTGAGTTTGCAAAACTTAAATTCATATTTTCTGAATTTTTTATAATATATATTCTTCTAGAACCGTGAATTGATTTAGTAGAGAAATGTTTTTTTAGTTCGAAAATATTTTCTTTTTTTATTACCTCATTTTCATAATCCATTATGAAAATATCATCATTATTAATTTTATTATCAAATAACAATTTGGTTATTTGTTCAACAATAAAATCTTGATTATTATTGTTTGTTTCAATTAAATAAGCATTTAAAAAACTGCTGTTACTAAAAGTTTTAAATATCACTTCTTCTATTTTTTTATTAACATCAGTTTTTTCCATTACGATACCTTCTTTCTCTCTTCAAGAGCCAATTCTAAAGTTAAAGAGTCAACATAGTCCATATCCGCACCCATAGGTAACCCATATGCGAGTTTTGAGATGGTTAAATTGTAATCCTTAAGTTTTTTACTTATATAAAGGGCTGTCGTTTCTCCCTCTATGCTCGGCTTAAATGCTAAAATAATTTCTTTTACTTCCTTTTCTTTAACTCTTTTTATTAAAGATTCTAAATTAATATCATCTGGACCTTTACCTAGAGTTGGTGAAATCAAGCCATCTAAAACATGAAATTTTCCATTAAATACATTTATTTTTTCAATTAAATATACATTTTTTAAATCTTCGACAACACATATAATTTCCTTTTCTTTTGTCTCGTCTAAGCATATTTCACAAACTTCTTCTTCTGATAAACCATTACATATTGAACATCTTCTTATTTTTATTTTAATGTTTTGTAATGAGTTTGAAAATTTTTCTATCTCATCCACGTCTAGATTTAAAGTTGCCAGAGCCAATCTTTCGGCAGTTTTTTCTCCTATTCCTGGAAGTTTTTTAAAATCATCTATCAAAGATTTTATACTATTAGGGAATCCCATTAGAACAACCCTGGGATGCCTTGTGTATATTTACCTAATCTGGCATTTGTTTCATTATCAATTTCTTCCAACAAAGTATTAAAGCCAACCAACAATATATCTTCAAGCATTTCTACATCAACATTTTCTTTGTCAATTATTAAATCTTGGAGTTTCTTATTTCCAGTCATTATTATATTGATAAAATTTTTATTGTATGTAAATTGTTTTTTGTCAATTGCATCCTTTTCTTTTTTAATTTCTTCTTGCAATTTTTGTGCTTGCTTCATCATAGCTTGTATATTCATTTAATCCTCCATAATTTTTACAGAACTACCAAAAATATCGCTTATTTCGTTTTGTTCATTTTCAAAACATTTTTTTATTTTTTTAGTAGAATCTTTATCTTCATCACTATAAATATATGATTGTTTTTTACTATTGTATTTTTCTTTTATTTTTTTCCAACTTTCTTCATCAACGCATACAACCCTGTATTTTTGAGAGTATATTTCTTCAAAAAAATCTTCTATTTTATCTATGTTTTGATAAAATTCTATTTCTTGATGTTTATGTTCATTTACAAATATAATTGTGTTGTTTCCAAAGGCCTTTAAGTCTATTTCATCTATAATTTTGATTGCTTTTTTATATTTTTTATTTGATAAGTAAAACTCTTTTTCTTTTGAAATTTTTTGTTCTATTTTTTTTGTTTCTTCTTTACTAAAGTTTGATAGAGCGTTGTTTATTCGTCTTTCAACTAATAATTCACAACTTGTTTCTAATTGAACAGATTTTTCCTCTTTTATTGTTGAAACTTCTTCAATTTTTGAACTTTGACCAAACTCTGTTATCAAATCTAAAAACATTAATTCAAAATATTCATCTATTAAATTGGTTTTTTTCATTTCAGAAAGATATTTATTTAGTTTTTGAACAATAGATAAATAATATTTATTATCTTTTTTTATTTTGATCAACAAATCAGAAGTCTTTTCAATTTCTAAATTTTCCAAAATCATTCTTTTGTGAATAGACATTAAATTTTCCGTGATAAAAATTAAGTTTTTCCCTTGATCAATATATGACTTTATATATTCATATATTTTTTTATATTCACCAATTGATATTAGAAAAACTATATTTTCTAATTCCTTTTCCGATACTGTTCCTGTTATTTGAAATACTTTTGTTATGTCCACTTCTTCACTAAAGTTTGAACATTGATCTAACATTCCTATTGCGTCTCTCATACTTCCAGAAGCAATTTTAGATATTAATTCTATAGCCTCCTTGCTTATTTTTATATTTTCAATTTCCGCTATTCTTTTTAAATTATTTTCAATTTCTATTGGTTCTATTTTTTTAAATTCTAAAACTTGACAGCGAGAAACTATCGTTGCTGGTATTTTTTTAAAATCTGTGGTCGCTAAAACAAATATGGTGTGAACAGGCGGTTCTTCCAAAACCTTCAATAAAGCATTGAAAGCACTAGTTGTCATCATATGAACTTCATCTATAATATAAACCTTATATTTACTGTAATTAGGAACTAAATTAACTTTGCTTTTTAATTCTCTTACTTCATCAACACCATTATTAGAAGCAGCATCTATTTCTAATATATCTACATTTGTTCCATTATTGTTTTGCGTACAAGATACACAGACGTTGCATGGTTTTTCTTCCTTTTCGCAATTAATAATTTTGGCAAATATTTTTGCCATACTCGTTTTCCCGGATCCCTTTGGACCCGAAAAAATATAAGCATGGGATATCTTATCGTTTTCTGTTTGATTTTTTAGTATTTTTACTATTTCTTTTTGGCCATATATTTCATTTAAGTTAGAAGGCCTATATTTTCTGTATAATGTTTTTTGCATTTTTTTCACCCAATTAAATTATACCATTTTTTTGCATTTTTCTCTATTCCTTTTATCAAGAAAAAAGCTTTTTATTAGTTTGCTATATTCCCTATTAGTCGGTTTTATTTTTTCATAATTCACGTTTTTATAAGAATTGTTTTCCTTATAATTTTTTGTAAAACCAAATTTATCATTTTCATAATAGTAGTTTATTTTTTTTATTCTCGATTGAGTTATCGCTCCATAACACATCAAACAAGGCTCCATAGTAATATGCATTTCGCAATCATCAAGTCTCCATGTTTTTATTTTTTTACATGCTTTTTGAATTGCTATAATTTCTGCGTGATAAATAGCATTTTTTTTATATTCTTTTTTATTGTAAGCTTTTGCTATAACTTTGTTATTTCTAATAATTATTGCAGCAACAGGAAAATCTCCGTTTTTGGCTGCTTTTTTTGACAATTTTAATAATTCTTTTTCGATCATTTTTTCACCTATAAAAAAGCACACACACAGTTTGTTTTCTTATGGCTGCTTTTTTTCAAATCTGACCCTTTCGAAACTCTGTGTTGTGCATAATCTATTATATTATGATTTATAAAATAAAACAATGTTTCACGTGAAACATTGTTTTATTTTTTGTTTAATGTTTCACGTGAAACATTAATGATTAATTTTCTGATGTTTCGCGTGAAACATCTTCTTCGGAAAACACTATTGAGGCTGCTGATACTTTCTGCTCATCTTTAAGATTTATTAATCTTACGCCTTGAGAAACTCTTCCTATTGTTGAAACTTGCTCTAAGCTTATTCTAATAATAATTCCGCTGTCGGTAACAATTAGAAGTTCTTCTTTTCCTTCAACAGCTTTTATAACTACTATGTTACCGTTTTTATCAGTGACATTAAGAGCTTTTACTCCTTTGCTTCCGCGTTTTGTTTTTCTATACTCTTCGATTTTTGTTTTTTTACCGTATCCTTTTTCTGTTAAAACTAAAACTTCTGAGTCATCATTTGCTGTTTCCATTCCTATTACGAATCCTGCATCTAAAGTTATTCCTTTAACTCCTGCTGCATTTCTTCCCATAGGTCTCAATTCTTTTTCATCAAATCTTACAAGTCTTCCGTTCGATGATGCTATCAACAACTCTTTAGTACCGTCTGTTTTTTTGACACTAACAAGTTTATCGTTCTCTTTTAACGAGATTGCAATTTTGCCTGTTTGACGAATTGAATCAAATTCATATATATTTGTTTTCTTTATAACACCATTTTGTGTACAAAATACAATATAATTATTTTCGTCTTCTTTTCCGATAGATAAGATTGATGTTACTCTCTCGTCTTTTTCTATTGGAATTAAGTTTACCATTGGTAAGCCTTTTGCTTGTCTACCATATTCAGGTATTTCATAGCCTTTCATTCGATAAACTTTTCCATTATTGGTAAAGAACATAACGTAATCATGAGAATTAATAGTTAGAAGGTGTTCTACAAAATCTTCCTCATTTGTAGTCATTCCTTTAACTCCTACTCCCCCTCTGTTTTGTGATTTGTACGTATCTACCAAGATTCTTTTTATATAGCCTTTGTTAGTTACTGAAATTGTTATCACATCATTTGGGATTAAAGCTTCATCTTCAATATAATCAATCGCTGTCATATCAATTTTTGTTCTTCTTTCATCACCATATTTGTTTTTTACTTCAGTTAATTCCTCTTTTATTATATTAGATACTCTTTCTGTTGAAGATAAAATGTCTTTTAAATCCTTAATTGTTTCTAATAATTGAAGATATTCTTCTTCTATTTTTTCTCTTTCCAAACCAGTTAATCTTCTTAATTTCATTTCTAAAATTGCTTTTGACTGTATTTCAGTAAGTGAAAATTTATTTATTAAGTTTTGGTTTGCTTCTTCGTCATTTTTTGCACTTTTGATTGTTTTAATTATTTCATCAATATTATCTAAAGCTATTTTCAAACCCTCTACAATATGAGCTCTATTTTCTGCCTTGTCTAAATCATATCTTGTTCTTCTAATAATGATTTCTCTTTGATGATCTAAATATTTTATTAATAATTCTTTTAAAGATAATATTCGTGGTTGTCCGTCTGCTAAAGCTAACGTGTTTATCCCATATGTTGTTTGTAATGATGTGTGTTTAAATAGATTATTTAATATTACATTAGAATTACTATCTTTTCTTAATTCTATTACTATTTTTATACCGTCTCTATTAGATTCATCTCTAAGATCTGTTATGCCATCTATTACTTTATCTCTTACGAGTTCTGCTATTCTTGTTATTAAATTAGCTTTGTTTACTTGATATGGTATTTCGGTAATAATTATTCTTTGTTTACCGTTAGCCATTTCTTCAATTGCGGCGTTTGATCTTATTGTTATTATGCCTTTTCCTGTTTCATACGCTTTTCTTATACCGGCATTCCCGAGTATAGTTGCTCCAGTTGGAAAATCTGGACCTTTTATATATTCTAAAAGTTCATCTAGTGTTATGTCAGGATTATCAATCGTTGCAACTAGTGCTTCAATTACCTCATTTAAGTTATGTGGTGGAATGTTTGTTGCCATTCCAACAGCTATTCCTGATGTTCCATTTACTATTAAATTTGGAAATCTAGCAGGTAAAACAACTGGTTCTTGTTCACTTCCATCAAAGTTTTCTTTTTTATCAATAGTATCTTTTCCTATGTCTCGTATCATTTCTGCAGCTATTTTTGATAGTTTAGCTTCAGTATAACGCATTGCTGCTGCACTGTCTCCATCTATCGAACCAAAATTTCCATGCCCGTCTACTAGCATATATCTGATAGAAAAGTCTTGCGCCAACCTTACTAAAGCATCATAAACAGAAGAATCTCCGTGAGGATGATACTTACCTAGTACATCCCCTACAATTCTTGCACATTTTCTATATTGCTTATCGGGTGTTAATCCTAATTCATACATTGAATAAATTATTCTTCTATGTACAGGTTTAAATCCATCTCTTACATCTGGTAAGGCTCTAGAAACAATTACACTCATTGCATAATCTAAGAAAGATTTTTCAATTTCGTTTTTTAAATTTATATCTAATAATTTTTCTGCCATTTAATCCTCCTTATATATCCAAGTTTTGGGCAAATTTTGCGTTTTTTTCAATGAATTCTTTTCTAGGTTCTACCTCATCGCCCATTAAATCAGTCAATACTTGATCTGCTAATATTGCATCCTCTATTGTCACTCTTAAAAGAGTTCTGTTTTCTGGGTTCATTGTTGTTTCCCATAACTGTTCTGGATTCATTTCTCCTAAACCTTTATATCTTTGTATCTCTTTTTTATCGGTTGGTAATACACTCAATAATCTTTGATTTAATTCTTCATCTGAATATAAATATGTAATTTCTTTGTTGTGAGTCAATTTATATAACGGCGGCTGAGCAATATATATAAATCCTTTTTCAACCAAAGGTTTTAAATATCTGTAGAAAAAGGTTAATAATAATATTCTTATGTGTGATCCATCAACATCGGCGTCGGTCATTATTATTGTTTTGTGATATCTTAATTTTGCAATATCAAATTCATCACCTATTCCCGTTCCTAATGCTGTGATTAATGATCTTATCTCATTATTACCTAATATTTTATCTAATCTAGCCTTCTCAACGTTTAATATTTTACCTCTTAAAGGCAAAATTGCTTGAGTTTTACTATCTCTTCCTTGTTTGGCCGATCCGCCTGCTGAATCTCCCTCTACAATGTATATTTCTGATATTGACGCATCTTTAGATGAACAATCTGCTAATTTACCAGGTAGAGAAGATATCTCAAGTGCATTTTTTCTTCTTGTTAGTTCTCTTGCTTTTTTTGCAGCTACTCTTGCTCTAGCAGCTGTTAATGATTTTTCTATTATTATTTTTGAGTCATCTGGATTTTCCATCAAAAATCTTTCAAAACCTTCAGTAAAAATAGAATCAGAAATTTTTCTAACTTCAGCATTACCTAATTTTGTTTTTGTTTGTCCTTCAAATTGAGGGTTTGGATGTTTACAAGAAATAATCATTGTTATTCCCTCTTTAACATCATCTCCTATTAATGATTCGTCATTTTCTTTTAAAAATTTCATTTTTTTGGCATAATTATTTATAATTCTTGTTAGAGCTCTTTTTACTCCATCTTCATGAGTCCCACCTTCTGGAGTAGTTATGTTGTTTGTAAAAGAATATACATTTGAATTATATCCCTCATTATATTGAAGTGCCACTTCAATACTTATTCCTTCTTCTTCACCGTCTATATCTATAACTCTATGAATGGGTTGTTTATTTTTATTTAATAAAGTTACATACTCACTAATTCCACCAATCGACAAAAATTCATCTTTCTTTTTTTCAATTCTATCATCAATTAAGATAAGTTTTAATCCTTTATTTAAATACGACAATTCCCTTATTCTATTTTTTAATATGTCATAATCATATTCTGTTGTCTCAGTAAATATTTCTGGATCAGGTTTAAATGTTACTGTTGTTCCGGTTCTTGTAGGTGAACATTCTCCAATTACAGATAATTTACTTTCAACTTTACCGCCTTTACCAAATCTCATGTGATGAGTTTTTGAGTTTTGATAAACATATATTTCTAACCATTGACTAAGAGCGTTTACAACACTTGCACCAACACCATGTAATCCACCAGATACTTTATAGCCTCCACCGCCAAATTTTCCTCCAGCATGTAAAACAGTATATACAGTTTCTACTGTGGAAACTCCAGTTTTAGGATGAATTGCAGTAGGTATTCCTCTTCCGTTGTCTTTTACTGTAACAGAATTATCTTCATTTATTGTTATTTCTACTTGTGTACAATATCCTGCCAAAGCTTCATCAATTGCATTATCAACGATTTCCCATACCAAATGATGTAAACCTCTTGAACTGGTGGTTCCAATATACATCCCAGGTCTTTTTCTTACTGCTTCTAATCCTTCTAATACTTGAATATCATTTTCATCATATTTTTTTTCTATATTATTTTCCATTTTATATTCCTCGTTTTATTTCTATAATATTTGACTCTTTTTTATATTTTGGTGTTATATTTTTTAAATCTGTTGTTGTTATTATTACTTGATTTTTATTAGAAATATATTTCATCATTTTATTTTTCTTTTTATTATCTAATTCGCTAAAAACATCGTCTAAAATTATTATAGGAGATGTTTTTTTATATTCTTCATATATTTTAATTTCTGATAATTTCATAGACAATATTGCTATTCTTTGTTGTCCTTGTGAACCAGATATTTGTAAATTTAATTCATCTAATAAAAAAATAATTTCGTCCTTGTGTGGACCTATATTTGTATTTCCGCTTTTTACATCAATTTCTAAATTTTTATTCATTAATTGCTTTATATTTTCGTAATCTTCGGTTTCATATTGAGGTTGATAAACAATTTTGAAGTTTTCATCTCCTGTTATTTCTAAATATATTTGTGATGAAGATTCATTAAGTTTATCAATAAATTTCTTTCTATATTTTTTAATTAAAATTGATCTTTTAATTAAATTATCAGTTAAAATTTCAAAATATATATCATCTACTATTTTGTTTTTTTGTTTTTCTTTCAATAAAATATTTCTGTTTTTCAATATTTTATTATATTCATTTAATAAAATATAATAATTTTTATTTAATAAAGAAAGTTCTTTATTAATAAAATCTCTTCTGTTTGAAGGTGAGCCTTTAATTATTTCTAAATCTTCAGGATAAAAAATTATTACTCCTAAGTCATTTATATAATCTGTTATTTTTAATATTTCATTATTATTTATAAAAATTTTTTTTGTATCTTTATTTAATTTTATTTTTCTTTTTTCAGAAGAATATTCATCTTTTATTATTTTGCCTTCAACTTCTAAATTTTGTTTACTTATATTTATTATATTTTTTTCTTCCGTTAATCTATGTGACTTTGTTGTCATTAAAAAATATATACTTTCAGCTAAATTTGTTTTGCCTTGAGCATTATCTCCAATTATAATATTTATATTTTTAGAAAAATCTACAATATAATTTTCATAATTTCTAAAATTTTTTAATTTTATCTGTTTTAAATACATCATGTCACCTATTTTTATATTTTTATCGTTTTTGACAAAAAAAACATGCTTACTAGTATAGTACCTCACATATAAATTATATCATAAAAAGAAAAGAAAAGACATTAATATTCTTTTCTTTTTCTCAAAACACTATTTAATTTGATTGATCTTAATATTTGATTTTCTAGTGATAAAGAACTTATATTAATTTCTAATTCTTCATTATTAGTAAATTTAATTAATGATCCATATTTTGACTCTTCGTGCTCTTGAATTTTATCTAAACATAACCAGTGACAATTTTCGTATCGAGGAGAACTTGTTGGAAAAAATATTAATTCTCTTGTTTCTTCTATTATAATTGGTGATTTATAATTTATTCCAATCATTTTTTTAGTACCTTCGTGTCTTCCTTGATAAGAACTTCCAAAATACTTACAACTATTATCTATAATTTGCATTGCTTTTTGATTTACTAGAAATGTTTCTTTTTCTTCAATTATTTTCGATGTTTTTTCATTTATAGGAATAATAGCTATAGTATTTTTATTTATTTCGTATTCTTCAATCATATTAACCTCCTAACTAAGATTACTTTTTTTATTATAATCTTCCTTAGATATATCAAATTTTTTTGTCGATTTTTGTCGATTTTTATAAAAAAATTAAAAAACTTACTATTTTAGTAAGTTCTTATAGGTAAAATTAATTGAATTAGATCATCTTTATCATTTTCTTTTAAAATTATTGGTTTTACTTCTCCATTAAAATAAATTTTAATTTGTTCATTTTCAAACGCCTTTAAAGCATCAATCATATATTTTGAACTAAAGGCAATTTTTATATCTTCATCTTTTTCTTTTTTGATTTGAATTATTTCTTCTACATAACCTATTTCTGGAATTGTTGAAGAAACTATTGCATTATTATTTTTTGTTTCAAATCTAATTGTATTTTTGTCAGCTTCATTTGTTAATAATGCTGCTCTATCAATTGAATTATAAAATTCTTCTAAATTAACCTCTACTATATTAGTAAAGTCTTCTGGAATTAATTTTGAAACATCTGGATAATTTCCATTTATTAATCTTGATAATACTATTAAATTGTTCATTTTAAAAATAATTTTATTAGTAAATACATGCATTTCTAATATTTCTTTTTCAGTACTAAATAATCTTGTAATTTCTACTAAATTTTTAACAGGTATTATAACATTTATATCTTCTTTAACTTTTTCTTCTAATTTAACTATTTTTTTAGAAAGACGATATGAATCTGTAGCAATTACTTCTAAATTGTTTTTATTGAATTTAAAATTTATACCAGTTAATACAGGGCGAGATTCTTGATTAGATGTTGCAAATGATGTTTGATGAATTATTTCATTAAACATTTCATTGCTCAATTTTATTGGGGTTTTACTTTCTTCTATTTCTAAGTTAGGAAATTCTTTAACATCAACACAATTTAAAGTAAATGAACTATTTGTTGTTGAAATATTTATTTTTGATGACAATACTTCTTCTATTTCAATTAATTCATTTGGTAATTTTCTAACTATATCATATATATATCTACCATTTATAACAAAGTTACCAGTTTCTTCTATATTAATAATATTTTCTTTCTCAATGAATGATTGAATGGCTATGTCATTATCAGTACTATAAAGATAAATTCCTTCTTCTAAAATTTCAAATTTAATTCCATTTAATGCAGGAATTAAATTTTTTGATGAAATCCCCCTTATAACATGATTTAGATGTTCCATCAAGACCGATTGTTTAATAATAATTTTCATATATACCTTCTTTCTTTTTTTAGTTTTTATTATTATAGATGTTTATAAGTGGAAAACTATTTAATTTTTTCTAAAATTTTATTTATTTCTAAAGATAAATTAGGATTTTCTTTAATTTCTTTAGAAATTTTATCCACAGAATGGATGACAGTAGTGTGATCTTTTCCACCGAACTCTTGTCCAATTCTTGGTAATTTTTCTTTTAGATGTTCTCTACAAATATACATTGCTATTTGTCTGGGTATTGCTATTTGACTAGTTCTTTTTTTACTTTTAATTTCTTTATTAGAAACATTATAATGTTCCGCTACAATATTTATAACATTATCTATGCTGTTTTTATAACTTTGATTGTTAACAAAAACATCTTTAAGAGCTTCTTTCGCAAGTTCAATATTTATAATAGATCCATTCATCATTGTTGCATAAGCTACAACTCTTGTTATTGATCCTTCTATTTTTCTTACATCAGTAATACAGCTGTTAGCAATAAATTCTTTTACTTCTTCAGGAAATAATGTATTCATTCCGTTGCTTTGAATTTTTTGATTTATAATTTTTGTTCTTAATTCATAATCAGGTGGTAAAATATTGACTAAAAGTCCCCAATTAAATCTGGTTCTTAATCTATCCTCTAATAATTTTAAATCATCCGGTGATCTATCAGAAGAAATAATAATTTGTTTATTGTTAGAATATAATTCATTAAAAGTATTGAAAAATTCTTGTTGAGTTTGAGTAGCAGAAGCCATATATTGAATATCATCAATTATAAGAACATCTATATCTCTATATTTAATTTTAAAATTTTCAATCGCATTAAAATCATGTTCATTTTTGGTTTTTTTATTTATAAAAATAAAATCATTAATAAATTTTTCTGAAGTAATATACAAAACTTTTTTCTTTAAATTTTTATTTATATAATTACCAATAGCATGCATTAAATGAGTTTTTCCCAATCCACTATTACCATAAATAAACAATGGATTATACATTAATCCGGGTTTTTCTGCTACTGAAAGAGCAGTTGCGTGAGCAAATCTATTAGATTCACCAACTACAAAGTTTTCAAACGTATAGTTAGAATTTAAATTAGATTCAAAATTATGATAGGGAACCCCTATTTTATCTGTATCTAAAATATTATTTTTATCTAAATCATCTTCACTAATATATTCAATATTAAAATTAGTCCCAGAGACATCGTTAAATACTTCTCTAATTAATTCATCATAATTTTCTTTCAAATGTTTTTTATATATATGCATAGGAACAGTTATTTTTGCTAAATTACTATCTAATTCAATTAGTTTAGTATTAGAAAACCAAGTTTCAAAAGCAATAGGTGTTACTAATGAACTTATTTTATCTAAAGTATTTTTCCATAAAAAATTAAGATCCACGTAATCACCTCTTATCAATATATATTTTACACCAAAATGTGGATAAAAAAAACCATATTTACTTGAAAAAAACTAAATATACAAAATAAACAAAAATATCCACATCAATAATCAATAAAAAATAAAGAAAAAATCAAGTTTTCCACAGAGTGTGGATAAGTGTAATGTTATTAAATATTATTATTAATTTGTTTGACAAAACACAATATAATCTATATAATTATGAAAGCAAAGAGAGTTAGGAGGTTAGTTATGAAAAGAACTTTTCAACCCAATAAAAGAAAAAGAAGTAAAAAACACGGTTTTTTGGCAAGAATGAAAACTAGAATATTAAATAGTCGTCGCCGTAAAGGTCGTAAAGTATTATCACACTAAAAGACCACAAGAAAGTGGTTTTTTCTCTAGGGAGAAATTATGAAAAAAGAAAATATAATACAGAAAAACGAAGACTTTGCTTTTATAATTGAAAATATGAAACCAATTTATAGTAAAAATTTTAGATATCATATATATAAAAAAGAAACAAATAATTATAGATTTGGTTTTTCAATAAGTAAAAAATATGGAAATGCAGTTGAGAGAAACCTTTTAAAAAGAAGATTAAAAAATATTATAAAGATGTATAATATAGAAAAAGGATTAGACATAATAATAATGCCTAAGACATCTGTTAGAGAAATAACTTTCAATGAAATGAAAAGTGAAATAGTAGATACGTTACAAAGTAAAAATATAATTATAGGAGAAAAACATGAAAAATAAAATTAAAATATTAATCGTTTTGATGTCTGTTTTTATTTTAAGTGGGTGTGTAGTTAGATTACAAGATGAAAATAAAAAAAATGTTGTAAATCCAACAACAGGACAAACTTTAACGAAAAACATATTGTGTCTTCCAGAAGATGAACAAATAATAGAAATGTATGAAAAAAACAACGTAGATTTAAGTAATTTGCCAGAATGTGCTAACCTTCCATTATCGGGAGAAGAATACGAAGGATTATGGACCTCTTTCTTTGTAAGACCGTTAGCGTTTTTAATGACAAAGGTTGGTTCGTTTGTAGGAAACTATGGTTTTGCTATAATATTTGTAACACTGCTTATTAGAACGATTATGTATCCTATAACTAAAAAATCAGCAGAGCAATCAGAAAAAATGAAGAAAGCAAAACCGGATTTAGATTTAATTGAAAAAAAATATAAAGATAAAACAGACAGAGATTCTGTTTACCAAAAAAGCAATGAAATAGCTATGGTATATAAAAAACACGATATAGGTTTAATGTCTGGCATATTATTTTCATTTATACAGTTACCATTGTTTTTAGCGTTTTATGAATCAATGGTAAGGCTACCATCGATATTTGAAGAAACATTTTTAGTGTTTAATTTAGGAACCACTCCAATGAAAGCAATTTCATTAGGAAATTATCATTATATAATATTTATAGCGCTAGTAGGACTAGCGACATATTATTCATTTAAGTTAACAGGATCGGTTGGTGTTTCTAAAGAACAGGAACAGATGCAAGCTAATATGATGAAATTTATGATAGGATTAATTTTCTTATCAACATTAATATTACCTGCAGGATTAGCAATTTATTGGATAACAAATAATATATTTACAATAGGTCAAAACCTAATAAGTAAGTGGAGGATAAAATAATGATAGAAAAATATGAAGTAGAATCAAAAACAAAAGAAGATGCAATTTTAAAATTAGTTTCATTTACTGAACTTCCTGCAGAAGATCTATTTATTTCTTTTGAAGAAACAGAATCTAAAATATTAAAAAGCAAAAAAGTTATAGCAAAAGCTTATCGAAAAGTAGATATTTTAAGATATTTGAGAGAAACAATACAAGATTTTGCAAAATATGCAAATCTTGATATAAAAAGCGAAGTAAACTTAAGAGAAGATTACTATAATGTACTACTTTTTTCAGAACAAGCTCATGTTTTAATTGGTAAAGAAGGTAAAAACTTAACTGCGCTCCAAATGTTTTTGAAGCATGCGTTAAATAATCAAACAGGAATGAACATAAAAGTAAGTTTAGACATTTCAAATTATAAAGCTAAAAAACAAAAGTACTTTGAATTTGAAATTAAAAAAATAATAAAACAAGTGTTAAACACTCGCGAAGATGTTGTCCTAGATCCGATGAATTCATATGAAAGAAGAATAATTCATAATCTAGTTTCAGATTATCCGAACTTATCATCATTAAGCAATGGAGAAGGAAAAGAAAGAAAAGTAACAATTAAATATATTGAAAACAAATAAGAAGAGATATCTCTTCTTATTTGTTTTATAGTATAATATTAAAAGGTGATATATATGAAAGATACAATTGTTGGAATATCAACAGCTCTAGGAATTGGAGCAATATCAATAATAAGATTATCGGGAGATGATTCTTTTACCATTGTTTCAAAAATATTTAGAGGAAAAGATTTATCAAAACAGAATAGTCACACAATCAACTATGGTTTCATCGTTGAAAATGATAAAGTAATAGATGAAGTTATGGTTTCTATTATGAAATCTCCCAAAACTTTTACAAAAGAAGATATCGTTGAAATAAATTGTCACGGGGGAATAGCTACGACTCAAAAAATTTATGAGATGTGTATTTTAAATGGAGCAAGAGAAGCAGAACCGGGAGAATTTACTAAAAGAGCCTTTTTAAACGGAAGGATTGATCTATTAGAAGCAGAAAGCATAATGGATTTAATAAATTCAAAAACAGAAGAAGCGCGAAAAATATCTATAAATGGTGTTAATGGAAATGCTTCTAATTTAATAAAAAATCTAAGATCGAAAATAATTCAAACTTTAGCAAATATATCAGCAAACATAGATTATCCAGAATACGAAGACATAGAAGAAGTAACATATAGAATGATAGAAGAAAATTGTTTTATGATTGAAGAAGAAGTAAATAAAATTATAGAAGAAGGACAAATCGGACAGTTATTAAAAGATGGAATAAAAACAGTTATAATCGGAAAACCGAACGTTGGAAAGAGTAGTATTTTAAATTTGCTTTTAAATGAGGAAAAAGCAATAGTTACAAATATTGCAGGGACAACTAGAGACACGGTTGAAGGACAATTAAATATAGGAGGATTAACTCTAAATTTAATTGATACAGCAGGAATAAGAAAAACAGAAGATGTTGTAGAAAAAATAGGTGTTGAGAAGAGTTTGAGTTTAATTGAAAAAGCAGAGTTAGTTTTATTTGTTTTAAACAATAACGAAGAGTTGACTAACGAGGAATTAGAACTCTTAGATAAACTGAAAGATAAGAATCATATTATTATTATAAATAAAATAGATTTAGAAAAAAATATTAGTTTAGATAAATTGAAAAATCCAGTAATGATCAGCGCAGTAAATAAAGAAGGACTTTCAGAATTATTAAACCAAATTAAAAATTTATTCAATATGGAAAAATTATCAACTTCTGATTTTAACTTTGTTACAAACTCAAATGCTTTGGCAAAATTGAAAAAACTTTTAATTATAGTTGAAAACATTAAAAGAGGAGTACAATTAAATGTTCCTATTGATATGATAGAAATTGATTTAAGGGAGATTTGGCAAGAGCTGGGCGAAATAATAGGGGAGACGTATGACGAAGAATATTTAGATAATTTATTCAAGTTATTTTGTCTCGGAAAGTAGGTTATATATGTACGACATAATAGTAGTAGGAGGAGGACATGCTGGATGCGAAGCAGCTTTAGCTGGCGCAAGAACGGGCATGAAAACTCTTTTGATTACTGCGAATTTAAAAAACATAGCAGATATGCCTTGTAATCCATCAATAGGTGGATCGGCAAAAGGAATAGTTGTAAGGGAAATCGATGCTTTGGGCGGACAAATGGGAAAAACAGCGGATGATAGTCAAATTCAAATTAAAATGTTGAATGGAGCAAAAGGTCCAGCTGTTCAAGCGTTAAGAGCTCAAGCAGACAAAATAGTTTATCCTAAAAAGATGTTGGAAGTTCTTCAAAATACTATAAATTTGGAAATAAAAGAAGCTATGGTTGAAGATTTGGAAGTTGAAAATAATATTGTTAAAGGAATAATAATTGATGGAATTTTAATAAAATCTAAAACAGTTATTTTGACTACGGGCACATACATGAAAGCAAATATTCTTGTCGGAGAAAAAAGAGAATCAAGTGGTCCTCATGGAGAAAAACCAAGTCTATACTTAAGTGATAAATTAAGAAAATTAGGATTTAAAACAATAAGATTAAAAACAGGAACGCCCCCAAGAATAGATAAATCCACGGTTGATTTTTCAAAAATGAAAATTGAAACAGGAGATGAAATACATAGGTATTTTTCATTTGATGAAAATCAAAAATATGAAATCAACAACCAGCAGCCTTGTTATTTAATATATACCAATGAGAATACCCACAAAATCATACAAAATAACTTAAATAAATCCAGTATGTATGGAGCTATTGATGATATTGAAGGTGTTGGACCAAGGTATTGTCCTTCAATAGAAGATAAAATTGTAAGATTTTCAGACAAACCAAAACACCAACTATTTTTAGAACCAGAAAGTATATATTACGATGATCTTTATTTACAAGGTTTTTCAACAAGTATGCCTCATGAAATTCAGGAAAAAATGGTGAAAAGTTTACCAGGATTAGAAAATGCAAAAATTCTAAAGTATGCATATGCGATAGAGTATGATGCTATATATCCAACCCAACTCAAAAAAACTTTGGAAACGAAAATTATTCAAGGTCTTTATACTGCGGGTCAAATAAATGGTACTAGCGGTTATGAAGAGGCCGCTTGCCAAGGATTAATCGCAGGAATAAACGCATCATTAAAAATAAGAGAAAAAGAAGAATTGATTTTAAAAAGAAATGAAGCTTATATAGGCGTTTTGATAGATGATCTAGTTACTAAAGGTGTTAATGATCCTTATAGATTGCTTACATCACGAGCAGAGTATCGCTTAATTTTACGACATGACAATGCCGATTTAAGATTGAGAAAGTATGGATATGAAGTGGGTCTCATAGATGATAACAAATATCAAAAATTATTGGTTAAAGAGAAAAAAATAGAGGAAATGACTATTCTTTTTGAAACAAAAAAAATAAATACGAAAAAGGAGGTCAATGATTATCTATTGTCAATCGGATCAGCTATTTTAAAAGATGGAATAACAGTCTATGATTTAATAAAGAGGCCAGAAATTCTAAAAGAGCACATCGAAAAAATGTTAGAAATGTCTTTTGAAGATGAAATATACGAACAAGTTTCAATAAATATAAAATATGAAGGATATATTAATAAAGCAAAAAAAGAAATAAATAAACTTTTAGATATGGAAAATAAGAAAATACCTGAAAATATTGATTATGATAAAATTCACAACTTAGCCAGTGAAGCAAAACAAAAACTCAAAGAAATAAAACCAATTTCTGTTGGTCAAGCTTCTAGAATAAGCGGAGTTAATCCTGCGGATATTTCAATTTTGATGGTTCATTTAAAAAGGGGAAACAATGAATAAAGAACAATTTTATGAAGAAACAATAAAAATAGGAATAAAATTAACAGATTTTCAAAAACATCAACTGGAAATATATAAAGATTTTTTGAAAGAAGAAAATCAAAAATATAATTTGACATCATTGGAAAAGGACGAAGAAATATATTTAAAACACTTTTATGATTCGATGACCTTAGTTAAATCAAACTTAAATATAGAAAATTCTAAAATCTTAGATATAGGAACAGGAGCGGGATTTCCCGGGCTGATAATAAAAATATTATTTCCCACTATAGAATTATATTTAGTAGAATCATCTTCTAAAAAATGCCAATTTTTAGAAAAAATTTCCCAAAAACTGATGTTGAACAATGTATTTATAGTAAACAACAGGATGGAAGAAGTAAAAGAAATTAAAGATATAGACATAGTTATATCTAGAGCAGTTGCTAAAATCAACATTCTGCTAGAATATGGTATTCCTGTTTTAAGATTAAATGGTTTTTTAGTTGCTATGAAATCGGACAAGGAAGAGTTAGATTTTGGGAAAGCGTGTTTCGAATTAAAATGTAAACATTTAGAAACGATTAGCTTTGAACTTCCGTTTGAAAATTCAAAAAGAAAATTAGTTATCTTTGAAAAAACTCAAGAAACACCCAAAAAGTATCCGAGAAATTATTCGCAAATGAAAACCAAACCTTTATAATGGGAAATAATTATTATTGCTATATTTCCCAAAAAAAGATATAATATTATAAGGATAGGAGAATACAAATATGGAAGACAAAAGAATAGTTTTTTTAGATATAGAAGATGTAATACCAAATAGATTTCAACCAAGAATAAGATTTAATGAGGTTGCAATAAATGAACTTGCTAATTCCATAAAAAAGTATGGAGTTATTCAACCCATAGTTGTAAGACCTATTGGCGATAAATATGAAATCATCGCTGGGGAGAGACGTTATAAAGCAAGCCTAATAGCTGGCAAAATGGCTATTCCAGCAATCATTTCTAATTTAGATGATAGAAATAGCGCAGAGATAGCTCTAATTGAAAACATACAAAGACAAGACTTGACACCAATTGAAGAAGCAATTTCTTATAAAAAAATCTTAGATATGGGTTATTTAACTCAAACAGAATTAGCAATAAAATTGGGGAAAGAACAATCAACTGTAGCAAACAAATTAAGATTACTCAATTTATCTGAAAAAGTTCAAGATGCTTTAATGGAAGAAAAAATATCTGAGAGACATGCGAGATCATTATTAAGACTTGATGAATTAAATCAGGAAAAAATCTTAGAAAGAATATTAAAAGAGAGAATGACCGTGAGAAGAACAGATGAAGAAATAGATAATTTAATTGGAAAAAGTAAAAATGTTGAAATAATTGATTTTGATGACGAGCCTTTAGAAAAAGAACAAAAAATCGAAGAAGAGGTTTTACTAGAAGCTCCGATAGAAGAAGATTCGTTATTGATTGATGAAAATATTTTTAATGAAGAAGAACCAGTTTCGACTTTTGTTGATGTAGATCAAATAAAAGAGAAGGCAGAAGATATTTTTGTTGAAAAACCAAAAAATAATATTGATTTTCTAGTGAGCAAAGAGGAACCGCAAGGAAAATTTTTTACAAAACCATTAGTCGATGAGGAAACAAATTATAACTTTGATTCTAATGATATAAAATATAATTTTGAAAAAGAAGAAACATTGGATTATACAGAAAAAACTTCAAAAACTTTAATGGAAAAAGTTAATGAATTCAGAAATCTGACTAAAAAAATGGATTCATTTGATAAAAAGATAGAAATAGAAGAAATTGATTTTGAAGATACATATCAAATAATTATTAAAATAGAAAAATAAAAGAAAAACTTTTATTTTTTTTATTCAATTGTTTTAAAAAAATAGAAGTGATAAAATTAAATAAGAGAAGAGTGATATAGTGTTTAAAATAGTATCTAAATATAAGCCAAGCGGTGATCAACCAGAAGCAATAAAATTACTGGTTGAAGGAATAAATAAAGGTATAAAACATCAAGTTTTATTGGGAGCAACCGGAACGGGCAAAACCTTTACGATAGCTAATGTTATAGAGAAGATTCAAAAACCAACTCTTATTTTGGCACATAATAAAACTTTAGCAGGACAATTATATGCAGAATTGAAAGAGCTCTTTCCAAATAATCATGTTGAGTACTTTGTTTCATATTATGATTATTATCAACCAGAAGCATATGTTCCTAAAACAGATACTTTCATTGAGAAAGATTCATCGATAAATGATGAAATAGATGAGTTAAGGCACTCAGCCACTTCATCATTACTAAATTATAAAGATACTATAGTGGTAGCATCTGTTTCTTGTATTTATGGTATTGGTGAAGTTGAAGAATATAGAAATAAAATGTTAACTTTATCAGTAAATCAAAAGATAGAAAGAGACTATTTGATTTCAAAATTAATAGATATGCTATATGAAAGAAACAATTTAGATTTAAAAAGAGGAACTTTCAGAGTAAGAGGAGATATTATAGAAATAGCTCCAATAAATTCTAGAGACAAAACTATTAGGGTTGATTTTTTTGGAGATGATATAGAAAAAATATTCGAAATTGATAGCTTAACAGGGGAGATTCTTGAAAGTAAGAGAACTATTACTATATTTCCGGCATCTCATTTTGTTACGAGTGAAGAAAAATTAAAGATAGCTATAAAAAATATAAGAGAAGAGTTAGAAAAACAATTAGAAAAATTTAAAAATGAAAATAAATTATTAGAGTCTCAACGTCTAAAAGAAAGAACCAATTATGATTTAGAGATGTTAGAAGAAACAGGTTTTTGTCGAGGGATAGAAAATTATTCAAGACATATATCCCTTAAAAAAGAGGGGGAAACACCTACAACATTAATAGATTTTTTCGGAGATGATTTTCTTCTTGTTATAGATGAATCCCACGTTACACTCCCACAAGTTAGAGGTATGTACAACGGAGATCGAGCAAGAAAAGAAGTTTTAGTTAACTATGGATTTAGATTGCCAAGTGCTCTAGATAATCGTCCACTAATTTTTGAAGAGTTTAATAATAAATTAGATAAAGTTATATATGTTTCTGCCACTCCTTCTGAATATGAGATAGAAAAATCTCAAAAAACAGTTGTAGAGCAAATCATAAGACCGACTGGATTGTTAGACCCTGTTATAAGAATAGAGCCAAGTAAAAACCAAATAGATCTGCTTATTGAAGAAGTTAATAACAATATTGAAAAGAACGAAAGAACTTTAGTTACAACATTGACTATAAGAATGGCGGAAGAACTTAGTAATTTTTTAAAACAAAATGGAATAAAAGTTGCATATCTACATAATGAAATAAAAACTCTTGAAAGACTTCAAATAATAAGAGATCTAAGAGTGGGTAAATACGATGTTTTAGTTGGAATAAATCTATTAAGAGAGGGTATCGATATTCCAGAAGTGAGTACTGTAATTATTTTAGATGCTGATAAGCAAGGATTTTTAAGAAGCGAAAAAAGTTTAATTCAAACGATAGGTCGTGCAGCAAGAAATGAAAACGGTCGAGTAATAATGTTTGCTGACAAAATAAGTGACGCGATGGAAAAAGCTATTTCAGAGACGCAAAGGAGAAGAAAAATTCAGGAAGCTCATAACCTAAAAAACGGAATCACTCCTAAGACAATTGTAAAAGAAGTTTTCGAATTAATTTCTAATAAAGTAGAATTATCTGAAAATAAAAACAAAACGAGCGTCAAAGACTTAAGAAAAGTTGCTGAAGAATTAGAAAGAAAAATGAAAGAGGCAGCAAAAAATTTAGACTTTGAAAAAGCAGTTATGTACAGAGATGCTCTTTTCGAAATTCGTATGGAAATCAAATAGTATGATATAATAAGTGTGGTGATAAGATGAGAATTATAGAAGAAGGACAAATAAAAAAAATTAGAATTTCCAAATTTATGGATTGGTTTATCAATATGATAGGCTATGCAATTGTTTTAATTGCGGTATCATTAATTTTTAAAAATACAATATATATAGATAATAGTTATTTTGGTTTATGGGGATTAGTTGCAGCAATATTAATTTATTTTTTAAATAAAACAATAAAGCCAATACTAGTGATTTTAACCTTACCATTAACAGGATTAACCTTGGGTTTATTCTATCCCTTTATTAATGTTTTTATATTAAACATAGTGGATTTTATTTTGGGAGATTATTTTACCATTAACGGTATTTTTATGGCTATTATAGTATCCATTTTTATTTCAATTATGAATATGATGATGGATAGATTTGTTTACGATACATTTATAGAAAAAGGTAGGTATTAATGGAAAACGTATTATTAGATCTAGGCTTTATACAAATTTATTGGTATTCCGCTTTAATTTTCATAGGACTATTTATTGGAGGCTTTCTAGTTTTGAGAGAAGCTGAAAGGTTTGGTTTTTCGGAAGATTTCATGGTAAATTTATTTTTCTATTTGGTTCCGTTTTCAATAATAGGAGCACGCTTATATTATGTGGTTTTTAACTGGTCATACTATTCTGCATCTCCTATGGAAATAATATCAATTTGGAATGGTGGTCTAGCTATTCATGGAGCACTGCTATTTGGATTAATTTGGATTTTTTACTACACTTCTAAATATAGATTCAGAACATTAAGGGTTATCGATTTCATGGCGGTTGGATTATTAATCGGTCAAGCAATTGGAAGATGGGGTAATTTTTTCAACCAAGAAGCATATGGTTCAGAAGTTGCTAGAGCCTATTTAGAAAATTTAAGATTGCCTGAATTTATTATTGAAGGAATGAATATTGGTGGTGTCTATTATCACCCGACCTTCTTGTATGAATCTGTTGGGTTGTTTGTAGGTTTCATATTATTAATGTTTTTAAGAAGGTTGAAATATGTTAAAGTAGGACATCCAACTAGTTTTTATTTAATTTGGTATGGAGTTCTAAGATTTTTTATAGAAACGTTAAGAACAGATAGCCTTATGTGGAATGGTTTAAAAGTTGCACAAATAACCTCAGTAATTATGATAGTTATTGGAATGATAATGTTTATAAAAAGAATAAGGGGTTCTGTTTTTGAAGACAGATATAATGAAATGGAGGATTTAAGTGGCGGTAGATTTTAATACAATTGTAATTGGTGCGGGTGTATCCGGAATGACTGCAGCAATTTATTTAAAAAGATCCAATATAGAAGTAGCAATTTTAGAAAAAGCGGCACCCGGGGGACAGGTAAACTGGACAAACGATATTGAAAATTATCCTGGTTTTTCTCATATTGATGGACCTCAGTTGGCGATGAATATTTTTACTCAAATCACTGATTTAGGAGTAGAATATAGATACGGGAATGTTTTAGAAATAGTCATTAAAGAAGACTATAAAATAATTAAAACAGATAATGGAGAATTAACTTGTCAAAATATTATAATAGCCTCAGGAAGAAGACCAAGAAGAATAGGATTGACTAATGAACAAGAACTAACGGGAAAAGGAATCAGTTATTGTGCAATTTGCGACGGACCTTTTTTTAAAGGAAAAAGAGTAATGGTTGTTGGTGGAGGAAATTCTGCTGTTGAGGAAGCACACTATTTAAGTGATATAACAAGCGAAGTCTTACTAGTTCATAGAAGCGAAAAATTTCGAGCAGATGAGATAGCTAAAGAAAGGTTATTTTCAAAAGAGAACGTTAAAACATATTTAAATTATGTTGTAGTTGGAGCACAAGAAGAAAACGGGAAATTATCTAAAGTTTATTTAGAAAACACAATTACAAAAGAAACTCTAGAAGAAAATGTGGATGGACTATTTATATACATAGGGCACGAGCCTGAAACTACATACTTAGAAAATACAGGTATTAAATTAGAAGATGGTTATGTTGTAGTTGACAATAGAATGGCAACAAATATAAAGGGAATATATGCTTGCGGAGACGTTATTAAGAAAGAAGTTTATCAAATTGCTAATGCAACTGGAGAGGGCGCAATTGCAGCTTTAAGTTTAAAGAAAGATGTTCATTAATATCTTTTTTTTTGGCATTATAGTATAATAAGAATGGTGATATTATGAATAAAAAAGTAGTAGTTTTAGGCGGAGGAACAGGTTTATCAACTCTCTTAAGAGGTTTGAAACAATTTCCTGTGGATATAAAAGCAATTGTTGCGGTTAGTGATGACGGAAGTAGCACTGGAAGACTTAGGGAAGAATTTAACACTCCCGCTGTTGGTGACATAAGGCAAGTTTTGATAGCTTTATCTGAAACAGAACCGCTGGTAGAAAATTTATTGAACTATCGTTTCAATACAAGTAGTGATTTAAATGGTCATGCTGTAGGCAATTTAATATTAACGGCTATGTCTAATATAACGGGTAATTTGTCTGTCGGAATAGAATCTTTAAGTAAAGTTTTCAATTTGAAAGGAAAATTAATTCCTCTTACAGATGAAAATGTAGTTTTAGTTGGTCATATGTCTGATGGAGAAATAATTGAGGGTGAACATCATATAACCGAATATCGTAAAAAAATTGAAAAAGTAACATACAAAACGATGCCGACAGCGAATGAAGATGCAATAGAAGCGATAATGGAAGCAGACCTAGTTATTTTAAGTATGGGAAGTTTATATACAAGCATCATTCCTAACCTTTTAATCCCCGAAATGAGAATGGCGCTTAAGAAAACCCCCGCTAAAATAATGTATATTTGTAACATGATGACACAGCCTGGTGAAACTGATAATTTCAAAGTTAGTGATCACGTTAAAATATTAAATAGTTATTTAAGAGATAGAGAACTGGATATCATAATGGCAAATAACAGTGAAATAAATGATGAAATGATAGAAAGATATTCATATTTAGAACAAAAAGAAAGAGTAATATTTGATAGAGAAAACTTGAAAGAATACCAATTAATAGAAGATAATTTTGTAACCATAACAAACAACGTGATAAGACACGATGGTTTGAAGGTTTCTTTAAGAATATTTGAATATTTACTAAAAGGAGACGAATAATGTCTTTTACGAGTGTTGTAAAAAATGAAGCCAGTAAAGTAGAAGCTACAAAAACAGAATATACTTCAGAATTATCAGCAATAATAAACGCAATTGGAAAAGAAGAAAATGGTATATCAATATCTTTTGAGAATGCTAGCGTGGCAAGAAGATGTTTTTCAATAGTTAAAGATCTTTATTCTATAACTCCTTCTGTATCAGTTAGAAAAAAATACAAAAATTCTTCCCAATATCAATATGTTTTAAAAATAAATAAAGAAAAAGAATTAATAATGAGTGATTTATCCATAAAAGGGAGCACAAAAATTCCCAATTCATTTATATATGCTGACGAAGAATTATCTCGAGCATATTTAAGAGGTATTTTCTTAGCGGTAGGAACAATAAGCGATCCTAAAACTTCTAGATATCATTTAGAATTTATTGTAACAACGAAAGAATTTGCACAGTTCCTATCGACGCTATTAAATGCATTTAATTTGAAAAGTAAATATATAAAAAAAGACAACAAATATATGGTTTATATTAAAGAAGCGGAAAAAATAAGTGACTTTTTAAGAATAATTAAGGCAATTCAATCATTGCTATATTTTGAAGATATACGAATTTATCGCGATCATAAAAATATGACAAACCGATTAAATAATTGTGAACAAGCTAATGTAGATAAAATAGTGATGAATGCTTCGTCTCAAATAAATGATATTGAGCTAATAAAAGAAAGCGGTCTATTTGATGTGTTAGATAAAAAAATACAAGAAGCTGCACTATATCGAGAAAAATATAGCGAATCTTCTTTAACGGAATTAAGTGAAATAATCTCGTATGAAACAGGAATAAAAATAACAAAATCAGGATTAAATCATCGTATGACTAAAATGAAAGAGTTGGCAAATAAAATTAGAACCAACCAACATAAAGACAAGCAAAGCAAAATATAGTATAATATCTTAGGAGGTATGCATGAAAATAATATACACAAAAGATTTAAAGGGCCAAGGTAAAAAAGGTGAAATTAAAGAAGTAAAAGATGGATATGCACAAAACTTTCTAATTAAAAATGGATATGCGGTTCCGGCAACAAAAGAAAATTTAAATATTTTAGCGAAAGAACAGGAAACAGAAAAGTTAAATCATTCATTAGCGCTAAAAGAAGCTAATCAGTTGAAGGAAAAACTAGAAAAAGAAAAAATAGATTTTTTTGTAACTGTTGGTTCACAAGGAAATATCTTTGGAAGTATAACTTCTAAAGATATAGAAGAAAAATTAAAAGAAAAAAATTATGAAATAAAAAAACAAAATATTATAGTTGAAGAAAAAATAAATAAATTGGGAGTAAATATTGTTTTGATAAATTTGTATGATAATATAAAAGCAAAATTATCGATTCATTTGAAAGAAAAAGGTGAATAAATGAACGAAAGAGCGTTACCACATAATCTAGCTGCTGAACAAGCAGTATTAGGATCGATGTTTTTATCAAAATACGCAATGCAAAAAGCAATAGAAGAGTTAGAAAAAGAACTTTTTTATTCTGAAAGTCATGCAAGAATTTTTTCTGTGTTGGTAGATTTAAACGATAAACACGTTCCTATTGATATAACGACAGTGGTTGAAGAATTAGAAAAAAGAAAATTATTAAAACAAGTTGGAGATGTTTCATATTTAGGTGAAATAATCAATTCTGTTCCAACGGCTTCAAATATAGATGAGTATATAAAAATTGTGACTGAAAAAGCAATTTTAAGAAGACTTATTGCAGAAGCGACTCAAATTGTAACAGATAGTCTAGATGGTAAAGAAGATTTGGTTAATTTGCTTGATCGAGCAGAACAAAAAATATTAAATGTTGTTAAGAAAAGAAAAGCAACTGAATTTAGAACAATTCAAGACGTTTTATTTAAAGCTCAATCTGATTTAGAAAAATTATCTAAAAATAGAGGAGAAATAACCGGATTACCTACTGGATTCTTCGGTATTGATAAAATAACTACCGGTCTTCACGAAAACGAATTAATAATTATAGCAGCAAGACCAGGTATGGGTAAAACTGCGTTTGCTCTTAATATAGCGACAAACATAGCTATTCAATCAGCTAAAACAGTTGCAATATTTAATATGGAAATGGCAGCAGAACAATTAGTAATGCGTATGTTATCTTCGATTGGACAAATAGACGGTTATAAATTGAGAAGCGGTAAATTAGAAAATAATGATTGGAAAAGAGTTAATGAAGCAATAAGTAGACTTGCAGATGCAAAAATGTATTTGGACGATACGCCGGGGATTAGCATTAATGAAATTAGAGCTAAGTGTCGTAGATTGGCAACTTCAGACGAGGGGCTAAGCGCAATATTTATAGACTACTTACAATTAATTACAACCAATTCAAAAAATTCATCTAATCGTCAACAGGAAGTGGCAGAAATTTCTCGTTCTTTAAAGATGTTAGCAATGGAATTAAATGTACCCGTAATAGCTTTGGCTCAACTTTCAAGAACGGTTGATGGTAGAGAAGACAAAAGACCAATTTTAAGTGATTTAAGAGAATCAGGATCGATCGAGCAAGATGCCGATATAGTAGCCTTCTTATATAGGGAAGATTACTATACGAGAGAACAAGATCTTGACGAACATACAAGTAAAAGTGAATTCATTATAGCTAAGCATCGTAACGGTCCAACTGCAACGATTGACTTAGTGTTTAAGAGAAATACTTCAACTTTTGTAAACTATCTTGAAAAAGAAGAATAGGAGAAAAATGTTTAAGACAAAGGAAATATTAGCTTTAATTTTAGTTTCTTTGAGTCTTTTTGGATTAGGATTTAATTACAGAACTCCGAAAGAACCAAATGTTTACTACCAAGTTTTTATCGATGATACTTTAATAGGTATCGTAAAAAACGATAAAAATTTTTTGGAATACATTGATAATAAAGAGGAACAATATAAGGCGAAATATGGAGTTGATGAAATTCTGCCTCCAGAAGGTGTAACTATAAAGAAAATAGTTACTTTCCATGATGATGTCAACTCTGACAAAGAGGTTTATGAAAAAATGGTTAAAATAAGTCCGATGACAATCATGGCTTATGAATTTAAATTAAACGATCAAATTGATATCAAAACGATATATGTAACTGACTCCAAGGTTTTTGATCAAGCGGTCGAAGAAGTTTACAAAACTTTTGTGGGAGCAAATAGGTATCAAAACTATACAAATAAAACTCAAGAGACAATACAAACAACTGGTAATAATATTCAAGATATATATGTGGATGAAGAAATAGTTGTCAAGAATACGAGAGTCTCGGTTGATAAGCAAATATTTAATGATTATAAGGATTTGGCTAGATACTTATTATTTAAAACTTCTGAAGATCAGAGGACATATATTGTGAAAGATGGTGACACAATAGAGAGCATCTCTTTTAACAATCAAATTAGTGTCGAAGAGTTTTTTCTATCGAACCCTCAATTTAGCAGTCCTAAAAATTTACTATTTCCAGGACAAACAGTAACTATTGGAGTTTTAGAACCACAAATGAGAGTTGTTGTTGAGGAATATGTTGTAGCAGATATAACAAATAGATATAATACTGAATATATTAATGATCCAACACTATATATTGGTGTCGAAAGAGTAGTTCGTCCAGGACAAAATGGGACATTCAGGGTTGCGCAAAATAGAACTATTGTTAATGGTCAGATAGTTGATATTAGCGAACCGATAAGTAGGGTTGAACTAGTACCAGCTATTAATAGAATAGTTAGAACTGGTGCCAAAAAATTGCCAAGTAACGTAGGTAGTTTGAAAGACTGGAGATGGCCAACTAATCCAGGTTGGGTAGTGACTTCAGGCTATGCTTGGAGAATTAACCCGATAACCAAAATTCGTCAGTTTCATGATGCTATAGATATAGCGGGAACTGGTTTAAATTCACCAATTTATGCAATTAATAATGGTACAGTTTATAGGGCAAGAAGAAGTGCTGTTGCTGGTAACTATGTTGTAATTAATCACAACAATGGTTACTATTCATACTATGGCCACCTCAATAAAATTAATGTTTCTGAAGGTGAAGTTGTAGCGAAGGGAGATATTCTTGGCGGAATGGGAAAAACCGGTCAAGCAACAGGAGTTCACGTCCACTTTGCAATTTATGACAGCATACCTTTCTCTGGTAAACGAGCTCTCAATCCGTGGTCGTTTTACTAATGAAAATATCTATATTAGGAAGCGGTAGCTTAGGAAACGTCTCACTATTAATAACTGATAAATTGAAAGTTTTAATTGATTGCGGAATGTCCTACACTTATATAAAAAACCAACTAAAGGAGTATGGAATTCATCCTGAAGAAATAGATTTTATTATTTTAACTCATGATCACGATGATCATATATACGGATTAGAACAGTATAAAAAACGACACAATACACAGATTATTTTCGAACCGTCAGAAGAACAGAACAATATTTTAGAAATTAAAGATTTAAAAATAACAAGTTTTCCCTTATCTCACGATGCAGAATATATAAATGGTTATGTTTTTGAAAACAACAATAAAAGAATAGCCTATATAACTGACACGGGATACATCAACATAAAGAATCATGAATTATTAAACAATTTAGATTGTTATATTATCGAAAGCAATCACGATATAGAGATGTTGATGGAGGGAAGCTACCCTCATTATTTAAAGCAAAGAATAATAAGTGATCGAGGTCATTTATCAAATTATGATGCCATGAATTATTTAAATAAATTCATAGGAAAAAGAACCAAGAAAATAGTTCTTTTTCATCTTAGCGAAAAGAATAATAGTATTGATTTAGTTAAAAAAGAATTTGAAAAATTAAATAAACAAGATATTGACTTATATATTGCTAAACAGAAAGAAAAAACGGAGTTGATTAATATTGATTAAACTATTAGTAGCGGGGAAAATTAAAGAAGATTATTTAAAAAAAGCCTGTGAAGATTACGTAAAAAGAATAAGCAAATTTTCTAAAATTGAAGTGATAGAAATAGAAAAAAATATTGAAGAAAAAATGCTAAATAATCTGACTATTAAAGACCACAAGATAGCTCTTACTATTGACGGAAAAAAAATTGACTCCATAGAGTTCGCTAAAAAAATAGAAAATCAATTTATATATAATCCCAATATAATTTTTATAATAGGAGAATCAGAAGGAATTCCACAAAAAGTATTAGAGTCGTGTGATGAGAAAATAAGTTTTTCTGATATGACTTTCCCTCATCAACTTTTTAGAGTTATGTTGCTTGAACAAATATATCGTTCTTATAAAATAAACAGTAATCAAGAATATCATAAATAAAGGAGAGTTATGTTAGTAAATTCAAAAGAAATATGTAATAAAGCATATCAAGAAGGATATGCAATACCACAATTCAATATAAATAATTTGGAATGGACCAAATATATTTTGGAGGAATCGGAAAAACAAGGAAGCCCTATAATTTTAGGAGTTAGCGAAGGAGCAATTAAATATATGGGAGGATATAATGTAGTGTATTCTCTTGTAACTTCATTAATCAAAGATTTAGGGATTAAAATTCCTGTATCGCTTCATTTAGATCATGGAACTTCTTTAGAAAGTTGCAAAAAAGCAATAGATGCTGGATTTTCTTCTGTTATGATTGATGCTTCTAAACTTGATTTGGAAACAAACATAATGATTACAAATCAAGTTTGTGATTTAGATGAGAATATTAGCGTAGAAGCCGAAGTTGGTCATATTGGTGGAACCGAAGATAACATAACGGCTGACATAGCTTATGCTAAGGTAAATGATGTAGCAGAAATGGTTTCAAGAACTAAAATTGATTTATTAGCAGCAGCTTTAGGCAGTGTTCATGGTCTTTATAAGGGGGAACCAAAACTTGATTTTGATAGAATGTTGCAGATAAAAGAAATGACTAAAATGCCCTTAGTTTTACATGGAGGATCTGGGATTCCAGATGAAATGATAAGAAAAAGTATTTCTTTGGGAATGGCAAAAGTTAATTTCAATACTGAATTGCAAATAGTTTGGCATAGAGCAGTTAAAGAATTCGTTACCACTAATGAAAATTATGATCCAAGAAAAGTTATTTCTTCAGGCGAAAAAGCAATAAAAGAAGTAGTTGCTCAAAAAATAGAGCTTCTAGGTAGCAAAGGAAAAGCTTATGAATAAGATGATAATAGAAGGAAATAAAAAGTTGACCGGTGAAATTAAAATTAGCGGCGCTAAAAATAGTGCAGTGGCTTTAGTACCGGCAGCTTTATTGTCTGATGAAGGAGCGATAATAGAAAATATACCTAATATTTCTGATATTGCAGCTTTAAAAGACATATTAAATTTATTGGGAGCAACAATAGAGGAAACAAATGGTGTATTAGCAATCGAAACAAAAAATTCTTTCAATAAAGAAATACCAGAGGCAATGGCAAAAAAATTAAGGGCTTCTTATTATTTTATGGGGGCTTTATTAGGAAAATATAAAGAAGTTGATATATATTTTCCTGGAGGTTGTTCTATAGGTGAAAGGCCCATTAATCTTCATTTAAAAGGTTTTGAACTTCTTGGAGCTAAAATAGAGGAAAGAGAAAACCATTTCAACATTAAAGCTGATGAACTTATTGGAAACAAAATATATTTAGATATGGCAAGTGTTGGAGCAACAATAAATATAATGTTAGCAGCAGTTAAAGCAAAGGGAGAAACAATCATTGAAAATGCTGCAAAAGAACCAGAGATTGTTAATGTTGCAACTTTTTTAAACAATATGGGAGCAAACATTAAAGGTGCCGGAACAAACGAAATAAGAATAACCGGTGTTGATTATTTGAAAAGAGGATATATTGAAGTGATTCCTGACAGAATAGAGGCGGGAACATACATAATAGCCGGAGCTCTTAAGGGTGATAACTTGAAAATTTCAAATATAATTCCTTTACATGTTGAATCATTAATTTACAAATTACATGAGATGAATATTCCACTGGAAGTTCATGAAGATCATTTGATAATAAGTGAAAATAAAAACATGAAAGCGACGAGCGTTAAAGTACAAGTTTTTCCTGGATTCCCAACAGATTTGCAACAGCCAATGACAACATTACTTGCTTTAGCAAAAGGAACTTCATTTGTTGAAGAAACAATTTATGAAAATAGATTTCAAAATGTTCAATATTTAAATGAGATGGGTTCTTCAATAAAAATAAACAACAGAACAATTGAAATAAAAGGTGTTGATAAATTAATTGGTAAAGAAGTTTATGCAACTGATTTAAGAGCTGGAGCATGTCTTGTTTTAGCAGGATTAGTTGCTGAGGGAACGACTAAAATAAATAGCATTGAGCATGTATTAAGAGGTTATGAAAATATAATTGAAAAATTAACGAATGTGGGAGCAAACATAAAAATGGAGGATAGTAATGAATAATAATTTCTTTTCTAAAGTATTAATGTGGTTATTTATTGGATTAATGGTGACTTTCTTCACAGGATATCAAATTTCATTAAATGAAAATTTAATGATTAATCTATATCAATCAGGGATTTATTACTTAATAATTTTAGTTCAATTTGGTCTAGTTATATTCTTATCAGTAAGAATAAATAAAATGGCAGATTTAACAGCAAAATTGGTATTTATTAGCTATGCTTTTTTAACGGGATTAACACTATCTTATATATATGTTTTGTTTGAACTTTCATCAATAATTCAAATATTTGGTATCAGTTCAATTGCCCTTCTAGTCATGGGTGTCATCGGATATACTACCAACCAAGATTTAGGAAAAATCAGAAACTTTTTATATATAGGATTAATTGCTTTAATATTAATAAATGTAGTTAATATTTTCGCCGGTAGTCAAATGTTAGATTTTTTTCAAATGAATTTTGGAATAGTTTTATTTTTAATATTCATTGCATATGATATTCAGAAAATCAAGAATATGTATGGCGAAGAAAAGTATGCTGTTCATTCAGCTTTGAGACTATATTTAGACTTTATTAATCTTTTCTTAAGACTTCTTAATTTATTAGGAAAAAGAAAAAATTAGTATTGCTTTATTATAGTTAATTTGTTATAATTTAGTAGCGCAATTTCTATAATCAAAAAAAGATTATGGCGGGAGGAGAAGTAAAAATGAAAAAAAATATACATCCAAAATATATTTCTACAAAAGTAGCATGTGCTTGTGGAAACGAGTTTGAAGTTCGTTCTAATAAAGAAGAATTACACTTAGAAACTTGTGATAAATGTCATCCTTTTTTCACTGGTGAACAAGGAACAGTGGCAAGAACAGGTAAAGTTGAAAAATTTAATAAGAAATATAACTTAAAATAAAAACGTGAGAAAAAAATCTCATTTTTTTATTGCATTTAATTGAAATACAAAATCAAAAGTGATATAATAAAATGCAATATGAGGTGAGAGCATGAAGCAAAAAGAAAACAGAAAAAAAACAGTAGAAATGGTTAATCTTTTAGATGTTAATAATTTAGAAAAACACGAAAAAGTATTATCTGAAGATAAAGAAAAAGCTCTAGTAGAAATGGTTGGTTTCTTTAAAATGAATCATGGCAAAAATTTTGAGAATGTTCTTACTAAACATTTAATGAAAGCTTTAAGTGTGGATGAAGAATATAATTTAGATGAAAAAGTTTTCGCTACATATTTAAAAGGAGCTATAGCTAAACATATTTATTTAAAAAATGTAGTCAATAATGAACTTACGGAATCTTTTGATGCCGCTCATTATATTTTGAAATATAAAAAAACAAACTATAAACAAGCTGAAGTGTTATTGTATTCAATTTTAATAAATGATCACAATGCTTATTCAGACTTACTTGAGTCAGATCCGAGATTAATGGAAAACGCCTTAAGAGCGTATGTAGCAAATGGACTTTTAAAAGATTTTGATTACAAAGAGCAATATATACCTTTAGACGCTATAGCCAATGCAGAGCAAATTGAATATGCATATGATTTGAAAATTAAAAAGATGATTAAAGAAGCACATCAATTAATGAAAATTGATCAACCAATCTTAGAATTGAAATATAATTAAAGTAGTAAAATAACTACTTTTTTTATGTTATAATATAAGTGGTGATAATATGAAAATAGCAATAGCAAACGATCATGGTGGAACAAAACTTAAACAAGAGATAGTTGCACATTTTAAAAACAATTATGAACTAATTAACTTGGGTACAGATAGTGAAAAAAGTGTTGATTATCCAGATTATGCAAAAGAAATAGGAAAAATGGTTTCATCTAAACAAGTTGATTTAGGCATATTAATATGTAGGACAGGAATTGGTATGAGTATTTCTTGTAATAAAGTTCCTGGTGCTTATTGTGCTAAAGTAAACTCTCAAAGAGAAGCAATGCTTTCAAGACAACATAATAATGCCAATGTTATTACCATTGCAGGAACTATGAAGCCAGAAAAAGCTATAAAAATAATCGAAAAATTTATAATTACACCCTTTTCAAACGAGGAAAGACATTTAAAAAGGATAAATAAAATATAATGGTTAAAGTATTATTATATTTGTTCTTTTTCGCAGTGTCGTTATGGATGGTTGAGAGCATAAAAATAGAACTTATCTTTAAAAAAAATAGATTATATCAAATGCAACTGCTCTATATATTCATAGCCATAACTTTTTCTTATATAGTAGTTAATTTTTTGTATGATTTTCATGTTTTAATAAATTCATAATATGTTATAATATTTTAGAAAAGGAGGACAAATATGTTTTCGAAAGATATTGGAATAGATTTAGGAACGGCAAACGTTTTAGTTTATATTAAAGGCCAAGGTGTTGTTTTAAATGAACCAAGTGTAGTTGCTATAGATAGTGAAACTAAAAAGCCGTTAGCGGTTGGTTCTGAAGCGCATGAAATGCTTGGAAGAACACCCGGAAGAGTAAAAGCAATAAAACCCATGAAAGATGGAGTTATTGCTGATTTTGAGATTACGGAAATTATGCTTAATTATTTTATTAGAAAAGTTAATGGAAAAAGTTGGTTTGCAAGACCTAGAATTTTAATTTGTTGTCCTTCTAATATAACTCAAGTAGAAAAAAATGCGATTAAGGAAGCTGCCGAAAGAACAGGAGCAAGAAGAGTATTTCTTGATGAAGAACCAAAGGTGGCGGCTATAGGAGCGGGCATGGATATTTCTAAACCAAGCGGGAATATGGTTATAGATATAGGTGGAGGAACAACCGATGTTGCTATTCTATCTCTTGGTGGAATAGTTACAAGTGATTCGATTAAAGTTGCAGGTAATACTTTTGATAATGATATAGTTAAATTTGTAAAAGAAAAATACAAACTATTAATTGGAGAAAGAACAGCTGAAGAAATTAAAGTAAATATCGGTTCTGTTTTCAAAGAATCTGCAAAAGAAAAAATGGAAGTTAGAGGCAGAGATTTAGTTACGGGGTTGCCTCATACAATTACCTTAACTTCAGATGAAGTAGAAGAGGCTCTTAGAGAAAGCATATATATAATAGTTAATGCCACTAAAAATGTTTTAGAACAAACACCGCCAGAACTAGCGGCAGATATAATCGATAAAGGCATAGTTTTAACGGGTGGAGGAGCTTTAATCAAGGGAATCGACCAATTACTGTCTTCAGAGTTAAAGGTCCCTGTATTTATAGCAGAAAACCCATTAACATGTGTTGCCGAGGGAACGGGAATACTATTAGAAAATTTGCATTTAATTGATAAATAAAAACCTAATAAGGTTTTTTTATTTTGGACATTGATGTATAATAAGAATGGTGATAAAATTGACAGATTTAGAATTAAGTCATATATTAATATTCATACTATCTTTTTTAATAGTATTTTTTATAACTCCATATATAATGAAAGTTGCAAAAAATATTGGGGCAATTGATATGCCTGAAAAAAGAAAAGTTCATAGTATAGCAACTCCAAGACTCGGAGGATTAGGAATATTCTTAACCTTTTTAATCGTATCCTCTATTTTTTTAGAACCTAGTAGAGTTTTAAGTGGAATTTTAATTAGTTCTACAGTAATTGTTCTATTAGGAATATTAGATGACATAAAATCATTAAAAGCCATTGACAAGTTTATAGGACAATTTATTGCAGCAAGCATATTAGTTTTACACGGTAATTTAATTATTAGTAACATTAATATTAATATGTTGTCGTTAAACATACAATTAGGAATTTTAGCAATTCCGTTAAGCATTATCTTTGTTGTTGCTATTATAAATGCAATTAACTTAATCGATGGACTAGATGGATTGTCATCAGGAATTGGAGCAATATTTTTTGCAACAATAATAATAATTTCAGTAATAAAAAACTACTATGGATTAGAAATGCAAATATCGTTGATATTTTTGGGATCATTATTAGCATTTTTAAAATATAATTTTAATCCCGCTAAGATCTTCCAAGGAGATACTGGTTCGATGTTAATGGGATTAATAATAGCATCAATCGCTATCATGGGGTTTAAATCAATTACAGCTAAAACAATGTTTGTTCCAGTGTTGATATTAGCAATCCCAATACTGGATACTATATTTGCAATTATTAGAAGAAAAAAGAATCATCAAAAAATATTTTCTTCAGACAAAAATCACATCCACCATCAGATATTAAACTTTAGTAAGAATAATACTAAAAAAACTGTTATAATAATATACTTAGCAAACATATTCTTTTCAACAACATCAATTTTATACATATTAAACATGAATAACATAGCCAATAAAATGATGCTGTTAATGTTAGCAATAGTAATAATTTTTGTATATAAAACAAGTATTATATTCAAAAAATAGGAGGCACTTATGTATGAAAAATATAATGTTTATCTAAAATCTTTTAAAAAAGATAAAAATTCTTTTGACAAAAAAGAACAATACATAAAAGATTTAATAAATAAGAAAGAATTTACTTTAGAAAATCTAGAGGAAATTATTTTTCATGCTAAAGAAGAACTTGATAGTCAATACAACTTTTCATACAACTTTGAAATAGACAAAGAACATTTTAGTGACAATAGTAAAGCGGTATATTCTTATAATATAATGACAAAAGAGCACAAAATAGTTATGAATATGCTTAATATTCTATCGGATAAAAAGGACAAAACCCCTTTAGAGATGATTGAAAGTTCTTTACAATCTTTTTATCATGAGTATAGACACATGATGCTAACACACATTACTCTAAATAAAAACAATTATAGTTTAGATTTATTTCAAATAATCTTGGACAGATTAATTTTTGATTTATCAAGGGAAGTTAACAAAAAAAGAAGAGGAATAAACAATATAAAATATAATATTGAAAACTTAGAACCAATAAATTATTATGAAGATATTTATGATGAGCACTTTGAAGAAAGAAAAAGTAAAATATTTGGTTTAGAAAAAACTATTGAATTTTTAGAAACCAGAAATATCCAAGACAGTAATATAAAATATTTAAAATTAGATTTGGGAAAAGAAATTTCTAATGATGAAAATAATCATTTTTATAGTAAAAAAAATAAAAAAAATAGACTGGAATACGGCTTAGATTTATTAAAGAATAAAGTACCGGCAATAACAAAATATTTAGGACAGTACCCTATATTCTATTCTCAATACCTTTCATCACAAATGAAATTGCACGATTTAATTATTAAAAAATACGAAATTCTTTCAGATTTACTTGATGTATACGAAGAAGATAAAAATAAAGATCATATTTCATCTAAAATCTCATTTGAACAAAGAAAAAAAGATTTAGAAGAGTTATTTGACAACTTATATTTAATTGAGTATAAAAAAGACTATTGTAAAAAGCCAAAGTATTTAGGAAGATTGCGAGAAGAAATCGTTCCTTCTCTAGAACGTATTCACAAACAAAAGAAAACACAAAAAGTTAAGAATGAAATAGATTTTTATAATTATAAAATACCAAATGAGACATTTCATTTAAATAAAAAACTACTAGAAGAAGACTACAAGAATTTTTTAAAACTTGAAAAAGAGACAATTGGATACATAAAGTTGTCAGACATATTAGAAAAACAAACAAAAATCAAAATAAACTTGTAAAAACTTTAAAAGTATGATAAAGTATTAATGGTTTAAAAAATTATTTTGTTCCCGACCAAAAGACCTAATAACTATTAAATCAAATATATAAGGAGGAACAAAATGAAAGAATATAACGATATTACTTTAGTTTGTCAAGAAACAGGTGTTGAATTTGTTTGGACAGCTGGAGAACAAAAGTTCTATGACGAAAAAGGGTTAACAAATCAACCTAAATATTGTCCAGAAGTTCGTGCAAGAAGAAAAGCTGCTAGAGATAACAGAAACTTCAGAAACAACAGAAACGACAACAGAAACTAATAACAGAAATGTTATAAAAAAGTAATATGAAAGTATTACTTTTCTATTATGGCGATTATGGTGAAGTGGTTAACACGGTAGATTGTGGTTCTATTATGCGTGGGTTCGATCCCCACTAGTCGCCCCATATTTAGGGTAATAAAACCTTTTGGTTTTTATTGATATAAAAAACCTAGGATTTCCAATAGGAATCTAGGTTTTTTTGTCGTTTAAAAAGAAAGGTTTGATTATATGAAATTTGAAAAAGAAAAATTACCATTAAATAATAACTTATATAATAAGCTAAATAATATATGTAATTTTAGCAATATAAGGTTAGAAGTTGTTAATGGATTGATATTTAAGGCTAAAGATATGAATATTAGTTTTATCGAGCCTCATAGATTTGTAATAGTTGTTAATGATATTAAATTAGTATTATTATGCTATGACAATTTAAACTTATATTTATATGAAAAAGATAAACCAATAAATATACCGATATTAAAAGAAATAATTGATGGCATTAAAGGAGGAATATATAATGGCTAAGAAAAAATTAGGTATAGGAAATATTGAAATAAACAAAAAGTTCAAAGATAAAGAAGAAGCATATAGATATGCTAAAAGATTAATTGAAAAAATTAGATGTGTCTGCAACGATAAAGCCGATAAAGGTTGGTATGCTCAAGCTATGGTAGTATGTAGCAACTTAAAAAAGGATGTAAGCACATTGAGATACGAAATAACGGATAAAAGAGGTAGGCCAAGGAAGAAACACGATATTAATAATATTATTGCTAATGGCTGGTATAAAGGGGATTATAAGACGGATTGGCATTTACATATATTATTAGTAAGTAAACCAAGTTATATGTTTAGAAATATAATAAAGAGTTATATAGATAAAAACTGGAACGAAGTGCCTAATGCATATGAAGTTGAGCCTTTTGATATAAAAAAATTAAATGTGGAAAAGACATATAAGAAAAAATGTAATATTACAATGGCAGATTATTTTATATGGCAATGCGATGAAGTGCTTTTCTATAATAGTAAATTTGGCGAGGAAGGAGAATTAAAATATAGTTTAAAGGAATACTATAGAGAATATTTAAAATTAGATAGTGCTAAAAGAAGATTATATAGACAACATAGATTAAATCCAATGAGTGAAGAAAATTATTTAGAGAAAGAAAAAAAGATAGAAAGTAAATTTAAAGAAATAGAAGCTTACTTTTTAAATATAACCGAAGAGCAAGATAAAAAAGAGGTGGATGAATTTATGAGAAAAGCAAGAATAAATAAAATAATTGAGAGTAAGGAAAATAATAAAGTACAGAGTATTAGAAGAAACAGAAAAGATGAATATAGTTTGTTTTAAAGAAAAAAGCATATATATATGTAGTTAATATATTATCATATAATATACACAATAAAATATATAAAAATCGTATAAAGAATTATATATAGAAAGTATAAAGACTTATATAAATTTTTATTGTTAAATGTATAAAGTTAATATGATTACTGTATAAAAAATGGCAAAAATCTTTATACATATCTAAATATGTGTTTCCTATAAATAAAGGGAATTTTAAGATTTTATTAGGAGTACTGTATATACTATTTCGGAAATTACAATAAAAAAGCATTAAAAAAAGAAAATTACTTTTCTTTATTTTCTATTTTTATTAATTCGTTAGGAGTACAATTCAATAATCTACAAAATTCCTCCAAATATTTAAATGAAATTAATGAGGTTTCTCCTCTAATAATTCTATTCATATTTCTTGATGTTACATTCATATTTTGGCATAGCCAATATTTACTTTTATTATTTTTCTTTAATAGTTCTTCTATATTTAATTTTATCATTTCTATCACCAAGTTAATTGTATAAAATATGATAAATATAAATAAGATACTTGCATTACCCACATTAATTATAATATAATGGTATTGTATATGTGGAAGGAGATATTTATGATAGTATTTGACATATTAGTTTATTTAATTATGGCAGGGATATTCGCATTGCCAATATATTTGATAGTTAAGAAAAGGGCGAAAAAAGGGAAAGTATTAAATGAAAATGGTAATTCTAAAGAAATAGTAAAGAAAGAAAAAGCATACGACAAGATAGATATGACACATATCGCTGGAATAGATAATATTCAAAAGACACAAGACTGTAAAGTTATCTTATATGCAGATAAAATAAATATTTATTTTACTAAGAATATGGAATTCAATGTTAAGAGTGAAAATATAAAAGGTATGAGTATCATATTAGCTAAGGATTTATTAGAAAAGAAAAAAAGTCCAGTTCTTCGCGGTATAGTTGGTAATGTTATAGCTGGTCCTGGTGGTTTAATATTAGGTGGAATGTCGGGTTTAAATAAAGGTAGTAAAAGCGAATATGTATTAATTATTAATTACTTATCAAAAAATGAAGAAGAAAAATCTTTAGTATTTGGAATTAAGTATGGAAAAGTATTAGCAGAAAACTTTATTAAGAAATTTGAAAATATAAATAACAAAAGCATGAAAATTGATGTAGAATTATAAGTCTAATACCTTTATTAGGCTTTTTTAATGCAAATGATGGCTTATTTGCTATAAATGAAGCTGTATTTAAAGAGTTATAATAATATTAAATAAAATATATATGGAAAAGTATTTGAATGCTTAAAAGCCGATTTTATGGCTAAAAGCTCGATTTGCAATTTTCTCCAAAAAATTATATAATAAACTCAATCGCAACTATTGCAAAAAAACAAGAAAATTGATATACTTAATAGGTAGGAGAAGATAATATGGCAAAACAAAGAAAATATAATGTAGTATCCTTATTTTCTGGTGCAGGGGGAATGGACTTAGGATTTAAAAATAAAGGATTTAACATAGTATGGGCAAATGATTTTTTCCAAGAGGCAGTTGATACATATAAAAAAAATATTGGTGATCATATTGTTTTTGGAGATATAACAAAAATAAAGAGTGATGAAATACCTAATGATGTAGATGTTGTAATTGGTGGATTTCCTTGCCAAGGATTTTCTGTCGCTAATACAAAAAGAAGTATGAAAGACGAAAGAAATTTTTTGTATAAAGAAATGTTGAGAATAATAAAAGACAAGCAACCTAAGTTTTTTGTTGCAGAAAATGTAAAAGGATTGCTTTCCATGGAAAAAGGCAAAGTAATCAAAATGATAAAAAAAGATTTTGAATCTTTGGGATACAAAGTAGATGCAAGATTGTTAAATGCTGCAGAATATGGTGTGCCTCAAGCAAGAGAAAGAGTAGTTATTATAGGTAATAAGTTGGGATTAGAAAATGTTTATCCTAAAATTACGCATTGGGTTGATAGTAAAAAATATGAGTCTAAGAAAGAATTAAAGAAACCAAATACAGTTGAAAAAGCAATAAGTTTTTTATCAGATGTTAATGTCAGCTATAATCCTATTAATTTAAATGGAGAGATTATATATAATCATATTGCTTCAACAAATGTATATGATAAATTTTGGGGGCGAAAATATAAAGTCAATCAAGCCGATATATGTGATTATTTAAAAGAGTGGAGAAAAAAATCTGGTTGGTCAACAATGAGAGTTGATGAGCATTTTGGTTATAGGCATACAGCTGGACACTGGTTTAGAAAAGATAATGGGTCGGGGAGCATTCCAAAACCTAGTGATTGGTGGGAATTAAAAAAAATATTAGGATTTGACGATAAGTATGATAAAAAAGTAACTACAATGGAAGAAAAAGAAATAAAATTTGAACAGTCATTAAGAATTACAAATTGGGATAGGCCTAGTGATACTATAACAGCAACTGGACCCGAAATACACGTTAATAAAGAGAGACGCCTTAGCGTAAGAGAATGTGCAATTTTACAGACGTTTCCTAATGATTTTATTTTTACTGGTAGTATAAATAAAATGTATAAACAAATAGGTAATGCAGTTCCAGTTTTATTAGCAGAAAAGATAGCAAATGAAATATTAAACCAATTAAAAGAGGAGGCTAATTAATAGCTCCTCTTTTATAAAACCTCGTAATATTTTCTTTGTCCGCTCCAATAAACGTTTTTAGAATCGTATCTTTTTTCAAGCCATGCATCGTTATAACGTCCAGTATCTCCGCTTTTTACAGCTTCTAAAAATATCTCTTGATGGTTTCCTTTTTTTCTTTTAACAGTAAACCATCCAATTTCTTTGTTAGAATCAAAATATCCTAGTTTAGAACGACCTTCGATTCTTTGCCAATCGCTAGGAATATATACAGCGTTTTCTATTTTTTTATACATATTTTCTTTATTTAAATTTGAGTATTCAATTTCGTCGGTTATATATTTTGGCTTAAAATATTCGCCATGTGATTTATTATAATAAATATAATTTTTGAAATTTGTAAATAGGTTGTTTTCAAAAAGATTACTTAGAAGACCGTTTGGCAAACAAGTTAGAATTAATGTTGGTGTTTTAGAGTCATTGCAAATGCTGAAAGCCCCTTTTCCACTATCTGCATAAACTATTTTTATTAAATAAGTTAATAATGGTTTGTTTGTCCTAGAATCCATAGCTCTTAAGTTTGATTGGATTTTAAATCCTGGGAATGGTGGAAAAGCATCAACATTGTCATTAAGAAAAGAAGTTTGATTATGTTCAAATTGTGTTGTTTTTATTTCTCCGCCATTACCTACTTTATCAATTGTTTTAACATCTACATTTAAAATTATATCATCCAGCTCAATTGCTATATCACTGCTTATAGGTGCCGAAAAGAAAGATTTTGTTTGAAAGTTATTATATAAATAGTATCTTAATAATCTCTCAGAAGCTTCCTTTATCTTGTTTTTCTTACCCCATATTTCTTGTAATATTGGATAATATTCTCTTGTTTCTGCTTCAATATTTTTTAAGTCATCCAAGAATTCTTTTGAATTAATTATCTTTTCCAATTTATCCATATATTTTTTTTCTAAATCTAAAATAGAATTTTGAATAATTGATGGCTTTATTTCTAAACTTTGATATGCCATGTTATCACCTCTTAATACATTATATCATTTAAATTCTATTTTTTGTTAATTTGGAATGCAATAAAGTTGGTTGAGAAGAAATAATAAAAAATATATAATTAATTTGGGTGGTAGAATGAGTAAGTTAAATATATTATATGGTAATATATTTGATTATTTAGATGGGATGGATGCCATTGTTAATTCAAATAATCAATATATGATTTGTGGTAGTGGAGTTTGTGGGCAAATATATAGAAGAGCAAGTAAAGAAAAATTAGAAGAATACTGTAAAAATAATTTTAATGAAAATATGAAAGTTAATGAGGTTAGGATAACTTCAGGATTTAATTTAGAATTAGATATAATCCATATATATTGTCCCAAAGCTTATGAGAGTAAAGAGCCCTTAAAAGAACTGTTAGAAAGCTATGAAAACATATTTAAAGTTGCTAAAGAGGGTGGATATAAAAATATAATATCGCCTATTTTAGGGACGGGGATACACGGTTATAAAGAAAAAGAAGTTATTAAAGAAGTATTAAGAAAACTAAAAAAGTTAGCAAAAAATTACAAAATAAATTTTTATTTAATTATATTTAAGAAGGAGAAAACGAATGGAAAAAATAGTTTTTAATGTTAAAGAAGTAGCAAAATATTTATCGGTAAGTGAATCAACAATTAGAAAATTAGTTAGGGAAAATGGTGTTCCGTATTATAGGATTTACTCTAAAATTTTATTTAATAGAGAAATAATTGATTTATGGTTAAAAGATAAACAAAATAAAAATAATTATTTTGTTGAATAAATAAAAAACTGTTTTGGTAATATGAATATTAGATTTTTTACTGTATAATGATTGTAGTTGAGTATTGTTGTGATATTAGCATAACAGGTTAAAATTTATGTAATGTGTTTTGGTATCAAGTAATACATATAAGTAAAAGTTAAATTAAGAGGTGAATAAATGAATTATATTGCGGGATATGAAGAAAAATATGCAATAATTATTGGAATAAATGAATATAAAAATACAAACAATCTTTTATATGCAGTAAATGACGCGGTTGCTATTGCAGATTTGTTAGAAAAAAAATTTGAATATAATAAAGATAATATTGAATTAATATTGGATAAAGATGCAACAAAGAAAAACATTTTAGATAAATATATTAAATTAATTGAAAAGACAAATGAAAATGATAGTGTTATTGTTTTTTATGCAGGGCATGGCTATACACAAAGATCAAAGAAAAATGATGTTGGTTTTTTGGTTCCAACGGATGCCAGTGTTGAAAATATTAATACATTAATCAGATGGGATGAACTTACTCGAAATGCTGACTTTATTAAGGCAAAACATATGCTCTTTATTATGGATGCTTGCTATAGTGGATTAGCAGTTACAAGAGGATTTAATCCGGGTACAAGTCGTTTTTTAAAGGATATGCTACAAAGATATTCTCGTCAAGTTTTAGTAGCAGGTAAGGGGGACCAAGTTGTTAGCGATGGAAACGGACCACTTCCAGAACATTCGATTTTTACAGGTCATTTGATTGAAGGATTGAATAATAGCGCCAAGAATAAATATGGAATTATAACTGCCAACGGGTTAATGTCCTATGTTTATAACAAAGTTGCTAATGATACTTATTCTAATCAAACACCACATTATGGATTTATTGATGGTGATGGAGACTTTATTATAAATATTAATGAAATAAGCAACATAATCGAAAAAGAAACTTCAGAGGGGAATGATTTATTAATAGATATTCCTTCTGCGTTTGAAGGGGACAACGATAAAAATATTTCTGATGAATTGGTAGAAGAAGTTAAAGAATTAGTTTCAGAAGATAAGAACATTATTAAGCTAGAAGGCCTAGTGAATTTTGAAATAAGAAAAATAATTGAATTGACTTCATATGAACATTTTTCAGTTAATGAGACAGCAAATCAAACGATAATAGATGAACGAATAGAAAAATATGAAGACATAATAAAAAATTTGCAAAGGATAATTATAATTCTCTGTTGTTGGGGAAAAGAAAAGCATTTAAGAATAGTTGAAAAAATAATAAGTATGTTAGCGAATAATAATAGTCAAATAGGTGGAACAACTTCATTAATTAATTTAAGATGGTATCCGATAATGATATTAATTTATTCTGGAATGGTTTCATCTTTGGCTTCGAATAATTTTGAATATTTAAGTGCCATTCTAAATGGTAGAGTTACCAATTTTAAAAGAGGATATATGGAAAGCGATTATGCTGTTATATTAGCTTCAAATTCAATTACTGATACAATGAATATTTTTAATAAGCATCCAGAGGGTAAAAAGTATCATTATCCTTTCAGCGAATATATTTACAAGAAAATTCAACCAATGCTAGATGACTTATTATTTTTGGGAAACACTTATGAAGATTTGTTTGATATTTCTGAGTTATTAATAAGCTTAAAATATGTTGATATTAAATTTAAAGATGAGGAAAGTAGAGTTTGGGGACCGCAAGGAAGATTTGCTTATAAATATGAGGATAATGAGGAAAAGCTTTTTGAAAAACTTTCAACAAAGAATATTTTGAACAGAATTAATATATTTGATAATGATGAAAATAGGAAGAAAAAAATTGTAGACCTATATCAAAAATTTTTAAAAGGAATAAATCGTTTTTAAATGTTTACTTTTACAAAGACTTTAAATCAATATGATTTAGGTCTTTTTTTGTATTTGAAAAGGTATAATATTTAATTTTTAAATGTTTTAAAAGTATTTAAACTTTTTTAAAGAAAACCCTTGAGATTATGACAAAGGGTCTATAATATATATTTTATGGTAAGGAGGGTCCATGATGAATAATAGAATTTATGGATATGCGAGAGTGTCGAGCAAAGAGCAAAACGAGGAAAGGCAAATAAAATCACTAATAGAAAACGGTGTAGAAGAAAGATTTATATTTGTTGATAAACAAAGTGGAAAAGATTTTAATAGAAGCCAATATCAAGTTTTAAAAAATGCTTTAAGAGAAAATGATATATTAGTTATTAAGTCAATTGATAGATTAGGTCGTAATTATAATATGATTATTGAAGAATGGCGAGATATTACTAAGAATATAAAAGCTGATATCAAAATAATTGATTTACCCATTATAAATACAGATAGAAATAAAGAATTATTAGGGACTGTTATTAGTGATATAGTATTAGGTTTATTATCTTATGTTGCAGAACAAGAAAGAGCTTTTATTAAACAGCGACAAAAAGAAGGAATAAATAATGCTATGAATAAAGGGATTAAGTTTGGTAGACCAAAGATTAATAAACCACAAAATTTTGATATTATTATTAGGAAATGGAAAAATAAAGATATTAAAACTAAAGAAGCGATGGAGTTATTAGAATTAAAGCCAAATACTTTTTACAATATGATAAAAATGTAAAGTTTTGATAAAAAATAAAAAAAATAAAAAAAGTATTTACATATTAAAAGTTTTCTGATATAAATATTTTGAGGAGTTAATTCATATTTTTATGTAATTAATGATTCGTGCAAAAAGTGCAAAAAATTAAAAGTGTAAAAAAGTTAAAATCTCAAAAAAGCAGAAAACGTAAAAAGTGCAAAAGTGCAAAAGTGCAAAAAAGTGCAAAAAAAGTACAAACGTTTAATAATGCTTATAGAGATTTTTTTGTTATTTAAAAACCTCTTATAAGCAAAAAAAGAAAGGAGGTTATTATGAATAATATTAAATTATTGCCACCACTTGAAGAATGGGACAGCGATAATCAAGGTTTATATTATTATGGAGATTCAATAGTAAATGCTGATGGTTCATATAGTATGGAAGTCTTTAAAATGCCATTTCCAAGAGAAGAAGTATTCTATAGGCGAAGAAATATACCATCAAATATGTTAAATTTACCCCAATATGACACTTGTAAGTATTGTAATAAAATACTTATTGATGGCTACTGGAGAAGAATGCATATGTGTAGAGCATGCTATGATAAAAAGCCTTGGGCAAAACCATTGTTCTAATATTTGAAGTTATATCACTTCTATATTTTGATTATATAGAGGTGATATAATAACATTGTAATCATTCTGATATTTGGAGGTGAAGAAATGATAAAAAATGAAGTTCAAAATAAAACCGCAGTGTACATTCGTGTTAGTACAGATGACCAAGCTCGTGAAGGACATAGTTTAGATGAACAACTTGATAGAATTAAAGAGTTTTGTAATTATAAAAAACTTGAAATTTTGAAAGTTTATAAAGACGATGGTAAAAGTGCAAAAAATATGAATGGCAGACCAGAATTTTTAAAAATGGTAAATGATGTTAAAAGTGGTAAGATAAATAATATTTGTATTTACAAGCTTGATAGATTAACTAGGTCAGTAAGAGACTTAGAGGAAATATTAACATTGTTGGAAGAATGCGATTGTGGTTTAATGTCAGTAAGTGAAGAAATAAATACAAAAGGTTATATGGGAGTGTTCTTTATAAGATTAACAATATTGTTAGCTCAATTAGAAATAGATCAGACAAAAGAAAGAACAATAATGGGGCTAGTTGGAACGGTTAAGCAAGGTATTCCAATTGGGAAATTACCAATTGGATATAAAAGAGATATTAATAACAGTGATTTGAAATTGAGAAAAAAAGCGATTATCAATGAAGAAGAGGCACAGGTTGTTAGAAGAATATTTAATCTGTATTTAAAAGGCTACTCATATTACTTTATAGCAAAGAAGTTAATTGAAGAAGGCAATGCAATGAAAAAATGGAAGGACTATGAAATACAAAAAATTATTAATAATAAAATATATTGTGGCGATATAGAGCATAGAAAATCCATTAAAGATAAAGAAACAGTTATTTATGAAAATGTAGTTCCTCCAATTATTAGTAGAGAAGTATTTAATGAATGCCAAGTTTTAATTGAGAAAAATAAACATAGTTTTGGTGGCAGTTTGGAGTATATGTTTGGAAAAACTCTATATTGTAATAAGTGCGGTAGTATGCTTGGTGTTAGTTCAAATAAGGGAAAAGGAATTAAACATTATTGGTGTAAAAAGTGTAATAGCAGATTAAATGAAAGTAAAGTTGAAAAAGCTATTTTAGAAAAATTAGAAAGTATTGAGCAATTTAATATAGCATTAACCTATAATGCTATTATGGTTGATGATGATAGATTGACTGAAATATTAAACAATGTAGAATTAGAAGCACCAGACGAAAGATTAAAAGAAAGAAAAGAAGAACTTAGAGATTTGTTAGATGATGCAGTTTATAAAGCAAATATTTCTAAAGATAAGAAAGAAAATGCGCTGTGGTCAGATATGAATTATGAAGAAAAGAAAACCTTTATTAATACTATGATAGAAGCTATTTACATAGATAAAATTAAAGGTACAAATCAACAAGATTATGATGTTGTAATTAAGAAAATCAGATTTAAGCAAAGCAGAGTTATGGCATTCTATAAATTAATAAACCAAGGTATTATTGATTCGATAAGTGCCAAAGCAAATGCTTATTATAGTTCTTTTGCTTTAATTGATAAAGAAGAAGAAATTCAAAATTACATAAAAAAATTAAGGCAAAAGTATAAAATAAAAGTTGATGAAATAGTTATTAGAGGCGATGAACCAAAAAGAAAAAATAGTTTAAAAAAGATGGATGATTTTTTTGAGGAAGTATATTTTAACAATGATAAATTATTTAAACTAATTAAGGTTGGCAGAAAGAATGAATTATTAAAAGGAACCTTTAATAAAGAAAAACATATATTTATTAGCTTAGAAGATTAAATATAAGTAAAAAAATGTTATAAATGCTATAATGATTTGTAAGGAAGTGTATGTAGTGGAAGAATTATTAAAAACAATTTATTTTGATTATTATAATATTAAAAGGACAAATAAATTTACTACTGATAAAGAATTTTTCAGATTTCTGTATAATTTAAAAAATTATAAAGATAAAAAAATAAATGGCAATGAAATATTAAAAAAATATTTAGATCCTGTTGTAAAAGAAATTAGAGATAAAATTGGTAAAAACACTTTAAAAGATGATTTTTTTTCAGAAAAGAATTTTGTACATTTAACATATCCTCTTGAACAAACTATAAAAAGATTACAAATTATATATATTAGTTTAGGTGAAGAAGAATGGAATAAAATTTTTAGTTTTAAATATAGTTTTTTTGTTGATTTTATATTTTTTCTTATTAGAAGAGTTTTGTTATTTAATGATTATGCACTTCAAAAAGATAATAAAAGAAAACGAGAATATGAAGAAAGTTTTTCAAAATCAACAAATTTTTACTTTACCAAAGATGAACTTTACAGCTTTTTTCCAAAACACAAAAAAGAGATAGATAAGATATTTAATATTATAACAATAAATATTTTTGGTTTTGAAAAAGAAGCAGATGTTTTTAAGATTATTGAAAATGACAATAAATATATATTATATTTTTTATGGGATTTCACATATTTTTTATACGATTTAATAGAAGACGAGATTATCAAATACTATGGCATTAATTCCAAAGAGTTAGATAAATATTATTTGAAAAGAGGTAAGGCATTAGAAAAATATTGTTACATAAGCTTAATAGATGCTTTTCCCAAAACAAATATTAGAAGAAATTTATATTATGATAGTAAAAATGGAAATAATGAAATAGATATTATACTTGAAACTAAAAACGAATTTATTATATTTGAGCAAAAGAGTTCAAAATTTGATATCCATCAAACAAAAGATGATGAAAATTTAAAAAAAGCATTTATTAAAGCATTTGGAAATAGTTTTAAAACACTAAACAATTTTTATGAATTTGCTAAAAATGGTGATGGTGTTATGTATTTTAAGCACGATAAAAAGAAAGTTAATATTGATTTAAAACATAAAAAAATAATATTGATTCAAGTATCATTACACAACATAGAGTATATGCAAAGTAGCGTTCAAAAATTTGATAAAAATTTAATAAAACCAGTTGCTAATTACCCTATATGTTGGAATTTTATAGATTTTTTAACAATATTAGAACTTGCGAAGATGAATACAGAAATTGTAATAGAATATATAAATAAAAGATATGACATTTTAAATAGAAACAAAGAAATTACTTTGGATATAGATGAAATAGATGCTATGGGATTTTTAACTGACTCTAGATATAAAAAACAATATGAGATGTTAACGAATGATCAAAACAATAATGTAGATTTAAGATTTATGATAGGAAATGGAGCGTATAGAAATGAAGTAAATGAACTAATGAATTCAAGATTTTATGATATGCTTTTTAATGTAAAATAATTAAAAAGTTATAAAAAATAAGTTTTGTGCCTATTGGAAGATTGCCCCATTTAAAAAAATACTGCTCATTATCCAATGAGCCTTATAAATAAAGGGATTGCATGTTTGCAATCTTCTTTTTTATGCATTTTTTAGTTAAAATCGATGGTTTTTTCGCCCGAAAATGCAAATTTTTAAGAACCTTTGTATTGAGGTGCTGTATTAAATTTATATTGAAAGCGTATTAATAAGTGCTAATAATACGTATTGAATATGTAATAATTAATGTATAATCTGTTAAAAACCACTTTAAAGTGTTATAATTTTATTGGGTGATAACGATATTTAAAAATTAATTCTAGAAATAAAAATAACTGAATATAAATATAAATAGGAAAGGGTGTTGAAAAAATGAAATTATATGAAGGTCAAAAAATCACAATATTTACTAAACACAAAAAGGAGAATGCAATGGTGGAACTATTTAAAAATTCCATTGGTGGTGATATTGAAGTTTATGATAAATTTGATACTGATAAGCTTGGAACTTTTTCAAGAGAAATATCTAGAAAAAAAAGTCAAATAGATACAGCAAGAAAAAAAATCAAGATTGCTATAAAAAAATGTAAGGAAACCGATGTAATAGTTTCAAGTGAGGGTAGTTTCACTTCCCATCCTGATGCACCTATACCATGGAACATTGAATTAGTTATGTTTTATGATGTAAAGAAAAAAATGGAAGTCTATGGTTTTTATGCAGGTTCAGAAACTAACCAGAGTCACATTTTGACAAACAATTATGAGGAGGCTTTAGATTTTGCAAAAAAGATTGGTTTTCCATCACATCAATTGATAATGAGACCCGATAGCGAAAAGTCAAAGCATATAGTGAAAGATATTAATACCAAGTCAAAATTAAAAGAAACATTTGATTATTGCGTTTTGAAATCAAAAACAGGGAAAGTTTTTATAGAAACAGATATGAGAGCTTACGCCAATCCAACAAGAATGAAGAATATCGAAAAAGCAACAAAAAACCTAATTGACAATATACTCAATTTTTGCCCAAGATGTCAAGAACCAGGTTTTGTTGTAAGCGAAGTAATAAGGGGACTTCCGTGTTCGCAATGTGGATTTCCAAGTGATTTTCCTTTGGAGTATGTTTATAGTTGTTGGAAATGTAAAAAAACAGTGACAAAAAAAAGTGAGGAAGCAGCAACTGTTAATCCGATGTACTGTCATAATTGCAATCCTTAATTAAAATTGATAATGTTTAAATATAAATTTAAAGCAAACATTTTCGTATTACAGCTGTGACTTACCAGTGATATAAATAGCTTGTTGCCCCGTCATTTTAGACACACAAATTAAAATAATTATCGTATAAATTGGCTTCAAAAAAGAATATAAATTTATACTGAAAATGAAACTAACCCAATTGATATAAGGTAATAACCACTATTTTAAACTTGTATCGAGAATGTATTACAAATGTATGTGATAAAAATACTAGACTTTTATTAAAATAAGCGGTATTTTGTAAATGACTAGTGAGTATGTGGGCTGAGAAAATAGTAGACCTTCGCCCCATTAAAGAAAATGACAAACCTTTAAATAAGGTTTGTTTTCTTTTGGTAAAAAAGACATAACACACCTATATTAATTTAAGTAAGTTCTGTCATAACTATGAAATTTTTATGATAAAATATTAATAGGAGGAACTACTATGTTAAAAAAAATATTGACTTTATTGTTATTGATTTTATTTGTTAATGGATGTGGATCGGGCGCAAACCAAAAAAATACTGAAAATGTAAAGCAAGAAGAGAAATATGATAAATTAGTAATAAAAACAAAGGTGACTAACAAAGAAGAAAACGGTGGTTACTTAGTTTATTTTATGCATGTAGGAGAAAGAAGAGAAGAAGCTGGAGAAGCTAATCAATCAGCTTTTGGACCTTTTGAAACAGACGATAATGGTGAATATATCTTGGATTTAAAATTTAATTTTAATAATGATATTGGGACATACTTAAAAAGTGGTGAAGGTAAAGAAAAAAATAAATTAGAAATGTTCATTGTAACTAGAGAAGACATTTATATTCGTAATCCATTAAACAAAAAAACAATTGTAGAATTTATTCCTAATGAAACCGATGAACCTTATCCGGATTATTCATATTATTCTAAGAAAAAAGAAATCGAAGTTTCCATTACAGATAAATATCCAGAAGGAGTATTATCACTGACTTTTCAAGATTCTATATTTGTTATAAAATTAGCATTTGATGAAGAAATCCCTCAAAAATCCTATGAAGTTTCTATTTTTTGGAGTGATCCAAGTAAACCAAGCGGAATTGGAACAATTCGTGTGGGAAGAATTAGTAGAGCATTTCAATATTGGGATACTCCATTCTATAAATCAGATAATTTAGCAAGTAAGACAGGTACAATAATAATAAAAGATTTTGATACGAATGAAACTGTAGAATATGAAGACTATCCAAAAACAGTGTCTTTTGATAAGGATGGAAATCCTATAGGGGATAAAGTACTTAAAATAAAATTAAGATAATGTTTCGATTGGTTTCGCGACTATTGGAAGCTTGCCTCATATAAAATAAAGTGAAACGAATTTATAAATGAGTTCGTTTTTTTATTCAAATGATATATAATTAAAACATAGGAGAGAATATGAAAAAAATCAAAATGCACAATTTATATAAAATATCATCAATATTAATATTGATTATGGGATTGATATTTACCTATTTTGTTGCAGATAGTGAAGACGCACCGGGATTTATTTTTTTGGGAACACCAGTAACGATTTTTTTAAGTTTATTTTTGTTTGAATTAGGAAATTTAATAAAATATATAGAACTACAAAATCAATTGCTGTTAGATATTTATAAAGAGATAAAAAACAAAATGAAGTAACCTGTTGCTAAAAATAAGATAAGGAGTATCATGTATAAAATATATAAAAATAAAGATGAGATGATTGAACTATTTGAAGATGAACGTTCTTCAATAAAGAAGAGTAATTCTATAACAACGGCATATATTAATTTGGATAGTAAAAATAGGTTTATTAAATATTTTCTTATTTTTATAATATTAATAGTAATTATAAAAATATTATTTGGAGAAATTAATTTATATAGTCCTTTAAAAACATTTAATAGTAAATATCATCAAGTAAAAGTTAATGCTCAAATAGTTAATATTGGAGTAGAGGAAAAAAATAAGATAGTATTGATTCCCTTTTTGGTAAATATTCATTCATTTTCTTTTGATTACTTTTATCACAAGGATATTTCTTCTAATGAATTAGTTTTTGAATTAAATGAAAAAATACTTCTTAATGTTGAATCATTTAATTGTGCTTTTAATGTTAATAATATTAATTATAAAGTTTCTTGTAATGGCGAAAACTTTAATTTAGCAACAAAAAGCTTATTCTCTGATATAAGTTATAAAATAATGATAAAAAGAACTAATAAGGGTGAAACTATTAAATACGATGGTCAATTTAAAGAAGATATAAGTGATTATTTTGATGAAAAAGGTGGATACTTAGTTAGAGTAATTGCTAGCTATAATAATGTTGATAGTAATATATATTTTTGGGTAAGAATAATATAAAAAGATGCTTATTAAGCATCTTTTGTTTTTAATAAATCTTCTAATTCTTTAATTCTATTTAGATTCATATCTTTCATATCTTTTAGTTTATAATCAATATTTAACTTTTTATATTTATCATTAGCAAGACTATGATATGGTAAGAGTTCTATTTTTTCAACATTTTTAATATTTTTAATTTTTTCTTTTAATTTTAATATATGTGCCTCATTGTCGTTTATACCGGGCATAATAACGTGCCTTATCCATATTTTAGTGTTTAGTCTTTGACATGTATCTAGAAAGTCATTATTTATAACTTTACTTGTAATATATTTCTCATCAGCATCATTTATGCCTTTAATATCAAGTAATACTAAATCAGTATATTTTAATAATTCCTCGTGTTTTCCTTGATAGCCTGAAGTATCTAAGCATGTATGAATGTTATTTTTTTTGCATTCTTTAAATAATTCTGTTACAAATGCACTTTGTAATAAAGGCTCACCACCTGAGACGGTTATTCCTCCTTTTTCGCCAAAGTAATCTTTATATTTTAAAATATTAGTCATTAATTCTGATACAGTCATTAATTTGTTTTCTTTTATATTCCAAGTTTCTGGATTATGACAATAAATACATCTTAATGGACAACCTTGCAAGAATATTACGTATCTAACGCCCGGTCCATCAAGTAGACCTGCTGTTTCGATTGAGTTTATATTTCCGAGCATTATAATTCTCCATGGAAAGTTCTATTTATTACTTCTAATTGTTGTTCTTTACTTAGTCTATTAAATAAGACAGCATAACCAGAAACTCTTATAGTCAAAGAAGGATACTTGTCTTTATTATTCATGGCATCAATTAATGTTTCTTTGTTGAAAACATTAACATTTAAATGGTGTCCTCCTTTTTTGAAATAACCATCTAAAATATTAACTAGATTTTCTTTTTGTGTTTCTAAGTTTTTACCTAAAGTATCAGGTATGATTGAAAAAGTATTAGATACTCCATCTTCGCAAACATCTTTATATGGGATCTTAGCGACCGAATTAAGCGATGCTAATGCACCATTTGTGTCTCTACCGTGCATTGGGTTAGCTCCTGGTGCAAACGCTTCATAAGCTTTTCTCCCGTCTGGAGTAGAGCCTGTTTTTTTTACCATAAACTATGTTTGAGGTTATAGTTAATATTGAAAGTGTATGATAGGCATTTTTATATAATTTGTGTTTTTTAAGTTCGCTTGATAATTTTTTAACTATATCAACTGCAATTAAATCAACTTTATCATCATCATTCCCATATTTTGGATAATCACCCTCAATTATATAATCAATAACTAAATTATTTTCATCTCTAATGGTTTTAACTTTAGAGTGTTTAATTGCTGATAAAGAGTCTGCTGTAACAGATAATCCTGCTGCACCGAATGCCATTAAATGTTTTACGTTGGAATCATGCAAAGCCATTTCGATTCTTTCATAAGCATACTTATCGTGCATATAATGTATTATGTTCATTGCATCAACGTATGTTTTGGCAGACTTTTCTAAGACTAAATGATAATTTTTTAAAACTTCATCATATTCTAAATATTCAGATTCTATTTTAGAAATTCCTTCTATGACCAATTCTTTAGTCAATTCGTCATATCCGCCGTTTATTGCATATAATAAGGCTTTAGCAATGTTCATTCTAGCTCCAAAAAATTGCATTTGCTTTCCTAGTGTCATTGCTGAAACACAACATGCTATTGCATAATCGTTACCATACATTGGTCTCATTAAATCATCATTTTCATATTGAATAGCATCTGTTTTGATTGATATATAAGAACAATATTTTTTAAAGTTTTCTGGTAAATTTACAGACCATAAAACAGTCATATTTGGTTCAGGGGCAGGTCCTAAGTTAATTAATGTATTTAAATATCGATAGGTGCTTTTAGTTACTAAAGATCTCTTTTCATCAATCATTCCGCCTAAAGATTCAGTTACCCAAGTTGGATCTCCTGCAAAAAGTTCATTATAATCCGGCGTTCTTAAGTGTCTAACCAATCTTAACTTAATAATAAATTGATCAATTATTTCTTGAGCTTCTTCTTCGTTTATTAAACCGTTTTCTAAATCTTTTTCGATATAAATATCTAAGAATGTTGCTGTTCTTCCCAAACTCATGGCTGCTCCATTGCTTTCTTTAACTGATGCTAAGTAAGCAAAGTATAACCATTGAGTTGCTTCTTTAGCGTTAGTGGCTGGTTTGGAAATATCAAATCCATACGATAAAGCCATATCTTGAGTTTCTTTTAAAGCTTTAATTTGTTCGTTAATTTCTTCTCTTAATCGTATTGTTTCTTCATTTATATCAATTAAATTTTTTAAATCATCTTTCTTTTGTTGAATTAAAAAATCAATTCCATATAATGCAACTCTTCTAAAGTCTCCAATAATTCTTCCTCGACCATACGCATCAGGAAGGCCGGTTATTAAACCACTTTTACGAGCCTTTTTTATTTCGTTTGTGTAAGCATCAAATACGCCGTCATTGTGATTCTTTCTATATTGTTCGAATTTTTTAGAAACATCCTCATTCATTTTATAGCCATAAGCATTTAAAGCACTATAAACCATTTTTATTCCACCATAAGGATTAATAATTCTTTTTAATGGTTCATCTGTTTGCAAACCAAAGATAACCTCATTATCTTTATCAATATAACCAGGTTTATAATTATTAATTCCTGCAATATTATCAGTATCAACATCTAATATTCCTTTATCTAATTCTTTTTCTAATAATTCTTTACTTTTTGTCCAAACATAATTTGTTTTTACGGATGGTCCTACTAAAAAAGACTCATCGCCTTTATATTCATGATAGTTATTTAATATAAAGTCTTCTACATTGATTTCTTCTTTCCATTTAATTCCTTTAAACATGTTTCATTCCTCCTATCATCTAAAATAGTATAGCATGTATATATAAATAAAAGATATATTTTATACAAATTTTCAATGTCTTTTACAAACGTTTTCCATATAATATTTTTATTATAATGATAGTTAATTTTTAATGAAAATAAATTTTAAAACAACAAAAAAAGATGCTTTAGCACCTTTGAATTGTTATTTTTTTGCTTTTTCTGCACGAATTATTCGATCATTAAATTTCTTATTTTGAATCTTAGTTAAAAATTCATCAGCATGTTCATTAGCAACGTTTAAGAAGGTAAATTTAGTTAATACTTCTATATTACTAAAATGATCTTTATTAATTTGTGTTTCTTTTTTTATGAAATCGATTAGGCTTCCTGCTTTTATATTGTCCATTTTACCGATTGTTAAGAAAACTCTGGTTGAATTTTTATTGAATTTTTTGTGTCCTTGTTCGACTTTTATTTCTTTAGTAAAATCAGAGCCAATTTCTTTTTCAAAGACATTTTTAAGTAGAGCTGCACTAAATTTTATTAAATCATCTTTATTTAAATCTCTTACATATTTGATGTATGGTTCATACTCTTTATTATTAATAGCATCATTAACTCTTTCAATAATTTTTTGATGCTTACTATTTATAATGTCATCGTTATTTGGGAGTTCAGATTGAATAATTTTACTATTAGTAACTCTTTCGATATCTGCTAGCATTCTTAATTCTCTATTATTAACTAATGTTATTGCGTATCCTTCGTTTTGAGCTCTTCCTGTTCTTCCGATTCTATGAATATATGATTCTATTTCTTGAGGTAAATTATAATTAATTACACAAGTGATATTATCAACGTGTAATCCTCTTGCTGCAACATCAGTTGCAATTAAGAATTTATATTCTTTATTTTTAAATCTTTCTAATCTTTTAATTCTCATAGTTTGTGTAATATCACCATGGATAGCCTCAACACTATAATTTCTTTTAGCCATTTCAGCTGTTAATTGATCTACTTCTCTTTTTGTTTGGCAAAATATTATGGCGCTATCAGGATCTCTTGCATCTAAAATTCTGCATAAAGATTCGTCTCTTTGTTTTTCATTTATTACATAATAATATTGCTTAACATTTTTAGCAGTTTTAGTTTCAGATTTAATTGTAATATGAACATAATCTTTTTTCATATATTTTTCAGCTAAAGTTTTAATTTGTCTAGGCATAGTAGCAGAAAAAAGTAATACTTGTTTTTCAGCTTTAGTTTTTTCGAATATAAATTCAATGTCTTCTAAAAATCCCATATTAAGCATTTCATCTGCTTCATCTAATACAAAGAAACTAATGTTATCTATCTTTAAAACGTGTCTATTCATCAAATCCATTACTCTTCCGGGAGTCCCAACAACTATGTCCACTCCTTTTCTTAGGCTTCTAATTTGATTTTCAATGCTTGATCCTCCATAAACTGGAATTATATCGAAGCTTGATGAATTGTTTAATGTATTAAACTCTTCACACACTTGAATTGCTAATTCTCTAGTAGGAGTCAAAATGATTGATTTTATTCCTTTTTCTTTAGGATTAATTTTAGATAAAATACTTGCTGCAAAAGCAAGTGTTTTTCCTGTTCCTGTTTGTGCTTGTCCAATAACGTCTTTTCCGTTTAATATTTCAGGTATTATTTCAACTTGAATTGGACTAGGTGTTTCATAACCTAATTTAGCTATAGATTTTAAGACTTTTTCATCTAATCCTAAATCTTTAAATTTAATATTTTCCATAAGTTCCTCTTTTCAACTAGTCAATTATACTAGAGTTGTCTTAAAAGTGCAACTAGTACTTTTTTGATAAATAAAATGTCTGAAAAATTACTTTAATTCAAATACAATCGTTCCCTTATTATCTTTTGATTCTATCTTCGCTAATGCGCCATTAATAAGCGTTAACTGAGGTGGTTTATGACCTATATCAGCATTTATTATAATAGGTACATTTAAATCACTTAAACTTTCTTTGATAGCATCCTTAAAAGAAATATCATAGTAGCTTTCTTCAATTGTACTTCTTCCAAATATAATACCTTTAGTATATTTAAACCAACCGGCATTTTTTAATTGCCACATAGCTAAAATTAGTTTTTCGCTTGTTAGGCCGAAGTTATCGAAATACCAAATGATACCGTCTTCTTTATATTTTTCTAAAAAAATGGCAGTATTATCAAATTTAGTACCGATTAAATTAAGAAGCACGTCTAAACAACCTCCGATTAATCTACCTTCCATTTTGATAAAATTTTCATCATTTAAATTTTCCCATTTGACTCTTTTTGTTAAATTAAAACCTTCATCACCATTTATTGATTTAATTCTTTCTTCTTCAAACATTTCAAAACTACTTTGTTCCAGCACTTTTCCTTCCAATAAAGACATATTATTTAAAAGTGAAGGATGCCATTTTTTCATTGAGAAAGTTTTAAAATTATTTGAATATATTGTTGCAATATCAAGGTTAGTAGTAATTATAAACAATAAAGATGTGGGATCTGAATATCCTTGAATCCATTTGGGATTATTTTTAATTATATTAAAATCTATCTTATCAATTATTTCTAATAAAAAATCTCCTCCCGAAAGGCATATTATCAATTCGACTTCTTCATTAATAAATAAATCTTCAAGTTGTTTTTTTCTTTCTTCAATTGAAGAACTTCTACCATTAAAACTGGTTTTGCAATTATCAGTTATTAAAATTTTATAATCTATTTTATTGAAATTATTAATCGCATTCTCTAATTTTAACAAATCAACGATATCAGAAGAGCCCCCGGAAGGAGCTGTAACACCAATTATTTTATTCTTGATAAATTTTGGATAAAACATAATTACCTCCAAAACTATTATACATTTATTAGCATCAGTGATACAATATAAATGATAATATCAATTTAAATACTATAAAAAATAGAATAATTTAACTACATATACAACAGGAGGAAGCATGTATACATTTAAAGAAATAGAAAATATATCAGAATATGAAAAATTTTGTCAAAATTTTAGTAAAGCCCCAATAATGCAAGATTATGCTTGGAGCAAAGTGAAAAACAATTTTGATTCAAAAATTTTAGGTTTATTTAAGAACAAAGAATTAGTAGCAGCCAGTTTAATTTTAATAAAGAATCTTCCTTTTGGCATAAAGGTATTTTATGCATCTAGAGGTTACTTGATTGATTTTGAAAATGAAGAATTACTAGAAATTTTTACAAAAGAAATAAAAAAATATGCAGCTCAAAAAGGAGCATATTGTGTAAAAATAGATCCTTATGTTGCAATGAAAGAGGAAAGAATCTATCCTTTAGAAGATGAAGAATATGATTTATATAGTAAAAACCATAAAATAATAATGGAAAACTTGAAAAATGCAGGATATATTCATAAAGGATATAAAAAAAACATATCTGCTTATTTGCAACCTCGTTTTACAATGACTGTTCCATTAGTAAATTCAAAAGAAGAATTTGTTAATGAAGAATATATTTTAAAAACGATGAAGAAAAATGTAAGAGGATATTTGGGCGATTATCATTCAAAAAGGGGAGTATTTTTTTACCACACTTCAGATGTTTCTAAATTAGAGGACTTTGTTCAAATAATTAATAAAACAGAAGAGAGACAAAATGTAGCTTTAAGAAATTCAAAATATTTTGAAAGAATAATGAAATCTTTTGGTGAAAGAGCTATTTTGTTTTTTGCAGAAGTAGATTTAAAGAAATATCTAAATTTCATAAAAATGTCATTAGAAGAAAAAAATGCCAATATTGAATTTTTACAAGATCAACAAGAAAAAACAATAAAGCTAATTGAGGAAAGAGGAGATTCCGTAATTACCTCGGCAGCATTAGTTGTTTTACCTCCTAATAAAGAAGGAATCAAAATGGCAGAATTTTTATATGCAGGTAACGATGTTTCTTTACTGCCAAATCTAAAAATAAATAATGGACTTACTTATTATAGATTGTTATATTGTTTAGAAAATAATTATCATTATGCAAATTTAGGTGGAGTTGATGGTTCTTTAGAAGATCATCTATCTGTATTTAAATCTAAATTTAATCCATTAGTAATTGAATTTATTGGGGAGTATGATCTTCCTGTAAATAAAATTCTATATGTATTAATTTCAAATTTCGAACCATTTCTTAAAAAAATTTATTATAAATTAGCGAGAATCATTAAAAGGTAGAATGTCATTTTCTACCTTTTATTTTTGAAAAAGATAGTAGTTTAAATATGATATAATTTAGTGGGTGATATATATGTATGATGTAGTGGTAATTGGCGGTGGTCCTAGTGGTGTTATGGCTTCAATAGTTTGTAGCGAAAGAGGACTAAAAACATTATTAATTGAAAAAAATAATGATATTTTAAATAAATTTAAGCTTACCGGTGGGGGAAGGTGTAATTTAACTAATAATTTAAAAAAACAAGATTTTCTTAGAGAAATTAATAATTCTTTATTTTTTAAGGATAGTTTTAATTCGTTTAGCAATTTTGATTTAAAAAAATATTTTGAAAAAAATAAAATTATTTTTAATTTAGAAGGTCACAAAGTATTTCCTAAAAGTGGTAAAAGTGTTGAACTTATTAATGTTTTAAAAGAAAAGTTAAACAATGTTAAAATAATTAATGAAGAAGTTATAAATATATCAAAAGAAGACTTATTTATAATAAAAACGAGGAGCACCATCTTAAAAAGCAAAAATGTAATAATAGCTACGGGCGGAAAAAGTTATCCAATTACTGGATCAACAGGATTCGGTTATGATATAGCTAAAAAGTTTGGACATAAAGTGACAGATTTATATCCCTCAGAGACATTTATATATGTTGAAAACACTGATGAATTATCAGGTATAAGTCTAGAAGTAACGGTTAAATACTTAAATTATATTGAAAAGGGGCAAATACTATTTACTCATTTTGGAATGTCTGGGCCTTCTATTATGGATTTAAGTGAAAAGATAGCGAAGAACATAAAAAAAGAAAATAGGTTAATAATTGATTTTTTACCAAATATGTCTTTTGAAAAAATTGAATCAGAATTTATTAAAGCTCCCGGTAATATTCAATTGAGTACATGGTTATCTAATTTTTTTCCAAAAAGATTGGCAAATTATTTTTTTGAAAAATTGCAAACTAAAAAAATGGCCACCATCTCTAAAAAACAAAGACAAGAAATTATTAATAATCTAAAAAATTATATATTTATAGTAAAAGATGTTGGTTCAATAGAAAAAGCAATTGTAACTTCAGGTGGCATTGATTTAACAGAAATTGATTCTTTAACTTTGGAGTCTAAAAAAGTTAAGGGACTATATTTTGTCGGCGAGGTTTTAGACCTTCACGGACCAATTGGAGGCTTTAATTTAACGATTGCATTTTCAACTGGATATTTAGCAGCTTCTAGTATCCAATTGACAAAATAACGAAAATATTGTATTATATATCCAGATTGTTCGAGTAGTCTATTAGACAAAATATCTTATAAATGAAATTACAAAACGGATTTATTCGTTTTTTTGTTTCTCTACTCTTAGAAAGGAAAGATCATGTTTAAAAAAAATAAGTTTAACTTGGATGAATATATTGACTATAATTATGTCGAAAATGATGAGGCAATAATTTCTGTAAATATTCCGAAAGTAAGCTCTTTTTATAATGAATTTGATGCTGATAAATTGGCAATATCTGATGATATTACTGATTTTATCGATAGTAGAGTTAAAAATATTTCTACAGATTATGATATCGTTTTAGAGTTTATTGTTCCAAAGATAAGTAAGAAGGAACAAGAAAAGGTAAAAGACATAATAAAAGCCCACTATGGACTTTTGGCATCGTCAAAAAATCATATATTAAAAGTTAATAACTATAAAGCAATTATATTACTTTTTGTAGGTTCATCATTGCTAGCTATTTCATATGTCTTTGATTCTTTTGGAATTTTAGGTAAAGAAATTTTAAGTATAGCAGGATGGGTAGCTGCTTGGGAAACTTTCAATACTATAATGGTTGACGCTATTGCAATAAAATCATCGAAGAGTATTTTAGATAGACTTTATAATGCAAAAATTATATTTACACAAAAAAAGTAATTAAATAATTACTTTTTTTTGTTTAATAAAAATAATGCTGTTCCAACAATTGCAAAATTAGCAAATGAAACATATATAGAACGACTATTTTGATATTCTCTATCTTTAGCCCAAATTTCACTCATTGAATATTCTTGAAGACATCTTTCATCTTTTTCTTCTTCTGTTAATTCAGTTTCTTTATCAAAGAAATAGTTTTTACAGTTTTGCGCGCGATATTCTTCAAAAGTTAGTGTTGGTTCTTTTACGAGCGTTGTTATGATATTTGTTGATATAGCAAACATTGAACCGACCAACCACACAATTAAAACCAAATTAGTAATTCTATGGATTAAGTCTTTGTCTTTAGAAAATAATTCCATTATTTTTCCTCCTTTTTAAAGTTTAATACAAATAATGTACCACCGATTATGATACCCATACTAATAGTTATTAATAAATCTCTATTAGTATATGAAAAGTTCTTTTTAGTAGAAGCTGTATAATCGGCATAAAAAGTATCGCATTCAGTTTCTTCTGCATCTTTACAATTTAGAATAGCGAATTCTTCTCTAGTTTGAACTCTTCCCGGCATAGTAAGGCTAATTACATTTGAAGCAATTAATACGTTTGCTAAAACAAACCACAATACTAAAACCATATTAGTTATTCGTAAAATAAGATCTTTCTCTTTTGAAAATAACATTTAATCTCCTCCTAGTATAAGTATATCATATTTTACAAATGCTACAATATATGTTAATATATTTATTAAATAGGAGGCTATCATGGAATTGAAAAAAGTAATCTTAAAAAGAATTGAAGCCGAAGAAAAATTACACTTATTAAATAAAGACGCAATGGTTAATCCGAAAGAAATTACCTTGGCAAGAGGTAGGTTAATTAGATGGCTCGGGTATGAATATAAACTTACCAAAGATGTTAAATCAAAAGAAGTCATAAAATCTAAAATAAATATGGAAATTTCTTCTCATAAAGAACACTTAGAATTAGATATAAACAGAAATAAGAGGCTTCCTCAATCGGTTTTGACTCAAGTGAATAAGGAGTTTGATTTAAGAACAAAAACCATTTTAAACGAGTTTAAAAAGGTAAAAAATAGTTCTAAAACGATTGATCAAACTATGGGTGTCTTCGACGGAGTAGGAAACATAATGTTACTCCCTGTCACTCTATTAAAGGTTCCAATCGTAGTAACTTTAACAGCGTTAGGAAAAGTTATGCCTTTTGCAACAACAGTATTAGTTCAACCAATTCATTTGGTTGGTTTGATTTATTCTAAAACGATATCTTTTAAAACGCCTTATAATAAGATGCCAATTAATGAGTTTGGAGATAAGGTAGGAAATATTATAAAGGCTGGTTTAGATAAAACAAGCGAGGTAATAAGAAAAATATAATGGAAGAAATGAGTATAAAAATTTTAAATTCTTCTAATGAAGAAGTAACTTTAGATATACTATATTCTTTTGTTGACCGAAAAAGTAATAAGAGTTATATAATTTATACAGATTATACATTAGACAAAGATAGTAATTTTAATTTATTTGCATCTGAAATTATTAATGAAAATGGTAAGTATACATTGTTAGATATAATAGATAAAAAAGTAAAAGATGAGTTAAAAAATATTTTAAAAGATCTATCAAAACAATTAAGTTTAGAAGAATATTTATAGAAATCTTATCTTAGATAAGATTTTTTGAGGAGTTAAATATGAAAAAAAATATGATAACGGGAGTTCAACCAACGGGAAGATTGACGTTGGCAAATTATATAGGAGCTTTGAAAAACTTTGTTGCTATGCAAGAAGAATATAATTCCTATGTTTTTGTCGCGGACTTACATGGATTAACGACATATCAAGAACCAAAGGAATTTAATGAAAGAGTATTAGAGTTAGCAGCACTATTTTTAGCGTGTGGGATTGATCCTAAAAAAACTACCTTTTTTATTCAAAGTGAAGTTGATGAACATAGTGTGTTAGGTTATTTAATTGCTTTTCAATCACGTGTTGGTGAACTTGCAAGAATGACACAATATAAATCTAAAAAAGAAAGTAATTTTAATGGGGGCGTTGATTTAGGATTATTCATTTATCCTACACTTATGGCAGCAGACATTTTATTATATGATGCTCATATTGTTCCTGTTGGAGCAGATCAAAAGCAGCATATTGAAATAACTAGAGATTTGGCAGAGAGATTTAATAAAAAATACTCAGATATATTTGTTTTACCAGATCATAGCATTCCTAAAATAGGAGCTAGAATAATGAATTTACAAAATCCAGAAGAAAAAATGAGTAAATCAGCTCCAGAAAATGACAAGGGAACACTTTTTCTTTTAGATGATTTAGATTCTATCAGAAAAAAAATAATGTCTGCTAAAACAGATTCAGACAATATAATAAAATATGATGTTGATAATAAACCAGGAATATCGAATTTGATGACCATTATGTCTGTTTTATCAGGAATGACGTTTAAAGAAATAGAAGATAAATATAAAGATGCAAATTATGGAACATTTAAAAAAGAAGTTGCAGATGTGGTAGTTTTAAAAATATCAGAGATTCAAGATAAGTATAATGAAGTGCGTCAAAGTGGAGAACTTAAAAATATTTTAAAAGAAGGTGCAGAAAAAGCCAGAAAAGTAGCAAAAGCCAAATTAGAAAAAATAAAAGAAGTTCACGGAATAAGTTATTAAGAATTGACAATAACTTAGTAAAAATAATATAATTAATTTGTTAAACGAAGATCAAGAGGAGTAAATTTGATTTCTATAAAGAGAGGAAAACATAGGTGTGAGTTTTCTTAGAAAAATAATTGAAGGTTGCTTGGGAGTTATTCGCATATATGCGTTAAATATAAGAGAAAAAATTAAGGTGGTACCACGTAATCACGTCCTTATTGGATGTGATTTTTTATTGGAAGGAGAAATTATGTTAGAGAATAAGTATAATCATTTGATTAATGAAGAAAAATGGATGAAAAAATGGAAAGAGGAAAATACATATCAATTTAAAGTTGATGGCAGAAAAATATTTTCAATAGATACTCCTCCTCCAACTGTAAACGGTAAAATACATATTGGTCATATCTTTTCGTATTCACAAACAGAAATGGTTGCCAGATATAAAAGATTAAGAGATTTTAATGTCTTTTATCCTTTTGGTTTTGATGATAACGGTTTACCTAGTGAAAGATTAGTAGAAAAAGAAGTTGGTAAAAAGGCTAGCGAAATAGGACGTGAAGAGTTCAATAAACTTTGTATAGAAACCACAAATCGCTATGAAGAAGAGTTCAAATTGCTATTTAGCAAAATGGGAGTAAGTACAGATTGGGATTTAGCATATAAAACAGTTAGTCCAGAAACTATTAAAATTAGTCAATCATCTTTCTTGGATTTGGTAAGCAAGAATCACGCTTATCATAAAGAAAGCCCTGCTCTTTGGTGTAATGAGTGTTTAACTTCAATTGCACAAGCAGAACTAGAAACAAAAAGAGTCGAAACGACTTTCAACTATATTAATTTTGATGCAGATGGAGAAAAATTTACGATTGCTACCACTAGACCAGAATTATTACCAGCGATAGTAGCGGTATTTATTAATCCGGATGATTCAAAAAATAAACATTTAATAGGAAAAGAAGCCAATATTCCTTTAATCAACATTAAAGTTCCAATAATGGGTGATGATAAAGTTGATCCAGAAAAAGGAACAGGAATAGTAATGTGTTGTACTTTTGGCGATCAAACAGATATTGAATGGTGGAAAAAATATAATTTGCCACTAAAAAATATATTTTCTAATGAAGGTTTTTTAAATTCAAATGCCGGAGCATATGAAGGACTTAGAATCAAACAAGCAAGAAAAAAAATTGTGGAAGATTTACAAGAATTAGAATGTATAGTTAAGATAGAGCCGCTAGAGCATGATGTTCAAGTTCATGAAAGATGTGGCAAAGAAATAGAATATACAATTATAAAGCAATGGTTCATTGATTTAATAAATTATAAAGAAGACTTTTTGAAAAAAGGTGAAGAAATAAACTGGTACCCAGAACATATGTCTAAAAGATATAAAGAATGGGTTGAAAATGTCATGTGGGATTGGTGTATATCAAGACAAAGATATTTTGGTGTTCCTTTCCCGGTTTGGTATTGCCAAGAATGCGGTAAACCACATTTTGCAAGAATAGAAGATTTACCTGTAAATCCTCTTGTAGATAAACCAAGTAGTGTATGTAGCTGTGGTTCAAGTAATTTTATTCCGGAAAAAGACGTCATGGATACTTGGGCAACATCATCGGTAACTCCATTGATAAATATGCGATATGGGTCAGAAAATAATTATGAAAAAGAATTAAGACCTATGAGTTTAAGAAGTAATGCTTCAGAAATAATTAGAACTTGGGACTTTTATACAATTGTAAAAAGCTTTTATCACTTTAATGAAATTCCTTGGGAAAATGTTATGATATCTGGCTTTGTAATGGCCGATAAGGGTGAGAAAATATCTAAGTCTAAAGAAAATAGTAAACAAGAGCCATTTGAATTAATTAATAATTATTCTGCAGACGTCATAAGATATTGGGCTGCAAGTGGAAGACTAGGAACAGACATAGTTTTCTCTGAAGAAACATTACTCAGAGGGAAGAAACTATTAAATAAACTATGGAATGTTTCCAAATTTATCGAAATGCACCTTCAAGACTATGATAAAGAAACTAAGTTAGATAACTTAGAGTACTTTGATAAATGGATACTGGCTAAATATTCAGAAATGGAAAAGCAATATATTAATTATATGGATGAATATGAAGTTGGTCTCGCACTAAATATTTTAGAAAAATTCTTTTGGAATTTTTGTGATAACTATATAGAAATAGTAAAACATAGACTATATCGTCCAGAAGAATTTGGAGCTGAAAAACGCTTATCAGGACAATATACAGTTTATACAATTTTATTTAAATTATTGCAAAAGATGTCTATATTTTTTCCTTTTATGACGGAAGAAATATTTAGAGAACTATATGAAGATACATCTATTCATAATACTGTTATTGAAGAACTAATTGTTAATAAAGATGAATTAGAAACAGGAGATTATTTAAATGAAATAATTGGTCATGTTCGCGGGGAAAAAAGCAGCAATAATACATCTTTAAAAACATCTGTTTCATATATAGAGATAGAAGCTAATAAAAATATTATTAATGCTTTTAACGAAGCAATAATGGATTTAAAAGCAACTTTATTTATAAATGAGTTATCATTAATAGAAAAAGAGTCAATTAATTATAATATAAACAAAATAGAATTGGAGTTTGACAAAGATAAATAATATGTTAATATATTTAACGAACTTATAAAAGTTTAGGAAAAAACAAGTGAAACCTGATTTTCCCTTCCAAAAAGTCCCTCGGGACTTTTTTTTATTTACTTATTTTGGTATAATCATAGTTATGAAAAAAGAAGCAATAGAATTTAAAATTTTAAAAAAATCAAGTGAAACAAAAGCAAGAACAGCAGTCATGACTACACCTCATGGTGATGTTAAAACACCGATGTTTATGCCAGTGGGAACATTAGCAACAGTTAAATTTGTTTCGCCAGAAGAGTTATATGATATTGGAAGCCAATTTATATTGAGCAATACTTATCATTGTTGGTTAAGACCGGGAGAAAAAATAATTGAAGCTGCCGGGGGACTTCATAAGTTTATGAATTATGATGGACCTATTTTAACTGACAGTGGAGGCTTCCAAGTTTTTTCTTTGGCACAAATGAGAAACATAAAAGAAGAAGGGGTTTATTTTAAAAACCATTTATCGGGAGATAAATTATTTTTAAGTCCTGAAAAAGCCATAGAAATACAAAACTCTTTAGGAGCAGATATTATAATGAGTTTTGATGAATGTCCACCATTTCCAGCCACATATGAATATATGAAAGATAGTGTTGATAGAACTTTAAGATGGGCTATAAGAGGTAAAGAGGCGCATAAAAGAGCAGATCAAGCATTATTTGGAATAGTTCAAGGAGGAGAGTTTGAAGACCTTCGTGAATACAGTGCCAAAGAGTTGGTTAAAATTGGTTTTCCCGGTTATGCTATCGGAGGAACAAGTGTTGGTGAAGACAAACCTACTATGTATAAAATGATTGATTATGGAATAAAATATTTACCGGAAGATAAACCACGCTATTTAATGGGAGTGGGAACAGTTGATGCAATATTTGCAGGAGTAGAACGTGGCATTGATATGTTCGATTGTGTTTTGCCAACAAGAATTGCTAGACACGGAACAGCGATGACGACTTTAGGGAACTTAAATATAAGAAACAAGAAATTCGAAGAAGATTTTTCTACATTGGATGAAAATTGTGATTGCTATACTTGCAAAAATTATACAAAAGCATATTTAAGGCATTTAATAAAAGCTAATGAAGGTTTGGGGATGAGACTTCTTTCTATTCATAATTTAAGATTTTTACTTAAATTAATGGAAGAAATAAGAGAATCAATTAATAATGATTCATTCTTAGAGTTGAAAGAACACTACTACAAAATATATGATATAAAGGAGTAATATGACAACAAATGATTTTGACTTTGAATTAGATGAGAGTTTAATTGCACAAACACCTCCTTTAAAAAGAAGTGATTCTAGATTAATGATTGTTAATAAAAATGAAAAAGATATATATCATCATAATTTTAACGATATATATGATTATTTAAAAAAAGGTGATGTTTTAGTTTTAAACAACACAAAAGTTATTCCAGCACGATTGTATGGAATTAAAAAAGATACAAATGCCCATGTCGAAATTTTAATTTTAAAAATAGGAACTAATGATAATGTAGAATGTTTAGTAGGAAATGCTAAGAAAGTTAAAGAAGGAACCGAGATTATAATAGGCGATGGCTTAATTAAAGCTGTATGCCTAGAAATAAAAGAAGAAGGAATAAGAGTATTTAAATTTATCTATGATGGCATTTTATTAGAAGTATTAGAAAAAATAGGTACGATGCCCCTTCCTCCTTATATAAAGGAAAAATTATTGGATAATAATCGCTATCAAACTGTATATGCAAAATATAACGGTAGTGCAGCTGCCCCAACAGCAGGACTTCATTTTACCGAAGAACTAATAGATAGATTAAAAGAAAAAGGCGTAATTTTTGCAGAAGTGACTCTTCATGTTGGACTGGGTACATTTAAACCAGTATCAATTGATGACTTTTCAAAACACAAAATGCATGAAGAAGAGTATGAAATGAGTAATGAAACGGCGACCATTTTAAATCTTGCCAAAAAAGAGAACAGAAGAATTATTGCAGTTGGAACAACGAGTTTAAGAACTCTAGAAACAATATATAGTCAACATAACGAATTTAAAGAACAAAGTGGAGTAACTAGTATTTTCATATATCCAGGTTATGAAATAAAATCAATTGATGGTTTAGTAACTAACTTTCATTTACCTAAATCAACATTAATTATGTTAGTTAGTGCTTTGGCAGGTATTGAGACAATTAAAAACGCTTATTCAATCGCAATTAAAGAAAGATATAGATTCTTTTCATTCGGCGACAGTATGTTTATAACTCACCTTGACAATTAAATAAAAACAATTATAATAATTAGTGCTTAGGAGGACATATGAACGGACAAGAAACTTTAGGATTGTTTATTGAAGAAGTAAATAAATTTGCTAAAATAAATGATCATCACATCGAAAAAAGACAAAAAGTAGTAGGAATGATGAAATATACTTATCTTGCTAAAATGGATGAAAAAGAAATTACATTTTTCCCCAAAATATCGCAAGCAGGAATATCTCGTGCAGTACATTTTATTGAAGAAGAAATAAAGAAAAACGAAATTAAAATATTTAAGGCTTATAAAGATAAAGTAGATTATTTATTTCTTATGGATGCCTATAATGATAATTATAATTTAAGAACGGTATATGAGTTTTTGTTGAAAATTGATAATAAAAAAATTAATCAAAAAATCTCTATTTTTAATGAAGAATTAAATGAATTGAATATTATAAGAGATGAAGACCAAAAAGAGGTTTCGAAAAATATGATTGTTAAAGAAAAACAAGAACAAATAATTTGTTTGATATCAAATAAATTCAACATAAATATGTGTCAAAACAAAGGTATGCAAGAAGATATGATTTTTGGAAAAGAAGAAGCTAGATTAAATCAAGCAATTCAAGATGAAAAATTAATAATTAAAAACTTCAAAGAAGAAATAAGCAAAGCTATAATGGACTTGCATAATATAATTATCGAATCTCAAAAATACAAAGAGAAATTAAAAAAAGAAGGAAGTTACCTTAGTTTATTTTAAAAGAAAAAACCCTATATTAATATAGGGTTTTTTAATTTACCAAATTCAGAATAATAATTATCTTCTATTTCTTCTTTTAATTCTTCATAAACATCATTTTTTACTAAATGTTTGTTCTTATCTAATAAGAATAATTTTGCAAGTTTTTCTCTAATCATCAATTCATCTAATTCAAATTCATTTTTTAAATTAAAATCATTAACTAATTTATCTACCACTGTATTTTCTAACATGTTTTTAGACAAATTTAAATTTAATTTTCTTATCAGTTGTTCTTCGTCAGATACAATAAAAGATATTTCATCTTTAATATATTTAAGTAAGAATATATATTCTTCTTTTTCGAATAAAGATTTATTAGCTTCCAAGGCTGAAACTTTAGTTTTTAACTCATAGTTTTCATTTTTCGGATCGAAGAGATTACTATATATAACTCTTTTAACTTCATGAGCCTTATTTGCATCTGCCAACATTTTTAAAATTTCTTGTTTTGAAACTTTTTTTGTTTTCATAATATTTTTTTAAAAAATACTCCTTCTAATTTCATAATGAAATTGAGATTATTATAGCATATTTTTATAAAAATGCAAATTAGCATTGTTTAGAAAAATAAAATACTATATAATAAAATTATAGTTAATTTAAATTGACAATTTTAAAATAACTATTATAATAAATGATATCAAATTGAAAGGGGAGTAAACTTAATTTTAATCAAAATTATGAGTTTATCGCCTTTTTTTGTTAAGAAGGCAGGAGGAAAGAAATGGCAAAAAGCAAAGCAAAAAAAGAAGAAAAAGTTTTAAATAAAACCTTAATCTTTTTTATAAGGGTATTGAAAGAAGAGGGATTTATAAGCACTTGGTCAGAAGCGGCAAAAATATATTTTGCTATTGAGGGAGAAGAAATAACTCCTAATAAATTAGCGATGAGAGCAAAATCCGCGTTAGCTTCCGATGGTGTAGAAACTAATTTATTTTTTGAGTATTGTTCATTGAAATCAAAATTAAAGAAATTGATAGAAGTAACAAAAGAAAAAGAAGAGATAAAAGAAGAAACTGAGGTAGCGGAAACCAAACTAAAAGTTTTAGCAAACGATGCTACTGCTGTAAGTTTTTCGATAAAATTTGAGGACTTAGAACCAGTTTTTGGTGTTGATTTGGAAAACGATCCAATTGACACTATAAGATATAAAATTAATCAAAAAATCAATGATGATAAATTCTTATTAGAATATATTGGACTTGATCCGTACATAAATACTATTGAGTCTCGTAAATTTGGTTCTTGGACTACTGTAGTTAAAGAAAAAGACTCTATGGGAATAGAACAAGCAAGATTGATTGCCAATCAAAAGTTTGAAATAGTAATTAAGAAGAAAAAGAATATCGTTGGATATCCTACTAGAGAAGACTTTGTTAAATTTTTGGAAGATTTCCTAAAAGAAAGAGGAATAACTCCGTTTGATCTTTTTGAAAACAATTATAAAACTTTTAAGTCTGAAGAACATCCTGTCTTAAATGAAAATTTAATAATGGTTTCTCCGGGATTAGAATTACATCTTGGTAAACTGGGAAGCTTAGCAGATTTTGAAGATTATTCAACAAAACAAGCAATGTGGAGAATCAAAAAAGTTACAGAAGAAATAGTTAAGTATCAATTGATGGTTGGGGCAGCTCAATTTACAATGGGTATCGGAAATGACTTCTTTAATTCAGATACTGTTGATGACAAAACAACTGCAGGTACTCCGCAAAATAATGATAGTAGATATAAAGAAACTTATTTATGGGGTAAAGTAGGAATGGTTTCTATGATTGAAACTTTGAAAATGTTTTTCAACAAGATTGTCTTAAAACATAATCCAGGAAACCATGATGAAAAATCTAGTTTTAGTTTATTTAGTCATATATATGATATATATTCAATGACGGAAGACCCTAAAGTTTCAGTACCATTTACTTTTGAAGATATAAGATTTACAACTATTCAAGAATTTGGGGATAACTTATTAGTATTCTCGCATGGTAATAGTCCGGGAACCAAAAATTTAAATGATGCTGATTTAGCTAAAGCTGTTAAGTATCAATATCCAGAACAATATAATAAAGCCAAAAATGTATATGTATTCGCAGGTCATCTTCATACAGATCGCGAGAATAAATATGATAAAGTAACAGTAATTAGAACAGCTTCGTTGTCAGGAATTGAAAACTGGCATGCAGCAAATGCTTATATTGGACAACGACAAGGTCATTCAGTTTATCTATTTGACAAAGAAAGAGGATATGTTGGTAAACACGTAATCACTCTTACTGAAAAAGATAAATTAGCTAAAATTTCTAGTATGCCAAGAAATAATAAAATTGACATCAACAAAGGAATGAAAAAAGCTCTAGATTTAAATGCCGAAAGTTCTAAGACAATGTTATTGGCTAAAAAAATTAAAGAAATTAACGAGCATTTAAAAGCAACGCATGAAGATTTCAATGATCGTTTAAAAGAAATTTTAGTTATTTTAGGAATAAAAAATATTACTGAAGAACAAGTTAGAGAAATTATTAATATCATGGGTTATGAAGAAAAAACAAAACCAGCTAGACTAGAACTTAAATATATTGAAAAGGCAACAACAAAATAATATGAAAAAATATATAAATAATAAAAAGAATTTAATTATTTCTCACATTGCAGATGCCGATGGAATTAGTTCTGCTTTAATTGGAAAAATGTATTTACCAGATTCAGATATTATTTTATTAGAAATTAACGAAATTAAAGAAGTTTTAATGGGATTGCAAAATAGCCATTATGAAAAAATAATAATTGTAGACTTACCCCTTCGAAAAGACGTAAGAGATTTATTAGAAGGAAAAGAAGAATTGATTTCTAAAATAGCTCATTTTGATCATCACACTTCTGATTTAGATGAAGTTTTACCTAGCTATATTAATATAGTTTATGAAAGAGAAGGTAAATTAGAGTGTGGAGCTACTTTGTTATATGATTATTTTGCTAAAGTAAATCCAGATCATCCTCTGAGCAATAGTGAATACATTAAGATGTGGTTAGAAGGTGTTAGAAGTTATGATACCGAGGGGCCTCCAACGTTGAATCCAATTGGAATGGGTATAACTAAGCAATTAGAGTTGCTAGGTATTGATGGATATATGTCTTTTTATGAAAAGGAAATTTATGCTAATCAAGAAACAAAAGTTTCACTACCGGAAAGTTATAAAACATTCTTTCCAGAAGAGCATATTGCAATCTTTAAAAAAGAAGATGAAATAATAAATGAATATATTGCTAAAGTTGAAGAAAACTTAGTTATTCTTCCATTCTTATATGAAGGTAAAGAATATAATGCAGGAGCTATTATATCTAATCAATATAGAAGTGTAGTAGGAAATAGATTAGCAAAAAAATATGCTAATGAAGTAGATTTTATGCTTTTGATAGATTTTGACAGAAGACAATTTTCTTTTAGAGGAATAAGAGAAGACTTGCATTTAGGTAAATTAGCAAAAGCAATTCATCCTTTAGCGGGAGGTCAAGCAAAAGCTTGTGGGATGCCAATTGATGAGTTAACAATTGATATTGTTAAACAATATGTTGAACTATTTGAACTACAAAAACTTAACACTAAAAAAGTAAAATAGTAATGATAACGATTCTTTCTGTGGTATAATTATACTATAGGGAGGATCGTTTTTATGAAATTTAATATTCATGGAAAAAATATTGAAATTACAGATTCAATAGAAGCATACATAGAGGAAAAAGTAGGCAGACTACACAAATATTTTGGTCAACCAGATGATATGGTGGCAAATATTTTGGTTAAAGTAAAAGGGCTTGACCAAAAAATTGAAGTCACGATTCCAACTAAGAATGTCATTTTAAGAGCTGAAGAAGTAGGTAAAGATTTATATGCAGCGATTGACTTAGTATCGGAAAAATTAGAAAGACAAATAAGAAAATCAAAAACAAAAATGCAAAAACATCGTCAAAAAGAAAGATATATGGATTTTTCAATGGATTATGATGTTAGTGACGAAGACAACAAAATAGTAAAAAGAAAATTATTAGATTTAGTTCCTATGAGCGAAGAAGAAGCTATCGTTCAAATGGAAATGTTAGGACATGATTTCTTTGTATTTAAAAATAGCGATTTAGAAGAAATATGCGTTTTATATAAGAGAAAAGATAATGATTTTGGAATACTAATTGCAGAAGAGAACTAAGTTCTCTTTTAAAATGACACTATTATTTTTCAATTATTTTTGATAAAATAGAAAATGACGAAAGAGGGAAAACATGAAATTAATAAAACAACTTTTTGATCATGAGTATAAAGAACTAGAACGATTTAAAAAAATAGCAGATCAAATAGAACTTTTAAGTGATGAAATGGAAAAGCTTTCAGATGAAGAATTGAAAGCGAAAACAGCAGAGTTTAGAAATAGACTTGCTGATGGAGCAACTTTAGATTCGATTTTAGTCGAAGCTTTTGCTGTGGTGAGAGAAGCGGCTTTCAGAGTAATTGGTGAAAAACCATTCTATGTTCAATTATTAGGTGGTCTTGCTATTCATTATGGAAATATAGCAGAAATGAAAACAGGAGAAGGAAAAACTCTTACTTCTACATTACCCGCTTATGCTAATGCTTTAACAGGAGATGGAGTTCATATAATAACAGTTAACGAATATCTAGCTGGCCGTGATGCTGAATGGATGGGAAATATTTACCGTTTCTTAGGATTGACAGTTGGAGTAAACTATAGAGAACTTACACCCGAACAAAAACAAGAGGCATATAATTGTGATATTATGTACACCACAAACAACGAAGTTGGTTTTGACTATCTAAGAGACAACATGGTTGTTAACAAAGCTGAGAGAGTCATGAAGGGCCTTAATTTTGCTATTATCGATGAAGTTGACTCGGTTTTAATTGACGAGGCTAGAACGCCTCTAATTATTTCAGGTGGGGTTGTTAATTCAGCAAAATTATATATGCAAGCAGATACATTTGTTAGAACTTTAAAAGAAGATAACGGATATATATATGATGAAAAAACAAAAGCTGTTAGTCTTGATGAAGTCGGAATAGCAAAAGCTGAAAAAGCTTTTGGTGTAGATAATTTATATGATATAAATAACACCAATTTAGTCCACTTTATAAATCAAGCCTTAAAAGCAAACTTTTCAATGAAAAAAGATGTAGATTATGTAGTAGATGAAGGTAAAATATTAATTGTAGACCCATTTACGGGAAGATTAATGGTGGGAAGAAATTTCTCTGATGGACTTCATCAAGCTATTGAAGCCAAAGAAAGAGTTGAAATTCAAGAAGAAACCAAAACTCTAGCAACTATAACATTCCAAAATTTATTCAGAATGTATAAAAAATTATCTGGTATGACCGGAACTGCCAAAACAGAAGAAGAAGAATTTAGATCAATATATAATATGTATGTCATTTGTATTCCCACAAATAAACCAGTTATAAGAGAAGACTTCGGAGATTTAATTTTTGCTACTGCCGATGGTAAATTTAGGGCAATAGTAAAAGAAATTAAAGAAAGATATGAAAAAGGACAGCCAGTATTAGTTGGTACAGTTGCGGTTGAAACGAGTGAATTAATTAGTGAATTACTTCACAAAGAAAAAGTTCCTCATGAAGTCTTAAATGCTAAAAATCATGTTCGTGAAGCTGAAATAATCGCCAAAGCCGGACATAAAAACTCAGTTACGATAGCAACGAATATGGCTGGACGTGGAACCGATATCAAATTAACTCAAGAAACTAAAGAGCTCGGGGGATTATGTGTAATTGGTACTGAAAGGCACGAATCACGAAGAATCGATAATCAGTTAAGAGGTAGAGCGGGTCGTCAAGGAGATCCAGGATTTTCACAATTCTGCGTTTCATTCGAAGATGAATTGATGGTTAGATTCGGAACAGATCGCGGTAAAGACTTACTTAAAAAAGTTGGCTTTGATGGTGATATGTCAATCCGTACAGGAATGATGTCTAAATCAATTGAATCTGCGCAAAAAAGAGTTGAAGGAAACAACTTCGATATTCGTAAGCAATTATTACAATATGATGATGTTGTCAATCAACAAAGACTTCAAATATATGAAAAAAGAAATGAAATTTTAGATAAAGAATCTATTCATGATGAAGTTTTAAATAATATATATAATTATGTAGCAGGACTAATCGATAGTCATATTGCTCCAGAAGGATTTTTAACTGAATTAGATAAAAAAGAAATTTTAGAAGCGGTTAATTATATTGTTTCTAAAAAAATAAATATTACTGATGTTTTAGAATTGGATGAAGAAGCAACAATTGATTATATTTACGAAAAAGTAATAAGCGAATATGAAGAAAAAATTTCTCAATTACCAGAAGAAGTAATAAATGAGTTTGAAAAAGCAATTTCTCTAAGAGTTATTGATACTTATTGGATGGAAAATATTAATACAATGGCTAATTTAAGAGAAGGAATTCACTTAAGAGGATACGCGCAAGAAGATCCTCTAAGAGCTTATACTCAAGAAGGATTCGAATTATTTAATGAATTATTACATACAATTGATAAAGAAATAACTTCATACTTATTAAGAGCTGAAATAAGACAAAACACTGAAAGAAAACAAGTTATAAAAGGTGAAGCAGCTCAAGATATGTCAAAAGTAAAAAAACAAACACCAAAACAAGTGGAAAAAATAGGAAGAAACGATCCTTGTCCATGTGGAAGTGGAAAAAAATATAAACAATGTCATGGTAAATAAACAATCAAAAGAGGTTTGAATAAGGGTTAATCTTAAGCTTACCTTTTTTAGTGTTATAATATATTTGGTATGGGAGAAATTATGAACAAATTACCACAAATAAAATTCAGAGTTATGACTTTGAAATAAATTAATAAGGGTTTTGATTATATTAAAAATTATTTTAATAAATAGTTTTCCAAAATGATATAATAATATATAGAGGTAATACTATGAATAACTTAAAATTAGATGCAGATATTTTTGGTGGATATTTTAGTTCAGAGCAAATAGATATGCTATCTATTATTCAATGCAAAAATTTTAATGATTTAGTAACTTTTATTAAATACTGTGACCAAATAAATAGGGTTCCAGATATATATGAGAATTTAGATAGTATTGATTTGGAAACTGCAAAAAGAATGGTATTTAAAAAATATCAAGACACATTAGTATCCCACGACTCTACAAAAGATGAGTCCGCATTGAATAAATTTAAATATTTGGGAATAGTGGCATCAGATTTAGAATCTATAATTGATAGAAAACATCCATATTCGGAAGAAATTGTAACTTTGAACCATCATTTTGTATCAAGAGAAAGAGATCAGTTAAAAAATGAAAATTTATATGATGAAATGGTTTTTTTGGAGAGTCAACTAGATAATTTCAATAGTATAGTTGTTGGTTCTGGAAAGATATACACGATAGTTAACAAGTTTTTTAGAAACAAAGAACTAGAAAAAAGATATGATTTTTATCATGTGAAAAGAGATTTGGCTTTTGCACTTAGAAACAGGAAGCAAGTTAGGTTTCATTCTTTGCTCGTAAGAGAGGATCCGAACAATCTATTTGAAGGAAAAAATAAAAATCAAATTTTAGAAATAATTAGTGAATATGTAAAAAATACAATAAACTTTATTAGTGAATATAATAAAAATAATAAGATTATTGTAAACGGAAAAGAAGAACCGCAAATATATGCAATTGATTTATTCAATGAAATAATTAGTTTTGATAAGGATAAAGATGGCGACTATAATAATATTTGGGTGAAAAAATATGGTATATCTTTAAAGGAAATAATCGAAACATTTGAGTACGCCAAAACTAATAAACCTGAAGGGGTCAAATATTTGTATAACGAACCATTTTTAGAAAATGGTGACAGAAGAAAAAAAGTATTGGAAACAATTAGTGAAATTGAAGTGCTATCTCCTGGACTAATTGATACATTAGGTAGCCAAATGCATATAACGATTAGAGAAGATTTAAATAACATAAAAAATTGCTATGAAGATTTCAAAGCATTTCAAGATAGCACTGGAAAGAATGTTGAAATTACAGAATTTGATATGTCATTATGCAAAAATGATATTGAGCGAGTTTTTGGTGAAAAACCGGATGTTCAGCCTAGTCAAGTTTACGATATTAAAAAAGAAAAAATAAATGAAATATCTCAAATAATAAATAACTCTGGCGTTAAATTATCGGGAGTTTCGTATTGGGCTTTAACGGATGGGATAGATTTTAATTTAGAAAGAATTAGAAGTGATTTTTTGAAAGAGGAAAAAATAAAAAATTCCACAGAGATTCCATCAGCCTTCGGTGGTTTATTTTCTACACATCAAAATAAATTGGTTTCTCAAAAAGAAAACATAATCAAACAAGAACAGCATCTATAAAAAGTGATTTAATCACTTTTTGTTTATACTTTTTATTATTAGTTTATGCTATAATAATTATACGGACAAAAATTAAAAAGGAGTAAAAATGAAACAAAAAAAAGAGTTTATTTCAAAGGAGCCAAATGATAAAGAAAGAAAAAATTTGCTTTATGCACTTGGTTTAGGTTTAGGGTTTTTCATATTAATGATATTGCTTAGTTCAATGTCTGCTAATGAAGAAAAAAGAATTATAAGCAATTATGAGAAGGCATTTGCAAATACAGAAAGAAATATAGTCTATATTGGTAGAGATACTTGTATATACTGCCAATATTTAAATCCTATTTTAAAAGATTTTAAAAAAGATTTCGGAGCAGAATACGTTTATATTGATTTCGAAAAGATAAGTTCTAAAGTTTTTGAAGAAATTATGGAAGATTTAGATATCGATCCTGAAACATTTGGGACGCCTTACATAGTTGCACTTGAGAATGGTGAAGTAAAAGAAAGATTAATTGGTTTTAACGGAGAACAGAGAACATTTGAATTTTTTCAAAGGCATAATCAAATATCTTCTGAATTATCACCGGTTATTAACTATATAAAAGCAGATGAATTTGTAGATTTATTAAATCAAAGTGAAATGGAAGTTGTAGTAGTTGGAGCAACAACGTGCAGTTTCTGTGCGCAAGTAAGACCGACTCTAGTAAATTTATCAAAAAAACATAATTTGACAATAAATTACTATAATATTAATATTGTAGATGGAGATGACTTTCAAAAGGCAATTGAAGCCTCACTTAGTCTTATAAATGGTAGTATTGAAGAAATATTAACTTCAGACGAAACTAAAATTGAGAAATTTGGTACACCAACAATGTTCTTGGTAAAAGATAGAAAAGTTATTGCTCATTTAAGTGGAGCGTTAAGTTTGTCAGAGTTTGAAAGCTTCTTAGAAAAAAATGGAGTATTATAGATGAAAAAAATTAACATATATGCGGCCCTTAGTACCTTTATGCATAAATATCCTATGACTGTTGCTTGGAGAGTTAAAGCGCATGCTAAAATTATCGAAAAGCATTTAAATCCAGGGGAAGAAGTATTATACGCTTTTGCAGGACAAAAAGGACCTGAATTTTATGAATTGTTTTATACAGGAGTTATTGTACTAACTAATAAGAGAATTTTAGTCGCAACAAAAAGATTTGTGTGGGGATATTTTTTCACATCGATTACACCTGATATGTTTAACGATTTTAAAGTTAAAGTTGGACTTATTTGGACTAGAGTATATATCGATACTATAAATGAAGAAATAATCATTTCAAATGTTGATAAAGCTGCTGCTAATGAATTAGAAACAGCTGTTACTGAACAAATGATGAAATTAAGCAAAGAATATGGTATAACAAAAAAAAGAGGTAGATAACCTCTTTTTCTTTTGATTGAAAAAATATCATAAATTCTATATAATTATTATAGTGAGGTAGTATGAAGAGATTATTTTCAACTTTGGTTATTTTATTTTTAATTTACTATGCGATTGAAATATTTTTTAATTTATTTGGCGTGGGACATTCATTAAACTATATTATATATAAAAACGATATGAACATTACGGTAGAAGAAGAATACGTTGCTAGGCAAAAGAATGAAACTAATTCATATAATATAAAAATAAACTATGATGGTAGTGATTTTTATTTTAATGTTTTTAAAAATATGTATGGTGCAAGGAAAATTGTTAAAGATGTAATAGTTTATTCTGATGCTCAATACAAATGCGTTTTCCCGATTTTTACTAATAATTCAATTTTATCAGATGTTCTTTGTTTAAAGGGAAACACATATTATCATGCAAATTCTATTAATTCTAAAGAAGTGGCGTCATTTATTGATGGTTTAGAAAGCAAGGGTTATGATAAGACTCAATTCGTGGACGATAAGTCTAATACAACTGTGAATGGAGTATTGACGGTATTTGAAAATAATCTAGTAGATAATCATTTTATTTCAATGAATCATTATCGAGGAATATTTACAATAAATAAGAGCAACTTAAAAACAGTTTATGTTGCCAGAATGTTTTTGACAGATATATATAGAAGAGACATAAGTGTTCTTGTAAATAATTTTTATGTAACTGCTAATTATGATCAAAAATTTGCTTTTGATAAATTTTTAGTGGTAGATATAACAAATAATAGATCTTTTGAAATAAGAACATCAGGATTTTTAATCGATTTTGATTCATACATTCAAGGTGTTGTAGGAGATTCACTTTATCTATTTGATAAACAAAGTAGAAAACAATATGAAATTGATGTTAAAAAGAAAACTGTAGTTGAAGTTGGTAATTCTGATATAGGTATTAGAATATATAAAAATGAAGTATTTGAAAGAGTACCTGCGGTAGACGTTTTAAAAAACTTACCTTTATTTGACGGAGATGTGACATCAACGTTCAAGACTAATGGTTACGAAAGAATAGATACTATTATCGGAGAAAAAACAGGATATATATATTATTTTAAAAAAGTTAATAATGAATTCGAGGTTTATAGAGCTCCAAAAATTGATAAGGATGCAAAAACATACATATTTAAAACAAACAAAATAGATAATATAAAATATATAGACGGATTTATCTATTATACTTCTGGAATAGAAGTAAAACATTATAGTGATTTATTGGGAGAAAGAACTATTGCTAGAAACACAGAGTTTGATTTTAATAGTAGTTTATATTTTAATGCATATAGAAAATAGAGGTAAACATGGATATAGAAATAATTGAAGTAACTAAAGAACCCGATATAGTAGAATTGTTTGGTGAAGATCTTACTTCTAAAAAATATATAACTAATCCAGCGATTGCTAGAGAAGGAGAAATTAAAAAGGTTTTATTGACTTTATTAACTCCTGAAAAATCGGCAATTCTCGTGGGTAAACCAGGTATCGGTAAAACAGCTATAGTTGAAGGAATAGCATATTTAATTCAAAAAAATGAAGTTCCAAAAGTATTGCAAGGATTCAAAGTAATTAAATTTAACTCTTCTTCGTTATCTGGAGTAATTAGTCTGGAAAATAGAGAAGAAGCCGTTATATCTCTTTTGATTAAACAATTAAAAGAAAAAGAGAAGATAATTATTTTTATTGATGAAATCCATACTTTAATCGGAAATAATAATTCCCTAGATTTAGCAAATATTTTAAAGCCTGCTTTAGATAGGGGAGATGTTAAGGCAATAGGAGCGACAACTACTCTTGAGTATGATAAATATATAATCAGAGATAGAGCTTTCTTACGAAGATTTGAAAAAGTAGATGTGTTAGAGCCTAGCCGTGATACTACGGTTGATATTTTAGTCGGCTCACTTCCGAGAATTGAAAAAAATACGGGAATAAAATTTAAATATAATCACTATGTTTCTAAACAGATAATTGAGAGTATTGTTGATGCAACATCTGAATATAAAAGAATTTATGGACTTGCTGCCATGTATCCTGACGTATCCTTTTCAGTATTGACACAAGCGTTTTCACAAGCTTTATTTGATAATAGAGAAGAAGTTACCGTTAAGGACGTATATAATGCTATCAAAGGAAGCAAGCGTATATATCCTGATAGTATAATTAAAGAGCTTGATGCCTTTAAAAACAAGTTTCAAGATATCATAGAAGAAGAGAAAATACAGTTAGATACTGTTACAATTGAGGAACTGAAAAAAGAAAATGAAGGACTGTACTAAGGTGATAATATGAAAAATAAAATTATATATGGATTAATTATCTTTGCAACCTATTTTTTATTATTTTCTTTTATTACTATTTATAGAGAATATAAAAATAATAGTGAAGTTAAATTTTTGCGAGAAAAAATTAGCGAGATATATTATGAAGATCTAGATAATTTTCTTTTAGAAAATCCAGATGTATATATTTATATAGTTGAACTTGAAAATCAGAATGCAGAATTTAATTCCGATGTTATAGAATTAGTAGAAAAGAACGTTTTAGAAGAGCAAATAGTTTTATTGATTTTAAATAAAGAAGAACAAAAAACATTTGAAAAAAAATATGATTTAATTTTAGAAATTCCAACAGTAATATTTTTTGAAAATGGCAACTATATACAAACTATGGGTGATTTAAAACTTATGAGTATAGAAAATGATTAATGTAGTTTTGTTTGAGCCTGAGATAGCGGGTAATGTAGGTAATATTATGAGAACGTGTGCAGCTTCAGGAGTAAGGTTACATTTGATCGAGCCGTTTGGTTTTTTATGGAATGATAAATTGATAAAAAGAACTGGAGCAAATCACATAGATGATTGTGAGCACTTTGTTTATGAAGATTTAGATGATTTTTTTTCTAAAAACAGTGGTAAATACTATTTTATAACTAGATATGGAAAAAAAGCCCATTCATCTTTTGACTATTCTTTGGAAGAAAATATATATTTCTTCTTCGGAAAGGAAAGTACGGGTTTGCCAAAAGAGTTATTAGCAGCAAATCTTGATAATTGTCTAAGAATACCAATGAAGGAAAATATAAGATCTTTAAATGTATCAAATACAGTTGCAATAATTGTATATGAAGCATTAAGGCAAAATGATTATAAAGGATTATCATTAAAAGAAGTCATAAAAGGAGAAGACTATTTAAGTCAATAAGGAGAAAAAAATGAGTAAAAATAAAATGATTGAGCTAGAGTGTCTCTTTTGCAAAGAAAAAGGGAACTATCTTCTTTGGGATTCAATAAATGTAACAGTTGATCCACAGATAAAGGAAAAAGCATTAAATCTAAGTCTTTTTGACTATAAATGTGAAAAATGCAATTCTATATCAAGAGTAAATCACGATTCTTTATATCACGATATGGATAATAAGTTTATGGTTTATCTATTGGAAGACCAAAGCGAAGCAGCAGTTAAAAAGCTAAATGAAGCGATGATTGTTTCATCTGAATATCACTTTCGCTTAGTAGATGATCATAACCAAATGAAAGAAAAAATTCACATTTTGGAGAGCAAACTTAATGATGCAACTATTGAATTAGTAAAATCTCAAATATTTAAAGATTTTACTCAAGAGGAAAAAGCAAATATGATTGGTTTTTATTTTTTAGAAAAGCATGAAGACGGATTAGTGTTTATCGTTGTAAATAAAGATAATAATCAATCTATCAAACTTCCAATTAGTTTTTATGATGGAATTAATAGATTAGTTTCGGACATAGAAAAAAATATTTTTGTTAAAGTAGATAGCAAAACGGCTATTCACTATGTGAATAATCTTGAAAATTAAGAAAATAAATGTTAAACTATAAATAGTAGGAGAAAAGAATATGGATATTATGGAAATTTTTAATGAATATACTTGGCAAATAATAGTTGCTTTAGTTGTTGTAGTTATGGCGATAATTGGTTTCATCGCTGATAAAACTGATTTTGGCAAGAAAGAAGCGATAAAAAAAGAGAAGAAAGTAAAACAAAAAGAAGAAAAAGTGGTTATTGAACCAAAACAAGAAAAACCAATTGAAGATGTTTTTGTTGAAGAACTACAAATGGAAGAAGAAAAACCTTTAGATACTATAATCGTAGAAGAGTTACACGATGAAACAAAACCATTGCACGAAATAATTGAAGAAGAAAAAGTTTTTGATTATAATACCGAACTAGAAGATATGTTACATGAACCGGGCGGATTGGAAGAGATAACTATCGAAGAGCCAATTTTAGAAGAAGTAAAAGATTCGTCAATAGAAGAAGTTGCTTTGGAAGAAGAAAAGCCATTAGAAGAACCTAAAATCGAAGAAACTTTAGATGAAGAAAACATTTGGAAATTTTAGAACCTTATAAGGTTCTTTTATTTTTGATTTTAACTATGATATAATATTTTTGGAGGCAAATATGACGTTTGATGAATTAATTTTGTTATTTAGAAAACTAGCCGATGTTTTATTGGTTTGGTTTATGATTTATTTTGTATTAAAAAGTTTGAGAAAAAACTTAAAGATGGTTCTTTTATTTAAAGGAATTTTATTTTTAGTGGTTTTGAAGGTAATAAGTGATCTTTTAAACTTAGTTACAGTAGGATTTTTATTAAATTACGTAATTATGTGGGGACCACTAGCTTTAATAATTATATTTCAACCTGAAATAAGAAATGTGCTTGAACAATTGGGAAGAAGTCAATTGTTGGGAAGGCATAAAGTTTTAACGGTTGATGAGAGAGAAAAACTAGTTTATGAAGTTATTCAGAGTGTTGAATACTTAAAGAGAAATAGAGTTGGTGCTTTGATAGTATTTGAAAGAGATCAAAGTTTAAGTGAATATATTGAAAAAAGTAAGAAAATATATGCCGACATTTCTTCAGAGCTATTAATATCAATCTTTTTCCCTAATAATCCATTGCATGATGGTGGAGTAATTATTCAAGGAGATAAAATAACAAGTGCTGGCGCTGTGTTCCCAACAAGTGATAGTGTTAGAATAAGCAAGAGATTAGGAACTAGACATCGCGCGGCTTTAGGTATTTCAGAGGCAACCGATTCAATTGCTCTGGTTGTATCTGAGGAAACCGGAAGAATTTCAATCGCAATTTCTGGAGAATTACATTATAATTTAAGCATCGATGAAATGAAACTTTTAATTTTAGAGGAATTGAGACCCAAAAAAGTTGTAGCAGTTGACGAAGAGGAGAATGAAGATGAAAAAGTTGCTGAATAATATTAATTCATTCTTTAATCAATTATTGAAACAATTGGACAAAAAAATAATTGTCCCCGTTACTAAGTTTGTAATGTCTTTTTATGAAAAATACTCTGGATCGGGGAAACAATTTGAAAATTGGCTTTCTAAAGCTAATACATTATTATTTATATCGTTATTCTTAGCTTTTTTCACATTTATAATTGTTGATCAAAAAATTATAACTTTTACTGAAAGTTCAGCAGAAGTTTTAAAAGATCAAAAAGTAACAGCAATATTTAATGAAGAAGCCTATGTTGTAGAAGGGTTGCCAGAAATAGTTGACGTAACTCTTATAGGGAATAGAGCAGATTTGTATTTTGCAAAACAATCACCTGCCAGTGATATTATCGTTGATTTAAGTGGATTGAAACCCGGGACACACCGTGTTACCATAAAATATAGTCAAGCTTTACCAAGTATTGATTATAAGGTTAATCCATCGGTGGCAACTGTAATAATATATCCAAAATTATCTGAAACAAAAACTGTGGCAGTTGATGTTTTAAATAAAGATAAATTAGATAGTAAATTTATTATTACTAATGTAGGAATTGATAATGACAAAGTAGTTATTAAGGGTGCTGAACATCAACTTGCAAAAGTAGCAAGCGTCAAGGCATTAGTGGACATAAATAATTTAGTTAGACAAGAAATTGGGAATACGGTTATTAGAGACGTACCATTAAGAGCGTATGATCAATCTGGTAATGTAGTAAATATAGAAATAGTTCCTGAAAAGATAGATGTTAACTTAGATATTGCATCACCTAGTAAAGATGTACCAATAAGAATTGTTCCTGTTGGTAATGTTTCTTTCGGTAAGGCGATAAGCTCTATAACTTCTAATGTTACAAGCGTAACCATTTATGGTGAAGAGGCGGCTCTATCAGCAATTAACTCTATACCAATCGAAGTAAATGTAGAAGGTTTAAGAGAAAATCAAGAATACAGATTAGAATTAATTAAACCCGTTGGAATTAAACATATGACAGTTACTAATGTTACTGTGGGTGTTTCTCTGGGCGATTCAGTTGATGTTGAATTAGAAGGAATTATATTAGAATCTCGTAATTTAGATGAAAATATATACAGAGTGCAAGGTGTAACAAGGGAAGACGTTGAAGTTGCGGTTATCCTAAAAGGTGTAGAAGATGTTATTAATCAAATAACTACAAGTGATATAACTGCATATGTAGATTTAAAAGGTTTTGGTCCGGGAACACACGATGTTGATGTTTTTGTAGAAGGAACAGATTTAAAAGTGCAGTACATACCAAAAACATTAAAAGTAAGAATAATAATAACAAGGAGATAAAATGGAACAAAAAGAAATAAAAAACATGTTAATAATTTTAGGATCGGTAGTGTTATTGGTTTTAGTGTTTTTCTTCATAACGTCATTTGTTGTTGAAAAAAAACAAAAAGATCCATTAATTTTACAACCAGCTATTCAATATGATGAAATTTTAGTAAATAGTATATTAAATAGAAGTCCCGAAAAGTATTATGTGCTAGTGGCAAAAAATATGGATAATACTAATTTATATAATGCATACATCCAAATTGCTAAAACTAAAGAAAATGCACTTAAAATTTATACAGTAAATCTTGAAAATGCATTTAATATAGATTTCTTAAAAGAAACATCAAATCTTTCCATAGATAATATAAATGAAATCGCTTTTTCAGAAGATACTCTTATATTAGTGGAAAAAGGTAAAATAATTAATTCATTTGAAGGAAGAGAAGATATCTTAAAACAACTGGAAGTAATGGTTAAATAATATGATAAAGAAATTTTTAGAAAAAATAGCATTAAAAAAAGGTCTTTTTGCTAAAAATGTTAAAAAAGCAAAACCCGAGTATACTTTATATGATGTAATAGCTTTATTTATCGTTTCGACATCAATAACTATATTGTTTGGGTTTGGAATGGGTTATTTTCAAAGAGTAAATGTTGAGAATAAAATAAATGTTGATAAGTTAGATAATGAATATCTAGAAAAGTTCATTAATAATTACTTATATATAAGAGAAAATTATTATATGGATTTCAACGAGTCGGAAGTGTTAGATTCGGCTATGAAAGCAATATTAGAATCTTTAGGTGATCCTAATACGTCGTATATAGATAATGCAAGTAGCTTTAATCTTCAGTTGAATGGTCAATTCGTTGGACTAGGCATAGCGATGAATAACTATAAAGAAGGAATCATTATTACAGGAGTATTTGACGATTCTCCTGCTGATAGAGCGGGGATAAGACCTGGAGATATTTTAATCTCGGTAAATGGAATTGACTTTTCTGATAAATCTTCAGCAGAAGTTCCAAAATATATAAGTGCTAATCGTGGTCCTTTTAGAGTAAAGATTATTAGAAATGAATTGGAAAAAGAATTCTTAGTTAATAAAGAAAACATAGTGATTCCTTCAGTGGAATATAGAATTATCAATAACGTTGGATATATAGGAATAGATATTTTCTCTAAAACTACTCCTCAACAATTTAAGTTAGCTCTAAATGAATTAAAAAAAGAAAATGTTAATGGCTTAGTTATAGACTTAAGAGGTAATGCTGGAGGACATTTATCTTCTGCATACGATATGATTTCTAATTTGCTCGATAAAGATAAAGTGGTATATATTACAGAAGCAAAAGGTAAAATAGAAACTTTCTATTCTAAGGGAAGAGAAGACTACGGTAAACCAATTGTAATTTTAGTTGACCAAGGAAGTGCATCTGCCTCAGAATTAATGGCGGCAGCATTAAGAGATAATTTGGGTTCATTGGTAGTTGGTACGACAACTTACGGAAAAGGAACAGTTCAAGAAGTACATAGTGTTGGCGAAAACACATCATATAGAATAACTATTAAAAAATGGTTAACACCAAATGGTGAATGGATTCACAATGAGGGATTAACTCCTAATCACATAATTAACTATTCGCCAGAGCATCTTTTAAATCCAAAAGATGAAAATGATGTTCAATTACAAAAAGCACTAGAATTAATTAAAAGATAATTTAAAAAATTATCTTTTTTTATGCTATAATATTTTTGAGGAGACATTATGCAAGATATATTGATTGGAGATAAACTTCAAATTCAATGTTATAAACATAATGGAAAAATACATCGCGCTTGGAGTGAAGCGGTGGTTATAGATATAAAAGAAGAATACATTATTTGTGGAAATTATAAAACTCTAGTAATAGAGTCTGCAGGACACGCGTGGAAAACCAAAGAACCTGCTGTTATGTATTTTTTTAAAGATAAATGGTATAACGTCATAACTCAATTCAAGAGCGACGGAATATATTTTTATTGTAATATAGCAAGTCCATATATAATAGAGGATAATACTATTAAATATATAGATTATGATTTAGATCTACGTGTTTTTCCGGATGGACAGTATAAAGTTTTAGACAGATCTGAGTATGCTATGCATAAAAAAGAAATGAACTATAGTGAAGAATTAGATTTAATTCTTAACAATTCATTAAAAGATTTGATAAACCGCTTTGAAAAAAGTGATATTGTTTTTGACAAAGAAAATAACATTAATTTGAAAAAAGTCTACGAAAATAAAACAAAATAGGTTATTTTGTTTTTTTTATGTAAATTGACAATAATCAACTTGACTAAATTCCTTTTATTTGGTATATTAATAGTGCCCGAAAAAAAGCAATACTTTCTCTTTTGAAGAAAAGAGAAATTTTTATTAAAAAAATGAAAAAAAGTATTGACTTGGTTTGGAGCATTTGATATATTGGTTATGCTTTTGAAAAAAAGGCATGAATGATCTTTGAAAACTAAGCAAAATGTCAATTCAAAATTAGTTAGGTAAATCAATTCAAAAATTCAAAAAATAAATAAAATTATTTTTTTTTGGAGAGTTTGATCCTAGCTCAGGATGAACGCTGGCGGCATGCCTAAGACATGCAAGTCGAACGAGACGATCTAAAGAAGATAGAGTGCTTGCACAAAGTTGGAATTAGTTTTTCGTCTAGTGGCAGACGGGTGAGTAACACGTGGGTAACCTACCTTAAAGATTGGGATAACAATTAGAAATGATTGCTAATACCGAATAATTCATAAATAGATAACTTTTTATGCTAAAAGATGCGTTTGCATCACTTTAAGATGGGCTTGCGGTGTATTAGCTAGTTGGTGAGGTAATGGCTCACCAAGGCGACGATGCATATCCGAACTGAGAGGTTGATCGGACACACTGGGACTGAGACACGGCCCAGACTCCTACGGGAGGCAGCAGTTAGGAATATTCGGCAATGGGGGAAACCCTGACCGAGCAATGCCGCGTGAGTGATGAAGGCCCTATGGGTTGTAAAGCTCTGTTATAGAGAAAGAAAATCCACTACAGGAAATGGTAGTGGCTTGACGGTACTCTATTAGAAAGCTCCGGCTAACTACGTGCCAGCAGCCGCGGTAATACGTAGGGAGCAAGCGTTATCCGGATTTATTGGGCGTAAAGCGTGTGTAGGCGGTTTATTAAGTTTAAGATCAAAGCCCGAGGCTCAACCTCGGTTCGTCTTAAAAACTGGTAGACTTGAGTGTGGTAGAGGCAAGTGGAATTTCTAGTGTAGCGGTTAAATGCGTAGATATTAGAAGGAACACCAGTGGCGAAGGCGGCTTGCTGGGCCATTACTGACGCTGAGACACGAAAGCGTGGGGAGCAAATAGGATTAGATACCCTAGTAGTCCACGCCGTAAACGATGAGTACTAAGTGTCGCGCAAGCGGTGCTGAAGTTAACACATTAAGTACTCCGCCTGAGTAGTACGATCGCAAGATTGAAACTCAAAGGAATTGACGGGCACCCGCACAAGCGGTGGAGCATGCTGTTTAATTCGAAGATACGCGAAGAACCTTACCTAGACTTGACATACCCGGCAAAGCTATAGAAATATAGTGGAGGTTATCCGGGATACAGGTGGTGCATGGTTGTCGTCAGCTCGTGTCGTGAGATGTTGGGTTAAGTCCCGCAACGAGCGCAACCCTTATCATTAGTTGCTAACATTTAGTTGAGAACTCTAATGAGACTGCCGGTGACAAACCGGAGGAAGGTGGGGATGACGTCAAATCATCATGCCCCTTACGTCTAGGGCTACAGGCGTGCTATAATGGTCGGTACAAAGAGTCGCAATACCGTAAGGTGGAGCTAATCTCCAAAACCGATCTCAGTTTGGATTGAGGTCTGCAACTCGACCTCATGAAACCAGAATCGCTAGTAATCCTGAATCAGAATGTCAGGGTGAATACGTTCCCGGGTGTTGTACACACCGCCCGTCACGCTACGAAAGTTTGTAATACCCGAAGTTGGTAGCTTAACCTTTTATTAGGAAAGAGCCGGCGAAGGTAGGACAGGCGATTGGAGTGAAGTCGTAACAAGGTATCCCTACCGGAAGGTGGGGATGGATCACCTCCTTTCTATGGAGAAAGATTTAACTTTTACCGTATCTAACTAAATTAAATGACATTTTGCTTGGTTTTGAGAGATTATTCTCTCACGAGAAATTTTTTTTCTCGAATAGTTCTTTGAAAACTAGATAATGTGGTAGCTATATATTTTTAGTCGGATATATAGCATTAAAATATCTCATCAAATTAGGAAAAATTTTTAAAAAAATATAATAATGGTGATTAAATTGCTAAGAGCGCATGGTGAATGCCTTGGCACTAGAAGCTGATGAAGGACGCGACGAACAGCGAAATGCTTCGGGGAGCAGTAAGTATGCTTTGATCCGGAGATCTCCGAATGAGGAAACTCACCTATGGTAATGCGTAGGTATCATATAATGAATACATAGTTATAATGAAAGCAACCCGGTGAACTGAAACATCTAAGTAACCGGAGGAAAAGAAAGAAAAATCGATTCCCTTAGTAGTGGCGAGCGAAAAGGGAATAGCCCAAACCAGTCTTCGGACTGGGGTTGTAGGACCGAGAATATAGAGTAAAAAATTTATAGTATAGTTGAAGCAAATGGAAAGTTGCACCTTAGTGGGTGATAGTCCCGTAAACGAAATATTATAAACTCTTCTTGGTATCCTGAGTACGGCGAGACACGTGTAATCTTGTCGGAATCCGCGGGGCCCATCCCGCAAGGCTAAATACTCTCTAGTGACCGATAGTGAACAAGTACCGTGAGGGAAAGGTGAAAAGAACCCCGGGAGGGGAGTGAAATAGAATACTGAAACCATGTGCTTACAAGAAGTCAAAGCCCGTTAATGGGTGATGGCGTGCCTTTTGCAGAATGAACCGGCGAGTTATCTGTATCATGCAAGGTTAAGTCGAAGAGACGGAGCCGAAGCGAAAGCGAGTCTGAATAGGGCGCTTAGTATGATGCAATAGACCCGAAACCGAGTGATCTATCCATGAGCAGGTTGAAGTTTAGGTAAAACTAAATGGAGGACCGAACCGACGTACCCGGAAACGTGCGCGGATGACTTGTGGATAGGGGTGAAATTCCAATCGAACTCGGATATAGCTGGTTCTCCCCGAAATAGGTTTAGGCCTAGCCTTGAAATAATCCCCTTGGAGGTAGAGCACTGAATACACAATGGCGGCATCTAGCTGTACTGAGTGTAATCAAACTCCGAATGCCAAGGTAAGAATTTTCAGGAGTCAGTGCATGGGTGATAACGTCCATGCGCGAGAGGAAAAGAATCCAGATCGCCAGCTAAGGTCCCCAAATATATGCTAAGTGGAAAAGGATGTGGAGTTGTCAAAACAGCTAGTAGGTTGGCTTAGAAGCAGCCATCCTTTAAAGAGTGCGTAATAGCTCACTAGTCGAGTGACACCGCGCCGAAGATGTACCGGGGCTAAGCATATTACCGAAGCTGCGAATCATGTGAATGATGGTAGGGGAGCGTTCTAAGGGCGGAGAAGGTTGATCGTGAGGACAGCTGGAGCGCTTAGAAGTGAGTATACCGGTATGAGTAGCGCAAGACGGGTGAGAATCCCGTCCACCGTTAGCCCAAGGTTTCCTGGGGAAGGTTCGTCCTCCCAGGGTAAGTCAGGGCCTAAGGCGAGGCTGAAAAGCGTAGTCGATGGACAACAGGTTTATATTCCTGTACCACCTATGTAACTGATGGAATGACGAAGGAGGCTAGGAAGAGCCAGTTAATGGATTCTGGTCTAAGCACAAAGACTTGTATATAGGGAAATCCGTATACTGTACAGTTGAAGTGTGATGGTGAAGACAGTTTACTGTCGAAATCTTCTGACGCCAAACTTCCAAGAAAAGTTTCTAAGGTTAATTACATAGGTGCCTGTACCGAGAACCGACACAGGTGGGCAAGGAGAGTATCCTAAGGTGAGCGAGAGAACTATAGTTAAGGAACTCGGCAAAATAACCCCGTAACTTAGGGATAAGGGGTGATCTAGTAGTAGATCCGCAGTAAAGACGCCCAAGCGACTGTTTACCAAAAACACAGGTCTCTGCTAAGTCGTAAGACGATGTATAGGGGCTGACGCCTGCCCAGTGCTGGAAGGTTAAGAGGAGAAGTTAGTATATGAAGTAATTCATTATGGCGAAGCTTTGAATTGAAGCCCCAGTGAACGGCGGCCGTAACTATAACGGTCCTAAGGTAGCGAAATTCCTTGTCAGGTAAGTTCTGACCCGCACGAAAGGCGTAACGATTTGGGCACTGTCTCAACTATAGACTCGGTGAAATTTTAATACCTGTGAAAATGCAGGTTACCCGCGACTGGACGGAAAGACCCCGTGGAGCTTTACTACAGCTTGATATTGAAATTCGGTTTATCTTGTAGAGGATAGGTGGGAGACGATGAAGTATAGACGCCAGTTTATACAGAGTCAACCTTGGAATACCACCCTTGATAAATTGGATTTCTAACCTGGTACCATGAATCTGGTATAGGGACAGTGTCTGGTGGGTAGTTTGACTGGGGCGGTCGCCTCCTAAAAAGTAACGGAGGCGCTCAAAGGTTCCCTCAGAATGGTTGGAAATCATTCATAGAGCGTAAAGGTATAAGGGAGCTTAACTGCGAGACCAACGAGTCAAGCAGATGCGAAAGCAGGACTTAGTGATCAGGCGATTCAGAATGGAATGGTCGTCGCTTAACGGATAAAAGTTACCCCGGGGATAACAGGCTGATACCACCCAATAGTTCATATAGACGGTGGTGTTTGGCACCTCGATGTCGGCTCGTCACATCCTGGAGGTGTATTCGCTTCCAAGGGTTGGGCTGTTCGCCCATTAAAGTGGCACGCGAGCTGGGTTCAGAACGTCGTGAGACAGTTCGGTCCCTATCCGTCGTGGGCGTAGGAAAATTGAGGAGAGCTGATCCTAGTACGAGAGGACCGGATTGGACATACCTCTGGTGTATCAGTTGTCACGCCAGTGGCAGCGCTGAGTAGCTATGTATGGAATGGATAACCGCTGAAAGCATATAAGCGGGAAGCCAACTTCAAGATGAATTTTCCCATTTTTTATAAAGTAAGATCCCAGATAGACTAACTGGTTGATAGGCTAGAGGTGGAAGCATGGCGACATGTTGAGCTGACTAGTACTAATAGATCGAGGATTTAATCCAAATTATTAGCTTAATTTGATTAGATTACACATTATCTTAGTTTTCAAAGAATTATTAAATGTTTTAGTTAATAAAATTAAATTAATAATTAAACTGGTAACGATAGCAAAGTGGATACACCTGTTCCCATCCCGAACACAGTAGTTAAGCACTTTAACGCCGAAGATAGCGTAAGCAAAAATAGGAAGTCGCCAGTTTTTTATGTAAAAAAGAGTTAGAAATCTAACTCTTTTTTGCTTTGTAAACAAAGATCTATTATTTCAACAATAGTGCAATTTATTTTTTAAAATGTTATAATAAAAGATGTGAGGATAATATGAATATACAAAATAAAATCATTGATAATTTGCCACTGGGATATGCATATTGTCAATTAATATATGGTAATAATAAGCCAGTAGATTATATATTTGTTGAAGTTAATGAAGCTTTCAATAAGTATTTTGAAATCGAAAAATCAATTGTAGGAGAGTCATTTTTAAATATAGTAGATGAAGATATAAATAAAAAACAAGAATGGCTAAACCTTTGTTTTGATGTTGTTTTAAATAATAAAACAGTCGATATTGAAGAATATACAGAGTTATTGAATAAGAAATTTAGAATGAGATTGCATGCATGCGGTGATAAACATTTTATTACATATTTTTTTGATATAACTAAAGAACAAACACAAATTAACAATCTTCTTTTAGAACAAAGATTGAAAAATACTGAAAATGAACTAGCTAATTTTTTCAATGTGAATTTAGATTTGTTTTGCATTGCTAACAGTTCAGGTGAATTATTAAAAGTGAATCAATCATGGAATAGAATAATGGGTTATGAATTAAGTGATTTAGTTGGTAAAAAATTATTTGATTTTATTCATCCTGAAGATATAGAAAAAACTAATAAAATTTTTGAAAAATCCCAAAACGAAGAAATTTTATCCTTTGTAAATAGATATAAAACAATAACTGGAGATTATATTTATTTAGAGTGGCATTCATATCCTTATGGGGACAATATTTTTGCCTCTGCTAGAGATGTAACAAAAAGAATATCATTAGAAAACAGCTTGAATGTTGAAAAAGAAAGACTTAATGCAACTTTGTTTTCAGTTGGTGAAGCTGTAATCGGAATAGACAAAGATGGCATAATATATTTGTTCAACGATGAAGCTGAAAGAATATTGGGGTATCACCATAACGAAGTTATTGGTAAAAAAATTAATGATTTTGTCAAAATATACAAAGAAAACAACAATGATGAATGTATTGATTTTGTAAATAAAGTTTTAAATAAAGGGAAAATTTTAAAAAACAAAGAAGAAATATATTTAGTTAATAAGAATAATAAAAGAGTACCGATTCAATTAAAAGGAAATCCTATCAAAAATAATATGGGAGCAGTTTTAGTAATAAGTGATTACTCGGAGAGCAAACAGAAAATATTAGAAATAAATAGACTAAGTTTTTATGATCATCTAACTGGAGTATATAATAGAAGATACTATGAAACGATGGTTAATAAATTTGATAAAGAGGCTCAATATCCGTTGGCTTTAATCATGATAGATGTTGATAACTTAAAAATGACCAATGATGCTTTTGGTCATATTGAAGGAGATAAATTACTTATTAAAGTTGCCTCAATATTAAAAAAATATATCACAAAAGATGATATTTTAGCCAGAATAGGTGGAGATGAATTTGTATATTTAATTCCAAATACTTCTTTAGATAAAGTACAAAGATTAATTAAAAAAATAGAAAATAAAGTAGAAAGAGAAAGTAATAAAACAAATATAATATCTTTTTCTATTGGTAGTGCAATTAAATATAATAAAAACCAAAAAATGGAAGATGTTTTCAAAGAAGCCGAAGATATGATGTATAAGAATAAAATCAATGAGACAACTAATTTAAAGAAAAGAACAATTGATGTAATCATGACTTCATTATTTGAGAAAAGTAAAAGAGAAATGTTACATAGTGCAAGAGTAAGTTTGATTTCGGAAAAAATAGCAAAAGAAATGGGTTTGCCTAAAGAACAAATCAAAAATATAAGAACGGCTGCATTAATGCATGACATAGGAAAAATATCAATAAGTGAAGAAGTTTTAAATAAAGAAGGCAAATTGACTGAAAGTGAATATGAAGAAATTAAAACTCATAGTGAAATAGGATATCGAATATTGAGTTCTGTTAGTGAATTTTCTAATATTGCAGTAGTAGTACTGCAACATCATGAAAAAATGGATGGAACAGGATATCCAAGCAGACTAAAAGGTAGTGCAATAAGCTTAGATGCGCGAATCATAGCAGTTGCGGACGCTTATGATGCTATGACTGCGGATAGAAGTTATCGAAAGGCAATGACAAAAGAAGCTGCAATAAGTGAATTAATAAAATGCACGGGAACACATTTTGATAAAGATGTAGTTGATGCATTCATAAAAACGTTAAAATAAAAAATAGATAGGTGATAGAATGGAATATAAAATAATAACTAAAAATGAGACAGAGACAATACTATTGGCCCAAAATTTCGAGTCAGAAAAATTTCCAAATATGATCATCTGTTTAGATGGCGAATTAGGAAGTGGCAAGACTGTATTTACTAAAGGAATAGCAAAAGCACTTGGTATCGAAGAAAGTATAACTTCACCAACCTTTACCTTAATAAAAGAATATGATGGCGAATTACCTTTATACCATATGGATTTATATCGTTTAAATGGCAGTATAGATGAATTAGGACTAGAAGAATATTTTGAAAAAGGTGGGGTTGTTGTTATTGAATGGGCAAGTACAATTAGACAATATTTACCAAAAGAAAGACTAGAAATTAAAATTAAAGTATTAGATGAAAATAGAAGATCGATAATTTTGAAACCATACGGTCAAAAATATGTTGATCTTTGTGAGTCGATTATATGAAAATTTTATATTTAGATACTTCAAGTCAAAATTATAATATTAGTATTTTTGACAATGATAAATTATTAATTGAAGAAAAAGGCGTTTCTGATCAAAATTTATCACAATATTTGGTAGAAATAGTTAGTAGTTTATTTAAAAAAATAAATATATCAGCTAAAGATATTGATAAAATAGCAGTTATTGATGGACCTGGATCATTTACAGGCATAAGGATGGGAGTTTCCGTAGCAAAAGTTTTTGCTTGGGCTTTAGATAAAGAAATAATATCTTTTTCCAAATTATTTTTATTAGCTTCCAATTTAGAAGCATCAATAAAAATGCCTATTATACATGCAAGAGCAGATGACTATTATTTTGGTATCTATGATGGGAATAATAATGTGATAGTTAAAGATACACATGGTAGTAAAGAAAAAATTATTGAGATGATAAATGAACATAATCCTAAAATTATTTCTATAGCAGAAAATTTTACCTCTTCTTTTTATGAAGAAAAACCAAATAAAGTAATTAATTACATTATTAATAGCAAGGGGAATGTAGCCCATAGCATTAACCCTAATTATTTAAAAATAACTCAAGCTGAGGCCAATCTTAATGATTAAGCAGGCTGCTAAAGAGGATATAAATATAATAAATGATTTACTGAGTGATTTAAACGAAAAAATAAATATTGATTATTTTGACTTTGAATTTAATTTTGTTTTTCTTTATGAAGAAAAGGGCTTAATTTTATATAAGAAAATAGATAATTTTATTGAAATAGATTACATAGTTGTAAAAAAAGAATATCGTAGACAAAAAATAGGTGAAAAATTATTAAATAAATTATTAGAAGACTCAAAGAAAGATTTAATCGAATCTATCTTTCTTGAAGTTAATGTTAAAAATGAATGTGCTATAAATTTTTATAAGAAATATAATTTTAATCTAGTTAGTTTAAGAAAGAATTATTATAATCGAAAAGAAGATGCACTGATAATGGAAAGGAGAATATAATGGTAATATTAGCTATAGAAACAAGTTGCGATGAAACAAGCGTAGCAATAGTAAAAGATGGCAAACAAGTTTTATCAAACGTTGTTTTATCACAAATAGATATTCATGCTGATTTTGGTGGTGTAGTTCCTGAAGTAGCGAGTAGGCATCATATTGAAAACATAACCATAGTTATTGAACAGGCTTTAAAAAAAGCAGACCTTACTTTAGCAGATATTGATGCTATAGCAGCGACATATGGACCGGGCTTAATTGGATCATTACTAATAGGATTACAAGCGGCTAAGACGCTTAGTTTAGTACTTAATAAGCCATTAATTCCAATTCATCATATAGCAGGACATATTTATGCAAGCAATATTGATAATGAAATGAAATTCCCTTTAATTTCACTAGTAGTGAGTGGAGGTCATACAGATATTGTTTATATGAAAGAGCACTATTCTTTTGAAAAAATAGGTGGAACTTTGGATGATGCTGTTGGAGAGGCTTATGATAAAGTAGCAAGAGTTTTGGACTTGGGGTATCCCGGTGGTCCAAAAATTGATAAATTAGCAAAAGAAGGAGCTATTAATTATAAACTTCCTACTCCAAAAGACGACGATAGTTATGATTTCAGTTTCAGTGGTTTAAAAAGTGCTGTAATTAATCTTGTTCACAAGGAAAAACAAAATAAAAGAGATATAAATAAAGCAGATCTAGCTTTTGCTTTCCAAGAAGTAGCAGTAAATATTTTGGTTAAGAAAACAATTAAAGCGGCCTTAGAGAAGAAAGTTAAGCAAATTGTTTTATCAGGTGGAGTGGCAGCCAATTCAAGACTGAGAGAAGAATTAATTAAAAAAGCTAATGTGCAAAAAATTGAAGTATTAGTTCCAAAATTTGAATATTGTACTGATAATGCTGCGATGATAGGAGCAGCTGCAAATTTTTCAAATCTGAAATTAGAGAATGAATTCACTTTAAATGCAAAAGCCAGCGAAAGATTATATAAATAATCTTTTTTGATAGGTAATATAATTAATATAAAGTATAATATATGTAGAGGTGATAAGAATGGATTTAAGTAGATTTAATGAACAACAAAGAAGAGCAATTGAATATAGTGATGGTCCACTTCTTATCTTAGCTGGTGCGGGATCTGGTAAAACAAGTGTTTTAACAACTAAAATAGCATATTTGATAAAAGAAAAAAATTATGATTATGGCGATATATTGGCTATTACTTTTACTAATAAGGCAGCTAAAGAAATGAAAGAAAGAGTCTATCATTTACTTCATGAAGATGCCAATAAAATGCAAGTATCTACTTTCCATTCATTTGGATTACAAATACTAAAAATATATGCTAATAAATTAGGTTATAAAAATAATTTTACTATTCTAGATTCTGATGATACTTTAGCGCTAATAAAAAAAATAATGATAGAAAAAAACATTAATCCTAAAGAAATAAGCCCAAAAGCTATAAAAAATGCTATATCTTCTGCAAAAAACGAATTACAAACAGCAGCAGATTATGAAAAATATGCTTCGGATTACTTTAACAAGATGGTATATGCAGTTTATAGAAGATATGAAGAAAAATTAAAATTAAACAATTCTTTTGATTTTGACGATTTGCTAATTAAACCCATTTTAATTTTTGAAAATTATCCAGAGGTTTTAAAATACTATCAATTAAAGTATAAGTATGTATTAATTGATGAGTATCAAGATACAAATCACGCTCAGTATGTGTTGACTAAAAAAATTGTTAAAGAGCATGAAAGAATATGTGTTGTTGGGGATGAAAATCAATCAATATATTCTTTTAGAGGCTCTAACTATAAAAATATACTAAATTTTGAGAAAGATTATCCAAGTGCTCAAGTGATTATGTTAGAGCAAAATTATAGATCAACTCAAACAATATTAAAAGCAGCAAACAGCGTAATTATAAATAATAAGAGTCGAAAAGAAAAGAAATTATGGACAACTAATCAAGAAGGCATAAAAATAAATTATAAGAGATGTTCAGACGAAAAAAGCGAAGCTTATTATGTTGTATCTGAAATTAAAAAGATGTCTAATTACAAAGAAATTGCTATATTATATAGGACAAATGCTCAGGCTAGAAATATTGAAGAAGAATTAAGAAGAAATGATGTTCCTTTTAAAACAGTTGGAGGATTTAATTACTATAATCGTGCAGAAATTAAAGATTTATTAGCATATTTAAAATTAATATATAATACAGATGATGATCTTAGTTTAACTAGAATTATTAATGTTCCAAAAAGGAAAATTGGTGATAAGACAATTGCTAATATTCAAGAAAAAGCAAATAGCCTAAATACAAGTCTTTATAAAGCAATTGATTCTGGTAAAGAGTTGATTTTTAAAAACTTGATTGAAGAACTAATAAACAATTCTAATGAAATGACACTATCAGAGTTTGTTTCAGTTTTGATTGAAAAAACAGAGATAAAAAAAGAATTAGAATTGGATAAGGATTTAACATCATATTCAAAAATTGAAAATATAGAAGAATTTATTTCGGTAGCTAAAAATTTTGAAGAAAAATATGGAACAAATGATCTAGGAGCTTTTTTAGACGAGATATCTTTAATCAGTGATGTCGATTCAATTGATAATAAAAACTACGTGCATCTAATGACGGTTCATTCAGCTAAAGGATTGGAATTTGATAATGTATTTATAATTGGTATGGAAGAAAATTTGTTTCCTCATCAACAGTCACTCTATAGTACAGAAGACATGGAAGAAGAGAGAAGATTATGCTATGTTGCAATCACTAGAGCTAAAGAGAAATTATGGATTACCAATGCTCAAACAAGGACAATTTTTGGGAAAGAGTCATATAATTCTGAAAGCAGATTCATAAAAGAAATTGATGAAGATACAATTGAAAAAGAAATAACAGAGAAAGCCAATAAGTTTATCAAGCATGAATATCGTGATGAAGAATATTCTAAGGGAGATAAAATACTTCATGAAAAATATGGATTAGGGGTAATTGTAAGTGTTGGAGAACAATTTATAGATGTCGCTTTTCCAGTTGAAATTGGATTGAAAAGTTTGATTAAAGGTCACAAAACATATAAGAAGGTGTAATATGAAAACATGTGTTATCTTAGGCGGTGGAAAAGGAACCAGGATGGCTCCAATAACTTCGGTAATTTCTAAAATTATGCTACCTATCAATAATAAGCCTGTGGTTCATTATTTGTTAGAAGAAGCACAAAAATCAGGTTATGAATTTATAATCATTATTGCTAATAAAAACGATTACAACTTAAAAAAATATTTACATGTATATAAGGATTTGTTTCCAAACATTAAAATAGTATATGAGAATAACGCTAAAGGCCCTGCTCAAGCTCTAATGCTAACTAAAAAATATATCAAACAAGAATATTTTGGGTTAATGTTTGGTGATGATTTTTATGATAGTAAGACGTACCCTATAGAACAGTTAGGCTCTGATGCAGTCAAGATAGGAATGAAGAAAGTTTTCAAAGAAGAAGTTCCTCTATATGGAATGATTATTCATGAAAATAACGTTGTAAATAAAATAGTAGAAAAACCAAGCATTGACAATGTGTCTTCTTTAGATGTTGTTGTAGGAAGATTTATTCTTCCTAAGAAAATTTTTAAAATAATTTCTAATTTAAAAAATATCGAAAATGACCAACAATTTATTGAATCACTAAATATTTTATGCTCTAATGAAAATGTATATTGTCAATTAATCGAGGGTGATAATTTTGACATTGGCAATAAAAAAGGATATATAAAAGCTAATATAAATGCATATAATAATAGTGTTATAAGATAAAAGACGAAAGTCTTTTTATTGTTTAAAAGTTATAAATATGTTATATTTAAAGTAGGTGATGCTATGAAAAAGGGATTTACTTTAGTAGAACTTTTAGGAGTAATTGTTATTTTAGGAATAATTGCTCTTTTAGCGTTTCCTCCAATAATTAATCAAATAAAAAGATTAAGAGAGAACTCTACTGCATCTACAGAAAAATTGATTTTTAGTGCAGCGGATAAATTTTTGAACAATAATAAAAACGAATATCCTATTATAGAGGATTATTCATATTGTATTTCTATTAAACAATTAATAGAAGATGGTGTGTTAAGTACTCACCTATTAGATTCTGATACTGGTAATAAGATACCTGAAACATATAATGTTTTAGTAAAAATAAATTCCGGCTATGTCAAAAGTTTTTCTTTAAAAGATGAAAATGGGTGTGGGTATATTGATATCTCAGGAGCAAAAGCACCAGAACTTGCTAATAATATGATACCTGTTATATATGATAATAATAAGTGGATAAAAGCTGATTTAAATTCAGAATGGTATAACTATGAAAATAAAGAATGGGCTAACTCAGTTTTGGTAACTTTTGCAAGCAGACCATTTTATCGAAGCGCTCCCGCGGGAACTGAAATTTTAAATGAGGATATATTAGTTCACTTAGTATGGATACCAGCATATCGATATAAAATAAATAATGCCACTTCAAGTGCTATAACTAAAAGAAATTTTGAAATTTTATTTGAAGGAAAAGAGACAGAAGCATCGTCAGGGAATTCTTTGGGATCGTGGATAAGTCACCCTGCTTTCCAATTTGGTACAGATAAACTAAATGGGTTTTGGGTTACTAAATTTGAAATAGGATACATGGATGCGACATCTAAAGCTACAGCTGAGAGGCAGTTTGCCGAATATAACAAAGCTATTTCAAAACCTAATACTTATGCATGGAGAAATTTGAATGTTTTTGCAATGCATGAAGTTGCAATAAGTTTGACGATGGCTGGTAATATTTATGGTTTGAATACTGGAACAGGTAATCAATTTGATTCAAATTTATTAAAAAATACACAGTGGTCAGCTATAGCATATTTGGCAAATTCAAAATACGGTAATACAGCTATTTGGAATAATCCAAATTCAAATTCGCTTACAGGTTGTGCGGGTAATACGGCAAAAGCGACAAATACCGCAACGTGTAATGCATACACTACAACAAACGGTCAAAGAGCAAGTACGACTGGTAATGTATATGGAGTATATGATATGGCTGGAGGTTCTAGTGAATACGTAATGGGTGTTTTTAGACCAACAGACACCAGTAATATAAGTGATTCAAGTGGATTTAATATTACTAATTCAAACGGTTCTTTACCGGTTAATAAATATTTTGATCGATATATTACAAATAATCCAATGACTGCATGTAATACCAATATTTGCTTTGGTCATGCATTATCTGAAACAAGAAGTTGGGAAAGCGCTTCACCGACGTTTGTTTCGTCTTCAAATCCATGGTATATAAGAGGAGGCGATTATACTTCCTCAAGCTCTAGTATTTTTGCAGTATTAACTTCAACTGGTGACAGAGAAAATAATCGTGGATTTAGAATATCTTTAATAAAAAAATCATAACAGTATCTTTGATACTGTTTTTTATTGTATAATATATATAGGTGATATTATGATTGAAAATAAAATGAAAGATCTAGTTAAACAAATAAATAAAGCCGCGTATGAATATCATACTCTTGATCAACCAAGTATAACGGATCAAGAATATGACAGATTAATTCAACTCTTAGAACAATATGAAAAAGATTATCCCGAATATATCCAAAATGATTCACCTTTAAAAAGAGTTGGAGGAACAATATTAGAAGGCTTTGAAAAAGCCAATCATAAAGTTCCAATGTTAAGTTTATCAAATGTTTTTAACGAAGAAGAAGTAGTTAATTTTGTTACTAGAATTAAAAAAGATATTGATCATTTAGAATTAGTGTGTGAATTGAAGATAGATGGATTAGCCATGTCTTTAACTTATGAAAATGGGATGCTAGTTAGGGCGGCAACAAGAGGCGATGGAGTAACCGGCGAAGATGTAACCACTAATATTAAAACTATAAAAACAATCCCTTTAAAATTGAGTAAGCCTATAGATATCGAGGTAAGAGGCGAAGTATATATGAGCAAAAGTGCTTTCGATAAATTAAATATAGATAAAAAAAAGAATGGAGAACAAATATTTGCCAATCCTAGAAATGCAGCAGCAGGAAGTGTTCGTCAATTAGATTCTAAGATAACTGCTAAAAGGGAGCTCGATTTTATCGCATATTCACTAATAAACAATGAAGATTTAAGTATAAACAATCATTATGATGCAATGATGTTTTTAGAAGAACTTGGTTTTAAAGTTAATCCAAAAATTATTTTAATTAGAAGTGAAAAAGAATTAATTGAGCATATAAATAAAATTATTCCAATTAGAGATTCGTTAAACTATGAAATAGATGGCATAGTTATAAAAGTCAATAAGTTTAGCGAACAACAAAAATTGGGTTTCACTGAAAAAACGCCTAGATGGGCAACAGCTTTTAAATTTCCTGCGGAGGAAGTTTCAACGAAATTGCTCGATATAGTTTTTACAGTAGGTAGAACAGGACAAATAACGCCTAATGCCGTCTTAGAACCTGTTAGAGTTTCGGGTAGTTTAGTTTCAAGAGCGACTCTTCATAATGAAGATAATGTTATAAAAAAAGATATTAGAATTAATGATATGGTCCTAATTAGAAAAGCTGGTGATGTAATTCCTGAAGTAATTAGATCTATAAAGGAAAAAAGAGACATTAATTCAAAAGAATTTAAAATGATCACTAATTGTCCGGTTTGTGATAGCGTATTGATTAAAAAAGAAGTCGCGTATTTTTGTGTCAATCCTGATTGTGATGCTAAAAACATTGAAAAATTGTCTCATTTTGTAAGTAGAGATGCAATGAATATAGAAGGTCTTGGCGAAAGAATAATTGAAGATTTCTATAATCTTGGTTATTTAAAAACGATTCCTGACATATATAGTTTAATTAATCATAAAGAAGAGTTGAAAAACCTAGAAGGTTTTGGAAATAAAAGTATTGAAAACTTAATGTTTGAAATCGACAAAAGTAAAAATCAATCATTTGAAAAATTATTATTTGGTCTTGGTATTCCTCAAATAGGTAAAAAAACTGCTAAAACCCTTGCTAAATATTTTAATAATATTGATTCTATAATGGAAGCAAAATATGAAGAATTAGTTGAAATAAGAGATGTTGGGCCTATTATTGCTAAAAATATAATTGAATATTTTGAAGATCAAAATAATGTAGCGACAATCAATATATTAAAAAAAATAGGTATTAATATGCAATTAGAAACAAACTCAGCTGATAATAAATTAGAAGATCTAACATTTGTAATTACTGGCAAATTATCTAAATATAGTCGTGATGAAGCTACTAAGATTATAGAAGATAATGGTGGAAAAGTTAGCGGCTCAGTTAGTTCCAAAACAGATTATTTATTATTGGGAGAAGATGGTGGTAGCAAGAAAGTTGCTGCTGAGAAACTTGGAATAAAAATAATTAATGAAAATGATTTTGAAAAGATGGTGAAATAATGAGAATAGGTATATTTCCGGGGAGTTTTAATCCTCCTCATGATGGGCATTTAGCAATAGCTAAAAATTTAATTAAATTAAATTATTTAGACAAGGTCATTTTTGTTCCGGTAAGTAATTTTTATGTTAAAAATGAATTGCTAGATGGTGAATTCAGATTAGACATGTTAAAAATTGCTACTAAATCTGATGATCGTCTTTGCGTATCGGATTATGAAATAATTTCAGAAGCACAACCTTATACTTATCAAACATTAGATTTTTTTAAAAATAAATTTAAAGATGATACCATTTGCTTAATCGTGGGGACAGATAATTATTTAAATTTAATATCATGGAAAAACTATGAATACTTAATAAACAACTATGAAATTATCGTTATTAAACGAGGAGAAATAAAAAATGATATGGATTTTAAGAACGTTAAATTTATTTCATTTAATATCGATTTCATCTCGTCAACTGATATAAGGAATAAACTAAAAGAAGGAATACAACCTAAATTTCTAAATAAAGATGTTTACAACTATATTTTAGAAAAAAAATTGTATATTGATGATTATGAAAACTATAAATAAAGTCGCTTTAATTTTTAATAATAATCCTCAAACGAAACAAGTCAAAAAGCAACTTGAAAAATTACTTACTACAAAAGATATTGATATTGTTGAAGAAAATCCTGATTTAGTTATCGCTATTGGCGGAGATGGATCATTTTTAAGAGCGGTGAAAGCATTTAATTTTAATAGTGACTTAATATATGTAGGAGTTAATACAGGAAGTCTAGGATTTTTACAGGAAGTCAAACCTGAAGACTTAGAGTGTTTTGTTGATTCTTTGGATAATGGAAATTATAAATTAGAAAAAGTCAAAATTCAAGAAACGGAAGTGTTGACAGAAAGTGGAATTTATCTATATTATTCATTGAACGAAATACTAATTAGAGAAAAAGATTTAAATACAGTTATTTTAGATATAAAAATTAACGATGCAAAATTAGAGAAATATATTGGAGATGGAGTTTTAATAGCAACATCAATCGGATCAACCGCATATAATCTTTCGTTTGGAGGAAGCATTGTTCAGAGTGATTTGCATACTCTTCAAATAACGCCAATTGCTCCTTTGAATAATAAAGTATATAGAAACTTATTGAATTCTATTATTATTCCAGAACATAATTTAATTGAAATAATACCATCTAATAAAAAATTAATGATAAGTGTTGATGGTGATATTAAAAAACTAGGAAAAATAATTAAAATAAGTACTTTTGTAAAAAATAAGGAATTAACCTTTTTAAGATTAAATAACTACAATTTTTACGAGAAGCTTAATGAAAAATTTTTAAAATAAAAAAAGATGAATAATGAAGTGAACCCCAAATAGTTCACAATAATAAAAAGGACTTAGAATATTAATTCTAGGTCCTTTTTGACTTTAATCTCGTTGTGTTATAAAAAAATATCCAGTCTTCAACAAGAATTAT
>JAUVZX010000008.1 GCA_030602345.1 Bacilli bacterium
AAAGAAACAAAAAAAGAAATAAAAAAATACATTGAATGGTATAACACTCAACGTATTCAAAAATGTTTAGGATATCTAACTCCTGAACAATACACATAAAATAGTTTTTTATTTAGTGTGTACTTGACAGGTACTAGTATCAATCTTTCTTTTTTTTTGCAATTACCATGTTTTTTACATAAAAAAATGAAAAAAAGACTTGTCAAACAAAATAAATTATTGTATACTTTAATAGTCATCAAAAATGGGCCTGTAGCTCAGTTGGTTAGAGCACACGCTTGATAAGCGTGGGGTCATAGGTTCAAGTCCTATCAGGCCCACCATGATGCCTCAATAGCTCAGTCGGTTAGAGCATTTGACTGTTAATCAAAGGGTCGTAGGTTCGAGTCCTACTTGGGGCGCCATTTTTTTTGGCCCGTTGGTGAAGTGGCTTAACACACATGCCTTTCACGCATGCATTCACGGGTTCGAATCCCGTACGGGTCACCAAAAGATAATTAAATCACTTTGGTGATTTTTTTTTGTATAAATAATATTGTTATTAATTGACAATAAACAGTGCATAGGGTAAAATTATTTATGTACCTATGGAGTAGTACTCAAGAGGCTCAAGAGGCGCCCCTGCTAAGGGTGTAGATCGGGAAACTGGTGCGAGGGTTCGAATCCCTCCTGCTCCGCCATAAGCAGATGTGGTTCAGTGGTAGAATGTCGCCTTGCCAAGGCGAAGATGTGGGTTCGATTCCCATCATTTGCTCCATAATTGAGTATTAAAAAACTAACGATTGTTAGTTTTTTTTTATTATTTAATTTAACTATATCTAGGGTTGAAATAGATTAGATACTGTAGTTGATAAACAATGTCTCCTATTTGTATATTTTTCATATTTATCCTTAAAATTAATCATTATATTTAATACTTACATATCTAATTATAATGAATCCTAATATAAAAGTTAGAGATGAAATTAACAAATTACTTCCTGTAGGTATTCCAGGGAACACCTCAAATAAAGACGCAACTACAAATCCTAATATCATTAAATATGTTGGTCTTGGGTATTTACGCATTAATTTTTCTAATAATTTAGTTGTTGCTAATACTCCAATCAACAATCCTATTGCCAAAGGTATTAAAAATGCTATATTTAAGGCTTTTATAGCACTTATTGTAGGAGCTAGTAGTCCAAGTATTAATAACATAAAAGATGTTGAAATGCCCGGTAAAACTACTCCTAAAGCTACTATAAAACCTGCAATTATTAAATATATTGAAGTAAATAAATTTACACTTTCAAAGGTGAATAAACTTTTTTCAATAGTAGAATCTAAATATAATAAAACTGCTATGATTATAAATCCTAATATGAACCAAATTATATCTTTTTTTGTTTTTTTACCTTTATTAGCTTCTTTATATAATACAGGTAATCCTCCGACAACTATTCCTAAAAATAAAAACATTGTAGGAAGATTATAATTTTCAATAAAGTAATCGATTACAAAGCTAATAGTTGATAATCCAATTAACCCTCCTAATCCTACTATAAATAAAAATTTAAAGTTTTCTTTAAAATTATTAAATAAATTAGATAGTGCTTTTATCAAATCATCATATATTCCTAAAATAAGAGCAGTCGTACCACCACTTACTCCAGGAACCATCATTGTTGATCCTATTACTATTCCTTTTATAAAATGTCTAATTCTATTCATGTTATCACCTATTTAATTATACCTTATATATATTATTTTTTCTATAAATAAAAAAACTGGAAATCCAGCTTTATTTTTTTATGGAGCGGATGATGGGAATCGAACCCACATCATCAGCTTGGAAGGCTGAGGTTCTACCATTTAACTACATCCGCATAACTAGGCAAATATAATTTTACCTAATTATTATAATATTGTCAATTATTTTTTAAAGAATTTATAAACAAAATCACCAAGTTGTACTAATAAACCAATGAATGCTCCGATTACAATTATAACTGTAAAAGTAGCAACACTAATTAAATCACCCCAAGAATTATCAATTAATACCACACTTGCAATCAGTAAATATATTGACCCAATTACTGCAGTTCCAATCAATATTTTTGAAAACCACTTTAGGTTAAAGTAACCTAATGAAGAAAGTGAAGCTACAGCCAATGAAAATAAAGAATATCCGATTAAATTACCGAAGCTAAATGTTTTAGTAGTGATAATTGTGTTAATTATAAGTGTTAATAAAATTAAACCAAATACTCCTAAAAAAACAAATCCCCATTTCTTATCTAAAGCTTCTGGAAGTATTAATTTTTCTTTGAACTTATTCATATGTCCTCCTTGAAAAAATTATAGCATAAATATTTTAAATTGTCTTTAAAATATGTTAAAATATTATCATGGAACAAAGTGTAAAAAAAGCAATTATATTGCATCATTATGAAAATCCAATTAATTTTCATAAGCCAGATAAAGAAAATTTACATGAGATTAAAATCAAAACCGAAAGTTGCATTGATAATCTCACTTTTTGGTTTGAAATAGATAATAGTATTATAAAAGACATATATTTTAAAGGTGAAGCTTGTGCAATAAGTACCAGTTCTGCGTCGATTATGATAAGTTTATTAAAAGGCAAAACAAAAGAAGAAGCAATTAATTTATTGAATAATTTTAATAATATGATTGATGATAAAGCATACGATGAAAATACTTTAGAAGAGGCAACTGTTTTTGATGAAATTCATTTACAACCATCAAGAATTAGATGTGCTAAACTTCCTTGGTTAGCATTAGAAGAACAAATGGAGGATTTATGAACGCTGGATTAACAAAAGAAAAAGTAATAGAAATTTCTAATATAAAAAAAGAACCAGAATGGATGTTAAAGTTTAGAACTAAAGCATATGAAAAATTTGTTGAGTTTGAAAATCCTACTTTTGGACCTTTCTTAGATATCGATTATGATTCAATTAATTTTTATAAAAGAATGAATGATAAAGTTGCCAATAGATGGGAAGATGTTCCTGTTGACATTAAAAACACTTTTGAAAAATTGGGTATACCAGAAGCAGAACAAAAATATTTATCAGGTGTAGGAGCTCAATACGAAAGTGAAGTAGTATACCATAACATGATTAAAGAACTTGAAGACAAGAATGTTATTTTTTGTGACACTGATACAGCTTTAAGAAAACATCCTGAAATATTTGAAAAATATTTTAACAAATTAGTTAAATATGATGAAAATAAATTTACAGCTTTAAATGGAGCAGTTTGGAGTGGGGGAACATTTATATATGTACCACCTCATACAAAAATAGAAAGACCTCTTCAGAGTTATTTTAGAATTAACAGTCAAAATATGGGTCAATTTGAAAGAACATTAATTATAGTTGATGAAGGAAGTGAAGTACATTATATAGAAGGATGTACTGCACCTACGTATACTACTGATTCTCTTCATGCGGCAGTTGTAGAAATTTTTGTTGAAAAACATGCCAAGTGTAGATATACAACCATTCAAAACTGGTCAAATAACGTATATAATCTTGTTACAAAAAGAGCAATCGTTAAAGAACATGGATTGATGGAATGGATAGATGGAAACATTGGTTCTAAAATTAATATGAAATATCCAAGTTGTATTTTATCAGAGCCTTATGCAAAAGGTAATTGTATATCGATCGCAGTTGCAACAAAAGATCAAATTCAAGATGCGGGAGCTAAAATGATTCATTTAGCACCGTATACTGTAAGTAATATTATAAGTAAGTCAATCGCAGCAAAAGGCGGAAACGCTTCTTACAGAGGAGCAGTCAAAATATTTAAAGAAGCTCATGACTCAAAAAGTGTTGTTAAATGCGATACGATAATAATTGATGAAAATTCAAAAAGTGATACAATTCCAATAAATTTGATCACTAATGAATCTTCTTATATAGAACATGAAGCGTCAGTTTCAAAAATAAGCCAAGATAAATTATTTTATTTAATGAGTCGTGGTATTGGTGAAGAAAAAGCTAAAGAATTAATTATCATGGGATTCATTGATCGTTTTAGAGAAGAATTACCAATGGAATATGCTGTTGAATTAAATGCTTTATTAAAAGATTATTTCTAATTAAAAATATATATGATATAATGGGTTTAGGGTGGATATATGATGAAAAAAATATTAATATTATTAGCAGTTTTTACATTAGTTGGATGTACGAGTAATAAAACTCCATCTTTAACAGAGCAAGAAAAATTAATGAAAGAATACGCTTTCAGAGTTTTTGAAGAGGAAATAAAAAAAGATCTTGATACTCAAAGAGGAATGGAAATAAGAGAAATAAGAATTGAAACTCTAAAAACTCTAAATGATTATGGAAGAGTATATGATTTAACTTTATTATCAAATTGTACTGATTCTTCAAGTGTTTCGTTGATGATTGATGAAGATGCCAAAGAAATTACAGATTATGAAATAAATTTAAATTGTAAACAAAATTAATTATTTTTGATAATTAAATAACTAAAAAATATAATTCAAATACAAAAACATTATTTTGATAATAAATATATTAATAAAAGACAAATATGATCGTTTGTCTTTTATTTTTAAATGATTTATTCTCTAAACAGAAAGGAGAATATATGTTAAATCAAACAGTTATTGTAGGAAGATTAGTAAAAGATCCAGAACTGAATGAAACCGAAAATGGACACAAAGTTACAAATATAACTTTAGCAGTCCCTAGAAGTTTCAAAAATAGTGATGGGGAATATGAAACAGACTTCATATCATGTGTGCTTTGGAAAGGAATAGCAGAAAATACTGCTGAGTATTGTAAAAAAGGTGACTTATTGGGTGTAAAAGGTCGCGTTCAAACAAGAAACTATGAAGACAAAGAAGAACAAAGACACTTTGTGATGGAAATAGTAGCAGAAAAAGTAACGTTTTTAAGTAGTAAAAAAGAAGCATAAGCTTCTTTTGTTGTGTTATAATCATGTTATGAGGTGAAATTATGGAGAATTTAAGTTATATCTTAAGACTGAGAAATTCATTGAAAAAGGAATTTAGGAATATGCCAATATTTCAAAATGGGAGTTCAATTATAGTTTCCAATGCTGATAAAATCTTGCTTCAACATAGAACTGACCGTGATATGTGGGGGCTCCCTGGAGGTTTGCAAGAACTGGGAGAGAAATTTGAAGATGTAGCAATAAGAGAATTAGAAGAAGAAACAGGACTTAAGACAACTATTGATAAATTAGTTTTGATTTGTGTTGTTTCTGGAGAATCACGAAAAAATTCTTATCCTAATGGTGACATAGTTTATAATAATACTGTTTTATATGAAGTTAATGAATATACAGGAGTATTGGGAAGTAATTACGAGGAAATAGTAGATAATGGTAATGGATACTTTGAATCTAAGAAAGAGTCGATAGGATTACAATTCTTTTCTTTAGATGAATTGCCTCATAATTTGATGGATAAAGATTTAATTGAAGCATACATCAACAGCAAAAGAAAAACCAAGTAAATAACTACTGGTTTATATAAAATGATAAGTAATAAAAAGAAGCATAAGCTTCTTTTGTTGTGTTATAATAGAAATGGAGATATATATGAAATTAGATGACTTATTTAATATTATTATGAGTGATAATCCTATTAAAAAAATAAAGGAAAATGAAGATGCTATATTCAATTTTATTCCTGAATTAAAAATTTGTAAAGGATTTGAGCAAAAGAATCCTTGGCATATCTATGATGTTTATGATCATACTTTGATGGTACTTTCTTTAGTTCCTCAAGACTTGATTATGAGACTATCAGCATTATTTCATGATATTGGTAAACCACAAGTATATTTTGAAGATGGTGAAGGGATAGGTCATTTTCGTGGACATTGGACTGTATCAAGAAAAATATTCGAGCAGTTTGCAGAAACATATGATTTAGATAAAGAATTAAAAGAAAAAGTTTCATTGCTCATTTTATATCATGATAAGAATTTTGAAGACTTATATAGTAAAGAAAACTTAGATATTTTAGAACAATTTGATCATGAAGCAATCATTAGATTATTTGAATTTAAAAAGGCAGATTTGAAATCACAAAATCCGAAATTTCACTATTTGCTGGAAAAATTTGAGCAACAAAAAGAAGAAGTATTAATTTTAAAGAGTAAAAATACTTATATTAGATAGATGGTTATATTATGAAGAATATTAAGGGATTTAAAGATGCAGATGTTAATTATTTTGATGAGATAAATAATTTAGAGCATGGTGGTTATTTAATTGAAGTACCTGCGAATAGTGAAAAGGGTTTTAAGTATCCGTATTTATTATTTGTTCCAACTAATGTAAATATAAATTCAACAATTATAGTTGAACCATCTAACTCTATAAGAGCAGTTAATATATGTGGTGAAGAATATATAAATTCGTCGCTAAAAAAATCGATCGATGAAGTAAAAGAATACTTCTTTGCAGGACATCCTATTAAAAGAATAAATGAAAGAACAACAAATTATCCATTCTTGTATCCTTTATTTCCGAGAATAGTATATCAAAATGAAATATATTATAATCATATGTTATCAAGTAATAGTATGGATGAAAACAAATCAGAAGTTTTAAACAAATTAAACATATACAGAACAGATTTACAATTAATTGAAATGATTAAAGATGCGAGTGAAAGACTTAAAGAATACGGAATAAATATAGACGAAAAAGTCATATTATATGGCTTTTCTGCTTCCGCAAAATTTGTTAACCGCTTTACTTTATTGCATCCCGAAATAGTAAAATATGCTTTTGCCGCAGGTATGGGCGGAACAGTTACATTGCCGCTAAAAGAATTAAATGGTAAAAAGTTAATTTGGCCAATTGGACTTGCTGATATGAAAGAAATTGATGATGAAAAATTAAATCTATATCGACAAGTTCCTCAATTTTATTATCAAGGGATCAAAGACCCGGTTGATTCTTATCAACCCGACGAAGATGGAACTTGTAAAAATAAAGGAATATTAAGCGATGAAGAAGCAAATATATTATACAAACTTTTAGGTAAAAACATGAATGAAGATCGTTGGTCAAAAACAATTGAAATCATAAATAAATTAGATTATGATATTACTTTAAAATCATTTGATGATGTACATAGACCTCATATGTTAAACGATATAATAGAAGAAAAATTAACAGAATTACAAAATCAAAAAAAACTATAAAAGAAGAGACTCTTCTTTTTTTATTTCAATTTGTTAAATATAACTATTATGGTATAATTAAATCATCATTTGGAGGTTATCTATGAGAAATATAAGATATGGAGCATTTGTCGATTTTATGCCACCCGTTTATGAGCCTTTTGGTTTAATTGGTGGACATATATATAGTAGAAACGCACAAGAAGAATCATTGAAAACATATGGATACGAATACTATGTAGTAGATGAAAATGGGTATACTACAATTAAAGATGTAAGTACACTGGAAAAAATATTGGCAAGAGCAAAATTTGCTATTTCGTTTAACAAAAAAGAAGTTGTAGGCATTAGAAATGGTGAACTATCAAAACGCAATCCTTATAATCACATTGGAGCTCAATTAGGGGTTAAACTTGATGAAAATGGTCACAAAATAAAAGATACAGCATATTATGCTAAAAAAACAAAAGTAGATATTTTAAAAGAAATAAAAGAAGAATTAATGGAATATCAAGAAGAATTAGAAAAAGAAAATGAGGAACAAATACAAAGTCCGTCACTTTAAGATAAAACCTGTAAAAGGAAGAATAATTCTTCTTTTTTTATTGTAATATAGGGTATAATTGTAGTAGGTAGGTGATATTATGGCATCGTCAGTTATACATTTGTGTATTGCCAAAGAGGTTAATAAAAAAATCAAAAAAGATGAATCAAAAATACTTATAGGATCAATTGCACCGGATATTTCTAAAATGATTGGTGAGTCCAAATTTATAAGTCATTTTCAAGAAGAAGAAAGTGATGTTCCTAATATAGAATGGTTTTTAAAAAAATATAAGCATTATTTAAATGATGATTTTGTTTTAGGGTATTATATTCATTTATATACAGATTATTTGTGGTTTAAATACTTTATGACAGAAATTATTAATGAAAATAAGAATGTCATTAAAAAATTAGATGGAACATTAGTAAAGTGTAATGAAGAGATGTTTAGTAAATATATTTATAATGATTATACTAATCTTAATGTACAATTGATTGATGAATATGATTTAAATCTAAAAGTATTTTATAATGAATTACCTGAAATGAATAAAATTATAGAAGAAATACCAATGGATAGATTAAATGTTATACTAGATAAAGCTGGAGTAATAATAGCTAATTCTAAAGAAACTAAAGCATTAACAATTGATATAACTGATATCAAAAAATTTGTTGAGACTTCAACCACATTAATTTTAGCCAATTTAGATGAAGTTTTATAAAGGGAAAATTATGGAAATTAAAATAATAAAAACAGATTATATAAAAAAAGATCATGAAATGATTGATCAAATTTTTAAAGTTTGGTTGTATTCTTTTAGAATGAATATGACTGATGAAGAGTATTGGAAACTTGATGAAAATGAAACAATTGAACAAGTAGAAAATCATTATAATGAAAAGAAAAGATACTTTATTGAAAAAGAATTAGAAGACAATATATATAGTGTAAGTATTAAGGAAGACAATCATATAATAGGACACTTATTTTTAATACAAGAAGAAAGTAATATGGTTATTGCTTCACTAGGTATTATACATGACTATCGTTTAAAAGGATATGCTAAAAAACTAATTTTAGGAACAATAAATTTTGTAAGAAAAGAATATCCTAATCTTCGTTTAATATCATATATAAAACCCGATAATATAGCCTCTTTAAAAACACATAAGAGTCTAGGTTTTGTGGGTGATGAATCAATTATTAATGATTTTGATTCAATTCTTTTCGAATATATAATATAAATCAATGGAGGAAATATGGAAGGTGTAAGTTTATGTATCATCCCTTTTAAGGGTGATAAGTTAAAAAAAGTAGTTGGATGGGATGGTTTTATTGCTCCCAATGGCGACTTTTTAAAAGTTTGTGAAAGAGATAAATTAGTAGCAGCTCATGATTATTTTGCTGAAGAATATATGGATATTGTTCATAAAAAAGATCTCAAAAAAGAATATGAAGAATTTCAAAAAATAAATCCAAAATTTAAAAATATCAGATTAGGTTCTAAAGATATTTTAATTAATTTATATGGATATGTTAATTTTGAATATACCAATGGAACAGTTGAAATAACTCCTCCTAATAAAAATTTCAAAAATCTAAAATTAACTGATGATCAACTTCTAACAGCTTTAGAATTAATTAAATTAAATGGGGACAGCATTGATTCTTTAAAATCATTATTTTTCGAATATGAAAAAAGAACATTTAGGAGAACATTATGAAGTTAGTAACACGTAATTTAGAAACAAAAAGGCTTATTTTAAAAAGAGTATCTACTGAAGATTATGAGCTAGTTTATGAATTCGATTTTACCAAATTAAAAAATATAACTGATTATGTGTATATACTTTCTAAGGAAAAATTTAATAAAATATATAAATAAAAACAAGAATTATCTTGTTTTTGTTTTGTTTTGAAATATGGATTTTGCTTTAAATATATCTTCCTCTTGTAAACCAAATTTATTTTGTGTTTGAATAAAGTTGTCACCTAAATTGTCTAAATCTCCATCATCATCGAAAGCCACAAAATTATTTATTAAATAGTCATGTTTGTTAATATATTCTTCTATTTCTATTCCTCGAGATTGATTTGGTAAACTTTTTGTAACTCCAATAAATCTATTCAATGGAATTTCTGATTTGATCATGTTATAAAAAATATTTAATAATTTTTCATTTTTTCTAATGGTAGAAGTTATAACGATATATGCATCAAATTCTTCTACTAAACCTCTCAATAAATTCAAACAATAAGGATCAACTAAGTTTTTTTCAGAAGACCATCTCTTTCCTGTTTCATTATATACTTTAATCATGTAATTAGTTGAATTTAAAACTCCATCAATATCTAAGAAAATAATGTTATATTTTTCCATAAATCACCTTGATGAATATATTAGCATTATATTTAAATAATGTAAATGCAATGATACTATGCTATAATTAAAATAGGTGATTATATGAACATACTTGAAATAATAAATAAGAAAAAAAACAAAGAATTGTTAACAAAAGAGGAGTTATCTTTTGCATTTAATGGTTATGACAAAGGCGATATTTTGGATTATCAAATGGCTTCTTTATTAATGGCAATAACTATAAATGGTTTAACTGAAGAAGAAGTATTTAATTTGACTGAAATATTTATTGAATCTGGTGAAAAAATTAGTTTTGAAGGATTTGATTATGTCGATAAACATTCAACTGGAGGAATAGGAGATAAAACAACTTTAATTGTAGCTCCTATTGTAGCGGCATGTGGCATTCCCATTTTAAAAATGAGTGGAAGGGGACTAGGTCATACTGGAGGAACTATTGATAAATTAGAGTCTATTAAAGATTTTAAAATTAATTTAAGTATTGAGGAAATAAAAGAATCATTAATTAAAAATAAAATAGTTTTAGTAGGTCAAAGTGCTAATATTGCACCCTTAGATAAAAAAATATATTTATTAAGAGATGTCACATCAACCGTAGAATCAATTGATTTAATAGCAGTAAGTATAATGAGCAAGAAAATAGCTTTAGGAGCTAAAAATATTGTTATTGATTTAAAAGTGGGAAATGGAGCATTAGTTAAAAACATGAATGATGCGTATTTACTTGCATCTCTCATGAAAAAAATTGGAACTAAATTTGAAAGAAATGTTTCATTTATTATAAGCAATATGGGAAATCCTCTTGGACTTACGATTGGAAATTCCTTAGAAGTATTAGAAAGTATTCAAGTGTTAAAAGGAAATGGAGCATATGATATTACTAATTTATCTTTAGTATTGTCTGCTAAATTAATTGAGATGCATAAAAAAATAGATTTTAAAGAAGCTTTTATGATGGCTAAAAACGCTTTAGATAAAGGATTAGCATTTAATAAATTTTTAGAATTAATAAAAAATCAAGATGGTATTTTAGGTTCATTGACAAGAGCAAAAAATGAAATGGTTATATATAGTCAAAAAACAGGATATATAACTTCTATTGATGCATATGGTTTAGGGGTAGAAGCGAAAAACATTAAAGCAGGTAGAGCAACTAAAGAAGATATAATCGATTACCAAGTAGGAATAGAGCTTCATTATCAGGTTGGACAATTAGTTAAAGAAGATCAACCCTTAGCAACAGTCTATTATAATGAAGTTAAACCTAACGAAGAAAAAATATTAAAGTGTTTCAAAATAGAAAATGAAAAAATAGAAAACAAACTAATTTTAGGAGTGATTAATTATGATAGTAACTAAAACTAAATTCATGAATTATTCTAGGTGCCCAAGATTTGCAGCGCTTGATAATTTGCATCAAAATAAATTAGAAGATGTTATTGATATAATTGCTTATAAAGAAGAAGAAAATAAATATTTAGGTCTCCAAGAATTAAAAGATAATATGTATGAAGAAGACGAAGACATAATTGGTGTAAAAGATGAACAATTGGAAATAATGTTACCCTTTTTTAATAAAGTAGAACAATTAGCAGGACAATATGCCTCTTCAAAGTTTGAGGGTACATTTAAGTATTCAACTAAAACTTATGATCAAGAAAGCTTCGATACCATTATAAATGGTATTAAATACTTATGTTATGTTGATATATATAATCAAACAGATGATGCATTCAATATTATTGAAGTTAAGGCAAGCACGACTAATATTATAAATGGGCTTTCCTTTTCTAAAAACAAACAAAAATATCCTATTTTTTATAAGAATAATAAAGGTATATATCAGTTGGCAGAAGAATTGAATATTGACTTAGATGAAAAGAAATATAACCAGCAAAAAGCTAAATTATATGATAAATTCACCGGTATTGGTAAATATGTGTATGACTTAGCAATTCAAAGATATATAATTGAAAAAGAACTCAAAGACACTAATCAAAACGATAAAATAGATAAGGTAAGATACTATTTATCACTTCTCAATCATGAGTATGTATTTGACGGAAAACACGAAAATAATGAGCCGGTTTATGATGAAACGATAATTGATTATGTTGATTTAACAGAAGTTACGAAAGATTTACAAGATTATATCGATTTAGAAAGACAAAAAGTTGAAAGCTACATTTATAATATGGATGCTAGTGAATACCCTTTAGGTCAATATTGTGAACATAAAAAAAATACTAAATGTATTTTTACTGATATATGTTTTTCTCATATACCTAAAGAAAATTCAGTTTTAAATATCTTAGGTAATTTAACTTCTGATACCGGTAAAATAAATAAGATTGACTTAATAAATGAAGGCATCGTAAAAATGTTGGATGTTCCAATTGAATATATAAGAAGTTCAAATGGATTAATGCAAAGACAAGTTGTAGAGACAAATATACCTTATGTAGATTATGACAAAATTAAAAAGGGGATAGAGCAAATTTCATATCCTATATATCATTTAGATTTTGAAACTTTCCCATGCCCACTTCCTAGATTCAAAGGTGAAAAATGTTATGCACAATCGGTTTTTCAATATTCACTTCACATAGAAACAGAAGAAGGTATTTGTGATAAAAACAATGATCACCATCATTTTTTAGCAAACAATCATACTGATCAAAGAAGACTATTAATCGAAAGAATGATTAATGATATCGATACATCTTCTTTAGGAACAGTGTTAGTTTATAATGTTGCTTTTGAAAAAACAAGAATCAAAGAACTTGGTGAAATATTTCCAGAGTATAGACCACAATTGCAAAAAATAGCAAATATGTTATTTGATTTAATGTATGTAGTTAAAAACAACAGTAAACTATATGAAGAACTTGGTTTTGATGAAGAAAGATCAGGAAAATATAATTACTATCATACCAATATGAATGGATCGTATTCAATCAAAAAAGTATTGCCATTATTTACGGACTTATCGTATAAAGATTTAGAAGTTTCGAATGGAGTAGATGCGATTGTGGCATATGGCAAATTAGAAACTCATCCAGATAAAGAAAAACTTATGGAAAATATGATTGAATATTGTAAGCAAGATACATGGGCAATGGTTAAAATATTAGAAGGACTTAGAAAATTGTAAATAAAAAGTAAAATCCTTGACATTTATAAGTAAAAAAGTTATGATGAGTGTGAGGAGTGATATAGTGATCTATCCACCAGTAGATAAATTAATTAGTAAAGTTGGTTCAAAATTTTTATTAATTAATGTAGTAGCCAAAAGAGCAAGACAAATAAATGAAACAGGACACTTACAAATGGAAGAAAAAGAATATCTTTCTAAAAAAAGTGTTGGAAAAGCACTCGAGGAAGTTGCTAAAGACTTAATTAAATTTAATTAAGTCTTTTTTATTTATTGTTTTACAAACAAATGTTTGGTATAATTTAAATGGTGATAATATGATAATAAAAAACATAACGAAAGATAAAAAAGGTAAATATCAGATTAATTTTGATGATAATAAAATAAGTACTTATGACGATGTTATTTTAGAAAACAAACTATTATATAAAAGAGAAATTAATGATGAAGACTTAAAACAAATATTGAGTCAAACTGAGTATTATGATAGTTACCAAAAAATAATTAATTTTTGCATGATAAAAGTAAGAAGCCAAAAAGAAATAGAAGAATATATTAAAAAAATAAATTTTGAATCTCAAAAAGAAAAGGTTTTAAATGACTTGAAAAAAATAGGTTTGATTAATGATTTATATTTTGCTAAATCATATGCTAATGACAAATTTAGAATATATAATTATGGGCCAGAATACATTAAAGAAACTTTAAAAAATCACGATATAAAAGAAGAAGATATCGATGTTGCTCTAAAAGAGTTAAGTGTAGATGAAGTATATAATAAGTTATCTTTAATGATTGAAAAGAAAATAAAATTTGCTAAAAATGACTCTAAAATGAAATTAAAACAAAAATTATTATATGAGCTTACTAATCGTGGCTTTAATCACGAAGATATATCTAATACATTTGAAGAATTGTATCAAGAAAATGATGATGCAATCGAAAAAGCTTATCAAAAGATAATTAAAAAAACAGATGATGAACATGTAATTATGAAAAAATTGACAGCTAAAGGTTTTGCGTATGAAGAGGTAATTTCATTTATGAATAAAAAAGACAAGAATTATTAAATTCTTGTCTTTTCATATATTTCCTCTAGACTTAGCTTATCTGGTTGATTAATATATTTAGGAATTAAATGAACATGAAAATGTTTGATATCTTGACCATGCCCATTATTTTGGACAATCGTTATGCCATCACAATTGAGTTTGTTAATTAAATTTTCTTTATTCAATTTAATGACTTCATGAAGGCTATTCCAAAGTTCTTGATCTAATTCATCTACTGTAACTAGATGTTTTTTGCTGACGATTAATAAATGACCATTACTACTTGGATTTATATCTAAAAAGCAATGCCAATTATTATTTTCAAAAATTGTGTATGATTTAATTTCTTTTTCATTTATCTTACAAAATAAACACATATATATCACCCAATAAAATTATATCATAACTTATTATTTATTTAATTGCTTAATTTTGATAAAATGATAATGGAGATGATTATATGAATATTTTAAAAATTGATAATATTACAGTTTCAATAGAAGAAAAAGTAATTTTAAAAGACTTTTCACTTACAATTAAAAGTGGTGAAATACACGCGATTATGGGTCAAAATGGTACAGGTAAATCTACGTTAGTTAGAATTATCATGGGAGACCCTGCTTATAAATTAGAAAGTGGTAAAATCTACTTTAATGATCAAGAGTTAAGTGCCATGAGTGTTGATAAAAGAGCAAGACTGGGTGTCTTTTTAGGTATGCAAATGCCTACAGAAGTAGATGGAGTAACTAATGCTGATTTCTTAAGAACAGCTTTGGTTAATCGTGATGGAAAAGACTTTAAATTATATTCTTTCATAAAAAAGTTAGATGAATCAGTTGATCAATTACAAATGAATAAAGAAATGATTCATCGTTCTGTTAATAAAGGTTTTTCTGGTGGTGAAAGAAAGAAGAACGAAATATTGCAAATGAAGATGTTAGAACCAAAAGTAGTTATGTTAGATGAAATTGATTCGGGATTGGATGTTGATAGTTTAAAAATGATTGGTGAAGAAGTTATTGCTTATCACAAGGTCAATAAACCTGCGATTATTTTAGTAACTCATTATAAAAGATTATTAGATTATATTAAACCAGATTTTGTACATATTATATCTGATGGGAAAATAGTTAAATCAGGTGATTTTAGCTTAGTCTTAGAAATTGAAGAAGAAGGATATAAGGGTTTAAAAAATAGAGTAAGTATTGACTGTGTAGCGAAAGTGAATAAACCAAATGAATAAAATAATACTAAAAAATAATGATTTATTTTTGGTAGATATAGATGATGCAGTTTCGGTCAAAAAAATTCAAACTCCATTTTCTAACATAGAAAATATTAGTATTAATATATCAGAAAGTACTACTTTAGAAATAAGACACGAAAATGAAGACGAAACAAAAAACGAAATATTTATCAAAATAATGCCTAATATCGAAGTCAAACTTATTGAAATTAAAGATAATAGTTGTCATAAAGCTCAATATCATATTGATATTGAAGAAGATTCTATTTTAAATTTTTATAAACTATATAATATAGAAAAAAACAAAGAACTTATCCATATCAATCTAAATGGTAGAAGAGCGCAATGTCATTACTTTTTCAAAACAATTACAACAAATGATGAAAAATATAATATAATTGTTAATCACAATGCAAGTGATACTCAAAGTTTCATTAACAATGCAGGTGTAAATATCGAAGATGGGAAACTATATTTTGATATATCAGCATTTGTTCCACATGGAATGAAAAATTGTTATGCTGATCAAACAGCAAGAATAATTAATTTGACTAATAATAAATGTATTATTAATCCTAATTTATATATTGAAGATAGTGATGTTGTTGCTAATCATGCGGCAGCTATTGGAAGATTTAGTGATGAAGAAATATTTTATTTAATGAGTCGTGGAATAAAAAAAGAAGATGCTATAAATTTATTGATCAAAGGATTTTTATTAGAAAATCTAGATTTAGATGACACTCACTTAGACTGGCTAATTAACAATATAGAAAAAAAGGTGATGAAAAATGTTTAGGGAAGATTTTCCTATTTTAAAAACTAAATTAATATATTTTGATAATGCTGCAACAACATTAAAGCCTAAAACAGTTATCGATGCAGTGTCGGATTATTATACTAATTACTCATCTAATTCAGGAAGAGCAAATTATGATATAGCGATAAAAACAGATAAAATGATTACAGAAACAAGAAAAAAGATCGCGGACTTTATAAATGCAAAAGAAGATGAAATAGTGTTCACATCAGGAGCAACTGCAAGCCTTAATATGGTTATATGGGGGTATTTATATCAACACTTAAAAGAAGGTGATGAAATATTAACAACTAAAGCAGAGCACTCTTCACTTTTAGCACCACTTATCGAAATGGCTAAACTTAAAAATATAAAGATAAAATATATCGAATTAGATAAAAATAACCATTTTGATTTAAATAACTTTAAAAAAACAATAACTAACAAAACAAAAGCAGTTTGTTTAGCAATGAGTACCAATTTAGTCGGCGATGTAAGACCGATTAAAGAAATAATCGAAATAGCTAAAACTAAAAATATTGTTAACATTATCGATACAGCTCAAAGTATTGGCAGAAATAATATTGATGTTTTAGAATTAGATGTTGATTTTATGGCTTTCTCTGGACACAAAATGTTTGGTCCAACCGGAGTAGGAGTACTTTTTGGAAAAGAAGTTATGTTAAAAGGAGTCAAACCTCAAAATTATGGAGGAGGGATGGCTTTAGAAATAGATGAACATGATAATGTAATTTATAAAAAAGTTCCTTATTTACTAGAAGGAGGAACATTACCAATTGCTTCAATAATTGGTCTTTCTAAAGCAATTGATCAGATAAAAAAAGTTAGTCCAAAAGACATAAAAAAAATAGAAGAAGAGTTAACTTCTTATTTGTTAAAAAGATTAAAAGAAATACCTGAAGTTTATGTATATAATTCAAATACTCAAACAGGAATCGTAGCATTTAATTATGAAAATATTTTTGCAGAAGATTTAGCATATTACTTAAGCAAACAAAATATTGCTATTCGTGCAGGAAATCATTGTGTTAAAAAAATATTTGATTTATACCAAATAAATAATGTTTGTAGAATTAGTTTATCTTTCTATAATACAAAAAAAGAAATAGATGCATTAATAAAAGCCCTTAAAAACACTAAAATAAAAGAAGATATTATCTTTTAAATATCTTCTTTTTTATGTTATAATTTAATTGGTGATAAAATGGCAAGAAGAAAAAAACATAAAACATATGCAAAAGAACTAAATTCATTAGTGGTAATTCTATTAATGATTATAGGATACTTTAGATTTGGACTATTGGGTAAATTAATCGATAGTATCAATATTTTTCTCTTTGGAAATATGAGAGTTATTTTCTATATGATTGCATTATTTTTTGCGATATACATTATAATTAAATCAAAAATCCCAAACAAAATTAATTTAAGAGTATTGGGAATGGGATTAATTATAATTGGATTAATGATCTGGGTTAATTTAAGAATCAATTATACTTTAGGATCACTTTGGACACTTAATTTTGAACAATTTGATAAATCAATTACTTTAGTAGATGGAGAAAGCTTAACAATATTAGGTTCAGGTGTAATCGGATACTTTATTACGTGGACTTTAATAAAATTAATTGCATATGAAGGCACACACTTAATTATGATTTTATTGTTTTTATTAGGATCACTATTTGTATTAGGAAAATCCACATTTATTAATATGTTTAGATATATTTCAAAAATAAGATTTGATCTTGGCAAGAAAAAACATCATAAAGAAATAATTGAAAAAGCAAATAATTATGAGAAAGATACTCGTGCAGTAGTTTCTTCTTTTGAAGAATTAATTAAACATAATCATGAGCCAATAAAAGAAGAAAGCAAAGAACAATTAACTCTTGAAAACTTTAATGTTAAAGGATATGCTTATCCTCCGATTACTTTACTAAACAAACAAAATAAATATAATAAAGAGAACAATGATGTGATTAAAGAAAACGTTGAAACACTAGAACGAGTATTTAACGATTTTGAAATAATCGGGAAAGTAGTAGCAATAAACGTAGGACCATCAGTAACGCAATATGAAGTGGAATTAAAAGCAGGGACTAAAGTTAATAAAGTATTGGGCATTCACAAAGAAATTGCTTTAGCTTTAGCAGCAAAAGACGTTAGAATACAGGCTCCAATTCCTGGTAAAAAAACAATAGGAGTTGAAATACCGAATAAGAGTCATTCATTAGTAACAGTAAGAGAAATATTAGAAACCATTCCTAAAAATTTAAATGAAAGTAAGCTTTTAATAACATTAGGAAAAGATATCATGGGTAAGCCAATTTTCACAGAAATTAACAAAACGCCACACTTATTAGTGGCAGGTTCAACTGGAAGTGGTAAATCGGTTTGTATTAACAGTATGATTATTTCAATCTTAATGAGAGCAAGACCAGATGAAGTTAAATTATTATTAATAGACCCTAAAAAGGTTGAATTAAATGCTTATAATGGAATACCTCATTTAGTGACACCAGTTGTTACAGATCCTAGAAAAGCAAATGTCGCACTTAAAAAAATAGTTGATGAGATGGATAAAAGATACGAATTATTTAATGAAAGTGATTCTAAAAATATTGCAGGATATAATTTATATGTCGAAAAGAAAAATAAATTTTTACCCGACAGTGAAAAGTTAAAAAAGATTCCATATATAGTAGTAATCATTGATGAATTAGCAGATCTAATGCTAGTAGCAGCTAAAGAAGTTGAAGACTCAATTATGAGAATTACTCAAATGGCTAGAGCTGCCGGTATCCATTTAGTAGTAGCAACTCAAAGACCATCTACAGACGTTATAACAGGGTTAATTAAAGCTAATATCCCATCTAGAATATCATTTTCAGTAAGTAGTAGTATTGACTCTAGAACAATTTTAGATATGACAGGTGCTGAAAAATTACTTGGTAAGGGTGACATGTTATTTTTACCAATGGGTGAAAGTACTCCGGTAAGAGTTCAAGGAACATATATAGCTGAAGAAGAAATAAAAGCCGTAATTGAATTTGTTATTTCTCAACAAAAAGCTAAATATGAGGATATGCTTAAAATTGATGAAGAGCCGATTAGTAATAACAGTTATGAAGACCATGATGATGAACCTTTATACGATGAAATGGTAAAATTTGTAGTAGAGCAAGGAAAAGCAAGTGCTTCATTATTACAAAGAAGATTCAGATTAGGGTATAACAGAGCTGCAAGAGCAATCGATCTTTTAGAACAAAGAGGCATCGTTGGACCATCTAATGGTTCTAAACCAAGAGAGGTATTATATAAAATTGAAGAAAAAGACTAGATATAGTCTTTTTTATTATGTTTTAATTTGCTATAATAAAACAAGGTGATTAAATGACACGCTATGATGAAAAATCAATCAAGATATTAGAAGGATTGGAAGCCGTAAGAAAAAGACCCGGAATGTACATAGGGTCTACTGATAAACGAGGGCTTCATCATTTAGTGTGGGAAATTGTCGATAACAGTATCGATGAAATAATAAATGGCTTTGGCGATAAAATAACAATTACAATTCATAAAGACCAAAGTATCTCAATCGAAGATAATGGAAGAGGAGTTCCAGTTGGTAAACATGAATCAGGAATGACTACCCCAGAAGTAATATATACAAAATTACATGCTGGAGGAAAATTTGAGTCTGGAGGATATAAAGTGTCTGGAGGACTACACGGAGTTGGAGCAAGTGTTGTAAATGCTTTAAGCAGTAAAATGGAAATAACAATTAAAAGAGAAGGTTATAATCATTTTATTAGTTTCAAAAATGGAGGCAAACTAGATGAACCTCTAAAGAAATTAAACACTACCAATCAAACCGGAACAAAAGTAAGATTTATACCAGATGATACCATCTTTTCTACAACTACTTTTTCATATACGGATATATGCGAAAGAATGCAAGAAACAGCCTTTCTAATCGATGATTTAACGATTGAAATAATAGATGAAGAAGACGAAAAAAGAAGTGTCTTCAACTATAAAAATGGTATTACAGCCTTTGTTGAATATTTGAATGAAGGAAAAGAAAAATTACACAAGACAATTAATTTTAAAGGAACAAAAGAAGACATAAACATTAATATAGCAATTCAATATACTGATGACTATCATGACAACATAATATCGTTTGTTAACAATGTTAAAACAAATGATGGAGGAAGTCATGAAATTGGTTTCAAATCAGCTTTAACAAGAGTATTTAATGAATACGCAAAAGATAATAACTTATTTAAAAATAAAGAAAAATCTTTTGAAGGAAATGATACAAGAGAAGGAATAACAGCTATTTTAAGTCTTCAAATTAAAGAAAACATTCTTCAATTTGAAGGCCAAACAAAATCAAAATTAGGAACACCAATTGCTAGATCAGCAGTAGAATCGTTCTTATATGAGAACTTAAAATACTTTTTAACAGAAAACAGAGCAGTTGCTAATGAAATTTTAAAAAAGATTATTAAGAGTAAAGAAGTAAGAGAAGCATCCAGAAAAGCAAGAGACGAAGCAAGAGGAAATAACAAAACTAAAAAAGAACAAATATTAAGTGGAAAATTAACACCAGCTCAAACTAAAAATCCAAAAATAAATGAATTATATTTAGTTGAAGGAGATTCAGCTGGAGGATCTGCTAAACAAGGTAGAGATAGAAAATTTCAAGCTATTTTACCACTGAGAGGTAAAGTAATAAATACTGAAAAAGCTAAATTAGAAGACGTCATGAAAAATGAAGAAATAGCAACTATTATATACACGATAGGAGCAGGAGTGGGATCCGATTTCGACATTAAAGATGTTAACTATGATAAAGTTATCATCATGACAGACGCTGACGATGATGGAGCACACATCCAAATATTATTATTAACTTTCTTCTATCGATATATGAAACCCCTGATTGAATCAGGAAAATTATATATTGCAATGCCACCACTATATAAATTGACAAGTGGTAAAGAAATGCATTATGCATGGACTGAAGAAGAAAGACAAGAAATAATAAAAAAAATGAATAAAGAAAACATTAATATTCAAAGATATAAAGGATTAGGAGAAATGAATGCTGACCAACTTTGGGAAACAACAATGAATCCAGAAACAAGGAACCTAATCAAAATAAATATTAATGACGCTTCAATAGTCGAAAAAAGAGTAAGTGTATTGATGGGAGATAATGTTCAACCAAGAAAAGAGTGGATTGAAGAAAACATTATATTCTCATTAGAAGATGATTTTGAATAAAAAGAAGAATAAAAAAGAGGTCCAGAATGGAGAAAATATGGACACAAAGATAACAAAAGCGCAAGAATTAATGGAAGAGAATCTATTCGAAACAAATTTATTTGATCGAACTAACTATGATAAAAATATGCAAAGCGTCAAATTTTTACGTGTTAAATTAAATTATTCTTTGGAACCATTAGTAAATGTAAAATTAGTAAAAGACCATAATCACATAAAAGTAAAAAAATTAAGACACATCCCTAAAAAAAGTAAAGAAATAAAAACTCAACCTGGATTTAAAGGTTATTATAAATTTAAAGACAATAGGATTGTTTATATAAAAGATATGGCAAATGTTGAGACATTAATTCATGAAATGGTTCACTTATCTTCTAGAAAAAGCCCTAGAAAATTTGGTTTTGCCAAAACAGATAAAAATGGTCGATTAGTTTTAAATCATTTAAATGAAGGGTTTACTCACTGGACGACTAAAATTGCTTTGAATAAAGACGATTACGATAATGATATTTACGTTTTACAAACAAGAATTGCAAAATTAATTCATTTAGCAGTTGGAGATGAAGTAATCGAAATGTTTTCAAATGGCGATTTTAAAAAGTTACAAGGATTTTATGCTAATAAAAAATCAAATGCACCAATCAAAAAAATAGCATACTTATTAGAAGAACTAAAATATATTGATTTTTATGCTTCATCTTACGCATATGAATATGAAGTAAATAGAGACTTTCCATTTGATCATGCAAGAAAAATAATTACTAAATTAATGAAATTTCAAGAAGTAATAATAAATCAAATGCAAAGATACATAATCGATCTTTACTTTCAAAATGAAAATAATTTAAATGATGACGAAAAGTTGTTATACTTTGGCTCATCTTTAATAAGTGATGGTGTTGATAATGACTATTTATATGAAAAATTAACAATGTATGGAAATAAAATTGGTGATGATGCTATAAGATATTTCAATAATAAAGTAAAAAGAGTTTATGACGCTGAAGGAAACGTTAAAATAAAAAAATAAGGAGGATTATACATGGCAAATATAATAAATAAAATATATGACTTTTCACTTGAACAAGTTTTAAGTGAAAGATTTAGTCGATATTCAAAAACAATTATCCAAGATAGAGCTTTGCCAGATGTTAGGGATGGTTTAAAACCAGTTCAAAGAAGAATATTATATGCTATGTATAAAGACAAAAATACTCACGATAAACCATATAGAAAAAGCGCCAAGACAGTAGGAAATGTTATGGCATCATTCCATCCACATGGTGACTCAAGTATCTATGAAGCCATGGTAAGAATGAGCCAATATTGGAAAAACAATCATCCTTATGTTGAAATGCACGGTAACAATGGTTCTATCGATGGTGATAGTCCTGCTGCAATGCGTTATACGGAAGCCAGATTATCTAAAATAAGCTACGAAATGCTTAAAGACTTAGAAAAAGATACAGTTAAATTTGCTCCAAACTATGATGATTCGTTACATGAACCAACGGTGCTACCAGCAAGATTTCCTAATCTTTTATTAGCAGGAGCAAGTGGAATAAGTGCAGGGTATGCAACTAATATTCCCCCACATAATTTAAAAGAATTAATTGAAGCAACAATTGTATTAATTGATAATCCAGAAGAAACAATCGATGAATTAATTAAAATTGTTCCTGGTCCAGACTTCCCAACAGGAGCCATCATTGAAGATGAAGACGGAATAAAAGAAGCTTATCAAACAGGAAGAGGAAAAATCTTTTTAAGAGCAAAAACTAAAATAGTAGATTTAAAAACTAAAAAACAAATAATAATTGAAGAAATACCATATGATGTTAATAAACTATTATTAGTTAAAAAAATAGACGAAATTAGAATTGATAAAAAAATTGAAGGAATAACTGAAGTAAGAGACGAATCTGATAAGAATGGATTGCAAATAGCAGTTGATATCAAGAAAGATGCATCTCCAGAAATTATTTTAAATTATTTGTTTAAAAATACAGATTTAAGAATTTCTTATAATTTTAATATGGTTGCTATTGAAGATAGAAGACCAAAAACATTAGGATTAATTCAAATATTAAAAGCATATATTAATCATCAAGAAAAGTTTGTTACAAATAGACTAAATTTTGATCTTCAAAACAATCAAACTAGATATCATACGCTTGAAGGTTTAATCAAGGCTATTTCGATCTTAGATGAGGTTATTGCAACCATTAGACACAGTAAAAATAAGGCTGATGCTAAACAAAATTTAGTTGATAAATATGAATTTACTCCAATTCAAGCAGAAGCGATTGTAATGTTGCAATTATATAGATTAACAAATAGCGATATTGTAGAAGCTACAAATGCTTTAAAAGAATTAGAAAAAGAAATAAAAAGAATCACTAGTATATTAAATGACAATAAAAAGTTAAAAGAATTAATGAAAAGTGAACTTGAAGAAATAAAAAATAACTATGGCCAATCAAGAAGAACAAATATTGAAAATGAAATAACAACTATCAAAATAGAAAATCATCAAATAATAAAAGAAGAAGAAGTAAGAATTATTGTTACATATGATGGTTATGTTAAAAGATTAACTTTAAAACAAGAAAATATAAATGGTATGAAAGCCAACGATTATATCGTTTCTGATCTAATTGCCAGTACTTTAGATATTATGTTATTCTTCACTAATTTTGGTAATTACATATATTTACCAATATTTGAAATAAAAGAAACTAAAACAAAAGAATTAGGAACACATATTTCTAATATTGTTGAATTGAAAGAAGGCGAAAAAATTGTTGCTAATATTTTAGTTGATAATTTTGAAGCTAATAAAGAAGTAGTAATAGTAACTAAAAATTCAGTTATTAAAAAGACCCCTTTAATAGAATTTAAAGTTCAGAGATATTCAAAAGCAATGACTTGTATAAATTTAAAAGACAATGACGAATTACTAGACGCTATTATAACTAAAAATAAATATTTACTAGCAACTAACCAAGAAGGATTCAGTCTCTTAATTAAAGATGATATATCTTCAAGTGGTATAAAAAGTCAAGGAATAAAATTGATGAAAACAAATTCACCAATCGTATCTTTAAATAACATAGAAGATTCAGAAAACAATCAAATTATTTATTTAACTGATAATAATACCGCTAAAAGAATCAAAGCTAACGAATTACAAATATCTAATCGAACTACAAAAGGACAAAGAATAATTAGAATGGTTAAAACAAATCCATATAACATCTTAAAATCTATAGTAGTTTCAGGCAAAGAAGTTATTAATTTTGTAGGAGAAGAAGAAATAAAAGAAATTTTATCTACTCACATTACTTTATCTGATTTAAATTCAACAGGAACACGAATGACTAATTTTGAAACAAAAAATATAATTATTTTAAATCAAGATAAAGAAGTAGAAGAACCAAAAGAAGTTAAACCAAAACAAATATCATTATTAGATATTGATAGTAAAATAGAAGACATCGAAATCTTATTAGATAAGGACTTTTAAATGAGAATTATAAGTGGCAAGTATAAAGGTAAAAAGTTGTTAGGATTTGATATCGACGGTACTAGACCAACCATGGATCGGGTAAAAGAGTCAATGTTCGCAATGATTCAAACTAATTTAAAAGATGCAGTATGCTTAGATCTATTCGCTGGTTCAGGAAGTTTAGGTATAGAAGCCATCAGCAATGGAGCTAGCAAATGTATATTTGTTGAGAAGAATAACATTGCATATAATATATTATCTAAAAACTTAGAAAATTTAAGTAGTGATGAATATGAAAAGCACAAAATAGATTATTTAGATTATTTAAAAAAAAATAATTTATCATTTGATATCATTTTCTTAGACCCCCCATATGTAGGCACATATTTAAATAAATCTCTAAGACTTATTAATGAATACAATATACTTAAAGAACAAGGAATAATCGTCTGTGAACACACAGAAGAAATAAAAGAAGATTATAAAATAGTTAAACAAAAAAGTTATGGAAATAAAAAAGTAACTATATTATCAAAAAACAACTAAGAAATTAGTTGTTTTTTTAAGGAAAAATAAATTAAATAAAATATTTTAAACTAAGGAGAAAATATGAACTATCCATATGTAAGACAATTGGCAAAAAACGATTGTGGACCAACATGTTTGTTAATGATAATAAAGTATTACAAAGGAAACGAAAATATAAACGAATTGATTGAAAGAACAAAGACAAATAAAGAGGGAACAACAGCATATAACATATTAGAAGTAGCCAAAGAATTGGGATTTGATACCAAAGGAATTGAAACTATTAATTATGACAAACTAACATATCCAGCAATCGCGCATGTCAAAAAAGAAAAGGGATACCACTATGTTGTTATTTATAAATATGATCATAAAAAAAATCAATTATTAATCGCAGATCCAAGTGAAGGAATAAATATAGTTAAAGAAGCAGAATTCAGAAAAATAAGTACTAATATTTTCTTGTTATTGAAACCTTACAAGAAGATTGAATATCGAAAAAATACAGAAAATATAAACACAATAAAATCAATATTTAAATTAAATAAAAGAGAAATTACTCACTTGATTTTCATAACGATCATACTATTAATAATAACAATATTAGTAATGATAAATTATCAAATGATTTTTGAAAAACCTATCCAAGTAAGAACATTTATATCAATCATTATTCTAATTATCCTAAAACAAGTAGTATTGAAATATAAAGAACTAAAAACTTTGAAAATTGGTTTAAACATAGATTCTTATATAACTGACATTACGTATAAAAAAGCCATATTTTCTCCTTATCGCTTTTTTATAAACAATCACCAAGATGATTTAGCATTTAAAATAATTGAATCATTCAACATCAAAGACTATTTTATAGAAGTATTGTTATTTATTATCAACACCATTATTTTAGTCATACCCTCAATAATAATTATGCTATTTATAAATATGAAAATAACAATTATATATATGATTATAATGACATTATATTTAATAATATCTAACTTGAGACATAAAGATTTAAATACTCATATTAGAAAAATAAATCACTCATTCAAAAATATAAACGATTACATAAGTAATCAAATATTGAATTATGAAACTATTCAAAATTTAAATAATCATAAAGTGAGTTTAGAAAAATTCACAATACACCTTAACGATTATAAACAAACAAAATATGAAGAAATGAAAAAGATAATAAAGACAATAATATCAAATAATCTAAAAATAGAAATAATTCAAGTCTTAATAATATATGCATTATTTATTTCAGTAAGAAATCAAGCACTTAGTTTTATAGAAGCTTTTTCATTATACTACCTAATGATCATTATAAATAATGAAATCATAAACCTAAAAAATACAATGATTTCTTTAAAAACAATGAATTATATAATAACAAAAATAAATTCATTCAAAAGAAAAATTAAAATTAAAAATAAGAACGAAATATCATTCAATAAATTCAATTATTCGATTGATGAAAACAAAATATTAAACGATATTAGCTTAACAATTGATAAGTCTCAAAAAATAGCTATAATTGGAAAAAACGGTTCTGGAAAAACAACATTAATGAGAATAATAAAAGGTTATTACAATAACAATAATTACAATAATGTTTTAATGTTAACGGAAAACGATTCAAATAATTATCACTTTGATCAACTCAATGAACACTTAAAAAAAATGTTTTTCATTGACTTTAATATAAACGAAGATTATAAGTATTTATCGGGAGGGCAAAAACAAAAATTGATGTTATGCGAAATGTTTAAAAAAGAAGCGGATGTATACATATTAGACGAAGCAACAAATCAGATAGACAAACAGACAGAAAGACAAATATTAAAAAATATAATAAATAGTTTTAAGAAAAAAACTATCATCTATATTTCTCACAGTAAAGAAAATATAGATTTATTTCAAAAAACTTATTATTTTGAAAAAGGAGGAATTTATGCTGTGGATCATAATTAAAAAAATATTATCAGTCATGTTACTTTTTTTATAGGAGGGAAAATGTTAATAGAAACAAAAAAATTAAAAATTATAAAAGGTGGAAACGACATAATAAAATTTATGAAGATAGGAAGTATAATAAGCTTTTTAATAGGCTTTTTAGACGGATTTATGAGGCCATTAAAATGCAGATGAACAAAGAACAATTATCTAAAATAATTGGTGGAAACAATGTTTCAGGCACCATGATCAATGCCCTTATGAAAGCGGTCACAACATTCTTTGAAATGGGTCAGATGTTTGGATCTGGCTTAAGACGAATAATGCTGAATAAGACGTGCAAACCTATGTAGTAACAAAAAAGATAAGTTATAAATAATTTATCTTTTTTTGTTGAAAAATAAACGCTAGAGTGATATAATTATTATTGTAAAAAAGAAGGAGGTGTGTATTAATGACAAAAGTTGTTGTAAAACATGGTAATGTTGACGGTGCTCTTAGAATGTTGAAACAAAAAAATGCAAAAAGTGGCCTCCTAAAAGAAGCAAGAGAAAAAGAACATTACAGTAAGCCAGGTGTTAAAAAAAGAATGGCTAAATTAGAAGCAATTAAAGCAAGCAGAAAAGCAAGCAAAAAAGAAAGAAGAGATTACTAAAATCTCTTTTCCTTTAAAAGGAGAATGTATGAAAGAAAGAATTGAAATCGATTTTAAAAATGCTATGAAAAGTAAAGACAAACTAATGCTATCAGTTATTAGAATGTTAAAAGGAGCTATTCAATTAGAAGAAATCAATAAAAAAAGAGAATTAGATGAAAGTGAATTATTTCAAGTTTTAAGTAAACAAATTAAAACTAGAAACGAAATGATCGTTGAATTTGAAAAAGCAAATAGATTAGAACTAAAAGAACAAGCACTAGCAGAAATAGCTATTCTAAATGTATATATGCCGACTTTAATGAGTGAAGAAGAAATCACTTTATTCATTCAAAAAGGGATTGAAGAACTTAAACCAAGTAAAAATGAAATTGGTAAAATCATGGGCTATGTTACTAAAGAACTAAAAGGAAAAGCTGATATGGCACTTGTTAATAAAATCGTTAAAAATGAATTGGAAAAAATCTAATTCATTTTTTAATATTCCTTGATAAAAAATCTAGATTATGGTATATTATTTATGGCTTTTTAAAATACGCACAACATGGATTTAAATGCCGAGTGCCAATCGGTGGCGTTTAAAGAAGAAGTGTTGGAGGAAAAAAACAAAAGGAGGAAAGAAAATGACAGTAGTGTCAATGAGCTTCTTATTAGAAGCAGGAGTTCATTTTGGTCATCAAACAAAAAGATGGAATCCAAAAATGAAAGAATACATTTACACAGCAAGAGATGATATATATATTATTGACTTGCAAAAAACTGCAAAAATGATCGAAGAAGCATACGCTGCTTTAAAAGACATCGCTGCAGCAGATGGAAAAGTACTATTTGTTGGAACTAGAAAACAAGCTCAAGAAGCAATAAAAGAAGAATCAACAAGAGTAGGAATGTACCATGTAACGGAAAGATGGTTAGGTGGAACATTAACAAACTTTAAAACTATCAGAAGAAGAGTAAAACGTTTAGAAGAAATCGAAAAGATGGAAAAAGATGGAATGTTCGAATTATTACCTAAAAAAGAAGTAATCGGACTTAGAAAAGAATACGAAAAATTAAATAAAGTATTATCAGGAATCAGAGAAATGCAAAGATTACCTCAAGCTTTATTTATCGTAGACCCTTCAAAAGAAGCAATCGCAATCGCAGAAGCAAGAAAATTAAAAATACCAGTATTTGGTATTGTTGATACAAATTGTGATCCTGACATGGTTGACTATGTAATTCCAGCTAATGATGATGCTATTAGAGCAGTTAAATTAATTGTTGGAGTTATGGCTAATGCAGTAGCAGAAGCTACAGGAAAAGACATGATTGATTTTGTAACTGAAGAAGACAAAAAAGAAGTCAAAGAAGTAAACGTTATGGAAAAAGTTTTAGAGAACACAAAAAAACCAACTGAAAAAGTAAAAGAAACTTCAAAAGAAGAAATTAAAGCCGTTTCTAAAGAAGAAGTTAAAGAAGAAGTTAAAGTAGTTGAGAAAAAAGAAGTTAAAAAAGCAGTTGCAAAAGTAGATTTATCTACTAAAACAGTTGCAGAACTTCGTGAATTAGCTAAAGAAAAAAACATTAAAGGTTATACAACATTAAAAAAAGCTGAATTATTAGAAGCTTTAAAATAAAACCTATACGAAAGGGGAAAAAAGATGATAAGTGCAAGTTTAGTAAAAGAACTTAGAGAAAAAACAGGAGCCGGAATGCTTGACTGTAAAAAAGCTTTAGAAGCAACCGAGGGTTCATTAGAAGCCGCAATCGATTGGTTAAGAGAAAAAGGTATTTCTAAAGCAGCAAAAAAAGCCGACAGAATAGCAGCAGAAGGACTATCATCGATTTTAATTGATGGCAATGAAGCAGTTATTTTAGAAGTAAATTCTGAAACAGACTTTGTTGCTAAAAATGCGGAATTCGTAGAAATGGTTGATACAATTGCAAAATTAGTATTAAAAAACAAACCTCACACTACAGAAGAAGCATTAAAATTAGACACTGGAAATGGTTCTTTAGTTGAAGAATTAATCATGTCAAAAACCGCTACTATCGGAGAAAAATTAAGTTTAAGAAGATTCACAGTTTTAACTAAAACTGATGAGCAAACTTTCGGAAACTATATTCACATGGGTGGTAAAATTGGAGTTCTTACTTTAATTACAAATGATAATGTAGAACTAGCAAAAGATGTAGCTATGCATTCAGCAGCTATGAGACCATTATATGTAACTAGAAGTGAAGTATCACAAGATGAAATTGAACATGAAAAATCGATATTAAAAGAACAAGCAATTAATGAGGGGAAACCTGCAGAAATTGCAGCTAAAATGGTTGAAGGAAGAATTCAAAAATTCTATAAAGAAGTTTGTTTAGAAGAACAACCATTCGTAAAAAATCCAGATGTAGATGTTAAAACACATGCATCTAATCACGGAGCGTCTATCCTGAAAATGGTTAGATATGAAGTGGGCGAAGGAATCGAAAAAAAAGAAGAAAACTTTGCAGATGAAGTAATGAATCAAATAAAACATATCTAACGATACTAGTACCTGTCAAGTACACACTAAATAAAAAACTATTTTATGTGTATTGTTCAGGAGTTAGATATCCTAAACATTTTTGAATACGTTGAGTGTTATACCATTCAATGTATTTTTTTATTTCTTTTTTTGTTTCTTT
>JAUVZX010000001.1 GCA_030602345.1 Bacilli bacterium
CTATTTCTTTTCTTAATTCATCCGAATATGATTTTAATTTTTGTCCTTTATTTGCCATATAAAAATAGCATCTCCTTTCTGAGATACTATTTTATATCAACTGTCCTTTTTTATAAAGTGTCCTAAATGGGGTTCACTTCACAATAGTCTTTTTTACATGTCTTGTAGTTTTACACTAACTAATTTACTTACCCCTGATTCTTGCATAGTTAAACCATATAAAGTATCCGCATATTCCATTGTTTTCTTTTTATGTGTAATTAAAATAAACTGTGTTTTTTGTTTTAAATTAGTTATATAATTACCAAAACTATCAACATTGACTTCATCTAGTGCAGCTTCTGCTTCATCTAAAATACAGAAAGGCACTTCTCTTGATTTTAAAATAGCAAATAATAAACTTATCGCAGTAAATGTTTTTTCACCACCCGATAATAGTGAAATACTAGTTAACTGTTTTCCAGGAGGAGATGCAATTATCTCGATACCTGTTTCTAATAAATTATCACTATCAGTTAATTTAAGATCTGCTGCTCCACCTTTAAATAATTCTTTAAATGTTTGTCTAAAATGACTTCTAATTACTTCAAATGATTCTTTAAATTCTTGAATCATTACTATATCCATCTCTTTAATTATTTCAAGTAATGTTTTTTCAGCCTCAAATAAATCATCTCTTTGTTTAATTAAGAAACCATATCTTTCATTAACACGATCAAACTCTTCAATTGCTCCCAAATTAACGAATCCAATTTCCCTTAATTTACGTTTCAAACTATTAACTTGAGTCTTAGCTTCACTTTCCTTTAAAACCATTGGATAGTGATCAAAAGCATATTCAAAAGTCATATTATATGTTTCACTTAGATAGTTTAAATCACTATCTAATTTAACTTCGATTCTATTGGATTCTATTTCACAATTTTTTAAGGCATTATTTTTTTCTAAGAAAAGACTATTTTCTTTTTTGGTTTCAAATAAATATAAATCATATTCTTCTTTATAATTTAATTGTAATTTTTTTAAATTATTAAGTTCCCTTTCAATATCATTTTTCTTACCTATCTCACTATAAAATTGCTCTAATAATTCTTTTTGTTCATCTTTTAAATCTTGATTTAAAATACTATTAATACTCTTTTGTTCTTTAGTAATTTCCTCTAATTTTTCAATTTCTAAATCTCTTTGATTACTTAAAGTTAAATATGTTTGTTCTATTTTAATTTTTTCTTTATTCAAAATATAGAACTTATCTTCTATTGCTTTTAAGTTATAATCAATTTGATTAATTTTATCTTCTAGTACTAACAATTCATGATCGATTGTTAACTCTTCTTTTAACAAATCGTTTAATTGTCTTTTTTGATCAATTAAATTTCTACTTTGATTATAAGAACCTCCGGTTACTGAACCATATGCATGAATTACTTCACCCTCTAAAGAAACAATACGATATCTTTTATCCAGTTTATTAGAAACATATATAGCAGTATCATAATCTTCTACAATAATAACATTACCTAATTGGTTTTCTAATATTTCTTTATACTTAGAATCACACATAACTAAATCACTAGCTCTTCCTAAGATTTTTTCTTTAACCGAAAATAAAATATCATCGCTAATTACTTTAGTTTTAATTCCTTTAATCGGAAGAAAAGTAGCTCTTCCTGAATTCGTTTCTTTTAAATATCTAACTGCATCTTTAATACTTAGTTCATCTTCACAAACAATATTATTTAAAGCAGGCCCTAAAGCTACTGAAATAGCTTTTAAGTATTTTTCATCTATTTCAATTATATTAACTAAGGCATCAATTATTCCTGACAATTTAGGATTAGATAATACTTTTCTAACACTTTCTGGAAAACCTCCATTGTTTTCAACAATATCTCTTAATTGATCTATTTTAGTTTTATTTATCAATTTAGTTTTATTTAAAGAATAAATTTTCTCTTCTGTTTCTTTTCTATTAGAAACAACATTATTAATTTCTTTCGCTTTAATATCGATAATACTTAAATGACTATTCAATTCATTTTCTAAATCTTTTAATGATTTTTCTTTATTTTTAATTTCAGTTTGTAATGATAATTGGTGTTCCTTCAAGATAAGTAAATTATTGTGATATTTTATATCTTCAACTTCATATTTACTTCTTTCTAAAACAATTTGTTTTTGCGAATTTATTTGCTCGACTAATTTAGTTTGTTCTAATAACTTAGTTTGAAAAATATTTATTTCAATGTCTAATTTAGCCATCTTATTATTAAACTCACTTATTTTAGCCTCATTTAATGATGTTTTAGATGATAACTTAATTATTTCATCATTGAGCATCATAATCTCTTGTTTTAAAACTTGATAACGATCATTATTATTTTTAATTTCATGCGCTAATAAACTAACTTCAATATTAGTCAAACTATCTTTTAAATCAACATAGATTAAAGCTTGCTTTTTTTGAGTTTCCAAAGGTTCTAATTGGTTTTCTAATTCAACAATTATATCATTTATTCTAACTAAATTATCCTTAGTCTTAGTTAGTTTTCTTAAAGCTTCATCTTTTCTTTTTTTATACTTTAAAACTCCCGCGGCTTCTTCAAAAATTATTCTTCTTTCATATGGCTTAGAATTGATTATTTCTTCTATCTTACCTTGAGAAATAATATTATAACTTTCTTTAGACATACCCGAATCTAATAATAGATTAGTAATATCTTTTAGACGACACTTCTCGCCATTGATGAAATATTCGTTAGTTCCATCGATATACACTCTTCTTTTAATAACTATTTCTTCAGTTGGTAAATTTAAATAGTGATCACTATTATCAAACACTAAAGAAACAGAAGCACTATTAAGAGCCTTTCTTGATTTGCTTCCTGAAAAAATAACATCAGTCATGCCATCTTCACCACGAAGAGACTTGATAGATTGTTCTCCCAAAACCCATTTAATGGCATCGACAATATTACTCTTACCACTTCCGTTTGGTCCAACTATTCCAGTAATATTTTTATCTAATTCGATACTTATTTTATCCGCAAAAGATTTAAAACCCTGCGCTCTAATTTCTTTTAAATACATAATTCACCCGCAAACTATTTATATTATACTATACTAGGCTTTTATAAACAACAAAAAAACCCAGAAAAGCGACGCCAAAACGATAAAACCTGATCTTCCAGGGGGATGACTTTTTATACCATTAGGATCCTCAACTAAATGAGTGTTCAACACAAGTATAAGTTGAAGTCTTCCAATCGTTACTACTTAGCGATTTTCATATATGACAATCGTCTTTTCTAGGTTAATTTAATTTTACCACTTATTAATATAATATTCAACTATACTCATCTAAAAAGTGTGTCACTTTTCCATTTCTTTTATGCTTAATTACTGAGTCTAAATAAACATTTTGAGCAGAATTAAAGATATTTTTAATTATAAATTGATTTTCTTTTTCTAAGTCATTTAACATTTCTTTTACTTTTAAACGCATCGATTTATTTTGCATTTTCGATAAAGGACAACCACCACATGCAATGAAATTCAAATTATTGTAATTTGCCCATCTGATGATATCTCTTTCTCTCACAAAATATAAAGGTCTAATTAATTCCATATTATCAAAATTCTTACTCCTTAATTTAGGCATCATCGATTGATAACTACCATTATAAAATAAGTTAAGCATAATTGTTCCAATTACATCATCATAATGATGACCTAAAGCTATTTTATTACAATTTAAGCTTTTAGCAAAAGCATATAAATGGCCCCTTCTTTGTTTTGCACATAAATAGCAAGGATTATCTTTATCTTTGACAATATCAAAAATAGTCGTATCAAAAGTATTAATTTTTATATCTAATAATGCCGCATTAGTAACTGTTTTATCAAAGTCTTCTTTACTATATCCAGGATTCATTAATATATACTCTACTTCGAATTTAGTACCACTGTATTTTTGAAAATTTTTCATTAGTAAAGCTAGTAAAAAAGAATCTTTACCACCACTTATACAAACAGCTACTCTATCGTTTTCTTTAATCATTTCAAACTCTTTAACTGCTCTTACAAAGGGAGAATATAACTCCTTCTTATATGTTTTATATATACTTTTTTCAATCATAAAATCACCTATAAAATTATACCATAAAAAAAGAGCTATGCTCTTTCTTTTTTACTTAATCTTTCTTTTAATTCTCTTTCATAAAATTTATATGCTCCTATTATTGCAATTGCTACTGGTAATGAAATAATTACTCCAATTGTTCCTATTAATAAACCACCAGCAAATACTGCAAAAATAATTATTAAAGGATGGATTGAATTTGTTTTTCCATAAACCATCGGATTAATTACAAAACCATCAATAATTGATAACACTGCTGACACTATTAAAGTTTTTAAGAACATAAACGGACTGAAAACAAATGCTGTTATTAAAGCTAAAGCATTGTTTGCAAGACCACCAAAATATGGAATCAAATTAACAAACGCTGCTAAGAAACCAAGCAACAATGCATTTGGATGACCAATGATTAAATATGCAATTGTATATTCAAAATATGAGATAACCATTACTTTCAATAATCCATTTATATAACTTCTTAAGTCTTTATCTAGTATAGATAAATAATTATATAGTTTTTCAGAACGATGATAAATAATTTTCTTTAACACTTCTTTAATTTTATCAAAATCAATTAGAAAATATATAGATGATGCAAAAACAATTAATACATTCCCCAAAAATGAAATTGATGTATTGACAAAGCTTACTGCTCCATCTGAGATATGTTGACTAAGAGTTGAAACAATATTTCCAAAAGTATCTTTAAGTGTCGTTTCCAAAATAACAAAATCAAAATTATATGTATTTTCAATTTCATCAACGAATTTAATAATACCATCAAACAATGATGTAATTTGTCCAAATAATAATGGTATAGCTAAACCAAATATTAACATAATAACAAAAATGGATGTTAAAACAACAATTAAGATTGCTAAGTTTTTATTGATAATAAACTTTCCTACTTTTTTTCCTGTAAAAAATATTACTCCTGGATATAAAGCATATGCTATAGCAAAAGAAATCATAAATGGTAATAATATTTTAATAATCGTATTTATTACTCCTATCCATAAACCTATTGTTTGATGCAAAATTAATACTATTATTCCTATAAGAGCAATATTGATTAATTTATAGTCTAATTTATTTGAAATCATAACCCACCTTTAACTTTCTAAGATGATCGTAACTGGACCATCGTTTTCTACTTCTATTTTCATATATTCCCCAAAAAAACCTTGTTCTAGAGGAACTTTTTGAATCAACCTTTTATTAAATTCTTGATATAAGTCATTAGCTAAATTAGCTCCTAAAACTTTATCAAAACTTGGTCTCCTACCCTTATTAGTATCTGCATACAATGTAAATTGTGAAATACTTAATATTGAACCTTTTACATCCAAAATACTTAAATTTAAATTACCCGTCTCATCACTAAATACTCTTAAATTAATTATTTTATCAATCATATAATCTAATTTAGATATATCATCTTCTTTATTAAACCCAACTAATAAATAATATCCTTGATTAATAGTCCTTGTTTCTTTTAAATTGGAAACTGAACCTCTTTTTATTCGTTGTAGAATAACTCTCATTATTTAATCAACCTTTCAACTGCAATTATATGTTTAATACTACTTATATCATTCATATACTTATTTATTTTTTCAAAAGATGCTACTTGAACCACTATTTCAAAATGATACTCATCATTTAAAGTGTTGATAGTATTAATACTTTGAATTGTAATATCATTATTAGATGTTTTAGCAATTATGTCAAGTAAAACCTTCTTATTTTCAGTCGAAGTAACTAAAAGACTAGCAGGATACTTTTTATTAGTATTATTCTCGTTCCAATAGACATCAATAATTCTTTCCGAAGTGTCTTTTATGTTTGGACAAACCGAACGGTGAACTGTAACTCCATATCCTTTGGTAACATACCCTACGATTGGATCTTTATAAATTGGTCTACAACAACTAGCTAGATTAATTTTAATATCGGTCGTTCCTTCGACTAAGATATCTCCTTTAATAGTAGTTTCTTTAATTGGTTTAGCTGTTCTTTTTAAAATCAAATCTTCTTTACTGTCATTTTCGTTATATAAAAAATTAATTATTTGAGTTGCATTATACTTACCATTACCTAAATCAATATATAATTCATTCAAATCTTGAACTTTATAATTTTCAATTAACTTACTAATATTATCATTACTAAAGAATTCAGAAATAGGTATTTTCTTCTTTTTAACTTCTTTATTTAATAAGTCTTCTCCCTTTTTCAAATATTCTTCTTTATCTAATTTATTAAAATATGACTTAATTTTATTTTTAGCTTGATATGTCTTGGCCATATTTATCCATTCACGAGATGGACCATTTTGATTTTTATTAGTATTAATTTTAATAATATCATTATCTTTAAGTTCATAATCTAAAGGGACAATAGCATTATTAACTAATGCTCCCACCATTTTATCACCGACTCCACTGTGAACTTTATAAGCAAAGTCAATTGGTGTACTTCCTTTCGGAAGTTCAATAACATCCCCTTTAGGAGTAAAAACATATATGTTATCATCTAAAACATCACTATGAACTTTGTTCATAAATTCTTCATCACTAAGTGGCGAATTTTTTATTTCCATGAGTGTTTTAAAGAACTGTAATTTAGCTTCCATAGCACTTTGCATTGAAGTTTTACTATTCTCTTTATAAGACCAGTGTGATGCAATACCATTTTCTGCTACTAAATCCATATTATATGTTCTAATTTGAATTTCAAATAACTGTTCATTAACTCCAAATACTGTTGTATGTAATGATTGATACATATTTGTTTTAGGCATCGCTATATAATCTTTAAACCTTTTAGGAATAGGCTTGTACTTCGAGTGGATCAATCCTAGTGTTTGGTAACACTGTTCTTCTGAATCCACATATATTCTTAAAGCTAATAAATCATATATTTCATTAAAAGTTTTCCCTTTATCTAACTTATTATATATACTATAGATACTCTTAGATCTACCCTTAATTTTATGGGCAATACTATGATCATTCAATATTTTAGAAATGCTTTCTTGCATCAATAAAACATTATTATCTCTTTCTTTCTTAGTCGCATTTAATTTCTCAACAATACCAAAATATACATCGGGTTTTAAATAACGTAGCGATAAGTCTTCTAACTCACCTTTAATATGATTCATCCCTAATCTATGAGCAATTGGTACTAATATATCTAAAGCTTCTCTGGCTTTTTCTTTTTGTGTTTTAGCATCTAAAACCCATAATGTCTGCATGTTATGAAGTCTTTCAGCTAATTTTATAATAATAACCCTAACATCTTCCGAAAGACCAACTAATATTTTTCTGTGATTTGCTATCATTGCTTCGTTATCTGCTGAAAAATTCAACTTATTAATAGTAGTAACACCCAATATTAAACTTAATATCACTTCACCAAACACTTTTCTTATATCTTCTTCTGTTAATAAGTTATATTCAATTGAATCATATAAAAAAGCAGCACATATTGTTTCATAATCGGCTTTAATTGTCGACAAAATGTAAGCAACGTGTAAATAGTGAGTAATGGCATCATCCCCACTTAATCTTTTTTCATCTTTATGAATTTCATCTGACTTCAAATAAGCCTTTTCAATCAGATTCAACATATCTTTCTCTTCAATATATTCTTTTATTTTAGAAAATACTAATTCAAAAGAGATTGGAACATCTAATTTCGTCATATTAGTCCTCTTTTTCTAAGATAACACTTCTTTCATAATGTTTTAAATTATTTTTAAAATAATTATCTATTTTAACTGGATCAGTGTTCATAATGTCACTAACCATATCATATAAAGATAAATTTTTAGTTAAAGACCATTTTGTCTCCTTAAAAAAATTCCAAATGTCTTCCGCTTCGATATAATAATATCCTTCTCTTCTTAATTCGTTTTTCTTAGCTCTTAAAGCTGGCATAATTCTATCATATAGTTCTTGTTGCGTTTTAAATTCCATTTATATCACCTACTATCATTATATATTAAATTGCAAAGAAAAAGCAATGTTAGTCGATAAACTTATTCATTGCTTTCATCATTTGATTTACTTGTTTTTGACTAGGAGTTCTTCCCATTTGTGTCATCATTGTTTTAATCATCGCTTCATTGATCGGTGGGTTTTTCTTTAATTGATCTTTCATAACTTTTTTAGCTACTAAAAATCCGATTACTAAACCGATAATGACTCCGAATAAAATTTGTAAAATATCTATTAACATATTTCCTCCTTCATCTATTTTACTAGATTATAACTAACTAATCAATTAGTTTCTTGATATAAGTAACTACTTTATCTTTAGTAAAGCCATATTTATCAAACACTTCGTCTCTTGAACCACTTGCTCCAAAAGTATCCATACTTATTATATATTTTTTATCATAAACAAATGGATACCAAGAAATAGAATGCCCCGCTTCTATCGCAATTACTTTCTTTGCAGGTGTTAAAATAGTTTTATAACTTTTAATAAATAAATTATAATCAAGTACACTAATTACTTCTAAATCGATCTTATATTTATCATATAGCTCTTGTTGAACTTCTAAAGCTACTTTAACTTCATAACCTGTCGCTAAGATGGTTCCCTGAAGATTATTTTTGTGTGGAGCTATAATATATGCTCCTTTTTCGATATTGGCAACATGATCAAAATTATTGATTTTTTCTTTTGTGACTACTAATACTGAAGGATTATTTTTAGTTATTGCTGTTTTCCAAGCTAATTTCAATTCAACTTGATCATAAGGACGATATACATTTAAATTAGGTATCATTCTTAAGTGACCTAAATGTTCAATTGGTTGATGAGTTGGACCATCTTGACCAATTGAAATTGAGTCGTGAGTAAATACGTATATTACATCTAAATTCATTAAAGCAGATAATCTTAAAGCAGGCTTTAAATAATCCATAAACGTTAAGAATGTTGAAACAACTACTTTATAACCAGACATTGCTAAACCATTGGCAATCGCAGCCATTGTATGCTCTCTTACACCATAGTATAAGTTTTGACCCACAAAAGTATCGTTAATGGCCATAGCAGACTCTATCTTAGTTTTATTAGAAGAAAATAAATCTGCACTTCCTGAAATAAACATATCATTTTGTTTTCCTAAATGAGTGATTATCTTTCCATTTGAAGTTCTTAATTCTTCATTAACTTCATCAAAAACAAAATCATTTAAATTTAAAGTTACTTTTTCTATTTTTTTCTTAGAAGTAAGATTATATTTGTCCATACTTCTTTTTAAAATCATGTTCTTATACGCTTCTTGAGCTTCTTTTGAAAACTCAAATGCATTTTCAAATTCTAAGCTTCTTTTTACATTGGCTAAATCATCTTCTGCTAAAGGTTGACCATGAACTATATTGGTACTTTGTTTTCTAGATAATCTACCAATAATAGTGTCGATTTTAATAATGGTTGGCTTTTTATTAGCCTTAGCTTTAGAAATAGCCTCATCTATTTTGTTAATATCTACTCCATTATTAACATATTCAGTAGCAAAACCAAAAGAAGCAAATCTTGCTAAAACATTTTCATCAAAAACTTTATCTATTTTTCCATCTAAACTAATGTTATTAGCGTCATATAAAATAATTAAATTATCTAAATTTAAACTTCCTGCAAGTGAAGCAGCCTCATAACTAATACCTTCCATTAAATCGCCATCACTAACTAAAACATAAACTCTATAGTCAATTGATGGGTCTTTTTGATGCATTTTTTTAGCCGCTAAAGCCATTCCAACAGCATTCGCTATTCCTTGTCCCAATGGACCCGTTGTCGCTTCTACACCTCTGAAAACATCTAATTCTGGATGTCCAGGAGTATGTGAATCTACTTGACGAAAATTCATCAAATCTTCCATTTTAAAATTATATCCCGCCATAAATAAATTAGCATATAAAAGAGCACTCCCATGGCCTGCTGAAAGAACAAAACGATCTCTATTTATCCAAGCAGGATCATAAGGATTAGCAATAAGATGTTTAGAAAATAATGTATAAACTATTTCAGCAGCTCCTAAAACAATTCCAGGATGACCACTTTTAGCATTATTAATCATATCTAAACCTAAAGATTTAATATTATTTATTATTAACTTATCCATAATACCTCTATTCTTATATCATTATACCAAAAAAAAGAAAGTATATAAACTTTCTTTTAATTATTATATCTAAGCTCCAAAGTAAGCGACAAAAGCTAAAAATATAACCATGCCCATTATATATTTGTTTAAAAATAAATAGTATAACTCTACCATATTATACCTCCTTCGTAATTCTATCTTATAACAAACATTTGTTCGTGTCAATCATTAAACGAACAAATGTTTGACTAAAGTGTAAACTTATGTTAATATATTTATATAGAGGTGTTATATGAATGATTTAACCAAAAAACAACAAATAATTTTTGATTATATTAAAAAATCTATATTAAAGAATGGATATCCTCCAACAGTAAGAGAAATAGCGAGTGATTTAGGACTTTCTTCTCCTGCTACTATTCATGCTCATCTAACTAAGCTAGAAGAAAAAGGATTTATCAGAAAAGATAATTCTAAAAATCGCGCAATCGAATTATTAAAAGAAAAAAACAAAGAACCCATAAGCGATTTGATTGCTAAAGTTCCTCTTTTAGGAAAAGTTACTGCAGGTAATCCAATTGAAGCAATCAATAATCCTGATGAATTCTTTGATTTACCAACTTACTTAATTCCAAGATCAAAAGAAGTATTTACTCTTTTGGTAAAAGGAGAAAGTATGATTAATGTTGGTATATACGATGGTGATATTGTTATTATTGAAAAAACTAATCAAGTTAGAAATGGTGAAATAGTAGTAGCAATGACTGATGAAAATGAAGTAACATTAAAAACTTTCTATAAAGAAATGGATCACGTTAGATTGCAACCAGAAAACGATTCAATGAGCCCTATTATTTTAAAAAACGTTACAATATTAGGAAAAGCAATTGGATTATATAGAAAATTATAAAAAGCGAATGTCGCTTTTTTTAATGTAAACCATTATTAACAGCAAGATATACCATTGTAAATACACAGGTGTTGGAAAAAAACGAGAAATAAGTTACAATTATCTTGAGGTGATAACTATGAATTTTGCTAATAATTTACAAAATTTAAGAAAAACGAACAACATGTCTCAAGAAGACCTTGCAAACAAGCTAAATGTTTCAAGACAAACTATATCTAAATGGGAAAGCGGAACTACTTATCCCGAAAGTGATAAATTAATCGATATATCTAATTTATTTAAAGTTAAAATCGATGATTTAATTAAGAAAGAAATAGAAGAAGAAACTATCAAAATATCCTATATAAAAGAAAGCAAATTACATGCATTTAATACAGCTTTGGGTGTATTTATTATTTTCATGGCGGTTATTTCACTAGAAATGTTTGGTGTTTCCCCCTATCAACCAATGATTTTCTTTTCAATGATTGGTGTCGCTGTTTCATTATTTATAATATTTAACTTTAGATACGCCAACTTCAAACTAGAAAACCCTATTCTCTCTTTTTATTACTCCAAAGAAGAAATTCAAAACTTCAATACTAAATTCAGTTTTTTAATATCCTTGGGCATAATATTAATTTTATTTGGAATAGGAACTGCTAATGTTGGCGGTGAAATTGTTTTATTATCATCTGTTGCAGTCGCAGTATTTATATTCGTGTATATGGGATTATTAAAGTCTAGGTTTGATATTAATAATTACAACAACAAAGAAAAGAAAAAAGATACATTAGTAGACAAAGTAACTTCTATCATTATGTTGTCTGCCACTTTCATATTTTTATTACTAGGATTTTTATTACATTTATGGCATATTGCATGGGTAGTATTCCCTCTAGGAGGAATTCTCTGTGGAATTGTTGCTATTATATTAGAAAAAAAATAAGACATATGTTTTATTTTTTTATGATTAAAAATGATAATAATCCAATTAATAATAATGATATTATTCTAGCATTTATCTTATCTACTTTATCTGTCTTATCATCTACACCAACTGCTAAAGTAGCTAATATACCTCCTATTAACCCTCCAATATGAGCACCATTGTCGATACCTGGAACGGTTAATCCAATCATTAAGTTTAATAAAAGAATTGGTAGTATTTGTGATTTTAAAACATTACCTAAATATACTCGATAATAATAACCAAATACCGCTAATGATCCTAATAAACCAAATATTGCTCCAGAGGCTCCTACCGATAAGGCACCAGGCTGCATAAATGTAAGTGACATTAAACTAGAAGAGATCAAACTGAATATATAGATGTATATAAACTTCTTTTTACCTAAAAACTTTTCGATTTGAGGTCCCAACACATATAAGGCATACATATTAAATAATATATGTAATAGTGATGCGTGAAGAAAACCACTTGTAAGAATTCTTATTACTTGCCCTCCTAGAACTGCATTTTTCTCTAAAGCTCCTAGAATAAATAATAGTGTTCCGTTAATATTAAATTCTCCTCTTAATAAAAACATAAATGAATATATAGCAAAATTAAAATAGATTAAAAAATTACTAATAGTAGGTTTCTTATCTTTAAATACCTTTTCTATCTTTTTATTATCTTTTTCATTTTTATTGCTAATTTCTTTAGTTAATCTAGAAAATAAAGCTTCACCTTTATCTTTTGTATTTAAAAAATTCATTAAGTTAGGAAATGATTTATTTAAAAAATCATATTTCTTAATATCTTTTTTAGCTTTTATATTAGCTATCAAAAGATTGTTATCTTCTAACTCTTCTAAATTAATACCTTCATTTAAATTTAAGAAAATATTAATTGCTTTTACTTTAAAGGAAAAAGTTTTTTTCTTAATTTGTTTAATGACTTGTTCTGTTTTAAATAAATCTAATTGAATTTGTTCATCATTATGAATATAGTTAGTAACAATTCTAATTATTTTATAATCTTCATCCATGTTTTCTAACCATATTTCATCTTTTGCCCCATGTAAAACAATAGGATTATAATTTTTTTCAGTTATGAAGTAATGTAATAACTTCATAACCATTTCTTCATCTTTTTTAATTTTTAAAGTAGCCATATTACTCTCCTTTATAGATTTTAATAATATTTTCCATTTCTTCTGGAATACTTGCTTCAAACGTCATTTCTTTTTTAGTAGTTGGATGAATTAAAGTAAGTCTGTATGCATGCAAACATTGTCCAAAGTCATTATGTTTACCTTTTTGACCATATACATGATCATTTACAATAGGAAAACCAATATACTGCATATGAACTCTAATTTGATGAGTTCTTCCTGTTTCTAATTCAACTTTAATTAAAGTTGCTTCTTCAAATCTTTCTAAAACCTTAAAATGAGTAATTGCTTTTTTACCCGTAGCTATAACAGTCATCTTTTTACGATCTTTTAAAGACCTTCCAATAGGAGCATCAATTGTTCCTGTATCATTTAAAATTTTACCATGAACTAAAGCTATATATTCTCTTTTTGCATTTTTAGAAGCAATTTCATTAGCCAAGAATTCGTGAGCAGCATCATTTTTAGCTACTACTAATAGACCTGTAGTTTGAGCATCAATTCGATGAACAATTCCCGGCCTAAATGATTCTTCTTTACTTAAAACCGAGTGGTGCAATAACGCATTAACTAGCGTTCCTGTTTGATTGCCTACGGCAGGATGAACAACCATATGATTATCTTTATTTACAATAATAATGTCATCATCTTCATAAATTATATCTAGAGGAATATCTTCTGCTTTTAACACATCTATTTCTATTTTTACTTCTTTGATAAAGATATTGTCACCTTCTTTAACACTATAGCTAGCTTTTGTTGTTTTATCATTAACTAAGATTAACTCTTTATCAATCATTTCCTTAATTTTACTTCTACTTTTCGATAATAGTTCACTTAAATAATTATCGATTCTTATGTTATTTTTATTTACTGTGTGTTCCATGAGTAAATTCCTCCTTCAAAATGGAATATATGATATATACCGCGGATAAAGTAATTAGTATATCAGCAAAGTTGAATATAGGAAATCTATATCCTATAAATTCAAACCCTAAATAGTCTATCACATATCCTAAAAAAATGCGATCAATTAAATTGCCTAAAAGACCTGCAAATAAAAAATAATATGCTAATTGATCTTCCTTCTTAATTATTAAATATATTAAATATATTGATGCTAGTAATCCTATTAAAATCAATAATAAGAGTTTGCCATCAAAGATACTGAAGGCTGCTCCATAATTTCTTACATTCCAAAGATAAAAAAAATCTCTAATTATTTCAATAAAGTGATCTTTCTCTATCTTTAAAATAACTATTTTTTTTATTATTTGATCAATTAAAACTAATGTAAAAATTAAAAACATTTTCTTCATAAATATCACTATTAATTATACCATTAAACAAAAAAAAAGACTATATATTAGTCTTTTTTAGCTTGCTCTAAAGCATTAAGTACTGCTGCTTTATATATGTCAATTTTCATAGTAACACCACTTACAGCGTCAGTTTTACCTGATTCATCTAATTCTAGATCAACTGATTGATTTTCTACAATATAAGCTTCTAAAGCTTCTACTTGCTCATACCATTCTTTACCGATTGGTGAAGCAACTGCCATACCATAGTCATCTCCAAGTGTTTTCTTCGTAGTATATAAATCATCTTTTAAATAAGTTGTATCAATATATACTGATTTAATAACACCAGCATCATCGATGTATACTACTGCTGTAGCAACATAATTTTTTTCAAATGAAACATATTCATGACTTCCCATGTATGTACCACCTGCATATTCACTATTAGCAACTTTTTCACAACCTACTAAGAAAATAGCAACTGCAACTAGAACGAAAACTAAATATTTTTTCATGTACCCTCCTATCATAAGTATATTATAAATAATATGGGATTTCAACAATTATATGCTAACTTCGAACTGTTTTAGCATATGTTTTGTAATAAATGCTATAAAAATACCAGAAAAGATAGAAACACCAATTAAAATAGGTAAATAATAGATTAAACTTGGAGTATTTAAAATATACATTGCTACTACTAACTGAGTCATACTGTGGCTTAATGATCCTAAAATACTCACTCCGTATATAGGCAACCTAATAAATTTAGCTACGATCATAATTAACATACTAACTATTGCACCGCTTATACTAAATAAGAAGACTGGACTAAATATTCCTGAAAATAAAATACCTACTAAAATTACTCTTGTAATAGATGCAAAGAAAGCATCTTTACCACTATACTTATAAAAAATAAATACTATTACAACATTAGCAAGACCTATTCTAATTCCCGGAATAGTCGCAAACAAAGGTATTACATTTTCTACTATATTAAGAACTACCGCAAGCCCAATTAACATTGATAGTTCTACTGTTTTTTTCATTTCATTCATCTTATTACTCCATCTATATCACTTGTTTTTATTTCAATAACAACTAGATTAGGAAGACATACTATTGCCTCACCTACATTTGAAATATATCCTTGTTTAGAACAAAGGTGTTTATCACTAGTTTCTTCGATCACTCTTATTTTACCATAAGTATATTCAATTGTAACTTCACCTAGTAATCCATCAACAATAAACTGTTCTTCATACATCATATTCATATTTATCTTTTTTATTATTTCACCATCATAATATATATACGCTTCTTTTTTTGAAGAACTATTATTTAAAATAAAGAACGAATTTATTGCAATTAATAAAAGAATGACAATTAAACTAATTTCTCTTTTACTCATATTTATCAATTCCTTTACTTTTAATTAACAAATCATCCTTAGTATGCCAAATAGCATAAGTATTATCTAATGAATTGATTATTTCTTGCCCTTCTTCAATTGGTAAGATGAATAATATAGTTGATAGTGCATCTGCAATATAATAATCACTTGTAACTACTGTAACACTACTATATAAATTTGCAGGCATATTAGTTCTAAAATCAATTATATGACCATATCTTATATTATCAACTTCAATATAGCGATCATAACCTCCAGAAGTTACTACAGCCATATTATTTACTTTAAAGCTATGAATTATCTTGTTTTCAGCCCCTTGGACACCTATATTATAATAATCCGGGGATTTATCACCAGTTATGATGTTTCCTCCAGAATTGATCATTATTTGATCTAAATCATTACTCTTTAAAAAATCATATACTTTAGCACTAGCATAACCTTTTGCAATTGCTCCCAAATCAATATTAGGTTTATTATTTAATATTCTATTATCTTCTACAAGAACTATGTTTTTATATTCATTAATTGATTTAAGTAACTCTTCTTCACTATAATTACCTTTTTTATAATAATCAATAATGTTTCCTTTAGAAATATCAAATACAGAAGATATATTTTCATTTATTTTAATACTATATTCAATCATTTCATATAATTCATCGCTTAAATATAAATATTCATCATCTAAATCGTTATTTTTAATATAATAAGGATTAACTATATCGTTATATCCAATATGTTTATTAGATATCTTATGATAGTGCATAAATATATCCTTAGCTTCATTTAATACTTCAGATACATCCTTATCACTTTTTACAATAATACTTATTTGAGTATCCATCGCAAAAAAAGTTATCTTTTGATCTGATACTTCTTTATTAAAATATTGGAATAACGCACTTATAATAAGTCCAATTATAATATATATTTCTATTTTCTTCATAAAAAAATTATATCAAAAAAAGTAGTTATTTACTACTTTCTTCTAATAAATTATTATAAATATCTTTTAATTTAGCTCCAATTAACTTAATATCTCTTGCTTCTGCTACTTTATAGCCTTCTTCAGTTAAATCTGGAACTTTTTTTGCTATTATATCTTTTATTTTCTTTGAAAATTCATTATTATTTTTAGCTTTATATACATTTTCACCGTCTTTTAACCATCCTTCATAAATAGGAATATCTCTAATTAAGACTGGTATTTTCATTGCTAGAGCTTCTAATAAAACAATTCCTTCTGTTTCTTCATAAGTAGGAAAAATAAATAAAGATGCGAATGAATAAGCTCCTTTTAACACTTCTTTAGAAACATATCCTGGGAAAAATAAGTTATCGAGTTCTGTTTTAACAGCTTCTTTTATCTTTTTAGGAACTACCCTTAAGTTAGTGTGGCCAAACCAAACAAATTTATATTCAGGATGCTTTTTAGCAAGTTCAACAAAATCTATTATTCCTTTTCTTTCAATGAATAATCCAACTGCAATAATAACTTTGTCATCTTTTTTAAAACCAAATTTCTTTCTAAATTCTTCAGCATAATTAAAGTCTTTCTTAAAAAAACTTAAATCAATACCATTTGAGATATCAATAATTGGCTTTTCTAAATCATAACCTTCTAATAACTTCTTAGAGTATGGTGTTGGTGTCAAAACTAAATCTGCCGAACTATAACAAGTTTTTAGCCAAACTTTAAATAAAGGTGCTACTTGATTAGATAAGACAAAAGAATTTCTAAAATCTTCTTCCGTAGAATGACCATGGAAAATTACCTTTTTGCCTTGCATCTTAGCCTTTACACCCATCAAATATGATTCTAAAAAAATAGTATTAATATGAATAATGTCATAATCATCATCTGGATCTGTAGTATATTCTACATTATTAAGTTCTAGAGCCTTCATTTGGTGCCTTATCGCTCTTCCTACACCGCTTTTTTCGATTGCTTTCTGATTATCAGAATGTAACAATACTTTCACTATATCACCCACATTAATTATAGCACAAAAAAAGCAATTAAATAATTGCTTTTAGTTTATTTACAAAACCACGATAATCTTTGTAAACCGGTTTAGTTTCAACCAGTTTTTCAAATTTTTCTAAATCTTCTATTTCACTAACTTTAAGTGGAATAAATTGTTCATCACTGATCATGAAAAAGAAATACTCTTCTGTTCTTGCTATTTGTTTAATTTCTTCATATTTGAAAGTAAAGACTTCTTTACTTCTCCCCTTTTTTACCGAATAATTTATTTCTTTATTCTTAACTACAAAATCTAATGCTAATGATTTTCCTGCTTCGAATATTGCTTCTAATTCCCTTTTATATAAGACATAATATGTTGGTAACACGAATGCCCAAAAAAGTAAAAATCCAAAGAATAAATAAACATAACCTGTTATTAAGAATAACAACATTACAAATGCTATAAAAATCATATATATTGAAAAGTTTTTTTGAAAAAATATTAACATAAAGTTATTATAATTTAATATATCTTCAAACTCGGCTTTTATTTTAAAATTAAACTCTTTTTTCATATTTAAAACACTCTCTTATTTTTCAAAAATGGAATATCATCATCCTCTGTATCAGTTTCAACATCTTTTATTTCAACACGATTAGCGAATGAATGATATAAAGGTTCTTTACCTGCTTCAAAACCTGTTGCAATTACTGTGACAATTAACTCATCATTTAAGTTTTCATTAATAACTGCCCCAAAGATTGTATTAATATCTGTATTAGCTGCTGCTCTAACTACTTCTAAAGCTTCTGCTACTTCAGAAAGTGCTAAATTAGTACCTCCTGTAATATTAACAATGGCATCTGTTGCTCCATGAATGCTTGTTTCTAATAAAGGACTAGACACTGCTTGTTTAGCAGCTTCTGTTGCTCTATTTTCACCTACACCAAGTCCAATACCAATTAAAGCATTTCCTCTGTTTTCCATTACTGTTTTAACATCTGCAAAGTCTAAGTTAATCAATCCTGAAACTTGAATTAAATCTGATATTGACTGAACACCTCTTCTTAAAACATTATCAACTTCTTTGAAAGAGTCAAGTAATGGCGTTGTTTTATCAATCAATTCACGAAGACGATCATTTGGAACAACTATCAATGTATCAACATGCTTTTTAAGATCTTCTAATCCATTTAAAGCTTGATCCATTCTTCTTTTTCCTTCGAAAGAAAAAGGTTTAGTAACGATTCCAACTGTAAGAGCTCCTAGATCTTTTGCAATACTAGCGATTACTGGTGCAGCACCTGTTCCGGTACCACCACCCATACCACAAGTAATAAAAACCATGTCTGCATTATCTAAAGCAGCAATAATTTCTTCTTTACTTTCTAAAGCAGCATCTCTACCAACTCCTGGGTTTGCTCCAGCACCTAATCCATTAGTTAAACTCTTACCTAATTGAATTTTAGTTGGTGCTTTGGCATCGTTCAATACTTGTAAATCAGTATTTGCTACGATGAAATCAACACCCTTAACACCTGATTCAATCATTCTATTAACTGCGTTATTGCCGCCACCACCGACACCAATAACTTTAATCTTTGCTAACTGATCCATTTCTAAACCAAACATATATTCCTCCTACTCGTTAAAAAAGAAGCCAAACAATTTTCCGATCATATTATCGTTTGAAATCCCCAAACTATTTCTCTTGGTTTGTGATAATTGTTCGATATCATCTTCATCGAACATTGTATAATTTTTGCCTTTTAACTTAAGCTTACTTATAAAGTATACAATACTTCCTAGTGCTGGTGCAAATTTATTGTTTCTAAGTCCTATTAAGTTCATATTACCAACTTTTGCCAATGACCCAAAAACATCATTTACGACATACTCGAAGTGTGCCATATTACTAGTACCGCCTGTTAATATTATATAATCAATTTGACGATTTGTTAAGGTTTTTAGTTGTTTTTTTGCATTTTCTAAAATATCTCTTATTCTTTGCATCACGATATCTGAAACTTCAAACTGATTTATTTTTAATTTGACACCATCACGATTGATTATTTCTTGAATATCAGTCGTTTGAGCATACATCTTATGAGCAAATGCAAATTTTTCTTTTAAAGTTCTTCCTTGCTTATTAGTTAATTTATATATTGTTGCTAAATCAGAATCAATATCATCGCCACCCATATTTAATAATGCTTGTTTAACTACGATTCCTTTATTATATAAAGAAACTGTTGTTACTGACGCTCCTACATTGATTACTGCTCCAATACCCTCTTTTATCTTTTGGTCTTTAAAAACATTAATTTCTCCTAAAGCGTTGATAGTTATATCAACTACTTCAACGCCAATACCCGTTACTAATGAAACAACTGATGCTATATTCTTTTTAGGAGTAGTTATAATAATTGATTTATTTTTGAGATGTGAAGAAACGAGATTCTTTGGATCTTCGATTTGTTCATAACCATCCAAAGTAAAATTAATAGGAACAATCGTCATGAAAGCATATTTGTCTTCCATTCTATAACTATCGATTGCATTGTCTAAAACAGCGACTAAATCACTAGAATTAATAATGTGATTTTCATCTTCAAAAGTAATATGTCCCTCAACTAAATCAAACTTAGCTAAGTAACTAGGTATACTTGCAATAACTTTTTTGACCTCGACTCCTAAGACTGCTTCTACTTCTTTCAAAGCACTCTTCAAAGATTCTTGAGCCATTTCAACATTTGTAATCAATCCATTAGTGATACCTGCTGATTTTACTGAACTAGCAGCTAATAAATTTAATTTGTTTTTAAAAAGTTCACAAGTTACTACTTTTATACTATCTGAACCAATATCTATACTTGTATAAATGTGTTTCATAACTCATCTCCATAACTAAAATTATTATACTATATTTTATATAAAAAACCAAATAAAAAACTACTTAAATACCTCAAAATAAGTGCCAGCATCTAAATGCAAAATTCCTTTTGCATAATCGAAGTTAGAAATGATCGTTAAATACTCATTTATTCTGGTCAATTTATCAGTATTTATATATACATAATTACCATCTGACATAGCAAGCAAGAAACGATCTTGATCAACCGAACTAGGACGATATTCTATCTCAGACACTCTTCTTAATACTTCATAATCTATTTTGGCTAATTGTTTTAAAAATAAATTGAAATTTTCTTCGGGAACAAAATTAATTAAAGTAGTATTACTAAATTTACCTTCAATAATTTTGTTATCTTCCAAATATGTTTTATTATTTAACAAATCATAGAAATAAGGTTTTCTTTCAGTTACTTCGATGTTTATTTTATATAACCAACCCTTAGTAACCTTCGCATCTTTTATATAGATATTAGCTTTCAATCTTTTTTCAATCGTATTTGTAAATGTTTGAAAAAAAGGTGGATATTCATCTATCTTAGCAAGCTCTATAATATATTGTTCTTTTAAATATAGATTTCCCTTAACTTCGATATTTCTCACCTTTTGAGAAAAGATAGTCGTTATTCCATAAAAAAGAAAATATCCAATTAAAAATACTAAGAATATTCTATCATATCTAATTTTTACTTTCTTTTTATTCATATGTACCTCTTATTATTTCTTGTTCTAAAACTAAATCAATATCAAATTTTTTCTTAACACTTTCTTTAGCCAAATTAATTAATTCAATAATATCTTTAGCATTAGCATTATTATGATTAACAATAAAATTACTGTGTTTATCGCTTATTTTAGCACCATTTATAGCATAACCCTTAAGTCCTGCTTCTTCAATCAGCTTCCAAGCAAATAAGTCACTGGGATTCCTAAAAACACTTCCTGCATTAGGAAAATCTAATGGTTGTGTTTCAATTCTCCTTTTTCTTCGATCATCTATTATTTGAAGCAATTCTTCTTTATTACCAAATTTTAATGAAAGCGCTACTCTTATCACAGTATAATTTTTATACTTCTGTAAAACTGAAGAACGATATCCAAATTCTAAATCTTTCAAATAAAGTCTTTTAATTTCCAAGTTCTCATTTAATATTTCTACATAAAAAACATTATCATTCATTGCTTTCTTATAAGCACCCGCATTCATGTAGATTGCACCTCCAACGGTGCCAGGAATACCTACTGCCCACTCTAAGCCTTCTAAGCCTAAATTAGCCGTTAAATTAGCTAATTTAGTTAAATTATAGCCCGCTTCTACTATAACATCACTATTAGTTATCTCTACATTATTTAATTTAGAAAGACGAATAATAATACCTTCATAATTACCATCAAAAATAATATTTGAACCCGTTCCTAAAATCATATATTTTAAATTATTACTCTTTATATAAACTAATAATTTAATCAATGAAGAAACACTGTCTACTTCTACTAGTACTGATGCTAAAGAAGAGATTCGATAAGTATTATATTTAGTTAAATCAACATCAAATAAAACCTCACCAACATTTAAATTAATTATGTCTTCTTTATTCATATTAATTTCCTAATTTCTTCGTATATTTTGGTTGCACTATCCTTGATTTCCATCTTAGTTAAATTATCTTTGATCAATTCTAATCGTTCATCATTAAAAATTAATGAATTTACTTCTTCTTTTAATAATTCACTTGTAACGTCTTCTTCTTTTAAGACAATACCCGCATTATTCTTCATAAACGAAACTGCATTTTTATATTGATGATCATTTGGAACAAAAGGACTAGGTATTAAAATTGAAGGTAATTTTAACGAAATTATTTCACTCAATGTAGAAGCACCACATCTAGTAATAACTACATCTGCTCTTTTCATAATCCTAGTTTGATTTTCAACATAAGGAAAAATATGAACATTAGAATTGAATTTATTTTTTACTATCTCATCATAAGAAGCAGCTCCTGTAACAAACATAACTTCATAAGAATCATCAATTGTTTTAAGAAAATCTACTATTTTATTACTTAAAACAGACGCTCCTAAAGATCCTAAGACAATATATAATAATTTCTTATCTTCACTTAATCCAAATTCAGTTTTAGAAGATGGAATTGTTTGCAAAGCCTCTTCCCCACATGGATTACCTGTAAAAATAATTTTATCTTTATATTTATCAATCGTACTTTCCTCAAAAGAAATAAATATTTTGTTAACAAATCTTGCTAAAGCAACATTAGAAAAACCAAAAACACTATTTTGTTCATGAACCACTGTTTTAACAGAAGAGAAATATCCTGCCATAATTACAGGAAAAGTGACATAACCACCTACTCCAATTATAATATCTGGTTTAAATTTTTTTATTTCTTTTTTTACGATAAAAAAAGCTTTAATCATCTTAAAGATAATCTCAAAGTTTTTTAAGATTTTTTTACGATTTAGACCATAAACCTCTAACTCTAAATAAGGTATATTTTTAGAAGGAATAATCTTTTTTTCCATACGATTATGAGTTCCTATATACAAAAACTCACTATTAGGTTCTTTTTCTTTTATTTTATTTAATATGGCTAAAGCAGGATAAATATGACCACCTGTTCCACCAGCACTTATAATAACTCTCATAAATTTCTCCTGATATAATTATACCATAAAAAAAGATGCATAAGCACCTTAAAATAATAAGCGAATTAGTAAAATAATTCCTAAAACTAATCGATAATAGAAAAATATTTTATACGAATTTTTCTTAATATAATCTAATAAGAAATGAATAACTAAGATTCCTGTTAAAAAAGAAAATATAACTCCTATTACAATTGAATCTAAATTAGTAGTTAATATTACATTAAAATTATCATCTAACACTGTCAATAAAGTTGCTCCTAACATGACAGGAATACTTAAATAAAATGAAAATTTAGCAGCTGCTACTCTTTTAATACCTAGGTATCTTGCTGACATAATTGTCATTCCCGATCTTGAAAAACCAGGAAATAAAGCAAACATCTGAGCTATACCAATTATTAAAGCATCAATATAACTTATATCATCTATCTCTTTATCATTCTTACCTTTTTTATCAAAATAGTATAGTAAATATCCAATGACAATTAAAAATATCCCAATTAGAAATAAGTTATTTCTAAAATAGCGATCAATAACTGAAGAAAACAATAAACCTGTTATAACTGCAGGTATGGTACCTATAATTAATAGAAAAACTAATTTCATTTTTCTTTCAACAAAGAAATCATATGCAATCTTAAATAAATCTTTAAAGAAATAAGTTAAGATGGCAAGTAACGTTCCAAAATGAAGAGCAATGTCTAAAGCTAATAACATTTTAGAATCTAATAAAGTTCCCATGTTGTAAAAACTTCTCATAATTATTAAATGAGCCGAAGAAGAAACAGGTAAAAACTCTGTTATTCCTTGAACTATCGCTAAAAAGATTATTTCCAATATTTTCATTTTATCACCTATTTAATTATAGCATAAACGATTAATTATAGCCTTTTGTTTTAACTAATTTTACACTTGAATTTATATCATAATTTCTTTCTTTTATGAAATCATTAAGCTTTTCTTCTGTTTCAAACCAATAGCACTTATTTGTATTATTATCTTTAAGACCAACATAATTGTTATTAGGAAGAAGCTTAATATCTTTACCATCGTGATACATATAAGTAAACGTAATAATTTTTTTGTTTTCTAAATCTATTTTACGATGACCATTTCCAATTATATTTCCTTTAGTATCAACAAGACCCCATTTTCCATTTTGATTAATACACGCGTATCCTTCAGAAAAATCAGTTATTCTTTTATACTCTGGTTTTAAAATAACTTCTCCATATATATTTTTAAGACCATATAAACCTTTTTCTTTAAATTTAATAACTTCTTCTTTAGACTTAACTATTTCTTTTCCAACAATTGAATACATATTATCATTAATTTGATTTATTTTATTAGGTAATGGTTTATCATTAATTACCTCATCCTCTTCATTAAAATCAAATATTAATTTTTCTATCTTCTTACCATTTACATCAATATTATAAGATTGGCCATTTTCTCTTACTACTGCTAAACCGTTATAAAAACTACATGCTTTTTCATAAATATGTGGAATAACTAGTTTATTATTAATATCAATAAATCCCCATTTACCAGTATTTTTGTTTTTGGCAGGAATTAAGCCATAACTATATTTTTTTAACAGAGCATATTCAAAAGGAATAATCACTTCATTATTTTTATTAATTAAACCAAATAAACTTCCCTTGGCCACTGCTGCTAAATCATTGTGAAATGAGTATACATAATCGTATTCAAAAGGAATAATTACTTCACCATTTTTATCAACATATCCACAAGCAAAATCTTCATCAGATGCAGCCATTAATCCACAAGAAAGCGGCAAGATATCTGAATATTTGAACTTAGTAAATTTTTTCAAATCAAGACTTACAATTGACCATCTCTTAGTTAAAGGATCTCTTACTAAAACTGTGTTATCAATCGGAAAACTTACATCCGCAAATATAACAGGTACTACTTCTTTTCCACTCTTATCAATAAGGCCTTTAAATTCTCCTATACCAACTTTTGAATAGCCATTATTAAAAGATGTAATCTTATCATAAATAAGTTTATCTACCGGAACAATTCCATATCGATGTAAGTTTCTTACATCAATAATTTCATCTCCTAATTTGTATCCTTTTATTATTTCAAAATTCATAAAGCACCTCTTAAGTTAAATATTATAAACAATTTATTAAATTTAAGCAAATTAAAAAGGCTTATATAGCCTTTAAAATATAAATACTAACCATTCTGGCGCTAAAATAATTATTAAACCCATGATAACCATGATAATACCACCAATTAAACTTGAATATTTACTAATTTTTTGTGATACTCCAAGCATCTTGAAACTAAATACGGCAATTGCAAATATGATTAAATCATCAATTAAGAAGAATAATACATATAAGAATGTATAAAATAATTGCATACTTCCTGTTACATTATTTACTGCTAAAACCTGAGAAAATAACAAAGGAAACCCTGCTGAACAAGCTAGTTCAATTAAATTAACACTGATTGCTAAAAAGACTACTCCTAATAAAGCCAAAGGCATACTTTGCTCTTTAACAATATTTTTAACTCTTTCAACAATTTTATTTCTTTTACGATCATCTACTACTTCACAACCATCTTCATCAGTATTGAAATACTTCTTAAGATTGATTGCTCCTCCTGCAATTGACACAAGAGCAATCGCTATTCTTAACCAATATATAGTAGAAAATTCAACTGAAATCTTAACCCAAGATAACAATACTAAGTAGTACAACGCTGCCGTTGTAAATAAGAAAGCAAAACCTAAAATCCACAATCTTTTACGATCTTTCATTCCAGAAAGCATACTAATTAAAAAGATTAAAACCCACATTGCACAAGGATTAAAACCATCTAAAGCTCCCAGTAAAATACTAATCGCTGGAATTGATACTGTTGCTAAATCAATCTCTCCTGCAATAGGAAGCGTAACGACTTGAGCACTTACTAACACTGGAACTAAGAATAAAAACATTGCGTATACTAAATATTTTTTCATTATACTTTTTTCTTAGGTGCCGCAAATAAGAAGACACCACCTAATACAATTAAAATAAAGACGACTGCAACAGCACTATTACTTGTATTAGAACCATGAATTGAAGGCAAACCTACTAAATCTGCCACTAATAAAACGATACTTTGATCATCGCCATTATAATTATCAATAGCTCTTTCAATATCAGGATTCATATAATCTGCATAGCCAGAAAAATGTCTACTACCAATTACCATTAAAGGAACTGATGTTTGTTTACTTGCTTCTATTTTATAGTAATCTGCCGCTTTTTTTAAACCTTGTAAATTAGTTGAATTATACCAAGTTTCGTAGTATATAACATTTAAGTTCTTTTCTTCTTTAATTGTATTTAAATATTCTTCTAATCTTGCACAATAAGCACATTCTTTTCCAACAAAGACATAAACATTCACTTTATCTTCTGCTTTAACCATTAATGGCATAAACATTGCTAAAATTAATGCTACACTAAATAATATTTTTTTCATTAATTTCTCCTATTATTATTTCTAATTCTTTTTCTTTTTTTTCGCCAATTATTCTTTTTATTTCATTATCATTTTCATCCAAAAAGATTAAAACTGGTATTATTTTTCCTACTTCATATTTAACAATTTGATCGTGATCTAAATCATAATCATAGTCAATTATTTCAAAATTTTTATTACTAAAGACTTTATCCCATCTCGGTCGCATGAGTAAACAACTCATACACCACATAGCACTTATTCTTATTACTTTCATAGAGCTACTTCCTGATAAACCTTTTTAAAAATATTTAAAAATTCTTCTATTTCTTCCATAGTCGTTAAATAAGACAAACTTATTCTAAATGAAGAAGTTGCTAAATCAATATCATTATATAAAGCCATGACGCTTCTTGAAGGACTAGTTCCTTGTGCACACGCTGATTGTGGCGAAAAATATACTTCATATTTTTCAAATGCCTTAGCGATTGAAGGACCATCTGAACCTTTGATACTAATATTCAAAATATGTGCTACAGCATCTTCTGGACTATTAATATGTACTTTAGAATAATTTTTTAAATTAGTTCTTATTTTCTCGTTCAAAGACTTCACATATTCAATTTTTGTTTCTAAATTTTCGTTTGAAACTTCAAATGTTGGTTGTAAAGACGCTATTAATCCCAAAGCAGGAGTTCCACTTCTTAAATTAGTTGTCGATCTTCCACCATGAATGATTGGTTCTATATTAACATTATCTTTTTTATATAAAAGACCTATTCCTTTGAAACCATATCCTTTTTGAGCAGAAAAAGCTGCCATATCAGCATAACTCAAGTCCAATTTTTCTTTTCCTAAACTCTGTGTCATATCAACGTGTATTTTAGCATTTGGATAGTCTTTTAAAATAGATTTAATCTCTTTTAAATTAGTTTTAGTACCTAATTCTCCGTTTATTGAAGATAATGAAACTAAAATAGTATCTTCTTTCAAAATAGATTTAAAATGATTTAAATCAACTTCACCATTTGGATCTAGTTTAATAAAATCAACGATAAAACCATTTTTTTGCAAATAACTAATTGGAGCTATAACACTTGAATGTTCAAATTCAGAAGTAATTATGTGCTTACCAATATGCTTATTAGCATTACAGTAACCCTTTATGGCTAAATTGTTAGATTCACTAGCACCACTTGTATAAATAATCTCACTAGTTTTAACATTTAGTTCTTTCGCTAAATACAATGTAACGTCATCAATGACCTCTTTTGCTTCTCTACCTAAAAGATGAGAAGAGTTAGGATTACCTATATATTTTTTAGTCACACAAATAAATTTTTCAATAACTTTTTCATCAACAGGTGTTGTTGCCGAATAGTCTAAATATATCATATTATCACCTCTTATAATTATATCATATAAACATATATTTCTATATTCTAATTTTTTTAAGTCTCAAAGAATTTAATACTACAGAAACCGAACTAAACGCCATTGCAGTCCCTGCAAAAATCGGATTTAATAGGGGCCCTCCAAATAAGTATAAAAATCCCGCTGCAATTGGAATACCAATTAAATTATATATAAAGGCCCAAAATAAATTTTGCTTTATATTTTTCAATGTATATCTACTTAGTTTAAGAGCTTTTTTAAGCTTACTTAAATCGCCACTAATTAAAATTATATCGGCACTATCAATAGCAATATCAGTACCTGTTCCAATCGCTACACCAACATCTGATTGGCTAAGCGCTAGAGCATCATTTATGCCATCGCCTACCATTATGACCTTACCTTTCTCTTGAAGTTCTTTAACTTTTAAATATTTATCTTCCGGCAAAACTTCAGCTATTACATTTTCTATATTTAACTGTTTTGCAATAGCAATAGCGGTTTTTTTATTATCACCAGTAAGCATGTAAATGCTCATTCCCATTTTTTTTAAATTATCAATTGCCTTATAACTTGTTTCTTTAATGGGATCAGCAATTGCAATTAAAGAAACTATTTTATTATCAACACTTACATAAACAACTGTTTTACCTTCTGAAGATAGTATATCGAAATCTTTTTGATACTTATGATAGTCACTTTCCATCACTAATTTTTGATTACCTATCATTACTTTTTTATGTCCAACAGTTCCGGATATTCCTAATCCTGCTATGTTTTCAAAATTCTCTACATTGATTAAATCATTCCCTTCAAAATAATTAACTATTGCTTTACTCAACGGATGATCTGACATCATTTCTAAGGATTTAATATAATTTTCATAACCACTTTCAATCTCAATATAATTTGTAACTTGTGGTTTACCTAATGTTATAGTACCCGTTTTATCTAAAACTATTATTCTAGATTTGTGCATTATTTCTAAGGCTTCACCACTTTTAACTAAAATACCATTTTCCGCACCTTTTCCAGTTCCCGTAATTATAGCTACCGGAGTAGCAAGTCCAAGTGCACAAGGACAAGCAATAACTAATATTGATACAAATATTGTCATGACAAACTCAATATCTTTTCCAGACAATAACCACAACGATGATACCAAAATGGCAAAAACGATTATGAAGGGTACAAAATACTTAGAAATCTCATTTGCTAATTTAGCAATTGGAGCCTTTTTCATATTGGCTTCTTCTACTAATTTTATAATTTTAGAAATAGTATTATTCTCTAAATCGTTAACAACTTCAACTTCAAGATATCCATTTTCTAGAATGCTACCAACATATACATAATCTTTTTCCATCTTTTTAACGGGCATACTTTCTCCAGTAATTAACGACTCGTTAATATGAGCCTCTCCCTTTAAAATATTTCCATCAACAGGGATTTTCATTCCTGATTTCACAATACAAATATCGCCTTTTTTGACATTTTCTATTAATACTTCAACTATCTCACCATTTGTATATATCAAAGCCTTATCAGGCATTAATAAAAATAGTTTTTCAATTGCTTCATTAGTTTTTTTCTTATTTAAATCTTCTAAATGCTTTCCTAGCATCACTAGAGATATGATAATTGCTGCAGTTTCAAAATATAGGTTATCTACATAGCTAACTTCTTTAATATAGATCATAGATGTAGCAAAAAGGCTATATATATAAGCGCTACCTGTTCCAATAGCCACTAAACTATCCATATTTGGATTCTTGTTTATCATCGCTTTTATTCCTTTAGTAAAAAACTGCCTTCCCAAAATAACAATTATAGTTGTAATAACAAATTGAAACAAAGCAAAAGTTAAAGGATTAGCATGATAACTAACAAATTCTGGTAAAGGTAATTCCATCATATGAGCCATTGCTAAATATAATATAACTAGCGATAGTAATAACGCTATATAAATACCTTTATTAGCCTTTTTCGTTGTCTTATGGTCTAAAGTAATATCGTATCCATTTTTTCTTATTTCATTTCTAATTTTCTCAAAATTAATATCTTTACCATATGAAACATAAAGTGTTTCATTAGCTAAATTAACATTAACTGATGAAGTTCCATCAATATTTTTTACAACGCGATCAATTGTGTTTGCACATGACGCACAAGTCATTCCAACTATTTTATATTTATAATTATTCATATTAACCTCCATAATCACTTAAATCATCAACAACTTTTATATTACTAGTAACCATACCCATCCAACAAGTATATTTTATATTGCCCACTTTAGTTGGCGTGAATTCAATATAATTATCACCCGTTTTTAAACTATAACTAATATTAAAATTATGAATTATTAAGGCATTTGTACAGCCAAAATATCTAATATCACTAACTTTAATATTCCAAATGACAGGAATACCTTTTTGAACCATTATTGGCTTATATCCTAAATAGTCAAGCTGATATTCCACATATTGATGATCATCTTTCAATTCAGCAATTATATAATCACTATACATAGAAGAACGTATTTCCTTAAAAATATCTATTCCCGATAAATTCAAAGCTCTATTCATCATAAATATTGATAACAAGATTATTAAAACAGAACTTATTCGCTGAATTAACAATGAATATTTGCCTCTTAATTTTACAAACAAAATTCCAAATCCAAGCATTAAAGGAGTCGTCCCTAAGGCAAAGAAAAACATTGAAAGAGCACCATAATAAATTGAGCCAGTAGATAAAGCATAAATTTGCATAGCTTGAAGAGGACCACATGGCATCAATCCATTTAATAAACCTACAATAAAAGGAGTATTGGTCTTCTTAAGACTGTTTTTAAATAATTTAGGCATTTTAGGGATAAAAAGGTGCAATTTTCTTGGTAACCACCCTATCATTGATAAACCCATAAACAACATTATAATACTAGCAATAAATATTATTATTATTTGAAGTCGTTGATCAAAGGTAAATAAACTCCCCAAAAATCCAACCATTCCACCAATGATAGTATAAGAAATAATTCTACCTAAATTATAAAAGATAGGACTTTTTATATTTTCATCATTTTTCATTACGACTGCAAGATTAATTGAACCACACATTCCAACACAATGAACACTGGTCAACAAACCTACTAAAAAGAGCATTCCATACGATATATTCGAATCTAAAACAGGAACAAAATTAAAAATATTAATTCCAAATATCAATTTAATTCCAAAATAAAACATTAAGAAAAAAAGTAAAATAGGCAAAACATCCCTAATACTTGTTTTATTATTCTTAAAATTACCTTTAAATTTATAACCAAGTTCATCAATTTTTGAACTTACTTCTTTTAAATCTAAATTGGGATCATAAGTTACTTCAACAGTTTTATCTTTAAATGATGCTTTTACTTTCTTAATCTCTGAAAAACTCAATAAAACTTTCTCTATTTTTTCTTCACAGTGATGGCAAGTCATTCCTAAAATTAAAAATTTTTCTTTTTTCATCTAGAAAATCTCTCAAATGTTTTCATTAATTCATCTATAGTATCATCTTTACCTGCCATTATATCTTCTTTGACACAGGTTTTTAAATGATTATCAATTAAAGCCAACCCCAGACTTTTTAAAGAATTATTAACTGCTGATATTTGCATCAATACATCATCACAATATCTTGAATCCTCAACCATTTTTTTAATTCCATTTATTTGACCATTGATTCTATTCAAACGATCAATAATCATATCCTTTTCTGTTTTATTTCTTTGCTTAATTTTATCTGTGCAACAACATTCTTTCATAATATCACCCATCAATATTATATACCCCCCCTTGGTATAAGTCAATAACAAAAAAAGAAGTTTTATCTTCTTCTAATTAAGTCCATTCTCTTTTCTAAAGCAAATACTGCATAATCATATTCATCATCGGTCATTACATATCTATATCTTCCTAAACCTTGTAATACGAATGAATATTCATCTGATATTGCATATTCTTCCTTTAATTCCAAAGGTATTCCATTGTAAGCACAATTTATATATAATTTAGCCATTTTTCTTGATTCTTCACTTTTTTTACTCATGCTATTCTCTCTTTCTTCACTAATCCATAAAATCAACTGACTATTATTATAGTTGAATAATATTTTTTGTCAAACTAAAACTATAAAAATTACTTCTTATAGCTTATTTCATAATGATTACTATCTTTTAAATATCTACCATCTACTAATAAATCAATAATTTTATTTATTTTATTAACCTCTTTAACTGAATTTAACTTTTGATATTCTTCTTTTAAATATAAATATTCAATAATTAATTCCATTACTTTTTCTGTTGTATCCAAATAAATCGAAGGGACTAAAAAATCCCCTAATTCATCTTGAATTATTTCATCTTTAAACTCTAAACTCATAAAACCCTCTTTACAAACCATATGAAACCCTAAATCATATGATACCTTTATAATTATAACATAAATTATAATAAAAAAAACTACATAATTGTAGCTATATTTATGGTGCCGGATAACAGAGTTGAACTGTTCACTGACCCTTACCATGGGTCTGTTATGCCCCTTAACTAATCCGGCAAATAGTGGCGTCCCCGATTGGATTTGAACCAACGCTCTAACCCTTAGGAGGGGCTTGTTTTATCCAGCTAAACTACGGGGACACTACTATTATTTTATCATATTGATTAAAAAGAATGCATATAAATTAACAGCATAACTAAATTCATATTTAAATTTATGACCAAATTCATAAATACTTATTACTGAGTCAGTCATATTAATAATCCAACTTTCTAAATATTTAGGAACTTGTAAATTTAAAGGAAACATATGCGTTAAAATAATATCAATTTCTTTATCATTTAAATCAAAATATAAAGATGCGTTATAAACTGCATCTTTTGGATGAGAGTTTGCAAATAATTTTATTTTTTTATAAAAGTTTTTATAGTCTTTAGTTCTATCTAAGTAAAAATCATGTAAAAGGCCTGCCCTTGCCACACTAATGTAATCTAGTTTAAGCTTTTTAGATATCTTATAAGCAATATAAGATACTTTTAAAGAATGCTCTAGACGATTAGAATTATGATGTTTAATATTCTCTATTTGACTGAAATTTTCGTTGTTTAAAATATCTCTAACTAATGTTAGATATTCTATATTAGTAATTGAATTCACTTCTATTTATTCCCAAAGAATCTTTCTATCTCTATTTGGGCATTTTCAATAGAGTCTGATCCATGAATTAAGTTTTCACCAGTGAAATTACAATAATCTCCCCTGATTGTTCCTGGAAGAGCATCAAACCACTTAGTTGGTCCGATTAATATTCTCATTCCTTTTACTACTTCATTTCCTTCAACAATCATTCCCACTACTGGTCCTGATGTCATAAATTTAATTAATTCAGGAAAAACAGGATTATCTTTAATATGTGCATAATGTTCATGTAATACTTCTTCTGTTAAAGTAAACATCTTCATATCCACGATATTATAACCTTTTTCTTCAATTCTTTTAATTATTTGTCCTACTAATTTTCTCTTAACCGCATCCGGTTTTAACATTATATATGTTTGTTCCATTTTAAATCACCTCTACTATTATATCATATTTAAAATAATTTTAAGAATATGTAATAAACTGCCGTCATTATAGCTCCTTGAAGACCTACATAATAAATGTAGCCATATTGTTCAATTATAAATTGTAAAGGATTACCTGCACCTACTCTTAACATCATAAAATCAGTTTCTAAATAACCATTTAGCATCATTGCCATTATGGCAAATACAATAGTTACTACAATAGCATTTAGATAATCATTTTTCTTTTTAACATATTCTTTGCTCAATCTTAAATATAAGGCCATATATATTAAGAAGGCATGAAAGATAAAGCTTAATAAATATAAAAAGTTTGCTTTGGCAAAAAAATCTATATTTACATCTCCTAGAATATTAGTAGGAATAAATATTGCAAGTAGTGCACCTGCTAAAACTCCTACATATGCAAATGGTTTTAGTTTTTCTTTAAATTTTGAATTAGAGAAAGCTATATAAGGAAATAAATATAATCCTATACTACAAAAGTGCATAGGTATAAATATTTCTGATAAAGATCCACTTTCTTTAAAAATATATAAAAATTTAGTTAATTCTAAACCAATTAATATTAAAGAACTAATCTTTAATATTTTGATGCGATGAACTTTTTTTAAAAACACTAAACTTATAATTAATAATATTAAAATTAAGAACGACGAGAACATTAAAGCCATTAAATGCTTTTCACTAAAAATATTTTCCATAAACCTACCTTATTTTTTTCATTTGGTGCGAGAGACGGGACTTGAACCCGCATAGCATTACACCACAAGCCCCTCAAGCTTGCGCGTCTACCAATTTCGCCACCCTCGCGGAAAAAGGCTTAATCTTTTAAAGCCTTAAACATTTTTTTCCATATTCCTGTATTTGAATAGTTTAAAATACCTACTTTATAAACTTTTAAACCATATTTAATTAATATATATAATAATCCAATCATCAATAAAATGGAAATTAAAACATCAACTATACTAACATAACCCATCAATAATAATGATGGTGATAAAATTGCAGAAATAAATGGTATATAAGATACAGCTTTAATTAAAACTGATCCTTGGAATAAAGGTGCTAATATTGCTAAATAATAGCCCACTACAGAGATTAAAACAACTGGTGTTTGTACTTGTTGAAAATCTTCTATATTAGTTGTCATAGAAGCTAAAATACCTGCACTAAGCGCATATGCAATAAAAGTAAGAATCATTAAGATTAGAGTGAATGGTATTACATAAATTAATTGATTCATTATTTCAGGACTAAATGCCTCTTTCAAGAAAGGACTAATGACTTCTAGTAAATTATCTTTACTAACTATATTTCTTACTAACATGGCAATACCACCATAGATTAATAGCAATAGTCCTTGTGATAAAACAAATAAATTACCTGCTAACACTTTAGAAAAGAAATGATATTCAGGAGAAACATTAGAGATAATAATCTCCATACTTCTTGTTGATTTTTCATCATTAACTTCTGCTCCAATCATTTGTATTAATAAAATAGAAAGCATGAAAAACGGTAATATAACAGCTGGAAAAACAGTCATCATAATCGATTCCATCATTTCATCAGTTGTCTTCTTAGATTCATCTAATAATTCTCTTTCAATTTTAGGAGCAGCTAATAATAAAGCTAAATCTTCAGGATCAATATTAGTTTGCATCATAGCAATTGCATTTTTAGTTTCTGTTAAATAACTAGTTAAAGCTATATTATCTAAAGTACTCAATTTAGAATGAGTAATTATCTTCACTGAAAGAACACTTGAATCATCATAATCAAAAATAAGTCCAATAATACTTTCATCTTCTTCTAAAGATGATCTTAAATCTTCTTCATTTTCTTTAATCACTATTTCATATTCAACATCAACACCGGGAATTATAGAAGATGAAGATATCGTCTTAAAAATATCATTAGCAACATCAGTTTTATCATAAACTAATACTACTTGCTTATCTTCAAAGTCTCCTCCAAAATATTTAATAATAGTATCAATATTTGAAATAGTAATGATTGATAAGAACAACAAAACGTTTACTGCTAAAAACCACTTAGTCCAAACTTTTCTTTTAAAACTAATCTTTGTTAAATACCAAAATTTATTCATAAGATTCACCTACTTTTGCAATAAATATTTCATTTAGTGATGGTTCTTCAACTTTAAACATCGTAATATTCTTCATCTTAGAAACTTCTTTAAATATACTATTTACATAATCATCACTTAATATTTTAACAATATAATGACTATTTTCCTTTTCGACCGAGACAACACCATCTAATTTAGATAACTTATCTAAATCAACATCTCCCTTAATGAGTAAGTTTTTCTTACCATAGTCTTTCTTTATTTGAACTAAAGATCCATCTAAAACACTATGACCTTTTTTAATAATAACTAACTTCTCACAAAATTGTTCAACGTGTTCCATTCTGTGTGAAGAAAAAATAATCATACTTCCCTTTTTAGACATCTCTTTTATTTCATCTTCAAACATCTTAACATTAATTGGATCCAAACCTGAAAAGGGTTCATCTAAAATTAATAATGATGGTTCGTTAATAATAGCATTAATAAACTGGATCTTTTGTTGATTACCTTTTGATAATTCTTTAATTTTTCTATTTTTATAATCTTTAATCTGAAATTTATCTAATAAATAATCTAGTCTTTCAATAATTAAATCTTTATCCATTCCTTTTAAAGCTCCATAAAATAATGTCTGCTCTAAAACCGTCATCTTTAAAAGTAAACTTCTTTCTTCAGTAAGAAAACCTATTTTATCTGTAATGGAATAATCAATTTTATCACCATCTAATGTAATTTTACCTGAGTCTGGAGTTAACAGACCCATAATCATTCTAAAAGTGGTTGTTTTACCACTTCCATTTACTCCAAGTAAACCGAATATTTCTCCTGGTGCTACACTAAAAGATAAATTATCTACAGCTTTTATCTTTCCATAATTTTTACTAACATTATCTACTTTTAACATTATAACCACCTCGCAATCGTTACTTGAAGAGCAGTTTGCTCTTCGAATGTCTCATATATATCAAATACTCTTTCCATTGAAAACTCAGTATTTAATAATTCGTCTAAATTAATTCTTTTGAATAGTTTTTTATCAGTAATATATTTATAAATTATTTTATCCAATTTGTCTAAATAAACAAAATCGATATCTTCTTTAACAATATATTCTTTATAAGCATTTATTATATTATGAGTAATAACATCTTTAAGATCGTAATTGTAATCCATAATCTGCTCATGATGAGCACTTAAACCTGTATTCATTAACTACCTAACCTCGCTATATCATTAAATGTAACTAAAATCATTAATCCCATCAATAAGATTAAACCAATCGCATGAATAGAAGCTTCTATCTCATGTGAAACTTTTTTCTTAAATATTTTTTCAATTAATAAGAAGACTAATCTACCTCCATCAAATGCAGGGATTGGTAATATATTAATAAAACCTATATTAATATTAATAACTGCCGTTAAATATAAAAGAGTAATAATACCATAACTAGCTGCTTGTCCAACAATAGAATATATTCCTACTGGCCCAGATAAAGCACCTAACTTCATTTGTCCTGTTACTAAGTAAAAGATAACTAAAATCATTTGATGAATTAAAGCAAAGAATTGAGTAAATCCAAAGACAATAGTAGCAATTATTCCAGACTTTGATTCTGTATCAATGCTAAAACCAAATTTTTGATTTTCTTCATCAATAGTAGCATTGAACACTTTTTCTTCGCCAGACTCAGAAATTAAAACTATTTCAAAGTCTCCTTCTGTTTTTCTGCTTAATTCTAACATTAAATGATCATAACTTCTTATTTTAACACCATTTACTGAGTAAAAAACATCATTGACTTCTACATTATTATTGTATGCTTGACTACCTTCAGCTATATGAGCCACAAAAGGAGTCATCCCTCTTGGTCCTGAAAAAATACCAATTATCCAAAATAGAACAATTGCTAACATAAAGTTAAATATTACTCCTGCAACTACCGTTAATACTCTTTCTAACCATGTTCTATTAGTAAATTTAGCATCTTCAGGAATTGAAGGATCATCTTGTCTTCCTTCACCCGCCATGTCAACAAAACCACCAATTGGAAATAGACGAATCGAATAAATCGTTTCATCATTTTTTCTCTTAAATTTAAATATTCTAGGACCCATTCCTAAAGCAAACTCATAAACATGTATTTTAGCTCTTTTAGCAAAAATAAAATGTCCAAGTTCATGAATAAAAATAGTGACTCCTAATACTAGTAATAAATATATTGCTGTCATAATTCTCCTTTAAATAAAATTCATGATTAAAGTATAGGCAAGAAGGATAAATAAAATACTATCAAATCTGTCTAATACTCCACCATGCCCTGGTAATAAATTAGAAAAGTCTTTCACGCCATAATACCTCTTAAACGAAGACATGATTAAGTCTCCTATTTGACCAATTATAGATAAAAATAAAGTTAATACAATAATATCAAAAAGAGGAATTGAACCATTAATAATAGTCATATAATATGCTACCCCAACCGATACTCCAACTATTGTACCTCCTATTAAACCTTCAATTGTTTTTTTAGGAGATATCAAAGGAATTAACTTGTTCTTACCAAGTAACATTCCCGTTAAATAAGCATAAGTATCTGTTATCATAGCAATTAATATTAAATAAATCATAATATTTAGTGAATATGCACGAACTGATAACAATAAATTAAATACTACTCCTAAAAATGATAATACTCCAATCATAAAAAAGGAATCATTAATACTATATTCATCATTCTTATAAAAAATAACCGGTAAAACTAACCCCAATATAATCGAAGCAAAAATACGATAATCAATAGTAAAATCCAGATTACCAAATATTAAAAAAGTTAATAATACATAAGATATAAATTTAATAAATGGTTTGATCTTAGTTTTTTTCTCCCTTACTCTTAATAATTCATTTAATCCTAACAAAGAAATTAAATAAACAAACAAAGTAAAATATATACCACCAAGTAATAAACTAGGTATAAAGATAGCTAAATATACACTACCAAAAATAATTCTCTTTTTCATAAATCCTCTTATACAATTATAATACAAATCACCATTTTAGTAAACCAAAAGAAAAAGAGCATTTGCTCTTTTACCAATTTAATAATTGATCTTTAGTTAGCGCGGTAAATAATACTTCATTATCACCATAAGACCTACCATAAGCATGGAAAGTTCCATCACTTGTTATCACAAAGTACCATGGAGTTGAGTCTGTTCCTTCGTAATAATCAATAGTATTAATATTATTTAAATTCATTACTCTATAATATAACATTCCATAAGCGAAAATTGATTGATAATCTACAAAATAACGTCCGAAAGCTTCTTCAGTTAAAGTCATTACTAACATCATTTCTTCTCCAGTTAAACCTCCAAAACAATTAGCTACTATCTCTTCATTGCTTTGCTGAGTTAAGGCACACCTACCATAAGGTTCATACGCTTCGTGTTCAACAGGAAATCCCAATCCATTTTCCTGAATATCCATCATGGCAGTCATAAATAAACTCTCTAAACTATTAAAATCAAAAGCCATTCCACTAATAATCATCGCATTATTAGAGTCCAATGTAATACCAATTAATGACTTCTTATAATCATTGTCTGGAATTGGATTCATACTAGTTGAAATATTATAATGGCCTCTGTTTACAAAAAGATTTTTAATTCCTTCTTGAACAACTTTAGTAGGAATATTATTCAACTCATCCCAATAAAATAATTGCCCGTTTGTTTTCAAACCATAATATAAAGGTTGGCTTCTTCCTAACACCGTATTTTCTACTTTTTGAATGTCTTTTATACCATTCAAGGTTGCATTAGCAACTGGCGTATTATAGTATACTTGTGAACTTGGTAAGCCAAGTTGTCCTAAGTTGTTATGTCCCCATACCATTACTGTTCCATTTTCTAAAACTGCATATGTACTAGCAATAAATGAATGAGGCCCTCCTTCAAATCCATCCCTTGCTGAAAAAGTAAATATATCTCTAACGTTATTTAATCCTGGAATTAACTTAGGTGAATTCGCATAATTGTAAGTCCCTGTAACTAAACTGGTGTTTGTATGAGTATAATCTGCTGCTGCACCACCTATATTAGCACCCCATGCCATAACTGTTCCATTTTCTAAAATTGCATATGCAGATGTTTCACTAATTACTAGTTTTCTAACATTAGTTAACCCAGGTATTGTTGTTAACGGTTCTGATGTATTTGAACTCTCGTAACCAATTAGATTAACTAATGTATATGCACCAGTAACTCCTCCAGATGATCCTTGTGACATTACTGTTCCGTCATTCATAAGATAAAATCTAGTACCACTGTGTACGTTTAGGTAATTGAAATCTCTAACACCTGTATTTAATAAAGTTGCATTTAATGTATCATAATTTAATTGATATAAGTTTCCATCTTTTGTTAAAACATAAATATTTTGAGCATTATATGGATATACGTCTTTAACATTAGCAATTGCTATTTCTTGCCAAGCGCTAGTTGAAAAAGATTGCATATTTTTCTTAATAAATAATTCACCTGACTTCGAAACTAGCATGCCGAAGTTCCCCATCCAACTATAAGAAGATTTATATATTGCAAATCCTATTCCGTCTGCTTCGCAATCATCGCCATTTTCACTAACTATGACTTCGATAGAGTCATAATCTTTTATATAACATCTGTCGTTATATACTGCAGCAACATAAATATTTTGATCTTCTCTAACCATTATTACTGCACTGTCTGGTCTTTTTCCATTTATATTAACAAATTCATATATATTTGTTTCAAATGGAAATTCACCATCGCCTGTTATTTCTTGTAAGAAATACTCTTCGCCTGCTTTAACTAAATTTCTTACACTCGCGATATCTGCTCTTCTAGCAGCTTCATCGATCATTCTTAGTGCATTTGGTACTGTTATTAATGCTATTATTGCTAACACTACCATCACTACTAATAATTCGATTAATGTAAAACCTTTTTTCATTTAGTCCCCCTATTATTACAATAATACATTATTTTTTATTATATCTCAAGGTAATTAAGATTTTCGTGCTTTAATTTTGTAAACAAAAAAAGAAGCCTGAGCTTCTAAAATGAATCAATATTGATTCTAACACGATGTAAATTATGAGCATATGCAGCAGCTTGTACTAAAGTTCTAATTGAATTTATTACATTACCACCTTTACCAATAACTAAACCCATGTCATCTTTACTGACTAATACTTGTATTAGTATTTGTTCTTCATCATCAAATTGTTTAACTGATACTAAATCTGGTTCTTTTACTACTTGTTTAACTAAAAAATCAGTTAATTGTACTAAATCCATAATTATTCTCCTTTTTTAGTTTGACGCATATTGTGGAATTTTTCTAATACACCTTGTTGTCTTAATAAACCACGAACTGTATCAGTAGGTTCTGCTCCTGTACTTAACCATTTTAATGCAACTTCTTCGTTAACACTAACTGTAGCTGGTTTAGCAAGTGGATCATATGTTCCAACTAATTCGATAAATTTTCCATCTCTTGGACTTCTTGCATCAGCAGCAACAATACGATAGAAAGGTTTTTTCTTAGTTCCCATTCTTTTTAATCTTAATTTAACAGCCATTTTATTACCTCCGTTCTTTATAATTATATCAAAACAAAATAATAAGTCAACCTTTTTTGGTTGACTTATTTTATTTTACCTTTTAAACTCCAAGTTCTAACATCAGTTATTTCCACTTCTTTTATTTGTCCTAAATATTGATGATCTGTATCTACATAAACTGACTTCATCGTTTCAGTATAACCTGATAAACCATTTTTTTCTTTTTTATCTAATAAAACTTTGACTGTTTTACCTAAATATTTTAAATTATTTTCTTTTGCATAATAATTTATTCTTTCATTTAGTTTATATAGTCTTTGTTTTTTATCTTCTAAAGAAACATTATCTTCCATTTTAGCTGCAGGAGTACCTTCTCTAGCTGAAAAAATGAATGTATATGCTAAATCATATTTACAATACTCAACAATATCTAAAGTATCTTGAAAATCTTGTTCAGTCTCATTTGGGAATCCTACAATAATATCTGTTGTAACTGATACATTAGGAATTTTATTTTTTATTTTATCAAATAAAGTTAAATATTCTTCCTTAGTATATCTTCTACCCATCAGTTTTAAAATACGATTAGAACCAGATTGAATAGGTAGATGAATATAAGGCATAATATTATCATATTTAGCTATTATATCGATCATTTCATCACTGAAATCCCATGGATGACTAGTAACAAATCTTATTCTTGGAATATTAGTCTTAGCAACACTTTCTAATAAATTAGCCATTGTATACTCTAAGTCTAAATCTTTACCATAGGCATTAACATTTTGACCAAGCAAAGTAACTTCTTGATAGTTTTTTGAAACTAGTTCTTTTACTTCATCAATTATATGCTCGGGTAATCTACTTCTTTGTTTTCCTCTTGTATATGGAACTATACAATAAGTACAAAACTTATCACAACCATACATAATATTAACCCATGCTTTATACTTACTATCTCTTTTTACAGGGATATTTTCTAAAACACTTCCTTGACCACTTAATACTTCTACTTGCATTTCTTTACTAGTAATAGCTTTACTAAGTAAGTTAGGTAAATTTATAATATTGTGTGTTCCAAAAACTAAGTCTAGATGACGATATTTTTTTAATATTTCGTCAACTACTTTTTCTTCTTGAGCCATACAACCACATATTCCCGCGATTATATCAGGCTTAGATTCTTTTAAAGTTTTAATTCTTCCAATCATACCAAAAACTTTATTATGAGCATTTTCACGAATAGCACATGTATTTAATAAAATTAAATCTGCTTCTTCCATATTATCTACTTCTTCATAAGACATATCTTCTAAGATAGCCTTAATATTTTCAGTATCATGCTCATTCATTTGGCAACCATAGGTTTTAACAAAATATTTTTTACCTAAACCTATATCTTTAATTTGATCATTAATAATATATTCATTAGTTTTAACTAATATTTTTTCTCTATTCCTTTGTTTTGCTTCATTTAAATTTGGTTTTAACATTTATACCTCTTGAATTGTAACTAATATTATTGGATTTCTTTCTGTTTCTTGGAATAAGAATTTACTTAGTTTTTCTCTAATTAAATTTCTTACTTTAGTAAAATCAATGGTCTTATCTTTAGTATTATCAACTAATACTTCTTTAGACATCTCTACTATTTTTTCTAATAGTTCTCTACTTTCTTTAACAAAAACGAATCCTCTAGTTAAAACTTCTGGTCCTGCAACAATTGATTTATCGGATTTCTTAATTGTTATATTAACTAAGACAATCCCATTTTCACTTAATGCTGCACGATCATGTAAAACAGCACTTCCAATATCTTCGCTCGTTTTACCATCGATTAATATTTGATCAGTTTTATAAATTGTTTTCGATTCTTGTAATTTACCATTAACAAATGTAACTACTTCACCATTTTGTTTTAATAAAACATTTTCTTCTTTTAAACCAATTTGATATGCTAAATTAGCATTAGCAACTTGGTGACGATATTCCCCAATAACAGGGAAATAATATTTAGGATTCATTAAATTAATCATTAATAATAAATCTTCAGAAGATGCATGATACTCTAAATGTTTCTTACTTGAAACAATTACTAAATTAACATTTATTTTTGCTAAATCGTCTAATAAATCAGCAGCAGTCTTTTCAAGTCCATCATAAACTGGAGAAGCAAATACAACCGTATCTTCAGAAGTTACTTTAATAAAACGATCTTGTCCTTTTGCAATTCTAATCATGTTAGAAAATGGTTTTTCTCTTTCATCAGAAATTATAACAATTGCATTATTACTAATATCGTGAATTGATCCTATTTTATTTTTATCTAAATCAATATGTTTATTATCAATTGCATATAAGATTAAAGCTTCTAAAGCTCTTCCCATGATAACTATTTTTCGCTCATCATATTTTAAAGCATTAAATAACTCTTGCATTCTATATAATTCACCTTGCTGAATATTAACTAAAATACGACCTGTATTTTTATTAATTGTTTCAGAAAATAAACTATAAATACGATGATTAGGAGAAGTAAATCCTCTTTTATCAGCATATAAAGACTCACTCAATAAACAAAGAACACCTTGTTTACCAATATAAGCTAATTTACCAATATCAGCTTTATAACTACCAATCATAGTTGAATCAACTACAAAGTTACTAGTATATACAATCGCACCATCTTTAGTATTTAAAACAAATCCTACTGCCTCTGGCACCGAATGCGAAAGAGCAATTGGAAATATACTGTTTTCTTCAAAATCAATCTTAACATGAGGTTTAATCTCATTTAAATTGTATTTTTTAGAATCTAATTCTGTTTTTAAAACTTCTAAAGTAAATTTAGTAGCATATATAGGAACTTCTGGATAATCACTTAAAATATCAAATGTAGCACCAATATGCTCATCATGACCATGACTTAAAAAGATACCTTTTATATTTTTAAGGTTTTTACCAATAAAGTCATAATTAGGTAATATATAATCTATTCCGAATAAACGATCATCTGGATACTTTAAACCAGCATCAAAAATAAATATATCTTCATTAACTTTAACTACATACATATTTTTACCATTTTCGTTTAATCCACCTAGAGCAAAAATTTCTATTTTATTCATATTTTCCTCCTTTCTTTTTTTGACTAACCAATTATACCAAAAAAAAGAATATTAGTCCATAAATATAAAGACTAACATCAATATTAAATATTGTATAGCAAAAATTCTTAGAGTACCAAAACAAAAGAAAACGAAACAGTTAAATACTATGAGTTATTGTATAGCAAAAATTCTTAGAGTACCAAAACATTCTTCCAACATATCTAAGGTTGGTGTGTGTTATTGTATAGCAAAAATTCTTAGAGTACCAAAACTTACTTTCAAAATCATTACCATCTTTATTTGTTATTGTATAGCAAAAATTCTTAGAGTACCAAAACTGATAAGTCAAACATTCCGTCAAATGACTGGTTATTGTATAGCAAAAATTCTTAGAGTACCAAAACACTTGCCTTTTTGTGTATAATTCATTAAAGGTTATTGTATAGCAAAAATTCTTAGAGTACCAAAACAAATTGCTAATGGTTCGGTTTTGCCTATCGGTTATTGTATAACAAAAATTCTTAGAGTACCAAAACTCTCCATTTAAAATAAAGGGATATATTATAGTTATTGTATAGCAAAAATTCTTAGAGTACCAAAACTTAACGAAGGTGGTTTATTTCCAACTAATGGTTATTGTATAGCAAAAATTCTTAGAGTACCAAAACCAAATCTACGCTCTAATAAATAGTCAAAGTGTTATTGTATAGCAAAAATTCTTAGAGTACCAAAACCTTGCTTTAGTATCATACTTAGGCGCTAAAGTTATTGTATAGCAAAAATTCTTAGAGTACCAAAACATCTATTAATCATTGGTCTAGTTCTCCAAAGTTATTGTATAGCAAAAATTCTTAGAGTACCAAAACCCTCTTGACCTTGATAGTTATCAAAAGGATGTTATTGTATAGCAAAAATTCTTAGAGTACCAAAACAGTGGCACACTTATGGGAAAAGATTTATTTGTTATTGTATAGCAAAAATTCTTAGAGTACCAAAACCCTCATTATTTAATTATTTTAAACAAATGCGTTATTGTATAGCAAAAATTCTTAGAGTACCAAAACCTTGGATCTTTAACAGCATTGTCATTTATTGTTATTGTATAGCAAAAATTCTTAGAGTACCAAAACCGGTAGCATTAGGATATCACAATTTGAAAAGTTATTGTATAGCAAAAATTCTTAGAGTACCAAAACTTAATTCACATATATTTGTAAATATATTATGTTATTGTATAGCAAAAATTCTTAGAGTACCAAAACGATGAACAACCTGAGTTATATGCTAGATATGTTATTGTATAGCAAAAATTCTTAGAGTACCAAAACGACGATTAAGCAATATTCAAGAGTTTACTGGTTATTGTATAGCAAAAATTCTTAGAGTACCAAAACGTAGACCGTTAAAGTTTAAATCGGTTGAAGGTTATTGTATAGCAAAAATTCTTAGAGTACCAAAACAATGTTTGCCCTCCTTAATTATTTCTTGTAGTTATTGTATAGCAAAAATTCTTAGAGTACCAAAACCAACAGACACATCAACGAATCGAGCTGCATGTTATTGTATAGCAAAAATTCTTAGAGTACCAAAACCTCAAACTTATTTTATCATATTGATGATATATTGTCATCTAAGTTTGATTTTTAAAGTGTTTATAAGTTTTTTTCTAGCGACATTATTCTATCATTTGAATCTCCAATTATATACTGAGAAATCAGTTTTTTTAATTCTTCTATTTCACAGTGAAAGGGAAGATTCATTCCTATTTCATAATTTAAGTTATATTCATCGTAAACATCAATTATTTTATTATTATAAATACAATAATCCTTCATGTCAGATGGAGTGTGATTAGTTTCAGTGGAAACAAAAACTTTAATATTTTCATTTTCCAAAAAATTTATAGCATTTATAATTTTAGGTGTTAAAGAGCCAATGTATGTAATAAAAATATTTTTGTCAGTTGTTAAAGACAGTTTTTCGATTAGATTCAGTTGGAATATTATTAAATCATCATATTCTAAGTCATATATATTACATTCTAAACCCATTTTTTTCATTTTACATTTAAGCATTTTATATAATTCTAATATATCTATTTCATTAAATGATAAGTTTAATTTTAATTCTTCAGATAAAATAATATTTTTATTGTAATTTGACGTTTCTTTGGTTAAAACATCACTGATATTTAACATTTCTTCATCTTCAGAATTTTCTAAATATTTTAGCAGAAGCGTTTTAGCCCCTAATTTTATTTCATTTTCTATGTTAAAATATGGGTTTAAAATAAAGGATAAAGTGTTTCTACTATTTATTTTTTGTTCATTTAAATAAATTGATTCTACTCCTTCTCTTAATGAAAATTCACTAAAATCCGAGTTTGAACATATTTGATGAATTTTTTGAAAAACTGAAAACATTTTTGTTCCGTTTTTTTCAAAAAAAATTTTTTTCTTATCTATAGAGAAGGATAATTCATTATTACCCTTCATATATACAAATTTGTCTATTTTATTTCCTCCTTTAAAATAACATAAATGGGTTAGGTGTAATTTTTTCTTCTAGTTTGCTTTTATTTCCAACTAAAATTTCCATTCTGGTATATTGCTTTTCAGTAACTAACATTATTCTTATAGATCCTTTTTTAGGAACAAAATTTTTCAAAGTTGATATATGTTTCTGAGCAGAGTCTCTATTTGAAAATATTTTAGAATAAACAGAATATTGAATCATCATATATCCGCTTTTTATTAATCTTTTTCTAAATAGACTATATATTCTTCTTTCTTCCTCAGTTACGACAGGTAAATCAAAAAATAATATTATTCTCATAAAAACATCATTCATAAATTTTAACACCAGGAAATTTTATTTCATCAATATTTCCTGTTTCAAAAAAACTAATTATACTATCAACCATTATTATAATAGCGTTATTAATTGTATGTATCTTTCCATCAATCATGACCTTTTTAGTTGTTTGAGCTACTAGTTCAACCCTAATATTCCTCGTGAAAACATCATTTATTTTTAAATTTTTTAATACATACTGATCAACAATAGGCCTAAAAACTTCAATAACGTCATCAGCTAAGTTGAAAGGGTTTGAAGGTCCTCTATGAAAAATCCCGAAATGTGGGTTTAATCCTCTAGCCACTAAAGCTCTACATATTTGAGATCTCAAGATACTATAGCCATAATTTAATGCTGAATTTCTTACATCATCAGATTTTCTTAAGAAATCATCACCAAATAATTCTCTGAAATATATTTTTGCAGCTAGTCCTTCCCTATTTGTTTTGTCATTAAGTTCAACTTCTTGATAATATTTATCTAAAATTGAAATATACTCTGGATTAGCATCAAAATATTCCATTACATTTTTTTGGTTTTTAATTTTAGCCTTTACAATTTCTTGCCAAATATACATTTTGCTATTTTCTTCCCATTCTAATTGTTTGCGAAGTTGAAAAGATGAATTATAATTACCAGAATAAGGAAATATTAATGCTGATGGTAAATGAAAAGGATCACAAATAACAATGTTAATATTATATTCCATACACTTGCTTATTAAAGATGCTGACATAACTAAACTATGATTATCGATTATAATAGAATTTACGTCACTCAAAGGAATAGTTATTTTTTCTATTCCCTTTGTTATTTTCAAATTATCTAAATATAAATTTAAATAATCTGAACTTTCAATATAAATTATTCTCCAACTCATAAAAACAAAAAGAGACTCTAAAGAGTCTCGATTTCGGCATATTGCCTTATTTTGATAGTTCCTAAGAACTTTTGCTATACAGTAGTCCGTCGACTACAAAATAATTATAACATTTTTCGTTAAAATAATCAAGTCTAATTTAATAGTAATTTAGGTTCATTTTCAAAAGGAAGTTTATACATATTTCCCAATACATCAAAAGCCATTTTTTGAATATTAATGTTTTTCTTTATATTTATATATGGTTGTGGTTGAACTTTACCATTTTTATAAACTTTTTTCTCATTTGGGATTTTGTATGAAATGATATTAGATTCCAAGTTTTGAACTCCTGAATACAAAACTACTCCTTTATAGGTTGACTCTTCTACTTTTCCTACAAATAAAGGTTCATTTTTGTACACACTAAACAAGAATTTACAATTATTATTGATCCCTCTTTTTTGCAACATGTCTTTATAATCATTTTCGTCAATATAATATTTTCCGTCTTTGTTTTTAATTTCATGTTGATAGATTTGAATTATTATATTTTCATTTGTTTCGTTTCTATATATGTCTATTCTATAGGGATTTAAAGATAGTAACACTACTTTATTTTCAGTATTATATTTATGACTAATGTCTAAATGGTTTCCAAGTTTACTTTCATAATATTTAACTGTCTCTATTTTTGGACCATTTCCTTTTTTAGATTTTTTTCTTATAAAATCTCCATGCTTTAATTTATATTCTAAAAAGGGATTTTCAGCATACGAATATTCTTGTGTTATTTTTTTTAATAAATTAAAACTTTCGACATCGTATTTAAACATAAACAAATTTTTTAGTTTATCTAAATTGTCTTCTTTAAACCAATTAGCAACAGCATTATCATCATATATATTTTTTTTCGATATTATATATTCTTTTTGATCTTCCGGCTTGATTCTAACACTATATATAGTTTGATCACTCAAACCTTTGTTAAATTTTTTATCGACTTTCTGAGAAAATTTTACATTTAATTTATCTAAATTATTAATGAAATTTAAATATTGACTATCATTTTTAATTTTGATATCTTCTGGTTTTATTATTTCACCAGTTTCGTCATTTACTAAAAGCTTATCTACTCTCGATATTTTTATTAAATCATCGAAGAAGTTAAGTTTTTTAATTCCCGCAATCAACAAAGCATCTATAGCGTGATGAGAATTGTCTTCTTCTCTTACTTTCGGAAGATTACTTTGTTTCCTAAAATAATTAGTAACTATTCCTTTAATCGTATAGACTTTTGTATCAATATTATTTTGGTTATAATATTCAGAAAGTAAATTTAAAATATTTCTTGAGGCATATCGAGTATCTACTAAATTTCTATTAATAAAATCTTTTCTAACGCTAAATTTATTTATATCCGATTCATTTAAATAATTTTTCATCTTTCGATAGTCTATTTTGCCATTTTTATTTAAGTTTATAACTCTATTTTTAAATTGATCATATTTACCAATTTTACTTAAATATTGATATGGGCTTTTTTGACCTTTTTCTTGATTTTCCTCTCTATAAACTAGGCATTTATTTTTGAAAGAATCATCTAAAGATATAGAAAGAGGTATTATATGATCTATTTCATATATATATGGATTTTCAATTAAATCATTTAAGTTTATTGATTTGCCAGAGTATATACAAACACCGTCTTGCTCTAAATATAATCTTACTTTTTGTTTGATTTCAATATTAATTTTCCCTTTATATTTTTTACTTATTTCATCTAGAACTTGTAAATTTATCTCTTCATTATTTTTTTGAAGTTTATTTATTCGGTTTTTTTGTTCTAAACTATTCTTATCTCTAGGCATTTCTATTACTATACTATCTAATTCACCATATTTTTTTCTTACTGCATTAATTATTTTAATGGTTTCATTTTGAGATCTCCTCACAACGGGAGATAATACATCTTCAATATTAGAAGGTATAGTTTTACCAATAACGTCCTTATTTAATTGTTTATAGCCATTTAGGCTGATGATTTGCATTTGGTTGTTATTTGTTTCAAGTAAATCCGGAAGCATCTCATAAATCGCTCTAAACGACAAAGAATGATATGTAGAAAATCCATTTAAAGTTGAAATTCTTTCTATGACATTTTGATCGAAGATTTTTATATCTATATTTTTTATTTTTTTAATAGCTTCTATTCTTTCATTTTGACCTTTTTTCATAGTCAATATCTCTGAGATTTCATCTATTATTTTTTTGTCATTTAATATTTTTTCGCTAAACCCTTCTTTTTTCACTAAATCAATAAAAACTTTATATCCATCAAACTCTGTTAATATGGGCTCACTCTTTTTATTTAATCTAAAGCCAGATATTTCTTCTAAAGGCAAATCTAAAAACTTAGCAAGCTCTTTGGGAGTTATTTTTGCTTTTTTATCTATAAAATTATAAATTATTTCTTCTTTTTGATTTTGAGAAAGCTGTTGATCTCCGTCAAACTTCAAATTATTTAGATCATTTAAAAAATTAAAAAGCTGTGCTGAATAAGATTTTTGAGGTGCTCTTTTTTCTTCTAAATATATAGAACATTTCCCTCTCATTTTTTCAATCAAATCGATGGGTTCTGCACCTATATAAGCATATCTTCCGTAAGGAGTTGGAGAATTAGGACCACCAGGTCCTTCATAATATTTTCTTTTTCTTTTTACTATTTCGATTATTTCTTCTGTCAATTCATTAGAAATTTCATTTGTTAAACATAATTGTTTTATTTCTTTTATATAATCATCTGTAGTAAAAATATTTTGATTTCCTTTTAATTTTCCATCATTTAATCTCTTTAATTGCAGTTCACACACAAAATAATTATTTTGTGATAAATATTTTTGGTTTTCCGATAATGATTTTTTAGAAGTTTCGCTATCTTTTATCTCTTGTTCATTTTCAGGAATTATATCACTATCTACCAATCCTCTTTTTTTAGTAATATGTAATATGCAATTTGCAAACTCGTTATTATTAAGTTTGTGTTTTAAGCCTCTTGTTCTTAATTCATATATGTTTTTAGAATATTGAAATTCTTCATCAATATATCCATTTCTTTTCAACAAGTCTTTCATCGCTTCTATTCGAGTTCTTTTTCTTCTAATTAACCTTCTTCCAGAACGAAAGCCTCTTCTTTCTTCATTGTTTTTTGCGGTTCCCTCTTCAAAAAGTCTAACTCCACAGTCTACTACTTCAGATGTTTCAAGATCGATCAATCCCCATCCAACAGATGCAATTCCAACGTCCAAACCAAGCACTAATTTTTTCTGCATAAAACCTCCATTTTTTATTAATTATACACGAAAAATAACATTAAAAAAAGAGAATATTAATTCTCTTTTATTATTTCTAATGCACGTCTTAATTGCATATCATATTTTAAAGTGTCTAATCCTCCGAATAATTCTAAGAATTTAGCTTCTTCCATGTTATATTTTTCTGCCATAGTTTTAGCTTCTTTTTGAACTTCTTCTTCAGTTACTTCTATTTTTTCTGCTTTTACAATTTCATCTAATAACAAACGATATCTAACGCGGTTTGTTGCTTCAGGTTTCATTTGTGTTTCTAATTGTTCTTCAGTTGTATTTGTAAATTGATAGTATTGTTCTAAAGTAACACCTTGTAGTTTTAAATTATCTTCATATTGGTGCATCATTCTATGAATTTCTGATGAAATCATAGCATCTGGAATAATTACTTCCATATTATCTGCTGCTTTTGCTAATAATTGTTCTACATATTGGTTTTCTACTTCTACTTCTTTTCTAGCTTTGATATTTTCTTTTAATGCTGCCACTAAAGAGTCAACATCATTAACACCTTCCATAGCTAAGTCTTCAAAAAATTGTTCATCTAATTCTGGATGAAGTTGTGCTGTAACTTCATGTACTTTAATCTTAAATACTACTTTTTGTCCTTTTAATTCTTCACTTGGATATTCTTCAGGGAATGTTACTTCGATATCTTTCTCATCACCTTTTTTAAGTCCAACTAATTGTTCTTCAAAACCTGGAATAAAACTTTGACTTCCTAATTGTAAGTCATATTTTTCAGCTTTTCCGCCTTCAAACGCTACTCCATCTTTAAATCCTTCAAAATCAATTGTCACTACATCATGGAACTCTGCTGGGCCTTCTTTAACAACACTTTCTTCAAAACGATGTTGTAACATGTGTATTTCATCATGAACTTCTTCATCAGTTACTTCTACACTTGGTTTAGCAATTCCTAATTTTTTATATTTTCCTAATTTAACTTCAGGTGCAGTTATCAATTCAATTGTAAATTCGAATGATTCTAATGTTAAGTTTCCTAATTTAACTTGTGGTTCTGCTACAATATTAATATCTTTGTTTTCTTGTAATGTTTTAACATATACTTCATTCATAGCAATATCTGCAGCATCCATTAATAAAGATTCTTTTCCATATTTTTTCATGAATACATCTTTTGGGGCATGTCCTGGTCTAAAACCATCAATTGTTACTTTTTTATTTGCTCTTTCAAAAGCTTTATCAATAGCAGTTTCCCACTCTTGACCTTCTATTTTAAATTTAAATTCTCTCATTTATATTCTCCTTTTCCTAAATAATTATAACTTAATTAATCTTTTTTTACAAGTAAAAAAGATATTAAGAATTACTTAATATCTAATACTTTTATTTTGTATCCAGCATCTTCTACTGTAACAATATCTCCAACTTTTTTATCCAAAATTGCCTTAGCAACTGGTGAGTCGACTGATATTTTGTTTGTGAAAGGATCTGCTTCAATGCTTCCAACAATGGTATATGTTTCTTTTTCTTTTTCATCAACATATTCAATTGTTACTACTGAACCCAAACTTACTTTATCAGTTGATGTTTTTTCAACTATTTCAGCATTTTCAAGCATGTTTTCAAGCATAATAATTCTTTCTTCCAATACTGCTTGTTCTGTTCTAGCAGCATCATATTCAGCATTTTCTGATAGATCTCCTTGAGCTTTAGCTTCTTTTAAAGCAGAGATTACTCTTGGTCTTTCTTCTAATTTTAAAAACTCTAATTCTTTAATAATTTTATCGAATCCTTCTTGAGTTACATATACTTTTTTATTATTTGTCATAATTCACCTCTTAATACAAATCTAGAAAATAATACTATAAATAATTTTCATTGTCAACTACTCTTTTTCTCATCATCGTGTATGGATCGTATTTCTTCTCTGATTTGATATATATTATTTGTTTAGGATGTGGCGCTTCTAAAATAGGTTCTTTGTTTTCATTAAACATTTCTTCTATTTTAAAACTAACAGTCTCATGAGCATTGAAAAATTCTACTTCATGACCTACTTTAAAATTATTTCTTTGTTCAAGCATAATCATATTATCTTTTGTTCCTAAGACTAAACCCAAAAAATCTTGATTAGAAGGTTCAATACGATTATTGTAGTATTGAGTTTCTACCCCTTCATTATAATTATAAAAATGGGATGTTGAATCACGATTAGATACTTTATCTAAAGCTTTTTCTAATGATTCATCTATTTTCTCATTATTTAAAATACTATCAATTAACTTTCTATATGATGAAACAACAGTTGCAACATAATAAATAGATCTCATTCTTCCTTCTATTTTAAATGATGTTATTTTCTTTTCAATCATATCTTCTATATGATGAAATTGTGATAAATCTTTAGTACTAAAAGAAAATCTTTTTTCTTTTGTTAAATTATTTAAATTACTATCTAATAAATCAAAATCCCATCTACATATTTGACTACATCCTCCACGATTGGAGTCTCTTGCAGTAAAATAATTAGAAAGTACACACCTACCACTGTAAGCACTACACATTGCGCCATGAATGAAAACTTCTATTTCCATGCCTGTTTTTTCAATTATCTCTTTTATTTCATCTTTATTAGCTTCTCTAGCTAAAACTATTCTAGTTACTCCAATACTCTTCCAAAATAAAGCTGCTTCATAGTTAATTGTTGATTGCTGAGTTGATAAATGAACTTCTAAACCAATATCATGAGCCATCTTTACGATAGTTGGATCAGAAGCAATAATAGCGTCAACATTAATCTCTTTTAACTCTTTTAAGTATTCTTCTGCTAATTTCATTTCCTTACTATGCAAAGATATATTAGCAGTTACATATACTTTTTTATTTAAAGAATGAGCAAAAAGAATTCCTTCAATCATTTGTTCTTTTGTAAAATTAATAGCATTAGCTCTTAAACTAAATAAGGCTCCTCCAATATATACAGCATCTGCTCCATACATTAAAGCTACTTTTAATCTCTCTAAATCTCCCGCGGGAGCCAATAATTCTGGTTTCATCATGATTTCACCTTATAAACTGTATCCTTATATAAAAAGGCATAATCAGCATCAAATTTCTTAATTATCTCTAAATCTATTTGATCTTTATTTTTTTCATTCATCTCTTTATATTTCTTAATTAGCCAAATTATATCTTCATCATTAATTAAATAAGTATTGATTAAACCATAATTAGGATTAATATCTTTAATCTCTTTTATACCATTAAATATTTTAGCTGAAAAAACTAAAGTACCTTTTTCATCATCTATCGTTGGATAAAGATCGGTATTGTGTGATAAAAAGTATAAATCTTCTTTTTTCTGATCATCAAAAAATTCTAGGTAGTTTTTGACTAAATGTCTTTTTGAAACAAACATTGGTAAATAACCAAACATCATAACCATTGTCTCAGATAATCCTTCTTCTACCATTTCTTTTATCTCTTCTTTAGTTAGCTCTGGTGAAACTAATTGCATTTTAGCATCATGTTCATACCAAAAATTACTTGTCAAATAATTATTACTCATATGCTCTTGTCCAAATATTAATTCAGTTTTTAATCCTAAGCGCTTCTTTAAATTAACTAAAGCAACATCATAAAATAATATTCCTGAAATATCCAAATTATCTAATTTAATTAAATATTCTTCTACTAATTCTAAGTCTTTATTGTGCATATTCTTATTTAAAGAAATGAATACTTTTTTATTATTTTGTTTTATATATTTAATATCTTCTATTATAGTTTCAAATTTTTCTTCATAAGGCATATTAACACTTAAATTTTTTATTCCAATTAAATAGCCATCAACTAAGTTGATGGTATTTTTTATTTCATTACTACTTTTTGGCATTAAAATAATTTCCATATTACCTCTTTTTACTAATCGCAATTCCATCTCCAATGTTATGGAAAATAGTTTCATAATCTTTATTATCAATCAAAAATTGTCTATAAAGATTAATCTTAGTTGCTATCTTATACTGATTTTTAGTCATCTCATTACTATTCATATTAGTAAGACCATGAAAGTTTATATTATCTGTAATAATATATCCATTTGATTTTAAGTTTTTTTCAAACAAAAGAAAAAAGTCAATGTATTTTCCTTTCGCCCCATCAACAAAGATTAGGTCAAACTTATCATTAGTATTAAAATTTAAAGCATCTATGTTCAATATCGTTATTCTTGAAGATAAGTCATTATCTTCAATATTAGAGACTGCCAATCGATACCTTTCAGCATCTCTTTCTATTGTCACAACATTTACATTTGTTGACACATTAGCCATTTTAATGGCCGAATAACCAATTGCTGATCCTATTTCTAAGATGCTTACAATATTATTTTTTTTAATAAAGTTGGTTAAAAAGTTAATTCCCTCTTCTTGCATAATTGGTATATTATTATCTTTAGCGTATTTTTCTATTTGTTCAATAGTCACGATCTACCACCATAACAAGTTAAGTATCTATTCTTTTTAATATTATGCTCGGCAAGAGTTTTAGAAAAATGAGTTTCTCCGGTTCCACCTGGACATACATCTGCTAAAAAGAAGAAATAATCCGTTTTATCTGGTTCTAACATTGCTACTAAAGCATGTTCTCCTATATTTAAAATAGGTCCAACTGGTAATCCTGGATATAGATATGTGTTATATGGTGAATCAATTTTTGAATTCATTTCACACTCTGTCCAATGAGCAACATCTTTTAAAGCATAACAAACTGTTACACTTGATTCTAATTTCTTATTATTATTTAAACGATTATGAAATACACTTGATATTGTTTTCATATCATCAAACTTACCTGATTCAAATTGAATAATCGATGCTAAAGTCAATATTTGATGATTATTATATTTACTTGCAGTAATTTGTCCTTCATATTTATTAAATATTACTTGCATTTGATCTAAAAAACGATATGCGATTGTCTCTGGCGATACATCTTTATTTAATAGTTCGTATGTAGATGCAAAGAAATAGCCTTCTAAAGGGTGTCTTAACTTATTATTAAGTACTGAATTATCAATAAAATCATATTTATTTATTGCTTTGTTAACGAATTCTTTAGAATCCCAAACTTTTAATAGATCTTCTGCAGTATGGTTTGTAGCGTTAGCAACGATAGTCGCTATACCTAATAAATTAGTTCCCTCAGGCACGGTGATTCGAACTGCATCTGGATTATAGTTACTTCCTTTTTCTAATTCGCTGATTATTTCACTTACAGTGTAACTGGAAGATAAGAAATATCTGCCAGCTTGTAATTGACTTGGTTTGTTTAATCTTACATATATTTTATAGAAAAATTCTGATCTAATTAAACCTGCTTCTTTTAGATTAGATGATATAGAAGAGAATGACTGACCTTTTACAACGTCAAAAGCAACAGTTTCTTCATTATTAGAAACTGCTGATATTTGATGAAAATAGACTATAAAGGGTAGCAATAATAATGCTACTATAATTAATAATATTTTTTTCATAAGTAAAAAACGAGCTTACTGCCCGCTTTCAGATTCTTTCTTTTCAAATTCAGCTTGAACTTCTTCTAAGATAGTTTCTACTATTTTCCACTCACGTTCAGTTTCAATTGGTTTTAAATTAATTGTTTCTTCGTTTGGATCAGTAATAGCTGCATATACTTTAATATTTCCTTCTTCATCATAAGTATTATCTGTATATACTACATAACTTTTTTTAGTTTCATCTGATTCAAATGAGAATAATAATTCACATTCTATTTCTTGTCCATCTTCTCCAATAACTTTAAATTTCATTTCTTCCATATTATATTCCTCTTTTCTTTCTATCTAAATATGACTGTAAAATAATATTAGCGGCTAAACTATCTACTTTTTCTTTTCTTTTTTTTCTAGACATATCTGCCATCAACATATATGAGTTAGCCTGTTTAGTACTTAATCTTTCATCTTGATATATAACTTTAATATTAAGATTATCTTCAATTAATTTACCGAACTCTAAACTTCTTTCTGCTGCTGGTCCTAAAGTATTATTCATGTTTTTAGGAAGTCCTAAAACCACTTCTAAAACCTTATGCTCTTCCAATATCGATTTTAATTCATTTAACAAAACATTTAGATCACTATAATTAATAGTTTTATATGTTGTTGCTACTGTTTCGGTAAAATCTGACATTGAAATGCCAAGTGTTTTAGTTCCTAAATCTAATCCAATTATTCTCATTTATTTAGGTACTCTTTTAAGACAACTTCTAATATCTTAGCGCGATCAAAACGAGTTATCTTAGATCTTGCATCTAAATGAGATGAAATATACCCAGGATCTCCCGTCATTAAGTATCCAACTAATTGATTAATTGGATTATAACCTTTCGCCTCTAATGAAGATATTATATCTTTAAGTGTATCTTCAATTAATGCTTCATGAATTTCACTTTTGTCGTATGTCATTGTATGGTCCATTTTTCCACCACCTATATTACAACAATATTTTATCATAATTAAATAATAAAGTAAATTATGATAAAACTGCTTTTATTCTTCTTATTCCTGCACTTGACGCTTCTTCTTTAATTATTTTAAACGTTCCTAGTTCTTTAGTGTTATTTACATGAGGTCCACCACAAAATTCTTTTGAAATATCTCCTATAAAATATACACTTACTACATCACCATATTTTTCAATAAATGCTGCTTCAGCTCCTATTTTCAAGGCTTTTTCTTTCGGCATTTCTTTAAAAATAACTGGTAATTCTTGTTTTATATAATCATTTACCAATTGTTCTGTCTTAGCAATTTCTTCATCTGTCATCTTAGTATCATTAGGAAAATCAAATCTTAATCTCTCATCAGTTATATTACTTCCTTTTTGACAAACATGCGCTCCTAAAACTTCCTTTAAAGCGGCATTAAGTAAATGGGTTGCCGTATGATATTTAACGTTCATATCGCTTGTCGATGATAATCCACCTTTAAATTTATGTTCTGCACCCATTCTTGATTTTTCTTGGTGTTCCCTAAACTTTAACTTAAATCCTTCTGTATCAACTTCTAAATTGTATTCATTCGCTAATTCTTCCGTTAATTCAATTGGAAAACCATAAGTATCATATAGCTTAAATGCATTTGTTGCATCAACTGTCTTTTCAACTGTTTTAATTATTTTTTCAAATTCTTTTAAACCTTTATCTAAAGTCTTACTAAATTTAGTTTGTTCTTGCTTAATAACTTCTTTAATTATTTCCTTGTTTTTAGATAATTCTTCATAATATCCTTGATACATTTCAATAATCATGTCTGCTAAAATTAAAGCGAAATCACTTGTTATATCAATATTTAATTTTTTAGCATATCTTAACATTCTTCTAATTAATCTTCTTAAAATATATCCTTGATCAGTATTAGAAGGTCTAATATTAGCATTATCTCCCGCGATTATTACAATTGCTCTAATATGATCTGCAATAATTCTCATTGCTTTTTTATTATCACCTTCATAAGGTAATTTAGTCATTTCTTCAATTTTATTAATAATTGGCAACCATATTGAAGTTTGATAATTGTCTTTAACCCCTTCTAAAACAGAAGTTATTCTTTCTACTCCCATTCCTGTATCAACATTTTGTGATACTAAAGGCGTAAAGTTCCCATTTTCATCTTTATTATATTGCATGAAAACATTATTCCATATTTCGACCCATCTTTTATCTTCTGGATCAAAAGATACTGGAGTTTCATCATTACTTCTAAAATAAAATATTTCAGTGTCTGGTCCACATGGTCCTGTTTCTCCCGCAGGTCCCCACCAGTTGTCTTCTTCTCCTAAATAAGCAATTCTTTCTTGTTTAATGCCCAATTCTTTCCAAATTGAAGCGCTTTCCTCATCTTTTTTAACAAATTCATTGCCACGAAAGACAGTAACTGCTAATTTATCCACGGGTATATTTAAAGTTTTAGTTAAAAACTCAAAACTCCACTCAATCGATTCTTTTTTAAAATAGTCTCCTAAAGACCAATTTCCTAACATTTCAAAGAAAGTATGATGTGTCTCATCACCAATTGATTCTAAATCAGTAAGTCTAAAACATTTTTGATAATTAACTAATCTTTTTCCTAATGGATGAGGTTGTCCCATTAAATAAGGAACTAAAGGTTGCATTCCTGCTGTATTAAAAAGACTAGTCGGATCATTTTCTGGTATGATCGAGGCACTATTCAACTTTTTGTGTTCTTTACTAATAAAAAAATCAATATATTTATTTTTTACTTCCATGGTTACTCCTTAATTATTTTTGTTATTTGTTTTTCTAATTCTTCAATAGAACCATCATTATAAATAGTATAATCGTAAAGATTAAATCCATCTAATGCTATTTCACTTAGATGAGTTTTTTCTTTTTCCGATAAGTCTGTTTCTAAACTTGATCTAATTACTTTGATAACTGATACATTTTTAAAATTATTTTTTATTTCCATTATTTCATCTTCATATCTAGCATCAGATATAATTATTACATCAAAGAAATAACTATATACTTTAATATCTTCAATCATTCTTCTAGTATGAAAACTATTATCTATTTGAGCTCTTATAATATCTGTTCCTACCATTTGCATTAATTCACGAGGTTTAGTTTGTTCATCGCCATCCCAATTAGTAATATTTTTAATATATTCTTTGATGGTTTTTGCATAAGCCAAACTAATCACTTTTTTATTATTTTGTTCATAATCAAATTTGATAATATCAGCGATTGTTGATTTACCATGTCTTGCTTTACCTGCGATTATATAAATCATTGGCTCTTTGTACTTCATATATCCTCCATGAATAAAATACCACTTAATGTGGTATTAATTAAACACTCAATAATTCTTTTTCTTTTTCTTGAGTTTTCGTTTCAACTAATTTGTTAAATTTATTGATTAATTCTTGAACTTGTTCTTGTCCATATTCAATATCATCATCAGTAGCATCTAATTTTTTAATATCATTATTAGCATCTTGTCTAACATTTCTTAATTGAATTTTTGTTTCTTCTGCAATTTGTTTTACTTGCTTTACTAAGTCTCTTCTTGTTTCTTCTGTCAATGCAGGTATATTTAAAATAATATACTCTCCATTGTTATTTGGAGTAAGTCCAATATTGGCTTCATATATACCCTTTTCAATAGCTCCTAAACTAGAACGATCAAAAGGCTTAATAGCAATTTGTCTAGCTTCTGGAATCGATACCGTTGCTAATTGAATAAGCGGTACCATTGAACCATAATAGCTAACTAATACACCATTAACCATACTTGGATTAGCTCTTCCTGCTCGAACATTAGTAAATCTTTTTTCCATGCTAGAAATTACTTCTTGCATGTATAATTCTGTTTCTTGTAATATATTTTCCATTTTTTTCACTCCCGATTATATTATACAAATACTATATCTTTATGTCAATTAAACATTAAGAAAAAAGAGTCTTATGACTCTATAAAAATTTAGATATTTTATTAAATTTTTCATTAGTATCTAATTTAGTCTCTTTTAACTGCTCAAACAATTTCTTTTGTTCTTTAGAAAGCTTGGTAGGTGCTAATACATCTAATATGATATACATGTCACCCTTCTTACCAGTTCTCATATCCGTTATTCCTTTGCCTTTAATTCGATGTTTATCATTAGAATTACTAAAAGGAGGAATTGTTAACTGAATCTTCCCATATAAAGTTGGGACGTCTTTCTTAGCTCCCAAAACGGCTTCTACATAAGTAATGGGGAAACTTAGATAAATATCGTTATTTTCTCTTTCATAAATAGGATGAGGCTTAACCATGAACTCTAAATATAAGTCACCATTTGGTCCTCCATTAGTTCCAGGCTCTCCTTTTCCTCTCATGACTAATTGTTGACCATCAAATATTCCTTCTGGAACATTGATATCATATTCTTTATCAGTTCTAATTTTTTTGTTTCCGCGACAAGTTTTGCATACATTTTCGTATGTTTTTCCAGTTCCAGAACATACATGACATGTTGTTTCATTAGAGAAAGTTCCAAACATTGTTTGTTGCACTGTTCTAATTGTTCCTCTTCCTTGACAATTTGAACAAGTTTTAACATCGTGTCCTCCAAGACCATGACAATCCGAGCAATCTTCTAATACATCAATTGATATTTTCTTTTTAGTTCCAAAAGCCGCTTCTTCAAAAGAGATAGACATTCTATATAAAATATCTTCCCCTTTTCTAGCTCTTTTAGTATTTCTGCCGAAGCCTCCTCCAAACATTTCACCAAAGATATCACCAAAGATATCATTAAAATCAAAATCTTGATAATTATATCCACCTTGATTACCTTGAAACGCTTGATGACCAAATTGATCATATTGTTTTCTTTTAGCATCATCCGATAAAATTGAATAAGCTTCCTGTGCTTCTTTAAATTTTTCTGAAGCATTAGGTTCTTTTGAAACATCAGGATGATATTTCTTTGCTAATTTTCTAAAGGCACTTTTTATTTCATCTGCACTAGCTGTTTTAGAAACACCTAATATTTCATAATAGTCTTTCTTATTCATTGTTCCTCCCTAAAGGAAAGTTCTAGTTTCCTAGAACTTTATTTTTCTTCATATTCTGCTTCGTATACTTTGTCTTCTTGTTTAGGTTCTTCAGCAGTTTCTTTGTTTTTAGCCGCTTCTTCATAAGCCTTAGTTGCTAACGCCATCGCATGTTCATTTAAAGCTTCTTTAGCTTTTTTAATTTCTTCAACATCTTCTTTAGCCATTGCATCTTTTAATGTTTTAATCATTTCTTCGGCTTTTTCTTTATCTTGAGCATCTACTTTTTCGCCAAGATCTTTAATAGCTTTTTCGGTTGCAAAAATAATTTGATCACTTTCGTTTAATAAATCGGCTTTTTCTTTTCTCTTTTGATCTGCTTCTTTATTAGCTTCAGCTTCTTTAATCATTTTGTCAATTTCTTCATCTGTTAATGATGTTGATGAAGTTATAGTAATCGATTGCTCTTTACCAGTTCCCATGTCTTTAGCTTTAACATTAACAATACCATTTGCATCAATATCGAATGTTACTTCAATTTGAGGAATACCTCTTGGTGCTGGTGGAATGTTATTTAATTGGAATCTTCCTAATGTCTTGTTATCAAAAGCCATTGGTCTTTCCCCTTGTAGAACATGAATATCTACTGCTGGTTGATTATCCATCGCTGTTGAGAAAACTTGTGATTTACTTGTCGGAATTGTCGTATTTCTTGGTATTAAAACCGTCATAACATTTCCTAAAGTCTCAATACCTAATGACAATGGTGTAACATCTAATAATACGATGTCATTAACTTCACCACTTAAAACTCCACCTTGAATAGCAGCACCCATTGCTACTACTTCATCAGGATTAACACTCTTATTACCTTCTTGACCTAATTCTTGTAATACTAATTCTTGGACTCTAGGAATTCTAGTTGATCCACCTACTAATAATACTTTATTAATATCTTTTGGTGATAATCCTGCATCAGATAAAGCTTTTCTAACTGGTTCTTTAGTTGAATCAATTAAATCTTTAGTTAACTCTTCAAATTTAGTTCTTGTCAAACTAAGTTCTAAGTGTAATGGCCCATCTGAACCTTGTGAAATAAATGGTAATGATATTTGAGTTGTTATAACACCACTTAAATCTTTTTTAGCTTTTTCTGCTGCATCTTTTAATCTTTGATTTGCCATTTTATCTTTCGATAAATCTATGCCATTTTGTGATTTAAATTCTTTAACTAGATAATCGATAATTCTTTGATCGAAATCATCTCCTCCTAGTTTATTGTTACCACTTGTTGATTTAACTTCAAATACGCCATCTCCAAGTTCTAATATCGAAACGTCAAATGTTCCTCCACCTAAATCATAAACTAAGATTTTTTCAGCATGTTCTTTATCAAGACCATATGCTAATGCTGCTGCTGTTGGTTCATTGATAATTCTTTCTACTTCTAACCCTGCAATTTTACCTGCATTTTTAGTTGCTTGTCTTTCAGCATCATTAAAATATGCTGGGACTGTAATAACTGCCTTCGTTACTTTTTCTCCTAAGTATGCTTCTGCATATTCTTTTAAGTATGAAAGTATCATTGCACTTATTTCTTCTGGTGTATATTCTTTACCATCTACTTTTGTTTTTTGATTTGTTCCCATCAAACGCTTAATTGAAGCTACTGTATTTGGATTGGTTACCATTTGTCTTTTAGCAGCATCTCCTACTATAATTTCTCCATTCTTAAACGCTACAACTGATGGTGTAGTTCTATTCCCTTCTGGATTTGGTATTACTTTAGCAGAACCTGCCTCTAATACCGAAACACAACTATTTGTTGTACCTAAATCTATTCCTATAATTTTTCCCATATATCCTCCTTATTCATTTACTTTGACCATTGATGGTCTAATTACTTTATCTTTTAATTTATATCCTTTTTGCAATACATCTAAGACTATTCCAGACTCTTTCAAAGAATCTTTATCCGTCATAATCGCTTCATGCAAATTGGGATCAAACGATTCATTAAGACTCTTTATTTCTGATACTTCAAACTCTTCTAAAAGATTAATCATATCTGAATAAATCATCTTAAACCCGACTAAGAATTTAGAAACTTCATCTTCTAAATTATTGTCATCCATTTTAAGAGCTCTTTCAAAGTTATCAACTATTGGAAGTAATCTTTTCATAATAGGTTCATTCATATACTTAAATGAACGCATCATTTCTTCTTCCATTCTTCTTTTAAAGTTAACCATCTCAGCATTAGCTCGTTTAACTTTATCTTGTTCTTGAACTAATTGCTCCTCTAACTCTTTTATTTTTTCTTCTAATTCCAATTTCTTTACCATGTTTACCTCTCTATGTTCTTCTTAATAAATTCAAGCAAACTAATTACTCGATCATATTGCATTCTTTTAGGACCCACAATTGCTAAAGTTCCTTCTTTACCAGATACATTATATTTAGTTTTAACAATCGTTACATCATCATCAAATAATGTTTCTTTACCTATATAAACTTTTATACCTTCATCTGTTTCTTTAATTGAACTAATCATTTCACTATCTTCAAATTTTGAAACTATATTTCTAATTTTATTTATATCCTCAAAATCAGGCTGCATCAAAATGTTTTTAGTACCTGCCACTTTAGTTGATGATTCTGCTTTAAAATCTGTAAAAGCTTTATAAAATGCATTATATAAAACTTCATGCTGTTTAACATATTGCCCTATCAAAGGTTTTATTTCATATTCAAGTTTCTCTAAAACTAAGTGCAGCGGTGTTCCAAGTAGTAAACGATTAATTAACTCTACTACTGTTTTTATTTCTAAAGGACTAACACTCTTTTCCAAATTAACTTGTTTATGTTCTACAAAACCATGATCGGTAATAATAATTGCAATAATACTATTATCATTAATAGGAACTACTTCTAATTTAGTTATTTTATTCTCATATGAAGAAGAACCCAATACTAATGATGCATAATTAGTTAACTCTGCTACTAATTCCATACTCTTAGTAATAGCATCAGTAATCATTAAAGAATTATTATTAAAAATATTCTCAATTTTACGAAAATCATCCTCCAAAAAAGAATCCGTTTTAATAATCTTATCGACATAATAACGATATCCTTGTTCGCTAGGAACCCTTCCTGAAGAAGTATGAGTTTTTTCTAAAAGTCCCAATTCTTCTAAAACCATCATTTCATTTCTGATCGTTGCCGAAGAACAATTTAAGACTTCGCAAAGGGCAATTGAACTAACCGGTTTAACTGTCCTTATATACTCTTCAGTAATTAATTTTAATAATTCTTCTTGTCTAGTTGATAACATATATCACCTCTTAGCACTCATATACTCCTTGTGCTAAATTAATTATATTATCATTTTTTAGCAATGTCAATAGTCATTTGCTAAAAATAAAAGAACTATTTCTAGTCCTTAATTTTTTTATATATTAAATCACTTATCGATTCAACTGATTTTAATTTATTGTCTTCAACACACTCGATTACTTTAAAATTATATTTACTTGCAATTAACATATATGTTTCTTCTGCTTTGGTTAAGTGTTCTAAGTTACTCTCAAATAAATCAGCAGATCCTCTTTCTTTCGCTAAATTAAAAGATGTTTCTGCGTCTACATGCAAGAATATGGTCATATCCGGGAAAGGCAGTTCAAGCATCTCAAACTCTAATTTATAAATCCAATCTATCATATCATTTTTAGATTCTTTATTATCTAACTTAGAAGCTTGATGACCCATATTAGAAAAAACATATCTATCTAAGATGAAATAATCATTATTTTCAATCATTTCTTTTATTAAATTAATACTATTTCTTCTGTCTGCTGCAAATAGCAAAGAGGATACATATGGATCACTATCTTTAAATAAAGGATTATTTAAGTAGCCGTTTTTAATGAAATTACCTATTGGCATCTCATAATTAGGAAAAGAAAAAGTAGCCACTTTATATCCTTCACTAATTAATCTTGATTTTAATAAGTTAGTTTGGGTTTTCTTACCCGAAGCATCAGTTCCTTCAATAACAATAAATTTTCCCATCTACACAAATTTAATTAATATTTCATTAGCCACATAATGATATTTTTCATCTATCTTTACATAACCATCTACATCTATTAATTTTCCTTCCTCAATTAACTGTTTTAGATCATAATAATCTAATAAATCAATTCCATATTTTATTTTAAACAACTCTTTAGAAACACCTTTTGTTTTTCTTAGACCCAAAATCATCTCATAGCGCATTTTCTCAGCTTGATCTAACTTAATTTCATTTCTAAAGTCAGTTCCTTTAATATATTTTATCACACTTCGAGTGTTTTCATATCTAACAGAATCGATGTAGCCACTGGCACCTGCACCAAAACCATAGTATTCTTCATTGTTCCAATAAACTTGATTGTGTTTAGATTCAAATCCCTCTTTAGCAAAATTACTTGTTTCATATTTTATAAAATTGTTGTTTGTCAAAGTGTTTACTATTGCTTGATACATGTCGTCATCTAGATCTTCATCAATATTTTTAATATTATTTAAATAAAGTTTAGTATTGGGTTCAATAATTAATGAATAAGTCGATATGTGGTTTATGTCTAAATCAATAAATAAATTAATATCCTCTTTCAAATCTTCTAAGGTCTGATCTTTAAAAGCATACATTAAATCGATACTAATATTTTTAAATCCTATTTCTTTAGCAAGATTTATTTTTTCTTTTATTTCATTTTTAGTATGATTTCTATTTAAAAAACTTAAAAATTTTTCATTAAAAGTTTGAACTCCAATACTTAATCTATTTACTTTATTTATCTTTAAAGCATTTAATTTTTCTTTTGTTATATTTTCAATATTGCACTCAAATGTTATCTCTATGTCTTCGCTTTTATTAAAAATAGACAATATATCAAATAACTTATTTAATTGATCGACACTCAAAGAAGAAGGCGTTCCTCCTCCAATATATAGGGTCTTTACTATTTCGTTCTTATAATATTTGTTTATTTCTAACGATAACTGTTCTAAATACTCATCAACCCATGCTTGGTTATATAAAACTTTGCAAAAGTCACAATAAGAACAAATAGTATCACAAAATGGAATGTGAATATAAACGCTTATCATTCTTCATCCATACTTAAGACTGCCAAGAAGGCTTCTTGAGGTATTTCTACACTTCCAATTGATTTCATTCGTTTCTTACCTTCTTTTTGCTTGTCTAATAATTTTCTTTTTCTAGAAACGTCTCCTCCATAACATTTAGCTAAGACGTTTTTTCTGATTGCTTTAATGTCTGCTCTTGCAATTACTTTGCTGCCAATACTTGCTTGAACAGGAACTTCAAATTGTTGTCTAGGTATTAATTTCTTTAAGTTTTCTACTATTACCTTACCTCTTTTATAAGCAAATTCACGGTGAACAATAATACTTAAAGCATCGACAACTTCATTGTTTAATAAAATATCCATTTTAACTAGATCACTTGGCTTATAACCAATTAAATCATAATCAAAAGAAGCGTATCCTTTTGTGGTAGATTTTAATTTATCAAAAAAATCATATACTATTTCCGATAAAGGTATTTCATAGTGAATATTAACTCTCGATGCATCAATATATTCCATCGAAATATATGTTCCTCTTTTTTCTTGGCAAAGTTCCATAATCGCTCCTATATAACTTGAAGGAACAAAAATATTTGTTCTTATATAAGGTTCTTTTATCATAGTAATTCTCCCGCGATCAGGAAGATTAGAAGGACTATCTACCATCAATAAAGAGCCATCTGTCTGAGTTACTTCATATACAACCGAAGGACTTGTTGCTATTAAATCTATTTTAAATTCTCGCTCAATTCTTTCTTGAATTATTTCCATATGAAGAAGTCCTAAAAAACCACATCTAAAACCAAATCCTAAGGCTTTACTTGTTTCTGGTTCATATGATAATGATGAGTCACTTAAATTTAATTTTTCTAAAGCTTCTTTAAGTTCAGTATATTTAGACGAATCAATTGGATATATACCACAGAAAACCATTGGTTTCATAGGTTTATAGCCCGCTAAAGGTTCTTTAGCAGGTTTATCATATAAAGTTACGGTATCCCCAACTTTAATGTGCTTTATGTCTTTAATGCTTGCCGATAAATACCCTACTTCACCCGCAGTAAGTTCATTAACTGATTTTTCAAAAGGAGTTTTAATTCCTAAATCAACGACTTCATATGTTCCACCAGTCGCCATCATTAAAATTTTATCTTTAACTTTTAATTTGCCTGAGACAACTCTTAAAGAAATAACAACACCCTTATATTGATCATAAAAACTATCAAATACTAAAGCTTGTAACTGATCTTCTTCACTCCCTTTTGGAGCAGGTACTTTTCTAATTACTTCTTCAACTAATTCTTTAATTCCAATTCCGTTTTTAGCACTCGTTAAGATTATTTCATCATCATTGTATCCTAACATATCTTTGATTTCTTTTTTAACTTTTTCTACATCGGCATTAGGTAAATCAATTTTATTAATAACAGGTATTATTGTTAAATCATTTTCTAAAGCTAAATATAAGTTAGCTAAAGTCTGAGCTTCTATCCCTTGAGCAGCATCAACAACTAAAATAGCACCTTCACACGCTGCTAAGCTTCTTGAAACTTCATATGTAAAATCCACATGTCCTGGAGTATCAATTAAATTTAAATAATATTCTTCTTTATTATATGTATATTTAAGAGCAACAGCATTTAACTTAATTGTTATTCCTCTTTCTCTTTCAAGTTCCATATTATCTAATAGTTGATCTTGTCTTTGTCTATCTTGTACAGCCTCAGTCACTTCTAAAATACGGTCTGCTAAAGTACTTTTCCCATGATCAATATGTGCAATAATAGAAAAATTTCTTATATTTGTTTTTTTCATGTAATTCACCTACTTCATTATATCAAAAATTATTAAATTAGTTGCTTTTTATATTTAATTTTGTTAAAATTATTATGTTGTTAATCAGGAGGTGAAACTATGCCAAACATGAAAAATGCAGAAAAAGCAGTTTTAGTTAATAAAAAAAGAGAAACAAGCAATACTTTCTTCCTTTCAAGCATGAAAAATGCAATTAAGAAAGTGGAAAAAGCTATTTCAGCAAAGGATAAAGCTAAAGCAGAAGAAGCTTTAAAAGTTGCTGTTAAAAATATCGATAAAGCTGCAGCTAAAAAAGTAACTTCAAAAAATGCAGTTGCTAGAAATAAAGCTAGACTGTCTAAAAAAGTAAACGAAATGGAATAACATTTCGTTTTTTTATTTATCAATGTTATAATTATACTAGAGGTGGCTTATGGATTTTGAAATAATTGAGATTGAAGAACCAAAAAAAGAAAAAAAGAAAAATATTTTTAAACCTTTAATTAAGTTATTACTTACACTTACTCTTTTTTCAGGAATAGTACTTACTGTTTATAACTATGAAGAAATTTTTAAATATATTGCTTATAACTTTATATATAAACACGAAATAGAAAACCCTCCAATTACGACATATCAAAAAGAGGAAACTTATTTTGAATTTACTTTGGTAGATAAATTTATTGCAGAAAATAAGCAAGATTTAGCTAATATTATTTTTACTGCAATCAACAATGGATGGACTGAATTTTCTTTTCTATGTGAGTACAATTACGATGAGTGTCAAGAAGATTTAACTGAATTAGTTACTCCAGATGAAAATGAAAAAGAAGGAGTTTTAAACTATATTAATAATTTTGTACATCCTTATAATAGTTTTGATCGCCTTTCATTAAGTATGAATAGTTATGGTAAAGTTTCTATTAGAATTACTCCTATATATACGGCAGAACAAATAAGAATAATCGATGCTTGGGTAGATGATGTCTTAGCCACTAAGATAAATAACAATATGACTTTAAGAAATAAATTAAAGACTATTCATGATCACATAATTGATAATACTAAGTATGATAGAGTAAGAGCAGAGGCTATTAAAGTTGGCGCTAAAATAGATGATAACTATTCTCACAGTGCTTTTGGAATAATTAGAGATGGTAAAGCAGTATGTGGAGGTTATACTGATTTAATGGCTATATTCTTAGAAAGATTAGGTGTTCCTAATTACAAAGTTTCAACAGAAGATCATGTTTGGAATTTAGTTTTCTTTGATAATCAATGGTTACATATGGACTTAACTTGGAATGATCCAGTTATGCCAGATGGAAGAGATGTTATCCAACACAAATTCTTCTTAATAACAACTGCTCAACTACATAAAGAAGATGATACTCAACATAACTTTAATCCAATATATTTTAAAGAAGCATAACAAAAAGCGTTTAACTAAACGCTTTTTTTATTGTTCTTTTTGCTTCTTCAATTGTTTTATTAAAATCATTATAATCAACATCAATCATAATAGGTTTTAACTTGTTTTTAAACCATGTAAGCTGCCTTTTAGCATAATGCCTAGTATTTCTCCTAATATTATCTAAAGCTTCTTCTAAGCTTATATTATTATCAAAATATTCAAATAATTCTTTATATCCGATTGGAGTCATAACTGCTTTTGTTCTTATTTTAGTATCATATATTTTTTTAGCCTCTTCAATCAATCCTAAAGAAACCATACTATCTACTCGGTTATTTATATAATTATATAATTCTTCTCTATTAGGAATTAAACAAATGATAGTTGCATCGTATTTTAAATATATATCTTCCTTTTTAGAACTAAAGGGTTCATTATTTTCTAAATAGTAGATTAAAGACCTCTCAAGTCTTCTTCGGTTATTTTTATGAATTTTATTAAAAGGATCTTTTAATAATACTTCTTCATATAATTCTTCTAAACTTAAATGATCAAAGCTATATTTCTTATCAATATCATCAAAATTATAATCATAAAGTAAAGCGTTTATATAAAGCCCTGTTCCTCCGACTATAATTGGAGTTTTACCTCTTTTTATAATGTCTTCTATTAAAAAAGATGCATCTTTTTTAAAATCATACACCGTATAATCTTCTTCAATATCTTTGTTGTCTATTAAATGATGAACAATACCTTCTAAATCTTTTATTTTAGCAGTAGCAACATCAAGACCCCTATACATTTGAGTACTATCAGCATTTATTATTTCACCATTAAACTCTTTAGCAATCTCTAAACTTAACTTTGTTTTACCACTGGCAGTTGGTCCTATAATAACAATTATTTTTTCCATTAAAATAATCCATCTTCTACTTTTATATTTAAATGTTTATATGCCATCTCAGTAACCATTCTACCTCTTGAGGTTCTCTTTAGTAACCCTAGTTGCAATAAAAATGGTTCATATACATCTTCAATAGTCGTTGCTTCTTCACCAATTGAAGACGCTAAAGCATCTATTCCAACAGGACCACCATTAAACTTATTAATAATTGATTCTAATAAATTATAATCAGTATTATCTAAACCTAAATTATCGACACCAAGTCTTGCTAATGAGTCTTTACAAATAGCTAAATCAATATGTCCATCTCCTTCTACCATTGCAAAGTCTCTAACTCTTTTAAATAGACGATTAGCAATTCTAGGAGTACCACGGCTTCTTTTAGCAAGCTCTAAAGCAGCATCATCAGATATCTCACAATTTAAGACACGGCTTGTTCTTTTTACTATTTTATATAACTCTTCTTCAGTATAGTATTGTAGCTTTAAAACTATTCCAAATCGATCTCTCAAAGGACTAGATAAGTCTCCTGCTCTAGTTGTTGAACCAATCAAAGTAAAAGGTGGTAAATCTATCTTTAAACTTCTAGACTGACCATCACTACCAATAATGATATCTAAAGTAAAGTCTTCCATCGCCGGATATAATATTTCTTCAATAAAACGAGGCATTCTATGTATTTCATCAATAAATAAAACATCACCAGGCTCTAATGTCGATAAAACTGCTGCTAAATCTCCACTTTTTTCAATTGAAGGACCACTAGCAGTTTTTATATTTCTTTCAAGTTCATTAGCAATAATGTGCGCTAAAGTGGTTTTCCCTAAACCTGGAGGTCCATATAATAAAACATGATCTAAAACTTCTTCTCTTAATTTAGAAGCTTTAATAAAAACTTCTAAATTACCCTTTGCTTCTGTTTGACCAATATATTCATCTAAACTATCAGGTCTAATTGTCTTTTCAAAATTATCTTCTTTTATTTTATAATTTGTAACTATTCTCTCTTCCATTTAAACCTCACTTAAGCAACATTTTAAGAGCTTCTTTAACTTGTAACTCTAATTTTAAATCATAATCGATATTAGGAATAACACGGTTGATATCAGGCATTTTATAACCCAAACTCTTTAACACATCAACCAAATCTTCTTTATTTTTATTATCTACTTTAATATTACCTACTGAAACTAATTTTCCTTTTAAATCCAATATTATTTGACGTGCTACTTTATCTCCTATTTTAGGAAATTTAGTTAAATATAAAACGTTTTCCCTCTCAATAGCATCAACTATTCCATCAATAGAACCCGTTGCTAAAATAGGAAGAGCCATCTTACAGCCCACTCCCTTAACATCAATTAATTTTAAAAACATATCTTTATCTTCTTTACTTTTAAAACCATATAAACTTATTTCATCTTCTCTAACATATTGATAAATATAAACTTTACTCTCTACTCCAACTTCAAAAGAATACGGATTAGGAGTAAACACTTTATAACCAACACCTTGATTATCTAAAGTTATATGACTACTAGTAACTTCTGTTACTATTCCCTTAATATAATTAAACATATTATCACCTAAATTAATTATATCAAATATATATAAATAAGAAAACAAAAAAAGCAAACATTTGTTTAGTTTGCTTTTTAATATTTATCAGATATATATTTTATTTCAGAAGGATTTAAAGCCCTGCTATATATTTTAACTTCATCAATTCTTCCATCAAATTGAGCATGTGGAACACCTGACAATAAATTTCCTCCAATTAGTATGGATTCGGTGTTGACAGTAATGCTTCCATTAACAGTAGCCGACCCTACTTGTTGACCATTTACGTATGTAATCATAGTATTACCATTCCAAGTAACAGCAATATGATACCAAACTTCTTTTTGAAAATTATATGTAATATCATTAGTGCCTACCCACCCTGTTACACCATTAGTGCTTATTAAATTTCTAATAGTATTGTCCCCTACTAGACCGAGCTGGAAAACTCCTTGCTTTCTAATAATCGCTGATTCTCCAGTAATAGTTCTATTTGGAAGCTTAATAAAAGCTGATAAGGTTAAACTATTATTAGTTGTGATTGAAGTGATAGGTAAATTTGATAAATTAATAGCTGTTCCCGTTCTATTGAATTCGTATACACCTTTTCTTCTAGCAGTATCATATACCCATCTAGGTGAAGAAGTCTGAGGTAAATCAACATTAAAATTATTGCCGGAAGAATCAAATATTCTTCCTTGTCTAATTCCAACTCCTCTAGTTCCATTAACGTGTTCTGTAGCAAAAGGCAATTTTTCTACTTGAATATTATCAATATAAATTGGATTACTTGTCATAGGATAAATAAAATAAAATAAAGTCGTATCACTTGTAACATTATATGGTAAAGTTACTGTTATTCTCTCCCATCCATTTCCAGTATGTGGAGTTCCTACTGTTGCGTTCCATGCGTAATCTCCACCGTTTAACTCTAATCTTATATGTGCACCCGGAGATGTAGAATACACGTCTGCTGAAACAGTTACTCTATCACCCAATAAAATTCCCATACTTCGATAAATTCTACTAGTACCGGCTCCTGTTCCTTGAACTCTCAAAGATTTTAATCCAGTATATCTCATTGCATCAGTAACAGCTATTGTTCCTGGGGATAATTGATTTATAAACCCTGCCGTTTCTCCTAGCGGAATACTTTCAAATGTAGTGTCATATAAAGCAGATGCTATATTTGTAGTTGGTGTCATCCCTTGTGTATATTCGGTCGGAAATTCTTTAGCTTCTATTTGAACTGCTAAAATATCTGCGACTGTCGGTCCATTAGCATATAAATGTCTTCCCGTTGAAGTTGCAGGAAAAGCTCTTGCAACATAAGTCCAAACACCAGGTTGAACTACTTGATAAGCTGGGTTTGAAGAAAGAGCTGGATTTGTAGTAATTCTAAGTTTGTTGGATGTATTTAAATCTCCAAATTCAATCTCACCACTGAAAAGCCTTAACCAAACACCATAAACAATATTTCCTGTTGTCGGTCCTATATTTCCAGCTGCCCATCCACCCCAACCAGCGGCAGTCGTTGTTATTCTTTGCGCTCTAGTTAAACCAGTCACAGGTGAATCAGTAATTGAAATCACTTCCGTTGACCAGTTTCCCGCTCCAAATCTTGCTTCCCAGTTACTAGTAAATACAGAAACATCGCCAGTGTGTCCAATGGGATGATTTTCCATATTTGATATAGTTATGAAATTTTGGGTTGGATCTTGCATTTCATTAAATTTATAATGTACCAATAGTTCAGGTATTTGTTCCTTAACAACTATCGTCCTAGTTACAGGAGAGGCTTTATTACCTTCGCTATCTGTTACATTATAAGTAAGAGTATACGTTCCTTCTATATTGGTATTAACCGTTCCTGTAACTATAATTGAACTAGTTAAGTTACCATCCGTATAATCAAAAGCTGTAGCACCAGGATCTGTAAATGTTCCTCCTAGGGCTATTTGAAATATATTGTTTCCATTTAAAGTAATAACTGGTTTAACTAAATCTAATACTTTTACTTGTCTAAATATTGTTCTAGTTAGACCTTCATCAGTAACACTATAATGAATAGTGTAGTTACCTGCGATATTGGTAGTTAGTGATGGCACTTCAACACCATCTTTAAAAATTCTTCTTGTGTGAGTAGTTAAAGGTTCATTTTTATAATTTCTTATTGAAACTCCTTTTTCGGTATAAGTAGAATTTAAATTAATTCTTTCAATATAGTTACCATTTAATAATATGATAGGTGCCCTTTCATGATTAGTAGTGTTTACTCCTGTTTGAGTTAACACTTCATATCTAAATGTTTTATTTGTTCTAGTTATATTAATAAACATATCATCCGGAAATTGAGCATTTGTATTTGGATTAGAAAAATCAGGTTCTATATACCCTTGCATTTTTAGTTGTCCTAAAATAATTTGAACTGTGTCTCCATCGTCAACTTCATATAGTCCCAAATTATCTGTAACCCAATCTTTAGCCGCTGCTTCGATTGTTCTTATTTGAGAATTATAAGCTTCTTCTTTAAATCTTTTAACAGAACGATCTACTGTCGGTATAACTAATAAACTTATTAATGATAAGATTATTATTATTCCCATCAATTCTACTAAAGAGAACCCTTTATTTTTCATATAATCACCTATTTTAATTTTATCATATATATAAAAAAAAATATACATTCGTATATTTAATTATATATGGCGTCCTGGGAGAGATTCGAACTCCCGACCGATGCCTTAGAAGGGCATTGCTCTATCCAGCTGAGCTACCAGGACAACAATTTAGATTATACAATAATAATCTAAACATTTCAAGTATTTTTTTATACTTTAAAGATATTTGGGTCTAATCTTTCTGGTATTGTTGGTTCTTCTCTGATATCAACATTTTTAAATTGATTCATTGCATAAACTAAAACTGGCGCTCTTTCTTGGCCTTTAGACATTTCCATATCATTTTCATTGCGCAAGTAATCTTCAGCCATTTTAAAGATGCTATCTACTTCATCTAAAACTAAAGAAATTGTATGATCTAGATGATATGATTCAACTTTTTTAGAATGATTTCTGATCGTCTTTTTAATAGCAAAAGATTCTTCAAGTAAAATATTCTTTTTTGAATTATTTTTTAATAGTTCATTATAAACATCAACTTCTATCCTAGAAGCAACATCGCCAAATGATGAATGATTTTTCATATTTTCTAGGAATGACACTAATAATTCATTATATTTTTCTAATTCAATGAATTTATCATCAATATTTATATTTTTGTCTTTAATATCTAATTCTTTTAATTTTTTTTCAAAAGCATCACGATATCTAATTAAAGCATTACGATAATTTATAGCAGCTATTTCTTGATATTTTACATCGATATTAATATTGTTATTTCTTAATTCTGATAATTCTTTTAACATACGAAAAGCAATATCTTTAGAAAAATTTTCAAAAGATAATAAATATTTATTTGGAATATCTAACAAGTTTTGGTTTAATTCTTTATAAAGTTTTTCCATAAACTTCTCCTAATATCATTTTAATACATTTTGCCTATTTTTACAAGAAAAAACCTAGTTTATAACTAGATTATTTCTTATTTTCGATAATATCTTGAATATGTAGTACAAACTCATCAAAACTTAGAGTAACTGTATCTTGTGAACCAAATCTTCTAAAACTTACGTTTTTATTGTCTACTTCATTTTGACCAATTATCAAAGTGAAAGGAATTTTGTTTGTTTGACTAAATCTCATTTTATAACTCAATTTTTCATCTCTTGCATCTACTTCTGCTCTTAATCCTAAAGCTAGTAATTTTTTATTTAGCTCTTCCGCATATTCTAAATGATACTCATTATTAACTGGAATAACATTTATTTGAACAGGCGCTAACCAAGTTGGGAATGCTCCTGCATAGTGTTCGATTAAAACCCCAATAAATCTCTCTAAAGATCCATATATAACTCTGTGTAACATAATTGGTCTTTTCTTAGTACCATCACTTGCCACATAAGTTAAATCAAATCTTTCTGGTAAATTCATATCTAATTGAATTGTTCCACATTGCCATGTTCTACCAATTGAATCAGTTAATTTAAAGTCTAATTTAGGCCCATAGAATGCTCCATCACCAGGATTTAACTTATAGTCATGTCCTGCTGCTAAAACAGCTCTTTTTAAAGCATCTTCTGCTTTATCCCAAACTTCTATCTCACCAATATATTTTTCTTCAGGTCTTGTTGATAACTCTATTCTATATGATAAATTAAATGACTTATAAACACGGTCAATAAAGTTAATTAATTTAACTATTTCGCCTTCAATTTGTTCTTCTGTCATAAATAGATGAGCATCATCTTGAGTAAATGCTCTAACTCTAAATAAACCACTTAAAGCTCCACTTGCTTCATGACGATGAACATGTCCTAATTCTCCAACACGAAGTGGTAAATCTTTATATGAATGAATGCTATTTTTATAAGCTAACATTCCTCCTGGACAGTTCATTGGTTTAATAGCAAATTCTTTTTCATCAATACTTGAAGTATACATGTTTTCTTTATAGTTAAACCAGTGACCACTTAACTCCCAGAGTTCTTTATTCAACATTGTTGGCGTTTTAATAAATTGATATTCTTCTTTAATGTGTTCTTGATACCAATAATCTTCTAATGATTTGTATAAAGTCATTCCTTTAGGTAACCAAAATGGAAATCCCGGTCCATATTCACTTAACATGAACAGTTCTAATTCTTTTCCTATTTTGCGATGGTCTCTTTTTTTAACTTCTTCCAACCATTCTAAATGAGCATTTAAATCCTCTTCTGTTTCAAAGCATATTCCATATATCCTTTGTAACATTTTATTTTTTGCATCACCTTTATAATATGCTCCACTTGTTTTTAATAATTTAAAGTTTTTTAATACTTTAGTTGATTCAACGTGGGGACCACGACAAAGATCAACAAAATCATCTTGCTTATACGCTGTAATTTGGAGTCCTTCTTCCATATTTTCAATTAAATCTACTTTATATGGATCATGACCAAACATTTCTAAAGCTTCTTCCTTAGAAAGTTCTAATCTTTTAATCAATTTATTATCTTTAGCTATTTTCTTCATTTCTTTTTCAATTAAAGCTAAATCTTCTTCTAAAATTGATACATCTCCCAAGTCAATATCATAGTAAAACCCTTCTTCAATAACTGGTCCTACCCAAAATAATGCATGGGGATAAAGTCTTTTAATAGCGTGTGCCATTAAATGAGCACAACTGTGATTTAAGACACTCAGCTGTTCATTTTCTTTGATGTTTACCATATTTTCCTCCTTCAATAAAAAAACACCCCTAAAAGGAGCGTTTATACGCGGTACCATCCTACCTTATTTCTCAATCTAATAACGGCTTTTTACCGGAATTCTCTTTCGAGTTCTACTCATGAGTAGTAATAAATATAACCTTGATAATTTGCACCAACCATTATCTCTCTTTATAAGAATTATTATTTATCTTGTCTCAATCATCGTATTTAAATCATTTTAACATATTATTGCTAATTTTTAAACTATTTTCTAATAGATTTTTTATGTTGATTTAAAAATTCTGCAATATAAGTCATAGTATGCATATATTTTCTTAGAGTTTCTAAATCGCTTCCTTTGTTTTCAATAATGAATTTTTTAAATAAATGTAAGTTTACTAAAGCGTCATAGTCTCTTCCCGGATTAGTAATACAACCATAAGCATCATGAGTTTCGTATAATTTACCTATGTTATGTGTTGAAAAACCTGCACTAGGACTTCCCTTTAATGACTTAATCGCATCTTTCATTTCATATAAATATAAATCATTAGAATCAAATGTACCATCAATTCGGTCCAATAACTCTTTTCTTTGTTTGTGATCATCTACTCTATAAATATATGGTAGTTTTTCTTGTTCCATTAATGAAGCAATCTCTGAATTTATAAAGTCTGAAGAATTAATCATTATTAATTCACCGGGATTATTAATTGCATTGTTTTGAATTTTAATAAAGCTGTCCGCCATTTCTTTAACTAAATCATAATTATGGATATGATTATTTCGAACATATTTTCTTAATTCTTCATACTGTTCTTTATTAACCACATTTTTTTTCAATAAATAATCAATATTGTTTTTATCAAATATACCTACTCTTATCAATTGTGCCATAACTGCAATTTGTTCTGAACTTCTATTTTTAAATAGCTCTTTTAAAGCATTTACCTCTCTTGGATTAAATCTATTTTTAATTGACTTAGCTTTAGAAACTCTATCTTGAAGATGTAATTCAAAAATTTTGATCATAGCATTTATTTCATTGTATATTTTACTATTATCATTTTTAGAAATGTTTTTCACATCTTCTAAATCATAGTTTTGAATTGGTTTAATTAAAACTTTCTCAAAATTTTTATTAACTAACTTTAATTTATCATCAAAATAAAAATTAAAAGCAATTGCTTTAACTAAAGCATTTTTTTCTAAAGAAGCATACCTTTTTAAAATAGTCTCTTTTTTATTTTCTTGTAATTGATTATTAAAAATACTTGTTATATTTTCCTTTAAAAATAAGTTGTTATATAAAAGTTCATCAGTAAATATATCTTCATTTAAAAGGCCATCTATATCAGAAATATATATAGTTAGTTTAGTTAAGCCATTTTCCTCTACAACTGATAAAGCATCCTCTTTAAAACATGATTTATCACCATCGATCGTAAACACCTTAATATGCGTTTTATCCTTATAACCTTCAGTTTCTAAATTAAGTTCAGTCGATTCGAAAACTTGATTTTTACCAAAATTATTAATAATACTTCTAAAAATTGGATCTGCCACAAAATTTCTATTTAAATCATATAACATTTTAAAATCACTTGTTATTTTTTGAGATGTAAATTGTAAATTTTTATCATTTGATAAATTTTTATATGCTTGATTTAATTTATATGAAATATTTTTCTTTAATCGACTATCATGTATTATTTTATTTAAGTGAGTAATTAATCTTATTTCATAAAAATTATCTAAATTCATTTTTGCATTAAAAATAAATTTATCTACTAATTTTTCTAATATAGTAAGGCCCATATTATCTTTAGAGCTCGCTAAAGCTGGCACTTGTTCCAAAATTTTAAGTGCCACCGTATCATTTCTATATTTAAAAATGATATCACTTAATAATTCATATGCTTTAGCGTCTTTTCTCATATTATTTCCTCATATTTTTCGAAATCATTTCCATATTTGTAGTCAAATATTTAATTCTTTCTATAATCCTTTTTGCTTTCAATTCATCTGTTGAGTCTTTCGTTATGCTTAAATGACGTTCTAATTCTTCAATCGTAAGATTTGAAGTAAAGAAAGTTGGAAGCTTTTCTTGCATTCTATATTGCAATATTGAACCTAAAACTTCATCTCTCGACCAAGTAGTTACATTCTCTGCTCCAATATCATCTAATAGCAACAATTTAACTCTCTTAATATATTCTACCCTAGAATCATAATCTTGTCCAAACGAGCCTTTTAAGTTTCTTAAAAAGTCGGGAAAGTATACAATTGCACTCTTTACATTTTGTTTAGCAAGCTCATTAAAGGCTGCTGAAATCAAATATGTCTTACCACTTCCAAACGATCCACTTAAATATAATCCCTTTTCATTTGGAAAATTTTTAATAAAATTAGTTATGTATTCAATAACTGGTATTCTTTTTTTATCAGTAGCAATTATATCTTTCATCTTAGCATTTCTTATATCTTTTGGTATATCCTCGAAATAGACATTTTTACTACTTTTATCATAATGATTAGCTTCATTAAATTTACAAGGTTCATAGTAGAAAACGATTCTTCCATCAATAACCTTAGGTAAATAAGCATATCCCTTCATTTCATTTTGACAAGTATCAAATCCCTTGCAATTTAAATGATCTTTATATTCTTCAAAACTTGTTTGTAATAATGATGTATATTTAATTATTTCTGACTTTTCAACGTCTAACTTGGAAATAAATTTTAAAAAATCTTTATCTAAAATAGCAGCTTCAAAATCTCTTTCTAAAGTATCTTTTATCTTCATGTTGAAATTCATATCTTTCATCGTTTTATTAATGCTTTTCATATTATTCAAATCCTTTCAACAATTCTTTAATTCTTTCTTGCTCTTCAATTGATGTTTCTTCACTCTCGATACTTTTATCTAACCATTCTGGTTTAATATCGGCTTTTTTAGAAACTTTTTGTTTTGGTTTAGATTGATTTTCTTTAGCAAAATCCATTGCTTCTTTTACCGTTTTAATATTAGCACGTTTAAACTGTGATCCAATTGTTAAAACATAATTTTTGGTTAATTTATGATTATTTATCTTCAGTACATAATCAATTAAAACATTGACTACTCCTGGAGATAACTCTAAATCTACTAATAAAGATTGTAATATATCTATTTCTTGATTAGTTAATTTAGATGTATTATTTTTCAAACATAAATATTCGTTTGGCGTTAAATTTTCGAATTGAGTAATTATTTTGTTTTTGATATTATTAACTGAATTATTCATTTTTAGATGATCTGGTTGATTCTTATCAATTAAAAATGGTGTTTGACCTTGATTATTAAATTTATAGTAACTATGACTATTTTTCTTAACCATATCAATATCAATATTTTTGTTTGAATCAATTGAATTTTTAATTATTTCGACCATTTGTAAATCATTATAATTATATACATATGCTAATTTAGTTAATATATCAACTGTTTTTTTATTAACTTTTTGCTTGTTTAAATAATCATTAGGAATCATTGTAATAACATTTTTAATGTCGATGTTTTCTTTATAATTAATTTTAGAATATTTATTTTCTCTTATTTGATGATATTCAGGTGTTGAATGATTATTTTCAAACTTAAAAACATCATCAAACTTAGCACTTATATCTTCATAAGTAGCTAAGTCAAAGTCTGGTAACTTATAATAATTTAAAATTCTCTCATACGCTTCTTTTCCTAAGGAAGTTAATAAATTCACACTTAAAAGAGGATTGTTAAAAAACTCATAAGCTGGCAGTGGTGAATAAAGTTCATATACAACATGATTTATTTCACCTTTTTTAATATATGTTTTCAATAATCCAATTGCTTCTAATTTATTTTTTGCTTCTTCAAATGCTGATAATTTAATTTGCATCGAGGCAACTATTTGATAGTGACTCATTTCTTTAGAACTAATTTCCATTTGATCTAAAAAACTCCATAAAGTTTCATATAAATTAACTGCTACTGAACCAATTATTGGTTGGTATAACATAATTAATACTTTCCTTTTTTGTTCATTTAAAATTGCCTTGTTGACAACAATAAACAAGTCTGCGGGTAAAATATTATAACTCATTTTATCAGCTCCGTTTCAATAATAGTTTATCATAAATTAAGTTTTTTAAAAACAAAAAAAGCACAAAAGTGCTTATAAAATAACATTGTGATATATATGTTGAACATCTTCTACTTCTTCAAGCATTGTAATCAATCTCAAGAATGCTTCTTTTTCATCACCAGATAAACTAATTTGTTCTTTTGGTAACATACTTATTTCAAAGTGTTCTACTTCAAACTTAGTTGCAATTGCTTCTTTTAATTGATATAAATCTTTAGGATTTCCATATACAACTACTTTGCTGTCATTATCTTCAATATCAATTAACTCTAATTCTGATTCTAAAACATGTTCTAAAACTGATTCTTGATTGGCAGTATTAACTGTAATAATAGATAAATGATCATACATGTATGAAACACTTCCCATGGCTCCTATTTTGCTACCCGTTTTATTAATCGCGGGTCTAATATCACTTAAAGTACGATTAACATTATCCGTTAAACAATCAATAATAACTAATGATCCTCCCGGACCAAACACTTCATATCTAACTGGATCATATGATTCACTTGATCCTGAAGTAACTTTATCGATTGCTCTTTTCACTAAGTCGCCTGGAACTTGATCTTGTTTAGCTTTTTCTACCAATCTTCTTAAAGTTAAATTAGCTTCGATATTTGTCCCACCATTTTTAGCTGCTAAATATATTTCTTTAGCATAGTTTGAATATAATCTCGCTTTAACTGCTCCCGTTTTTTGAATACTTGCTTTTCTTACTTCGTATGCTCTTCCCATGATTCATCTCCTGCTATTGTTATACTTTTTTCTAATGCCGCCTTTGCAGCATCTTGTTCCGCTTGTTTTTTGCTATGACCACTACCTACTCCATACACAATATCATCAATTCTCACTTCCACTTTAAATGTTTTATCATGTGCTGGTCCATCTTCACTAATAACGACATATTTTAATGTTCTTTTTTCAGTTTGTAATAATTCTTGTAATATTGATTTATAATCAGTGTTAATTAATTTTTTATTTTTTTCAATTACTGCAACTATATACTTATTAAAAAAATTATTTACATAATCAAAGCCCAAATCTAAGAAAATGGCTCCTAAAAAGGCTTCAAAAACATCGGCAACAATGGCTTTTCTAAATTTGCCCCCACTTATTTCCTCGCCTCTGCCTAATCTTATATATTCATTTAATCCAATAGAGATAGCATAGTCATATAAAGCATCTTCACACACATAATAAGATCTTAACTTAGTCATCTCGCCTTCCGTTAATTCTTTATTATTATATAAATAATTAGATGTTAAAACTTGCAAAACTGCATCTCCTAAAAACTCTAATCTTTCATAGCTAATCTCTTGATTTTCATGAGCATATGAAGAATGAGTAAAAGCTATTTCATATAGTTTTTCATCTTTTGGATTTATTTGTAATAAATTTAATATTTCCATTGTTTTCACCAAAAATATTATACTATAATTATCTAAAAAAACCAATTGTTTTAAATTTATGATATAATTAATGAGTAGTATTAAAAAGGAGAAAACATGAGATTTAAGAAAATAAGTTTAATTTTATTAATCGTTTTAGCAACTAATTTTATTGGAGGATGCGTAAAAAGAGATACCTTGGATAATATTGATATTTATACTACGGTATATCCTTTGGAATATATTACTAATTACCTTTATGGAGCTAGAAATAATATATATAGTATCTATCCCGATGGGATTATTATTACTGAATATGACTTAACTGAAAAACAAATTCAAGACTATAGCAAAGGAAGTATCTTTGTTTATAATGGATTATTAGACGAAAAAAAATATGTTCAGCCAATGTTTAATCATAATCGTAATTTGAGAATAATTGATGCTTCTAGAACAATGGAATACAGTGGTGATATACATGAATTATGGTTAAACCCCTCTAACTTCTTGATGCTTGCACAAAACATTAGAAATGGTTTAAAAGAATATATCAACAATGGTTATTTAAAAAATGAAATAGATAAAAATTACGAAGAATTAAAAGTAGAAGTTTCCAACCTAGATGCTAAAATACAATTAACATCAGATAGTGCTTCTAATAAAACAATTATAACTTCTAATCCATCACTAAGATTTTTAGAAAAATATGGGTTCAAAGTTTTAGTAGCTAATAATACTTTAACAGACCGTCAAAAACAAGATATTAAAGACTTATATGAAAATAAACTTAATAATCATATCTTCTTATTACAAAATGATGATGAGAATGAATTTGTTCAAGAATTAATGACTACTTTCGAGATAGAAATAGTTTATTTATATGATTTATCAAACATCAGTGAAGAACAAAGAGGCAGCAATCAAAACTATTTAACTATCATGAATGAAAACATTGAATTATTAAAACTTGAGTTATATAATTAAGGTTGACTTATAAAATCGTTTATGATAAAGTTATATAAGGTTAAAGGAGGATTATATGGCTACTAAAATAACAACTAAAAAACCTTTATTTGGGAATAATCGTTCTCACGCTTTAAATGCAACTAGAAGACAACAAAAACCTAATTTACAAACTGTAACTTTAGAAAACGGTATCAAAGTTAGATTAAGTGCGAGAGAATTAAGAACTATCAATAAGATTAGTGATAAATAAAGACTAAAAAAGAGATTTATAATCTCTTTTTTTCTTGTAAATATTTAAGTAATGCTTCCTTAGCATCCGCTTTCATTGGACGACAAGCTAAATATAAAGATGGATCTTCAACCATGGCAGTTGCTAAACCTAAGCAGCTGCCTTTATTACATGCACCACAGTTGTATCCCGGTAATAAAGATTCATATTCTTTAATTAATTGTGAATCTTTGATACTGAAATTATCAGCGATGATAATAATAATACTCATAATTAAAGAGAGACTAGTTAAAATTATAATTGGCATAGATCACACCCTTTACATTTTTCTTTCGTTTTATTTACACGATATAAAATAAATGTCAAAATAAACAATAATAATACTATAACAAAACCTATCATTATATTACATACCCTGCAAATATCAATGCTAATATTCCAGCAGTAATAAATGATATTGGCATACCTTTAAAATTATCAGGAATATCTTTCGATAACTCAATTCTTTCTTTTACAATGGCAAATATAATAATCGCGAAAGTAAAACCTAAAGGAGCAAAAGTACTATAAATTAACATTTCCAAAAATGGATAAGCTCCTCTTGCCGTCATTAATACTACCCCTAAAACAGCACAATTAGTTGTTATAAGAGGTAAATATATACCGAACATATCATATATTTTTTTAAAATATGATTTTAATAATATTTGTAAAACTTGAACTAATGAAGCTATTACCAATATAAAACTTAAAGTACTTAAATACTCAGTATTACTTGGTACTAATGCAAATTGATAAATCAGATAAGATATAATACTAGCCATAATAGTAACAATAGTAATTGTTATTCCCATTAGCATAGAACTTGTTTTATTCTTTGAAACTCCCACAAAAGGACATAAACCTAAAAATTTATGGAAAACAATATTTTCTGCAAAAACTTGTTGAATTAATATATTAATTATTTGCATCTACTTCCTCCTTTTTAGTTTTCAAGAAAGCTAACAATAATCCTAAAGCTATAAAAGCTCCAGCAGGGCTTTGAAAGAAAACTAAATTAAATCCTTTTGGAAGCACTTGATAGACCATTCTAAATCCTGTTAGAGCACTAGTACTATCCATTAAGGTTAATGTACCTGCTCCTAATATTTCTCTTACTAAAGCAATCATTACAATAGCAATAATATAACCTATTCCAATTTTAAAACTATCTTTAATAGTAGAAAAAACAGTGTTTTTACTCGCATGAGATAATGCTCTTCCTAAGATAATACAATTAACAACTATCAAGGGTAAGTATATCCCTACCGCTTTATAAAATACAGGAATATAATTTTGGACTAATATTTCACTTATAGTAACAATAGTACCAATAATTAATATATAAACCGGTATTTTAACATTGTCAGGAATTAACTTTCTAAAAAGGGAAATAATCACATTAGATATAAGTAATATGATAAATACTAAAAAGCCCATGATAATTGCATTTTCAACTTTATTAGACATTGCAAGTGAAGTACAAAGTCCTAATGCTAAATTAAAAATAGCATTTTCTTTTAAAATTAAATCTTTTATCTTTTTCATAATTTACCCACCATCATTAAAACTAAATAAATCAATGAAGAACAAACGAGTCCTGTAATAGTAAGAGCTGCTATACTTTTTAGATTATCTTTCATTATTATAGTCCTCCATTACATACATTACGATTTCTTTAATGGCATTAGATGTATATGTTGCTTGTGATACAGCATCTAATTCTTTTAAGTTATCTTGATTTTGAATAATTTGATTCAAGTAATTGGCATCTTCTATTCTAGCAATAAAACTTTCTTTTTGTTCTACAATAATTATTTCTTCAATTGTACCTTCTACTATTTTAATATCTAAAACAATATTATCGACATAACCTCTTGCAGAAGCTCTATAAACATATACATTTGAATTAATTTGTTTATCAATAATCGTTACTTTTGATTCAACTTTATTAAAAGTTGTTGTTATGTATAAAGGAAGAATAATCATCAATAACCAAATAGCAATAATTGGTTTTAATATCTTATTAAAATTAAAGTTTATTTTAATCGCATATTGATCAATAAAATAAACAAATATATTCATCGTTAAAATACTAATCATAACACTCTCAGGACTTTTCATAATGAATCTAAGAGCAATTGTAAGAATACCTAAAAATATTCCATATAATACTTGACCCCACTTATTAACTGGACTAGTAACTGGATCAGTTGCCATAAAGGCTGCTCCAAATAATAAACCTCCACTTAATAAATGAAATAAAACAAAGCTTAAATCAAAATCTTTAAACATCGCTATTGAAAAAAGTAATATCGACGAAGTTAAGATATACATCAAAGGAATTCTCCATTTAACTGCTTTTCTAAATATTAAATATGCTAATCCAATTAAGATTAAGAAGGCTGATATTTCTCCTAATGAACCTGGAATATTTCCAAAAAAGAAATCCAACATACTTCCATAAGGTCTAACTACATCATCATAAGTATAACCCTGATTTAAGAACGTATTCGCCAAAGGAGTAACACTCGTTATTCCATCATAAGTTTGTCTCTCAAAAGGGTTAAAATAGGCACTTGAAGACGCCATAACAAGAGGAAAACTAACTACTAAAAATAATCTCCCTATTAAAGCAGGATTAAAGATATTTTGACCAAATCCTCCATATAACATCTTACCAAATATGATTGCAAAAAAACTTCCTAACACTACCAAATATAAAGGAGTATTAATCGGTAATATTAAAGCTAAAAATAAACCCGGCATGAAGCTATAAGTTGTTTTAAATAATTCTTTAAAGTGTCTCTTATGAATAACATAATAGTAACTCATTTCAAAGAAGATAGAAGATACTACTGCCACTAAAACCATTATTAAAGGATACAAAAGTCCATATAGCGATATTAATCCTTTTGTATATGGAATATATCCATTTTTATAAAAAGCAAATAATACAATTGGAGTAAGTGCTATTAAAACATCTCTCATTATTTTAGAATTAGTATTGTTACTCTTAATATAAGTACCATGTTCTTTAATAAATTTTATCATTTTTTAACCTCACAAACACTATGCTTAGCTTCTTTAACAAATTCTCTAACTGGTATTTTAGCAGGACAAATAAATGAACATAATCCACATTCAATACACTTTTCAGGTTGTAAAGTTCTTACAAACGTAATATTTTTAACATTATCTTTAATCATAACTGGTGATAATTTAGCAGGACATACATCCTCACATTTACCACATCTTAAACAAGGATTAATTTTAGGATTTTTCTCATTATCTTTAACTAAAACACAATTTAAATCCATCGAAATTATTAAATCTTCATCAACAGTATGTCCCATCATTGGACCGCCAGCAATTAAGTTTTTATCACTTTCAGTATATCCTCCAATAAATTCAATTACTTCTTTGACCAAAGTACCATTTCTAACATATACATTACCAGGAGTATTTAACCCTTCGCCCGTAAAAGTAATCAACCTCTCTACGCAAGGCTTACCATATTTCAAAGCTTCATACATTGAATATATAGTTGAAACGTTACTTACAACTACTCCTATTTCTAAAGGTAGTTTTTTATATTTCTTTTTAGTAATAAACTTAACTAAGTTTTTTTCCCAACCCATTGGATAGAAATTAGGAACTTCTACTAATTTAATATTTAAGTAAGTTCCAATAAAAGAATTAATAACTTCTTTTAATTTTTCTTCACCTTTTTTAATAGCAATAATAGCATTTTCTGCTTGATTAATCTCAATTAAAGCATCCACTGTTTCTAATATGCTTTCTGCCTCTTCCATTAATAAGGTGTAATCTGCTGTAATATAAGGTTCGCATTCGACAGCATTTACGATGATTGTTTTAATTTTATCATTACAATTATATTTAATATAAGAAGGAAAACCACTTCCACCCATACCAACTATACCTGACTCTTTTAACCTATCAATAAACTCTTCTTTTGAGTATTCGTTAAGCTTCTTTAAAACAATATCTTCTTCTGATAAAGCATCCTTAAAATCATTCTCAATAACTACACATTTAATGTGTGTCCCATCGGCATATAATTTTTCTTCAAACCCCAGAACCTCTCCTGAAACAGATGCAAAAATAGGCATTCTAAAATTACCCTTGGTCTTACCTATAACCATATTTTTAGTTACATAATCACCCTTTTTAACTAAAGGCGTAACATCTCTATCATTATATACAACCAAAGGAATATATACATTTTTAGGATTAGTAAAACTAATCGTTTTTAAGTTTTTTGTTAACTTTTTATTACTAGGTAATATTACTTTCATAATGTCTCCATTCCACTAATATTATACCATAAAAAAAACTTAGTTACCTAAGTTTAAAAGTGTTTTCTTAACACAGGATCAATTTGAAGTAATTCCATAACTCTTTGTTTTAAGTCATTAATTGCTTCTCTTTCTTCACTTGAAGCTTTTTTTTCAAATTTAACAATAAATTTAGCTATAAATTGAAGATCATAATCATTAAATTGGTTTCCAATTAATCTTTTTCTCAAATCATTCAACAATTCAAAAGTCGCTTTATCTTCTTCTGTTTCTAAATTTAATAATAATTTAAAATCTTTCATTTGTGAAGATATTACTTCAAGTTCAAAATTTGATAATTCTAAATAATGCATTTCTTGTTCCATAGTATCCTCCCTTGCTATATATTATCACACTTGTTTTACCATTTGTCAAATTCACTTAACTTTAATTCCGTTATCTAAAAACTGCAAATATTCATTAATCTTTTCTCTCATTTCAAATAAAAACATACTAGCTTCAATATCTAAATTTTCATTTGAATTTACCAATTCTTCTGCATTCTTCACTATCAATCTTAATTCAGATATGTCTTCTTTTCGATACATAAGATTAATAGCAACTTCTTGCCTTAAAAAAACTAAATAATTATGATTTACTTCATTTTTTTCCATTTCTTTATCTAATAAAAATAGCATCATTTGTTGTTCTTCTCTGTTAAATTTAAATTCCATAAGTCACCTCTTTGAAGTATTATATCATATTTTTTTGTTTTACCAAATTTGACTTAACCTTGGCTTTGGAAACGATTTTTTTACCATATTTATTATTTATTTCATCGATCGTCTTTAATATTGTTTCTGATTCTTCTTTTACCTTAACTTCTTCGAAAAAAGATAATTGATATGGATCACTTTCTTTAAATTTAGTTACACTAACTCCAATTAATCTTATATATTCTTTCTTCCAAAGACTCTTAAATAAAATTGAAGCATACTTATATATATCTTCTGGTAAATAAGTTGCATTATGAATAATCATTTGTTTAGAAAAAGATTTAAAATTAGAATCTTTATAATTAACACTAATCTGTTTAGCCATAATCCCATCTTTTCTAAGTTGATAACTTAAATTATCAGAGATCATCCTAATTGTATCTAATATCTTGTCTAAATCATTAGTATCATTAGCTAAAGTAGTTGCATTTGATATACCTTTAGAATGGTACTCTTCATAATTAACTCTTTCAGAATCTATCCCATTAGCATGTTCTATCATTTCTTTAGCTCTATTTTTAAAATATTTTTGTAATATTTGATAATTATAATTAGCTAAATCACCAATTGTATTAACTCCTAATTCTCTTAGTAAAATAGAGCTTTTCTTACCAACAAAAAATAATTTTTCAATTGGTAAAGGCCACATTTTTTCTTCAATTTCATGATTATATAAGGTATGTATTTTATTGGGTTTAGAAAAATCCGAAGCCATCTTAGCACATAATTTATTATTAGCTATCCCAATGTTAACAGTAAAACCTAAAGTATCTTTTATTTCTTTAGATATTTTTAAAGCAAATTCATAAGGATCATCATATATATTTTTATATGTCGATAAGTCAATAAAACACTCATCAATTGAATAAACTTCTACTTCTTTGACGTACTTTCTGATTAAATTAAATAAAGCTTCACTATAATGATGATAAACCTTAAAATCAGGTTCATAAATCTTTAAGTTAGGAAACTTAGATTTAGCCATATACATTGGTTCTCCAGAATTAATCTTTTTTTCTTTCGCTAAAGTAGATCTTGACAAAATTACTCCACGCGAAGAAAAAGAGCCAATAACTGAAACTTCTTCTCTAATATCAGCATGACCCTTTTCAATTAATGAAAGAGCTGTCCAAGCCAGAAAGGCATTATTAACATCTAAGTGTAAAATGATTCTCATTTTACTAATTTTTCATAAACTTCGGTATATTTCTTAACAGGAATATACTCTATTTTATTTCTTATCTCTTCTGGTACATCTTCTAAATCTGGAAGATTATCAAAAGGAATAAATACTTGTTTAACGTTATTCTTGTATGCTCCAATACTCTTTTCTTTAAGACCCCCAATTGGTAATACATTACCTCTTAAAGTTATCTCTCCAGTCATAGCAATTGTTTTTTCCACTTTTAAGTCAGTAAGAGCACTGATTAAAGCAGTAGTTAAAGCTATCCCTGCAGAAGGCCCATCTTTTCTAATAGCACCCTCTGGTACATGAATATGAATATCACTATTAACTAAAGTATCGTAATTAACTTTTAACTTAGAATGATTACTCTTAATATAACTAAGAGCTATTCTAGCACTTTCTTTCATTACTTCTCCCAAAGAACCTGTTAAAACTAAATTACCAGTTCCCTTAAAATAATTAACTTCAATTGGTAAAACATCTCCTCCATAGTAAGTATATGCAAGACCATTGACTACACCTACTTTGGTTTCCGTTTTAGTTAAATTACGATATTTAGGTCTTCCTAAATATTTATTTAAATCTTCTTTAACCACTTTTACTACTTTATCATCTTCTTTTGTTAAAACTAAGTCAGTAACTATTTTCCTAACGATATTAGCAAGTTGTCTCTCTAATTCCCTAACTCCGGCTTCTTTAGTATAATTTCTAATTACTTCTAAAATAACTTGATTAGAAATAGAAACATTTTTAACATCAATTCCATGACTATCACAAATTTTATCCATTAAATGTTTCTTAGCTATATCTAATTTTTCATATTCAGTATACCCTGATAACATGACTATTTCTAATCTATCTTTTAATGCCTCAGGAATATCTTCAATATAATTAGCAGTCGTAACAAACATCACTCTAGATAAATCATATGCTTCTTCTATGTAATTATCACTAAAATATTGGTTTTGTTCAGGATCTAATATTTCTAGTAACGCACTAGCAGGATCTCCCTTATAATCTTTAGACATCTTATCTATTTCATCAATTAAGAATAAAGGATTAGAGCATCCTGCTTTTTTCATACCTTGGATAATTCTACCAGGATTAGCTCCTATATAAGTTCTTCTATGTCCAACAATCTCTGCTTCATCATGAACACCACCAACAGTTATCTTAATAAATTTTCGATTTATCGCTGAAGCAATACTAAACGCTAATGAAGTCTTACCCACTCCTGGAGGACCAACTAAACATAAAATTGGACTTTTTAAACTCTTTGTTTTCTCGGCTACTGCCAAATATTCAATAATTCTTGTTTTGACTTTTTCTAGTCCATAGTGAGAATCATCTAAACTCTTCTTAACTTTTTTCAAATCATGATTATCTTCGGTTACATCTTCCCAAGGAAGTGATAACATCCATTCAATATAACTTCTAGATATATTTAACTCGGGAGACATCGAAGGAAGACTCTCATACTTTTTAAGTTCTTGAAATAATCTATCTTTAATTTCTTCTCTAGCATTTAAAGATTTAATTCTTTCTCTTAATTCTTCTACTTCATCATCTTTAACATTAATATCACCAAGTTCTTGTTTTATAACTTTTAACTTTTCTCTTAAAACGAACTCTTTTTGATTATTATCTAAATTTTTTCTAACTTTAGAATCTATTTCTCTTTCAATATTAACAATATCTTGTTCCATATAAAAATCTTCTAAAATCATAATACCCCTTCTATAAGAAGAAGTTTCATATAAATAACTATATAATCTATGCAAAGTAACCGGTAATTTATATGCCATAAAGTCGGTCATTTGATCTAAAGTATTAATCTTAGAAACTAAATTATAAAAAGCTTCTGATAAGTAATTAGATGTTCTAACATATTCTTTTGTTTCTGCTAAAATCTTTCTCATCATCGCAGCATTCTCTTTTTCATCGTAGCCATCAACAATATCATCAAATGCACAATAAATGAAATTATCTGACCAAGTATATTCAGATATTTCTACTCGCTTCTTTCCTGAAAGTTCTATTCTAACTAAATTAGAGGCAGAAACTGATTTATGAATAATCTTAGCTAAAACTCCCATTTTAGGTAAACTATCAAAAATGATTTCATCACTATGACTATTTTGACTAATAACGATAACTTCATTATTAAAAGATTCTTCTATTTTATTTATTAAAGCATGGCTTATTTGACCAAACTCTAAACTTATTTCATTGTTAGGAAGTAAAACTAAATTTTGAATTGGAATAATTGGCAATGTATTTTTCATATATCCTCCTAATAAATTAAATTGCTGTTTTCTTGTCCACTTAATAAATCACTAATAGTTGGTTCTGTTCCATCTATTAAGTCTACTCTTGGACGATAAATATATATAACACCATCAGATGCCCCCCAACCTTGAAATCGAGCTGAAAAGAAATTTGCTTCTGACGTCATTTTTCTGGCTTGTCTTGTCGATATTACTGATCCATCTACACGATACGCAGAGGGCAATGCTCCTTCATTGATTGAACCGTGATGAGTCAAATAAGCCACCAATAAAACCCATATTCCTCTATTTGAATTAGAAATATTTGGATTGGTAGTAGGAGCTGATCCATCAGCATCTGTTATTGATAAAATTGTAGATGAAGAATTAGATGAAAATAAATATGTGTGATATAAAATACTACTTCCTGTGTTACCATCAATTCTAAACCACGCACTAAATCGATAATTTTTTGTATTGTCGATTGGCATTCTAAAATTGGCAACATTTCCTATAGAAAAACCTCCACCTGCGCCTGCCGCTCCGTTGTTTGTTCCTCTCCAAGCTATATCTTGTTGACCCCAAGGATTAGTAATCATTACTAATTGATTTGGTTGCCCTCCGGGATAAGTAGTTGGTCGATAAGGAAAAGCCGTTAACATTGCATCAGTTATATTTGTGTTTAATGGTAATTCTTTAAAGAATGAGGGGTCTATCATTGATGGTATTTGTGGTATTTCACAAGGACCTTCTGTAAATATAATTACAGGATCAGTAAAATCTTTTTTAGCACATCTACCATCATAGAAAATACCTACTTTTAAGTCACCATTTTCATTTAATAAAATAGTTCCTTCACCTCTAACTTCGCCAGTTAATCCTACTGTACGATTATTATTTCTTAACTGTTGATTAAATAAACGATATGGTCCACCTTTATAGTCAGTGGTATTAGAGTCTTGTACTACTGCTCTTATTACACCATTAACGCCTTTTTCAAAAGCAGTTCTATCCATTGAATCGATCATAGATAAAACAATGGGAGAAGTAATTGCTGCTACTAATCCTATTATTACTATAACTACTAATAATTCTACTAATGAGAATCCTTTTTTCATATTATCACCTTAATTTATTATATCATAAAAAAAGAAAAAAGAGACTATTTAGCCTCTTCTACTGCTCTTAATTCTCTAATAACTGTTACTTTGATTGTACCAGGATATTGAAGTTCTTTTTCAATACGATCTTTAATATCTTTAGCCATCTTATAACTTCTGCCATCATTAACTTGATGTGGTTTTACAATAACACGAAGGTCTCTTCCTGCTTGCATTGCAAATGTTTTATCAACACCTTCAAAGCTATTAGCAATTGCTTCTAATTCTTGAAGACGTTTAACATAATTTTCTAAAGAGTCATTTCTTGCTCCTGGTCTAGTTGCTGATAATGCATCTGCCATAGCGACTATTACTGAGATAATACTACTAGCTTCAACATTACCATGATGTGAAGCAATTGAATTTATTACTACATCATGTTCATGATGTTTTTTAGCAACTTCAATTCCTAATTCAACATGACTACCTTCCACTTCATGATCGATTGCTTTTCCAATATCATGTAGTAATCCTGCTCTTTTAGCAAGCATAACATTTTCGCCTACTTCTGCAGCAATTATTCCTGATAATTCAGCAACTTCAATACTATGTTTTAAAGCATTTTGTCCATAACTAGTTCTAAATTGTAACTTACCTACTAATTCTACTAGTTCCGGATCTACTTTAGTTAATCCTAAACGATATATAGCTTCTTCACCATACTCTTTACTCTTAACTTTCATTTCTCTTACTGACTTATCATAAACTTCTTCAATTCTCGCCGGATGAATTCTTCCATCTTTAATTAAAGTGTCTAAAGTCAATCTTGCTATTTCTCTTCTATAAGGATCAAAACTTGATAAAACTAAAGTTTCAGGCGTATCATCAATAATTAAATCTACTCCTGTTACCGCTTCAATCGTTCTTATGTTTCTTCCTTCTCTACCAATAATTCTTCCTTTTAAATCATCACTTGGTAAATTAACAACTGATACTGTTTGCTCACTAACAACATCTGCTGCATATCTCTGCATTGTTGAAATCAAAACTTCTTTAGCATTTCTATCGGCATTTAATTTTGCTTCTGCTTCTCTATCTTTAATATAGCTAGCAATTTCTAAATCCATTTGCTCTTCCGTTCTTTTCATTACCAATGCTTTAGCTTCATCTTTAGAAAAACCTGATATTTTTTCTAAAAGGGTCATTTGTTCTTTTTTAATCTCTTCAATTTTTACTTGTTCATTTTGAATATCTCTTTGTTTACTAATAATAGAATTTTCTTTTTCTTCAAGCATATGCTCTCTGTTTTGGAGAGTTTGATCTCTTTTTTGGATATTATTTTCTCTCACCAAAAGACGATCTTCTGCTTCTTTAATTTCTAATTTTTTTTCTCTTATTTCTTTATCTGTTTCTATTTTTAATTTATGAGATTCTTCTTTCGCTTCCAATATATGGTCACGTTTAATTTTCTCAGCTTCTTTTTTAGCTTTTTCTATAATATTCTCAGCTTTGTTATTTAAACGTAAGCTTTTTAAATAACCAAAGATAAGACTAATCATTATTCCAACAAAAAGTCCACCTAGGACAAGTAAAATGGAGATTAGCATATTTTCCATAATATACCTCCATTTAATTTTCATAAGGGCTACGCCCTAACTTAATTTTAATTGGTAAAGCAAAATAAGTCAAGAAAAAAAGCTTACTCTTCAGTAAGCTCCGCTTTATTTGTGAATTTAAAATTACTTCTAACTTTATCTTCTATTTCTTTTGCTAGTTTAGGATTGTTTTTAAGGTATTCTTTTGCGTTTTCACGCCCTTGGCCAATCTTTTCACCATTGTAAGCATACCAAGCACCACTTTTCTCTAAAATGCCTGTTTCCGATGCTAAATCAACAATCTCAGCATATCTTGAAACACCTTCACCATACATAATGTCGACTGTTGCCACTTTAAATGGTGGAGCAACTTTATTTTTAACTACTTTAACGTTAGTTTTGCTTCCAACTATATCATTACCAATTTTAATTTGTTCAACTCTTCTTATATCTAATCTAACTGAAGAATAAAATTTCAAAGCTCTTCCTCCTGGAGTTGTCTCTGGAGAACCGAACATAATTCCTACTTTTTCTCTTAATTGATTAATAAAAATAGCTGTTGTATTAGTCTTACTAATTACTCCTGATAATTTTCTTAAAGCTTGACTCATTAATCTCGCTTGTAATCCAACATGGCTATCACCCATTTCTCCCTCAATTTCTGCTTGAGGAACTAAAGCTGCTACTGAATCGATTACAATAATACTAATTGCCCCACTTCTAACTAAAGCCTCTGCTATTTCTAAAGCTTGTTCTCCATTATCTGGTTGAGCTAAAACTAAATTATTAATATCTACTCCCAATTTAGAAGCATATAAAGGGTCTAATGAATGTTCAGCATCAATAAACGCTGCTCTTCCCCCTTGTTTTTGGGACTCTGCAATTGCATGTAATGCAAATGTTGTTTTACCGCTTGATTCTGGTCCATATATTTCAATAATTCTTCCTTTAGGATAACCGCCTACACCTAATGCTAGATCTAGTGTTAACGATCCTGATGAAGTAGCATCTATTTCTCTTTTGTTTTCATCACCCAGTTTCATTACTGATCCTTTTCCGAATTGTTTTTCTATTTCTAATAATACTTGATCTAATGTTTTATCATTTGTTGTTTTTGCCATTTAATCCTCCTTGGTACATTTTGATTATATGATATTAGTAAACTTTTGTCAATACTTTTTACGAACATTTGTTTGTGTTATTTTTTGTTTACAAAAATATAAAAAAATCCTTATTAATTAAGGATTTCTGTTGGTGTATTTTCTTTAATTTCTTTTTTTTCAAATATAAATTCTTTATTAACTTTATAATATTCAATACCTGAAATAATCGATAATATTGCTGCAACTATTAATAAGAAGTCAGAAACTCTTAAATTATATAACTCAAATGGTAAATTATAAAATAATGTTAATGATATACCAACCATTAGTGTCATTGTTTTAATTTTAGCCATTTGACTTGCTGCTACTACTGCTTTTTTATTACCAACTGCCATTTTAATAGCATTTGTAATTGTATCTCTACCGACTATAATAACTGTTATTATAGGATGAACAAAACCTGTAGCTGATAATAAAATTAATACGGAATTAACTAATACCTTATCTGCAATAGCGTCAATCATCTTACCAAAATCAGTAACCATATTATATTTTCTTGCTACATATCCATCTAGATAATCCGTTAGTGAAGCAATTATAAATATAACACCTGAAATAATATATCTTAAGTCAACAACTAAAAACTCATTAACAAATAATTTAGGAATATTAATTCCAATTGAGTCAAAAGGAAAAACAAGTATTACTAATAGTAATATTGTCATATATATTCTAGTAAATGTTAATTTGGTTGCTAAATTCATAACTTCCTCCAATTAAACTTTGATTATTAAAATCATCGTTCGGATTAAATGATAGTACTAAATAAATAATTAATGCTATTAAAAAGACGATTGTTCCATAAACTATTACCGGTGGAACATTCCACATCTTCTTTTTTTCTAAAGTATATGGTGAAGCTATTTTCTTAACTTTCACCTTTTCTTTACTTGCCTTCTTAATATCATCAATTGATATTTTAGAAGTATAGTCAAATAAGTATTCATTCAAATCATCAATCATTTCTTCAGGATCTAATCCTAAATATTTTGAATAATCTCTAATAAATAACTTTAAATAAAAAATATCTTTAAAAAAAGAAATATTTCCCTCTTCTATATTCTCTATTTGAGCTACTCTTAATTTCAAATCTTCGGCCGCTTCTTCTAACGCAATACCCATCGATTCTCTTGTTTCTTTTAAGATTTCGCCAATCTCTTTCATTTTGCACCTCAATAATCATAAATAATATTTAATAAGCCATGTTCTGTACCTTAAAAGGTGACAAACATTTATCTATAACTTTCGTTATTCCAAAGAAAATTCTTATTATTTTCTTCGAATTCCCCTACCAAATTTGGGTTTCTCGCTTGTGGGGTTTACCCGTTCCACATTACCATTTCTAGTAAATATCGTCACTATGGCACTTTCAGCTTACTCAAACCATATCTAAAAGACTTAGGTTTTTTCTGCGCCGTTAGCCGAAGCTACTATAGGTTATTTTTTCCCTATACACAAACACTACTACCATCACAGGTAGTGCGAGCATGGACTTTCCTCTACATATAAATGCAGCGTTTGTCTAAAATATTATTCACGACCATATATAACTTTTTCTAAATTTGATAATCTTCTTAACAAATCAGCATTAGTGATCTCACCATTATTGTCTTTCAAAACCTCAAATTTAGTTTGTAAATTTCTAAGTTCTTGTTTTAATTTAATGTTATCACTTGCCAAGTTCTTACGATCCGTATCCAATTCTTTGATAATATTCATCATTTCTTCATAATCACGCATAACAATGTCTAAAAATTTATCAACTTCTTGTGGTCTATAACCTCTTGTATCGATTTTAAATTCTTTTTCTAATACGTCTTTTGCCGTTAAAAAAATACGCTCTTGAAACATAACTACCTCCAAATTGCTAGATTAATTTTATATAAATTATATGTTTTTGTCAAATGTTACGTCTATTTCTTAATTCTTCTTTTATATCATTTAGTCTTTCTGTGAATCTGTTTTGAACTTCTTCCTCAGTTAAATCTTCAGAATTTCTAATTTGTTCCAAAATTCTTTGTCTAAATTCTTCTATTTTTGTTTTAGTTTCTTCTCTTTTTTGTTTTCTTATTTCAATTAGTTCTAATCTTCTTTCTTGATTGATAGTCCTGAATTCTTTAAAGTTTTCTCTAAATATCTCGTTTAATTCTTGAAGAGGCATTTGTTTTAAATCTTCAATAGCATATGAATCATCTAACATCATTATTCTAGTAATAATCAACATTTTGCCATAACTAACATTATTAATTTCTGCTTGTTCTTTTATTTCAGAAGATAGTCTAGCTAAAACAACATTCGCAATTAATTCTTTTCTTTGAGCTATTTCATTTAATCTGTTTCTTACTTTTTGTTCTATTCTTTCTCTTTCTGTATCGTTTTCATTTATAGTTTCAACAAAAATATTATTAGATTCTGTTTCGTCTAAAAATCCCATTTCTAAAGAGTTCTCAAAAATAATCTCAATTGCTTCGTCTATTGTTTTTCCGATAAATTCATCTTCAAATAACAACAGTATAGCATCTTCATTTAAGGCATTAGCTGCGATAACTACATCTTCTTTAACTACCAACTCAACCTCTGGATTAATTCTTATAAATACTGATGATTCTAACACTTCTACTTTAGGTTTAGTACATCCCGTCATAAAAACTATCAATGCCAAGACTAATAATAAACTATATTTCTTTTTCATAATATCACCTACTTATATTATATCACTTTTTAATATTTATACACAAAAAAAGAACATAGTTCTTTTATTTTTTTATGGAGGGGCCAGCCGGATTTGAACCGGCGGTGAGGGAGTTGCAGTCCCTTGCCTTACCGCTTGGCTATGGCCCCGCAAAAGTATTATATCAAAAAAATATAATACTTTTCAATCCTATTCTTTATTTAATAAGCCTTTTTGTAAGTCATGAACAATTATTGCATTTGAAACACCTAATATCTGTTCTGCTTTTCGTTTTTGTTCTTCGATATATTCTAAACTAATTACTTCTTGCTTTAAAGCAAAACCTTCATCTTTAGAAGTATTATAATATATGGAATTAGTTAACCAGTTACCACTTGGAAAAACGATTAAGTTGTCTTTCAAATTAAAGATATCATTACCTAGAGCATAAGGATTATGAAATCCAAACATGTTTCCGATTGTCGGTTTAACATCATACATACCCATAACTGTCTTGACTTCGTGTCTAAGCTTTTTATCTTTCGACCAAATTATTAGAGGTACTTTTCTATTTAATTCATATTGATAAAAATCCATCGCTTGATAATCTTCGTGTTCTTTAGGTAATATTGTGTCTGTATAAGGATCATAATTAAAATATCTTAAATATTCACTTCTTCTAATTCTTGCATCATGATCTCCGTATATAATAACAACTGTATTATCTAACAAATCTTCTTGTTCTAACTTATCTAAAAATTGTCCTAAAGCAAAGTCAGCATAGTTAACAGATTTCATATAGCTTCCCATTAGTGTTCCTTCTAAATAAGGGGCACTTACTATCTCTGTTTCGCCTGTTTCTTCGTTTATTCTTTCATATTTATAGTCTACTTCAAAATTAGATATTCTTTCAATATCAGTAAATGGAGTATGATTAGTAAGAGTAATTAATTTAACCATATATTTATCATTATTCTGACTTATATCTTTTATTTTTTCAATTGATTGATCAAAGAAACTCATATCACTAAGACCCAACCCAATTGTTTCATCTAAGACATAATCATCAGGGAAAGCAAACATTCTATCATAACCGAAGTATTGATGAACTACTTTTCTATTCCAAAAAGAACCATTATTACCGTGCATACTTGCAACATAATAACCTTTGCCTTTAAGCTGTTTTTCCATTGTTATATAGTCTCTATTAAAATAATTAACAAAAACAGTTCCTGAAGAAGATGGCATCAAAGATGTCGAAAGTGTAAATTCTGTATCTGATGATGTTCCTACTCCCTCTTGAGAATAAAAATTACTAAAATATAATCCTTCTTGGCTTAATTTTCTTAAAGTTGGTGTTACATATTGATTATTAAATTTAGCATCCAAAGTAAACGTTTGAATACTTTCAGCATGAATCAATATTATGTTTTTTCCTTCAAAAATATTAGTATATTTATTTTTCTTTGGTTCCTTTAAATTTTCTTCATAAAATTCTCTAAACAATTTACTACTACTGTCATAGCCAAAGAAAGGACTTATTTTACTTCTTAAAGTGGCATATACATCGTTTACTTGATAAGTTAATATACCGAATCTAAGAACAATATATTCTCTATTCCATTGTTTTGAAAATCTACTTATATCAACCGCATTTAAAGTTGATATAAATAATCCTACTAATACTACTCCTACAATGAGAGTGTTCACTGCACGAGTTACCCTTTTTTCTATTTTATAGACTTTATTATAGTAGTCTCTTTTCTTAAGTAACTGGTTAACATAAATCAACATTGGTATTTGCCATAAGAAAACAAAGTCTTTTGGTCTCATAACGTTTTGAACAACAGCGTCAGCTACATCAACTATTTGAGAAGATGTTGCAAATAATGATACTGATGAAAAAGATAAATAGTTAGTATAGTACATTGAATTAACTATTGTTAATGCCGTTACCACTATCGCAAGCGAAAAGAAATATTTAAACTGATGCGGGGCCTTTATATAGTAACCAAATGACCCTATAATCAATAAGATAGCTAAGTCCGCTATAATTGGATATATAGCAAAAGAATTTCCTATAGTCAAAGCTCTCAGTAGAGTAACATTGATTAATGAACTTATTACGAAAGCAGAAAACAAAATATTCGTTTGTAAATATTTTTTTGAGTTTTTTCTAAACAACTTTATTTGTTTTAAAGTTATTTTTTTGAGTTTTTCTAAATCTATTTTTTTTAATATGTCTTGCATAAATACCTCTTTTTTAATTATATCATATTTTTTATAGTGTCTATTCTTAATTGGTAGTCTCCTTTGGTGATATAACTTCCTACTACTAATATATCTACTTCTTTTAATTTAAGTATAACTTGATCAGTAATTCCACCATCCACTTCAATCAAGTAATCTAGGTTATTTAATTTTCGATATTCATCTAAAAATTTTATTTTTTCTAATGATTCTTCCATAAATAATTGTCCACCTTTTCCAGGCTCAACACTCATTACTAAAACTAAATCAATATCTTTTAAATATTTAGTTATTTTATTTATATCCGTATTTGGTTTTATTGATAATCCCGCTTTTATATTTAATTTTTTTAATTTTAAAATCATCTTAGAAACATCTTTTGTTTCTAAATGAAATGTTATAAACTCTGGTTTTAAAACAGCATATTCATCGATATAAGCTTCAACATCCTCAGTCATTAGATGAACATCTAATTTTTTATTTGATTCTTCTAACAATAATTTTTCATTTAAAGGACAATTAAAATTAGTAACGAATATCTTATCCATTACATCTAAATGAATATAATCAAAATCTAAAGAAAATAATTTCTTTATTTCTTCTATTTTAGTTAATCCTAAATAGGATATTGCTAATTTCATATTACTCCTTCATAAATTTTAAATAGTTTTGATATCTACTATCTAAAATTTCTTTATTATTTAAAGCCTCTTTAACTGCACATTTTTCTTCTTTATCGTGAAGACAGTTACTAAATTCACAGCTATTTCGATATTTCTCAAATTCTATAAAATAATCTTTGATATTTTTGGTTCCTATTTCTTTTAAATCTATTGCTGAGAAACCAGGAGTATCTAAAATATATAGGTCATCTATTTTCCATAATTCAGTATGTCTAGTAGTGTGTTTTCCTCTTCCTAAAGCTTTAGATATGTCATTAGTTTTTAAATTCAAACTAGGATCTATTTTGTTTATCAATGTACTTTTACCACTTCCAGATTGTCCTGCTAAAACAACTATTTTATTTCTTATAAAATCTTTGAATTCTTCTAATTGATCATTCATAAAAATAGGATATCCTATTTTTTGATAATAATTAAAAATATCAGAAAAATCTTTTTTATTTAGATCTATTTTAGTAAAACAAATAATAGGCTTAATACCTTGATATTCACACACTAAAATTAACTTATCTAAAAGATTAGCAGAAAAGTCTGGTTTTACTAAACTCATTACGATTACTGCATAATCAACATTAGCAACTGGAGGTCTTACTAAAAAATTTTTTCTTGGCATTATTTTATCAATAACTGCTTTTTTAGGATCAATAACAACTAAATCTCCTACTAAAGGTTTTTCATTTTGGTTTCTTAGTATTCCTCTTGGTTTACAATTATATATTTGATTATTAGCTTCAACTAAATAATCATTACTAATATTTTTTAATATTCTTCCATTCATATTAATCTACTATTAAATTATCTGGCTCTACATCATCATATGGTTCTACTGCTACTGTAATAGTTACCGTTTGATTTGGCCAAATTAAACTATGTTTAGCTACACTTTGAGCCACAACTGAACCAGAAGTTTGATCAGTAGTTTCTAAATAATCAATAACCATTTTAACATTAAATTTAGTTAAGAATGTTTCAACCTGAGTTAATGTGAAGCCCTCTGCCACAAAATCAGGAAACATTGGTCTTGCTGTGTAAAGAGTGACTGTTTGACCAGTCGAAATATCTTCTCCTGCCAAAGGAGTTTGAGCTACTATTTTTTCATAGTCCATATTTTCTTTATACTCAACTTCCATATAGTCTCTTTCAACTCTCATACCTTTTGCAAGTAAAGCTGCTTCTGCTACTTCATAGTTACGATTAACATAGTTTTCTAATTTTATTTTGCTTGTTCCTGCAGATACATATATAACAATTCCTCGTCCTACTTTAACTACTATTCCTGAGCTTGGATAAGTGTCAACAACTAATCCTTCCGCTACTTGATCACTTGCCTTAAATTGCTCATCTGATACTTTTAATCCTAGTGATTCTAATTTTTTTATAGCTTCTTCCTTAGTCATGTTTTCAACCGAAGGTATTTTAACTTCTTTTACTCTAGATAAAGATGGATAAATAACTACTAAGAAGACAAGCATAATAGCCATAGTAAAAACCCCGGCAGCCATCGCAATAATAAGTTTTTTATTTATTTTTTCTTCTTTTTTCATTTCTTCTTTCGGTTGCTCCTTTGTAACAAAAATTTTAGGTATATTAATTAAAGTTTTTTGTTTTTCTTCTTTTTCTTCATATTCTTTAAATTCATAAACGATTCTTGGTACATCTTGTTTATCTTCATCCAAACATTTTACTAAATCTTCTAACATTTCATTAGCATTTGCATATCTATTTTTAGGATTTTTAGCACAAGCTTTTAAAATAATATTTTCTATGCTTTGAGGAATATCTGGCTTTATTTTTCTAACGCTTGGAATGTCTTCTTTAATATGTTTTAGAGCTATTTCAACTGCCGTTTCTCCTTTAAAAGGAACTTTTCCAATTAATAGTTCATACATTAAAATTCCTAATGAATAAACATCACTTTTAACAGTTGCAACTCCTCCATTTGCTTGTTCTGGTGGCAAATAATGAACTGACCCCATAATACTATTAGTATGAGTCATTTCCATTTGATTAGTTAATGTTGCAATTCCAAAGTCAGTAATCTTTATTAAACCATTGTCTAAAATCATAACGTTTTGGGGTTTTATATCTCTATGAATAATATAACTCTCATGGGCATTAGCAATCGCTTTTGTTAATTGAATCATAATATCAATTACTTCATGCATTGTTAAATATACTCTTTTTTTAATCAAACTTTTTAAAGTTTTTCCTTTTATATATTCCATAACAATATAATAATGTCCTTGTTCTTCACCAACATCATACATTTCTACAATATTGGGATGCGAAAGACTTGAAGATGATATTGCTTCTCTTTGAAATCTTCTAACAAATTTTTCATCATTAGATAAATCTCCTCTTAGTACTTTGACCGCTACTTCTCTTTCTAAAATAGTATCAAACGCTAAATAAACGTTTGCCATACCACCTTCACCAAGAAGTTTTAAAATTTCATAGCGATCATTTACTTTATATCCTTGATTAAGCATTATCTTCACCTCTTTCTAAGTAAGCAACTGAGATGTTATCATTTCCACCACGATTGTTACTTTTTTGGATTATTTTCTTAACTCTATCTTCTATTGATATATCTTCTGCTAAAATTTTAGCAATTAAATCTTCTTCTAATAGATTTGTTACACCATCACTACACAATAAAATTCCATCATATGAAGATTCAACTTGAAAAACATCCATTTCAACACTTTTTGTTGAACCTAAAGCTCTCATCAAAACATTTTTCTTTGGATGATTTTTAGCTTCTTCTTCAGTTAATTCTCCTGACGCAAGTAAAAGATTAACTAGAGTATGATCTTTAGTTATTTTATAAATATGATTTTTATTAAATATAAACCCTGATGAATCTCCAATATTTCCAAATATTAAAAATTCTTTAGTCATAATTGCACATACTAAAGTTGTGCCCATTCCTTCACTTTCAGGATTAGTTGAAGTATGCTTATATATTTCAAAATTTATTTCATGAATAGTCTCTTTTAACCATGCAATCGCATCATCTACATTTCCAATACTACTTGTATTTCTAAATCTTCCACCTAGATGTCTTACTGCAATTGAAGAAGCTATTTCACCACCAGTATGGCCTCCCATACCGTCTGCTACCGCTAATAAATACTCATTACTTTGATTATTTATAATAATGACGCTGTCTTCATTCGTTTCTCTTACTAAACCTGCATCTGTTAAATAAAACTGCTTAATCATTTGATTCCTCATAATTTGACCTCAGCTGTCCGCATGCTGCTTTAACTTTGGTCCCAAATTCTTTCCTAACTGTAACATTAATTTTATTCTTTTTAAGTATATCATAAAATTGTAAAATCGTCGTTTTTTCACTCTTTTTAAATTCAATATGACTAGTTTCATTGTAAGGAATTAAGTTAACATATGCATTCATTCCTTTTATTAAAATAGCTAATTGTTTTGCGTGTTCTATTTGATCATTAACGCCTTTAATCATTACATATTCAAAAGTAACTCTTCGGTTAGTAATTTTGATGTATTTCTTTAAAGAAGACATTAATACTTCTAATGGATATGCCTTGTTAATTGGCATTAATTTACTTCTCAATTCATTATTGGGAGCATGCAAACTAATTGCTAAATTAATTTGATTGTTATATAGATGTAATTGATTTATTTTATCGACTATTCCACATGTAGATAAAGTAATATGTCTAGATCCTATATTGAAAGCTCTATAATCAGTTAAAATATTAATGAAGTCCATAACATTATCAAAATTATCTAAAGGTTCTCCAATTCCCATCAAAACAACATGAGTAATTTTTTCTTCTATTTGAAGCAATTGTAAAACCATCTCATCAATACTTAAATTCTTTATTTTTTTAAGACGTCCACTTTCACAAAAAGTGCAGCCCATATTACATCCAACTTGTGATGATACACATAAACTTTTTCCATAATTTTGATACATCAAAACACTTTCAATTCTATTAGAATCTGAAAGTTCATATAAAACTTTTTTTACGTCTACATCTTCATTTAATGCTACTATTTTTAAGCTATTAAAATAAAAATTATTTTGTAAAAAAGTTCTTAAATCATTATTTATATTAGTCATTTCCTCAAAAGAATTAACCTTCTTTTGATATAGCCATTCAAAAATTTGATCTGCTCTAAATTTTTTAAAACTATTTTTTTCTAATATATCTACTAATTTTTGATATGTAATACTATAAATACTTTGCATATTTCACCAATTATATTATAACAAATTAATTTGATTTATTGTTATTTTCTAAAAAAAAAGCTAGCGACTAGCTAGACTTTACGCAAAACCTAAAATAAGGTTTAAAAGAAAGAATAACACGCCTAAAGCTAATGTTAAGCGACTAATAAATAATTCTCCGCCTCTTTCTTTACGATTTGCAAATAAACTATCGTTTCCTCCGGTAATAATGTTAGAGGCACTTTCAGCCTTACCACTTTGAAGTAAAACGATTGCAATTAATAAAATTGATACAACCATTAAAGCTATTTCTAAAAAATTCATATCTTCACCTCTTCTGCCTTGATAATATTAACACAATTAATTTCTAAAATCAACTATTTGTCCATGTCGATTATATTCAATACTTACCACAAAAGATTCAAAAGTTTCATTTTTTAATTTAGCATAATCCGTTAAAACTACATCTACTTGAACTACTTTATCTTCTATGTTGAAAATAGTTATTGCAATAACTCCTTCATCTTTAACTTTCTTGTTATCAGCAATTCTAACGAAGTCTTTTAAAGACAACTCATATGTTTCCATTATTTCTGTCGAATTTACTAAAGTTGCTTTTTGTAAGTAACGATATATCGTTGGATTATCTAACATAGTTGGATTTAGAACTTGAAATTCTAATCCTGATAAATCATTAGTTTCAAAATAATAGTTATTTCCATTTTGAAAAACTAAGTGAGCATCTTCAAATTTTTGACCACTTAAATATTGATAACGCCAATCACCATTCTCGAATTTATAACTCTTAGTATGACTATAAGCAAAGTTATTATATAGTTTGTATTCTTCTAAATAAGGACTTAGTTTACCCAAATTACTTAATACATTTCTTTCAACAACATAAGCTAAAGAAACAAATGCAACTAAATAAATTAACATCATAATCCAGAAAGTTTTCTTTCTTGATTTAATAAATTCTCCTATTTTCAACATGTATTTTTGATAATTCATATTTACCTCCTATAAAAATATCCTTCCTACTAATTTTTCTTTATATCCATTGATAAATTCTTTAGCAGTCATTTTTCTTTTTCCCTCTGGCTGAATTACTTTTAAAATAATTTCACCATTGTAGACCTTAACACCAATTCCATCTTCATATACTGCAGATACTTGTCCGTTAAATAAATCTGGAAAATAATTATTGGAAATTTCACTTTCCCATACTTTAAAAATCATATTATCAAACATAAAATATGCACCAGGCCAAGAATTCAAACCTCTTATCTGATTATATATTTCTCTTTTTGTTTTATTAAAATCTATTTTTTCTTCTTCTCTTCTAATCGCAAGAGCGAAAGTTACTTCTGATTCCACTTGCTTAATTCTGGGTGCGGTTTTATCAATAATTGAAGGAATAGTTTCTAACAAAAGATCTCTTCCTACTATTTTAAGTTTATCGTGAAGTGACGAAGCTGTTTCAGTATTCGTTATTTCTACTTCACTTTGAGTTATGATATCACCAGCATCCATTTTAGAACTCATATGCATTATTGTAATACCTGTTTTATGATGACCATAAATAATGGCTTTATGAATTGGAGCTCCTCCCCTTAGTTTTGGAAGAAGCGATGCATGAACATTAATACATCCATATTTGGGATAATTTAGAATAACATCTGGAACCATTTGTCCATAAGCACACGTTATTATTAATTCTGGTTCAAGAGCTAATATTTCTTCGTATTCTTCTTTTAATTTAAGTGGTTGTAAAACTAATATATTATGTTTCTTAGCAACTTCCTTAACTGGAGGGATAGATAATTTTTGTTCTCTTCCAACCAATTTATCAGGTTGCGTTACTACTGCTCTAACTCCGTATTTTTCAATTAAACCTTCTAATACAGGTACGGCAAAAAGAGGAGTTCCCATGAATACAATATTTAATTTTTTTTCAACATGTAAATCTTCTAATAACATACCTTCACCACTATCATCTTTTATTTTACTATAAATTTAAAAATTTAACTATACTTTTTAGGCAATTGCCTTAGGTTTAATTAAACTTAGTGACACTTTTTTCTTTTCCAAGTTAATATCATCAACGTAAACATCGACAATATCACCAATGCTAACTACTTCATTTGGATGTCTAATAAAACGATCTGTTAATTTAGAAATATGTGCTAATCCATCATTTTTTAAACCAATATCAATAAATACTCCAAAGTCCACTACATTTCTAACTGTACCTTGTAGCATCATACCTAATTTTAGATCTTCAATAGTCAAAACATCTTGTCTAAGTAATGGCTGAGGCATGCTATCTCTTGGATCACGATTTGGTTTTCTTAAATCTTTTATAATATCTTCTAGAGTATACTTATCAATATTTAATTTACTAGATAAATCGTTTAAATTAACATCCTCTAAAATAGTTTCTTTTCCAATATCATCAATTGTTAAGTTATACATTTTTAAGATATCTAATGCAATTTGATAACTCTCCGGATGAATTGAAGTTTCATCTAACTTATTCTTAGAAAATAATATTCTTAAAAATCCAATTGCTTGCTCGTAAGTCTTATCCGTTAATAGTTTCTTTAATTCTTCTCTAGATTGGATTTTACCCTTTTTAATTCGATATTCAATTATTTTATCGATATTCTTTTTAGATAAACCAGATACATATCTAAGTAATGATGGACTTGCAAGATTTATATTAACACCAACTTGATTAACTACTTTTTCAACCGTAAAATCAAGTGATTCTTTTAATTTTTTAGCAGTTACATCATGTTGATATAGTCCTACTCCAATACTTTCAGGATCAATCTTAACTAACTCTGAAAGAGGGTCTTGAATTCTTCTTCCAATACTAATAGCACTTCTTTGTTCGACACTCAAAGAAGGAAATTCTTCAATCGCTAATTTAGAAGCAGAATAAACACTTGCACCCGCTTCACTAACAATTACATATGGAACTTTTTTAGTTTCTTTAATTACTTTAGAAATAAATAATTCACTCTCACGAGAAGCAGTTCCATTGCCAATTGCTATTAAATCAATATCATACTTTTCAATTAATTTAATAACTTTATTTTTACTACCTTCAAAGTCATTATTAGGTTCATGTGGATAAATAACATCAATATCAATCATATTGCCTGATCTATCCAATATAGCTAATTTACAACCTGTTCTAAATGCCGGATCTAACGCTAAAATCATTTTTTCTTTCATTGGAGGCTGTAATAATAATTTTTCTAAATTGTGACTAAAATTATCAATTGCAGCATGCTCTGCTATCTCAGTAAGTTCTGATCTTACTTCTCTTTCAATACTTGGAAAAATCAATCTCTTGTATGAGTCTAAAATAGCTTCTTCAATCAATTTTGAATTAACTTTATTAAAGTTTAAATTTAAATAATTAATTATTCTCTCTTCATCAACTACGATTGAAACAGATAGTATATCTTCTTTTTCTCCCCTGTTAAGAGCAAGAATACGATGCGGTTTTTCATGCTTTACATCAAATTGATAATCATAATACATTTCATATACTTTATTCTCATCTTGTTTATTCTTTTTAATTTTACTAGTTATTTTTCCATTGTTATAAGTATAGTTTCTTATCCATTTACGATATTCAGAATTATCACTTACTTTTTCAGCAATTATATATCGAGCATGCATGATTGCTTCTTCTTTTGTTTTTACAAATTCATTTATAAAGCTAGTAGCATCAACATTATCACCAAATTCTAATATTTGATTAGCAAGCGGTTCTAAACCAAACTTAATAGCTTCTGTTGCTTTTGTTTTTTTCTTTTCTTTAAATGGTCGATATAAGTCTTCTACTTCAACCAATTTTATTGATGCCATAATTTCTTGTTTTAGAGAATCAGTCATCATTCCTTTTTCTTCAATCAATCTAATTACGTCTTCTTTTCTTTTTAATAAATTTTGTTCATATTCATAAACTTCACTTATTGCTCTTATTTGCTCTTCATCTAAGTTCCTAGTAGCTTCTTTTCGATATCTCGCTATAAAAGGAATGGTGTTTCCTTCTTCAAGCAATTTTAAAGTTGCTAATATTTGTTCTTCTCTAACATTTATTTTTTTTGCTATGTCTTTTATTATTTCTATATTCATGTTGCCTCTTCTATATTTGGTTTGGATTTATTGAAAAATCTACTCTTATTTTTCTGTTATTCTCGTACATATTTTCAATAAAAGGTATTATTTCTTTTATTTGATCAGTTGTTTTATATTTAACTATAAATTGCATGACAAATTTATTTTTTTCTTTTTTATAATTAGGTCCTAATACAATTAAATTGTTTGATTCTAAATATTTTTTATTTTTATCTATTTCCTTAAACAATTCTTTTTGATCATCTGATATTAACTCAATTACTAATATTTGAGCAAAAGGAGGATATAATAAGTTTTTTCTCATTAATACTTCTTTATTATAAAATTTATCATAATCATGATTAATAGCCGATAAAATACTATAATGATCTTTATTATAAGTTTGAATTAGTACTTTGCCTTCTTTAGCACGACCACTTCTTCCTGAAACTTGACTTAAAAGTTGATAAGTTCTTTCAGCACTTCTAAAGTCCGGAATCATTAGTGAATAATCGGTTTCTAAGACTCCTACTAAAGTTACATTAGGAAAATCTAATCCTTTAGATATCATTTGGGTTCCTAATAAAATATCATATTCATGATTTTCAAAAGCATGAATTGCTTTTTCCAATGTTCCTTTTTTACTAGTAGTATCTTGATCTAATCTAAGAATTTTATAGTTATATTTTTCTTTTAATATTTCTTCTACTTTTTCTGTGCCTATTCCGGCATATTTTATTTCTTCTTTTTTACAAGTTGGGCATATCTCAGGTTTAAACATTTCATAATGACAATAGTGACAAACTAATTTATTTTTATGTTTATGATAAACTAGTGAAACTTCACAATCTGGGCATTTAAAAACATGACCACAGCTATGACACATAACTAAAGTATTATATCCTCTTCTATTTAATAATAAGATTACTTGTTCATTTTTTTTGATTGTTTTTTCTATTTCATTAAGCATTGGTTTAGATATGATGTTATATCCTTTTTTAACCTCTTCTACTAAGTCAATTACTTCTACTTTAGGCATATTAGTGCTTATTCTGTTTTTAAGCTCATATAGCTTAATTTTGCCCATTTTGGCATATGTATATGTTTCTAATGAAGGAGTTGCACTTCCTAATACTAAAGGTATTTGATTATATTTAGCTCTTTTAATAGCAATATCTAAAGTATTATATTTAGGATTAGAATCTTGCTTATAAGTTGGTGAATGCTCTTCATCAATTATAATTATTCCTAAATTATTTAAAGGTGCAAATACGGCACTTCTAACTCCGATTACAATATCGACTAATCCCTCTTTTATTCTTCGCCACTCATCATATTTTTCTCCAATAGATAGTCCACTGTGAAAAACAGCTATTCTAGAAAATTCACCCTTAAAAATAGCGATAGTCTGTGGTGTTAAAGATATCTCAGGCACTAATAAGATAGCACTTTTATTATTTTTAATTACTTCTTTTATTAATTCTAAATAAATATAAGTTTTACCACTTCCCGTAACACCATGAATTAAAGAAGTATTAAAACTTTCTTTATCGATTGAAGATACTATATTTCTTTGTTCTTCAGTTAATATTATTTTTTTATCATTAATATAATTTTCAACACTTCTAAATATTTCTACTTCATATTCCTCAATAACACCTTTTTTAATTAAAGTATTAACGGAAGAAGAACTTTCTCTTTTGATCGGTCCTTTTTTTAAAGCTTCGACTAACTTTAATTGAGCATCATTTTTGGGTATATAATTACTATCGATTAATTTTAAATACTTAATTTTTTTAGTTGATATATTTTGTTTAATATTTGCTTTTATTCCTGACGGTAACATAGTTTGATAACACTTAATTAAACTAGTAAATGTTTTCTCACTCATAAACTTACCTATTTCAATCATTTCTTCATTTAAAACAGGATAATCATCTACTTCTTTAATTATTTCTTTTGTTTCATACTCTGGCCTATTTAAATTAATTTCCATGACAAAACCTTCTAAATCTCGATTGTTGAAAGGAACGACTACTCTTGTTCCTACTTTTAATGAATTATTAGAAGTATAATAAGTAAATGTTTTTGTTTTATTAAAATTAATTTCAACTAATACTGAAACAAACATATTATCACCATTTTTATTATATCATAACTTGACTTTTAACTATTTAAATATATAATATTAAAAAGGTGAGAAAAATGACTAGAAATGAATTTATATTAAAAATGATTGATGATAACAATCAACATATGGAGTTTGAAGGAAAAAAGATTAAAATTTTCTTCGAAGAAGACTATAAAGAAAGACTAAAAAAAGCTTTAGCGTATACTAAGTTATATTATGTTCCTTCAGGAAAAGAACTAATCGATGTCTTGGAAGGTCTTTATTGTGAAGAAGTATTTAAAACTGGAGTATTTATGTTTGATCATTTATTAATTACAATGACCAAAGATCAAAATATTAACTATGTTTTATTAGAACCTAAATTTATGGAGAATGAATTTACTAATTTTGTAATAAGAGATTATAACAATCATAATCATATTATGTATGGTCATATTTATAATCATTTGCACACTAATTACGTTCATCAAACAGAAATAACTAATAAAAGTTCAAAAGAAAAAAGCCTTTAAAGCTTTTCTTCAATTCGAATTAATTGATTATATTTAGCAACACGATCGGTTCTTGATAAAGAGCCGGTTTTTATTTGTCCTAAATCTAATCCTACTGCAAAATCTGCAATGTAAGTATCTTCTGTTTCACCACTTCTATGCGAAATAATTGTTTTGTAGCCATTTTCTTTAGCTAGATTAATTGTTTCTATCATCTCAGAATATGTTCCTATTTGATTTGGTTTAAGCAAAATAGCATTACCTATTTTTAAATCGATTCCTTTTTTCAATACAGAAATATTTGTAACAAATAAATCGTCTCCTACTATTTGAATATGTCCTAATTGTTCAGTTAAATATATCCATCCCTCATAGTCATTTTCATCTAGTCCATCTTCTATTGATATAATATTATATCTTTCGACTAACTTTCTATAAAAATCGACTAATTCAATTCCGTGAATTTCATGCCCTTCAAAATGATATTTACCATTTTCATAAAAACTACTTGCTGCAACATCTAATGCTAAATTAACATCTTCTTTTAGTTTATAACCTGATTTTATAATAGCACTTTCAATTAAATTTAAAGCTTCCACTGTTGATGAAATTAAAGGAGCGAACCCGCCTTCATCACCAACACTTGTCACTAATTTTTTTTCTTTTAAAATACTTTTTAAAGTATGAAATATTTCTGAACCTATTCTAACTTGTTCTTTAATTGAATCACGATTTATAACAATCATGAATTCTTGAAAAGCTAGTCCATTATCCGCGTGCATTCCACCATTTAAAATATTCATCATTGCTCTTGGAATAGAATGTTTTTGACCAACATATTCATATAAATCTTGATTAGCTTCTTTAGCAAAAGCTTTTAAAGAAACTAATGAAACTCCTAGAATAGCATTTGCTCCTAAATTACTTTTATTAGAAGTATTATCTAATTTAATTAATAATTCGTCTATTTGTTTAATATCTGAAAACTCTCTATCAATTAAAGCTTCTCTAATAGTAGTATTTACGTTTCTAACAGCTTTTAATACCCCTCTTTTATGAAAACGAGCATGATCATTATCCCTTAGTTCTAAAGCTTCTTTTTCTCCTGTAGAAGCTCCAGAAGGCACACTTGCTCTTGTAGCAATATTATTATAAGTAATCAAATCTACTTCAATAGTAGGATTCCCCCTTGAATCTAGTATTTCTCTTGCTTTTATATTTTTTATTTTCATATATCCCCCTTTATTTCTTCGATTATTTTTTTAAATTCTTTTCCTCTTACTTCAAAATCTTTATACTGATCCCAAGATGCACACGCAGGACTTAATAGAATTATATCTTTTTCATTAGAAAATTCATATGCCATTATAACTGCTTCCTTTAAATTATCAACTTTAATATATTTTTTATTAATACCTTTAGCATACTCTTCAATTCTATCCTTTGTTTCACCGTAGCAAACAATATATTTAACTTTATCCATGTATTCAGTTAAAGGTTCGAAAGAATGACCTCTGTCAAGTCCTCCCAATAATAGTATAACATTATTTTCAAATGATTTTAATGCAACTATTGTTGATTCAGTATTAGTAGATTTGGAATCGTTATAAAATTCTCTATCATTTATTTTTTTGACGAACTCAATACGATGTTCTACTCCCATAAAATTGGTTAAAGTTTCTTTAATAATTTCATTATCAATATTTAATTCTTTAGCTACAATAATAGCACACATGATATTTTCATAGTTATGTTTACCTTTAATTCTTAAATCATCAACGTTTAAAATAGGTTCTTTTTTATAGTAAATAACATTGTCTTTTAAATAACAATCACTTCTTACATATGATGAAAAACTAATTTTTTTTGATGCAATATCTTTTACTACCCTAATAACATCTTTATTTCCCTTATTGTAAATAGCAATGTCATTCTTTGTATGATTGTTAAATATTTTTTTCTTTGTCTTTTTATAAACACTATATTTTAAGAAAAAATCTAAATGAACTGGATATAAATTTGTCAATACACTTATGTTAGTTTTAAAATCATACATATCATATAATTGATGTCCTGCTATTTCTAAAACTAAAATATCTCCTTTATTTACTTTATTTACTAACGAACAAAGTGGATAGCCAATATTCCCTCCAATATGAACGTTTTTAAATGCCTTTTTTAAAATGTCATATATAACTGTTGTAGTTGTTGTTTTACCATTTGAACCAGTTATACCTATTATGTATGCTTTATCTTTCAAAAAATAATATGCAACTTCTAATTCATTAATTATTTTAATTCCTTTTTTGCGAGCTTTTTTCAGTAATGGATGATTAAAAGTTATTCCGGGATTCTTTACTACATAATCGAAAGTATCATCCAATAAATTAGTTGGATCTTTCGTAATAATGATATCTACGTTTCTTTCTTTTAAATCCTTTATGTGCTCTTCTTCTTGTTCATTCATATCTGTTACAATTATTCTATTGTTGTGTTGACTCAATAGTTTAGCAGCTTCATAACCACTGCGAGCCATTCCTAAAATTAATATTTTTTTGTTTTCAAACATATTGTACCTCATTGTTATTATAACACTTTATTGTATAATAGTAATAATTATGCTATAATTTTACACGGAAAATGGTGATACTATGTATATTAGAGAAATTGAAAAAGATGAGTTAAATAACTTTGTTAATAACCATCCTTTAGGAAGCATTTATCAAACATATGAATATAATCAAGTTCAAATAAATTTAGGATATGATGTATTATATTTAGGTTTTTTTATTGATGATGAATTAAAAGGTACTGCAAGTATTTTAGTTAAAAAAGTAGATGGCTATAAATATGGTTATATTAGACGTGGCTTTTTAACTGATTTTAATAATCTAAATTTAATATCTTCATTTGCGAATACTCTTGTATCTTATTTAGGAAAACTAAATATCATTGGAATTAAATTAAGTCTTCCGATTATTAAAGAAGATAGTCTAAAGTATAACTACTTATTTGAACACCTAATCGCTAATAACTTCTATCACTTTGGGTATAATAACTATTTTGAAGCTTTAGACCCTCGTTTTGAAGCTATTATCAGTTTAGAAGATGAATATATAACCATTGTTAAAAACTTGAAGAAATCGCTTAAAAATAGGATAAAACAAGCTGAAGAAAAGAATGTAAAACTATTTAGAACTGATGAAAAGAAAATAAACTATATTTATAATCAAACTAAGAATAAATTACATTACTCTAAAGATCATTTTAAATTAATGTTTAAAGAACATGAAAATAATATTGATTATTTTTATGCTAAAATAAATCCTAAAGATCATCTAGAAGACACCAAACTTAAATATTTTAAAGAAGAAGAAAATAATACTTATTTGAATGAACTAATGACTAAAAAATTAGATGAAAAAACACTTAATTTAAAATTAAAGTCTGATCAAAAATTATTATCATTAAAAAACGAATTGTTACTTGCAACAGAAACATCTAAAAAATATAAAAAAGATATTATCCTAGCAACTGCTATTATATTGAAATATAAAGACACTGCTTACTTAGAAATTGAAGGATATAATAAACTATTTAAAAACTTTAATGCTAAGCATCTAATGTTATTAAGATTAATCGAATTTTATAAGAATCAAGGAATTAAAAAAATCCATATTGGAGGGATAACTAATCCTGATTTTGATAGTGATTTTGAAGGATTAAATCAATTTAAATTAGCATTCAATCCAAATATTATTGAATATGCTGGTGATTTTGAGTTAATTACTAATCAACAATTATATTTCTTATATAGGAATAAGGTAACTCTTAAAAATTTATTTAAATTATAAAAAAAAACAACTTATGTTGTTTTTTTAATAATGTCTTACTGGTCCATATTGATTAGATTCATTTTTACCTGGCATTAATGAGAATACCAATAAAATAATATTACCCAAATAAGGAATGAAACTAATTAAATACATCCATCCAGAATAATTTAAATCATGCAATCTTCTTATCATCATTGATGTACTCCAAATCGCCACATAAACTGAATAGGCTATTATTGCAAATATAAAAATTGCAAATATATATGCTGGCATTGTTTCTGTAGAACTCATAGCCATCAATATAACTACAAAAAATGTTAAAGCAAACGAAAATATAAATGCTGCTCCCATTAAGACAAACATTGTAAACCAATATTCTTTAATACCAATTCTTCCTTCAAAAGTTATTTCTGTTAAATTATTAATAAGTCTTTTCATGTTTCCTCCTATATAAATATTAACAAAAAAACATAAAAAAAACAACATAAGTTGTTTTTTTTAATTATTATTTGATGATTTCTGAAACGTTACCAGATCCTACTGTACGTCCACCTTCACGAATTGAGAATTTTGTACCTGCTTCAACAGCGATTGGTGCAATTAACTCAACTGTCATAGTAATATTATCTCCTGGCATAACCATTTCTACACCTGCTGGTAATTCAATAACACCAGTTACATCTGTAGTACGGAAATAAAATTGAGGACGGTAGTTTGAGAAGAATGGAGTATGACGTCCACCTTCTTCTTTTGTAAGTACGTAAACTTGAGCTTTAAATCTAGTATGCGGTGTAACGCTACCTGGTTTAGCTAATACTTGTCCACGTTCTACATCTTCACGAGCAACACCACGTAATAAGATACCTGCATTGTCTCCTGCTTCAGCATAGTCTAATTGTTTACGGAACATTTCGATTCCTGTAACAACTACTTTCTTAGTGTCTTTTAATCCAACGATTTCAACTTCATCATTTAATTTTAATTGACCTCTTTCAACACGACCTGTAACAACAGTTCCACGTCCTGTGATTGTGAAAACGTCTTCAATTGGCATTAAGAATGGTTTGTCAGTTTCACGAGTTGGATTTTCGATCCAAGTGTCTACTGCATCCATTAATTCTTGAATTCTTGCTTCATAAGATGCATCACCTTCTAAAGCTCTTAAAGCAGAACCACGGATAACTGGAGTATTGTCTCCATCGAATCCATATTCGCTTAATAAGTCACGAATTTCCATTTCAACTAAGTCTAATAATTCTTCATCATCAACTAAGTCTACTTTATTCATGAATACTACCATACGTGGTACACCAACTTGACGAGCAAGTAAGATGTGTTCACGAGTTTGTGCCATTGGTCCATCTGTTGCAGCAATAACTAAGATTGCTCCATCCATTTGAGCTGCACCTGTAATCATGTTTTTAACGTAGTCAGCATGCCCAGGACAGTCAACGTGTGCGTAGTGTCTTGGTTCTGTTTGATATTCTACGTGTGAAGTATTAATTGTAATACCACGTTCTTTTTCTTCTGGAGCTTTATCAATAGACGCATAGTCTAAGAAATCAGCCATACCTTTAGAAGATAAATATTTTGTAATTGCCGCAGTTAAAGTTGTTTTACCGTGGTCAACGTGTCCAATTGTACCAATGTTAACATGTGGTTTTGAACGATCAAATTTTTGTTTAGCCATAATAATTTCCTCCTTATATTATTTACATATTATATTTTATAGCAAAATAGTTAAATTTTCAAGTCTTTTTTATTAATTACCGCTTTTCTTAACTATCTCTTCAGCGATATTACGTGGTACTTCTTCATAGTGATCAAACTCTGGAGTAAACGTTCCACGTCCTTGAGTATTTGAACGCAAACTAGTTGCATATCCAAACATTTCTGCAAGTGGCATCATACATTCAATAGCAATAGCATTTCCTCTTGATTCTTGTCCAAGTGGTCTACCACGTCTTGAAGTAATATCTCCCATAACATTACCAAAATATTCATCAGGTACAACTACTTGTACTTTCATAATAGGTTCTAGTAATACTGGTTGACATTTATTTTTTGCCTCTTTCAATGCATATGAAGCAGCGATTTTAAACGCCATTTCTGATGAGTCAACATCATGATATGAACCATCAAATAATGTTGCTTTAACATCTACCATTGGGTATCCTGCTAGAATACCTGATTTCATAGCATCTTGTAATCCTTTATCAGTTACTGGAATATATTCACGAGGAACTACCCCACCAACGATTGCATCAACAAACTCATATCCTTTACCAGGATTTGGTTCGAATTTAACCCAAACATGTCCGTATTGTCCACGTCCACCTGATTGTTTGATATATTTACCTTCACACTCAGCAGTACCTTTAAGTGTTTCACGATATGAAACTTGTGGTTTACCTACGTTTGCTTCTACATTAAATTCACGACGCATACGGTCTACAATAATTTCTAAGTGTAGTTCACCCATTCCAGCAATAACTGTTTGACCAGTTTCATGATTTGAACTTGCTCTGAATGTTGGATCTTCTTCACTTAATTTTTGTAATGCAATACCCATTTTGTCTTGATCTGCTTTTGATTTTGGTTCAATTGCTAATTCAATAACTGGTTCTGGGAATACCATCGATTCTAATATAACTGGATGTTTTTCATCACATAGAGTGTCTCCAGTAGTAGTATTTTTAAGTCCTACCGCTGCAGCAATATCTCCTGCAAAAACTTCAGTGATTTCACTTCTGTTATTAGCATGCATTTGAAGTAAACGTCCAATTCTTTCTTTAGTATCTTTAGTTGCGTTTAATATATATGAACCACTTGTTAAGTATCCTGAGTAAACTCTGAAGAACGTCAAACGTCCTACATAAGGGTCAGTCATAACTTTAAATGCTAATGCACTAAATGGTTCTTTATCATCTGGATGTCTTTCTACTTCGTCACCATGAGCATTGATTCCTTTAATTGATTCAATATCAAGTGGAGTTGGTAAATAATCTACAACTGCATCTAATAATAATTTAACTCCTATATTATGGAAAGCTGTTCCACATAATACTGGGAAGAATTGTACTGAAAGCGTTCCTTTTCTTATTGCTTTTTTAATTAAAACAATTGAAACTTCTTCACCTTCTAAGTATTTTTCCATTAATTCATCATCAAATTCAGCTATCGCTTCGATTAACTCTAAACGTTTTGTTTCTACTAAATCTTTCAAATTAGCAGGAATTTCAATTTCAACTGGCATTTCCTCTTGACCACGATCATATTGATAAGCTTTTCTTTCGATAAGATCAATAATTCCGTTGAATTCATCTTCAGCACCAATTGGCCATTGAATTGGTTTAGCATTAACTCCTAAACGATTCTTAATTGTTTTTAAACTAAATTCAAAGTCTGCTCCTAATTTGTCCATTTTATTTGCAAAAATCATTCTAGGAACTTTAAATTCTGTTGCTTGTCTCCAAACAGTTTCTGTTTGAGGTTCAACACCAGCTTGAGCATCTATAAGTGCTACTGCACCATCTAATACACGAAGTGATCTTGAAACTTCAACTGTGAAGTCCACGTGTCCTGGAGTATCAATAATATTGAAACGATGATTTTTCCAGAATGCTGTTGTCGCAGCAGAAGTGATAGTAATACCTCTTTCTTGCTCTTGCTCCATCCAGTCCATTTGAGAAGCACCATTATGAGTTTCTCCTATTTTATGAATTTTTCCAGTATGAAATAAAATACGCTCAGTACAAGTAGTTTTACCTGCATCGATATGAGCCATAATTCCAAAGTTTCTTGTTTTCTCTAAACTATATTCACGAGCCATATTTTATCCCTCCTACCAACGATAGTGAGCAAATGCTTTATTTGCCTCAGCCATACGATGAGTATCTTCACGTTTCTTAACTGCTGCTCCAGTACCATTTGAAGCATCAATAATTTCATTTGCTAAATTTTCAGACATACTATGTCCTCCTCTTAATCTAGCATAATTTACTAACCAACGAAGTCCTAAAGCTTGTGAACGCTCTGTTCTAACTTCAACTGGTACTTGATAGTTAGCTCCACCAACACGTCTAGATTTAACTTCTAGTGCTGGCTTGATGTTTTCTAATGCTTGTTCGTAAACTTCCATTGGATCTTTATTTGTTTTTGTTTTAATGATTTCAAATGCATCATACAAAATTGTTTGTGCAACGCCTTTTCTACCATCTAACATCATTGTATTAATCAATTTAGTAACTAATTTCGAGTTATAAATTGGATCTTTTAATACATCTCTTTTAACTGCACGTCTTTTACGCATATTTTTTCTCCTTTCAACTAAGCTTTTTTAACTTTTGGTCTTTTTGTTCCATATTTAGAACGTCCTTGACGACGTTTATCAATACCTGCAGTATCTAATGTACCACGAACGATATGATAACGAACCCCGATTAAGTCCTTAACACGTCCACCTCTGATTAATACAACACTATGTTCTTGAAGATTATGTCCTTCTCCTGGAATATACGCAGTAACTTCCATTTGATTACTTAATCTAACACGGGCATATTTACGAAGAGCCGAGTTAGGTTTTTTAGGAGTCAATGTCCCAACACGAGTACAAACTCCTCTTTTTTGTGGAGCGTCTGCATTGGTTCTTTTTTTATCTTTACTATTAAATCCAACGTTTAAAGCTGGTGATTTACCTTTAACAGTTTTGTCTTTACGACTCTTTCTAACTAATTGATTTATTGTTGGCATGTCCATTCTCCTTTCTACACACATCCAGGTGTTTCTTTTTAACCCTAATTAAAACTTTGCATAAGCAAAGTCCTAATAAAAGACATAAATAATATATCATTTTTCATGACATTTTGTCAATCATTTTTAGAATAAATCTCTCTCTTTTATTTTATCCTTAAAACGATATAATTTAGCAGGTCTACCACTATATCCATCATTCATCATTCCTGTAGGTTCAATTAAATCTAATGATATAAATTTCTTTCTAAAATTACGACGATCTAATTCATAACCTAGTATTTGTTCATACACATCTTGTATCTCTCTTAAAGTAAAGTCAGATGGAAATAATTTCTTTAATGAATTACTGTTAACCAAAACATCTTTTAAATCTGAAATAGCATTTAAAATAATATTATTATGATCAAAAGCAGCCTTAGGAATTTGATTAATATTAAACCATTGATATTCAATCTCTTCAATATCTTGTTTTAAATCGACCGTTACAAAGTCCACTAATCCAATATAATTAATTGCCAGCACACGATTATTTACAATTCTATCTAAATCTCCGAATAAATGGCTTTGTTTAACTTCTATATCTTCTAGACCTATCTTAGTTTCAAATACTTCTTTAATATTTTCTTCTAAAGTCTCATCTTCTCTTAAAATACTTCCAGGAAGCATCCAATAACCTTTATAAGGATCTAATTTCTTTCTTAATAAAAATATTTTAATTACGCCTTTATCAACAGTGAATAAACTAATTAACGTTTCTATGACATTATAATAACTTGATTTATCTTTCATGTTTTTTCCTTTTCTTTGTGTTTTTAATACGCAGTAATTATTGTATAATTTTATTCAATTTTTGTCAATAAAAAAGAGTTAAGACATTAACTCTTTTTCTAATTCTTCTAGGGGATCATTTTCTAAAATGTCATTTTCTAATGTATAATTAGTATTTTTGTACTTTTTAGCTCCTGTTCCTGCTGGAATTAATTTACCTATAATAACATTTTCTTTTAATCCTTGTAAGTAATCTATTTTACCATGTAATGCTGCATCAGTTAAGATTCTTGTTGTTTCTTGGAATGATGCTGCTGAGAAGAATGATTCTGTCTCTAATGATACTTTAGTAATACCTAATAAGATTGGTTTACCTTTAGCTGGCATTTTACCTTCTAAAATTAAGTTTTTATTAATATCAGTAAATTTATTTAAACTCATTGCTGTTCCTGGTAAGATGAATGAATCTCCAGAATCAGTAATTTTGATTCTTGAAATCATTCTTTTAGCCATAATTTCAATATGTTTATCACTTATATCTTCACCTTGTGAACGATATACTTTTTGAACTTCCGCTAAGATATATTCTTGAACTGTAATTGGATCAGTCACTGCTAATAATTCTTTAGGATTAATAGCACCATGATTAAATCTTTGTCCAGCAACTACATCATCACCAACATTAACAATTAATTTTGTTCCATATTGAGTAATGTGTTCTTTAGTTTCTGCTTCATTTTTAACATGAATGATGAAACGATCATTTTCTTCTTCGATATTTACAATTTTACCTGTAATTTCTGAAATTGTTGCTTTTCCTTTTGGATTTCTCGATTCAAATACTTCTTCAACTCTCGGTAAACCTTGAGTGATATCATCACCGGCAACTCCACCTTTATTGAATGTTCTCATCGTTAACTGTGTTCCTGGCTCACCAATTGATTGAGCAGCCATAATTCCTACAGCTTCTCCAATATCAACGATTGAACCTGTCGCTAAGTTACGTCCATAACATTTTTGACATACTCCAAGTTCAGTTTTACATGTTAATACACTTCTGATTGGAACAATTTTAACATTTGCAGCAATTATTTTTTCAGCAATTGGTTCTGTTATGTATGTATCTGCTTCGATTATTACTTCTTTTGTTTCTGGATTTAATACTCTTTTACTTGAATATCTTCCAACAATTCTGTCATATAATGATTCTATAACAGATCCATCTTTTTCGTTTACAAATGCTTTTGCTAAGACTCCTTCAATTGTTCCACAGTCTTCCTCTTTTACGATTACGTCTTGAACAACATCTACTAATCTTCTCGTTAAGTATCCTGCTTTAGCAGTATTTAAAGCCGTATCAACCGCTCCTTTACGAGTACCATGGGTAGATAAGAAGAATTCGTTGATTGAAACTCCTTGACTAAATGATGATTTAACTGGAATTTCGATATAACCACCACTCGGTTTAACGAATAATCCTCTCATCCCTAGTAATTGGTTGAAACTTCCTGAATCCCCACGTGCTTTTGATGAAAGCATTATTGATAAAGGATTATCAACGTCTTTTTGTAACATTTCTAAAATTTCTTTTTCAGTTGATTTAGTAGCATCTAACCAAACTTTAGTAACTTGATCAAATCTTTCTGTTTCTGTCATTAATCCACGTTTGAATTGTTTATTAATTTGATCAACAGTATTTTGACTCTTCTCTAAAATTTCTGGTTTTAAAACACTTTCTTTAATGTCTGAAATAGCAATTGATATACCTGATAAAGTTGAGAATTTAAATCCTAAATCTTTTAATTTATCAAGCATAATTGATGTTTCTGTCGTTTGATATCTTTTGTATATTTGAGAAATAACTAAAGATAATTCTTTTTTATTAAGTGCAGGCAATACCGGTCCATTGATAATAGCTTCTTTAATATTAGTTCCTCTATCTAAGAAACAATCACTAGGTGTCATTCCTTCGATATTTTCTGCAGTACCAACATTTATATATTGGAAACTATCAGGGAAAATTTCATTGAACATTAATTTTCCAGGTGTTGTTACTAAATACTTATCATGGTATTTATCTGCAAATATTTTATATTTAAATGATTTAACTGGCAAAGCAATTCTTGCATGTAAATCTACTTCGTCTCTTTCGTAAGCGGTAATAGCTTCGTTTAAGTCTTTGAATACTCTACCTTCGCCTCTTTTACCAGCTTTTTCCATTGTTAAATAATAATTACCTAAAACCATATCTTGTGAAGGTGTAACGATTGGTTTACCATCACTTGGTTTCAAGATGTTATTAGAACCTAACATCAATACTCTTGCTTCTGCTTGCGCTTCTTCACTTATAGGAACGTGTACAGCCATTTGATCTCCATCGAAATCGGCATTAAAGGCTGTTGTTACTAATGGGTGAATTCTAATCGCACGACCACTGATTAGTTTAGGTTGGAATGCTTGAATTCCTAATCTATGTAGAGTTGGAGCACGGTTTAATAAAACTGGATGCTCTTTAATTTTTTCTTCTACTATATCCCATACTCTTGGATCTTGATTTTCGATCATTTTTTTAGCAGTCTTAATATTAGACGCTATTTCTTTACTCATAAGTCCATGAATAACGTGTGGTTTAAATAATTCTAAAGCCATTTCTTTAGGAATACCACATTCATACATTTTTAAATTAGGTCCTACTACGATAACTGAACGACCTGAATAGTCAACACGTTTTCCTAGTAAGTTTTGACGGAAACGTCCTTGTTTACCTTTTAACATATTTGATAAAGATTTTAAAGGTCTATTTCCTGGACCAGTAATATTTCTACCACGACGACCATTATCAAATAAAGCATCTACTGCTTCTTGAAGCATTCTTTTTTCATTTTGAATAATGATAGATGGTGCATTTAAGTCAATTAATTTTCTTAAACGGTTGTTACGGTTAATAACACGTCTATATAAGTCATTTAAATCACTTGCAGCGAATCTACCACCATCCAATTGAATCATTGGTCTTAATTCTGGTGGAATAACTGGCAATGCTCTTAAAATCATCCAGTCAGGTTGATTTCCTGATGTTGCTAACGCCATCAAAGCATCTAATCTTTTAATTAATCTTATTTTTCTTTGTGATGTAGAGTCTTTAATTTCTGATATTTCTTTCTTAAGATTTTCAATTTCTTTTTCTAAATCAACATCTTTAAGTAAAGTTTCTACCGCTTCTGCTCCCATTCCTGCTTTAAAACTATTACCATATTTTTCTAAATATGTTCTATATTCTCTGTCAGAAATAGTTTGTTTTTTCTCAAGTGGAGTTGGTCCCGGCTCTAATACTACGTAAGATACGAAGTATAAAACTTCTTCCAAATCACGAGGTGACATGTCTAAGACAAGTCCCATACGTGGAGGAACACCCTTTGAAAACCATATATGTGCAACTGGTGAAGCTAACTCAATATGCCCCATTCTCTCACGACGAACTTTAGCACGAGTTACCTCAACACCACATCGATCACATACTACACCTTTATAGCGTGGTCTTTTATATTTTCCACATGAACATTCATAGTCTTTTGAAGGACCAAATATTTTTTCACAGAACAAACCATCTCTTTCTGGTTTTAAAGTACGATAATTAATTGTTTCTGCTTTTTTGACTTCTCCATATGACCAAGAACGAATTTTTTCAGGAGAGGCTATTCCAATTCTTATTCCTTCGAATTTGTTAACATCCATTATTATTCATCCCCTTTCTCGTCATAGAAATCGTCTATTTTATCTTCAAATTCATCAAATTCTTCTTCGATTTCACTTGCTTCTTCGACTACTTCTTCTAATTCAATATTTTCAATTACTCTTTGTCTTTCAGGAGGTAAGAAAGCATCTTCTTCCTTAGCTTCTAATTCTTTAATTTCAAGTAAATTGTTATCACTATCTACAACCATCATATCTAAACCTAATGCTTGTAATTCTTTAATTAACACTCTGAATGATTCTGGAACTCCTGGAGTTGGTATTGGTTTTCCTTTAGCGATTGCTTCATAAACCTTAACACGTCCAACAACGTCATCTGATTTAATAGTAATCATTTCTTGTAAAACGTGGGCTGCTCCATAGGCATATAAAGCCCAAACTTCCATTTCCCCAAATCTTTGTCCACCCATTTGAGCTTTACCTCCTAATGGTTGTTGTGTAACTAAAGAGTATGGTCCGATTGCACGAGCATGTATTTTATCATCAACCATGTGGTGAAGTTTAAACATATACATAACTCCAACACTGACACGATTATCAAACTTTTTACCTGTTCTACCGTCAATTAATGCAATTTTTCCATCTTTATCTAACCCTGCTTCTTCTAAAGCATCAATTATTTCAGAACGATCTGCTCCATCAAATACTGGTGTTGCCACGTGGATATTTAATGTTTTAGCAGCCATTCCTAAATGCATTTCTAAAATTTGTCCAATATTCATACGAGAAGGAACTCCTAAAGGGTTTAAAACGATATCTACCGTTGTTCCATCTGCCATATATGGCATATCTTCTTCTGGTAATATTAAAGAAATAACCCCTTTATTACCATGTCTTCCTGCCATTTTATCCCCAACATTAATTTTTCTCTTTTGGGCAATATAAACACGAACTATCTTAGTTACACCTGCTGGCATTTCATCACTATTTTCTTTAGTGAATATTTTGATATCATGAACGATACCTTCTCCACCATGAGGAACTCTTAAAGAAGTATCACGAACTTCTCTAGTTTTTTCTCCAAAAATAGCATGTAATAATTTTTCTTCTGCTGTTAACTCTGCCATTCCCTTAGGAGTTACTTTTCCTACTAAGATATCGTCATCTTTAACAACTGTACCAATTCTAATAATTCCTGTATCATCTAAATTCTTACGAGAATCTTCAGAAACATTTGGAATATCTCTTGTAAATTCTTCAGGTCCTAATTTAGTATCTCTACATTCAATTTGATAATAATCGATATGAATTGAAGTATACACATCATCCTTAACTAATCTTTCATTAATAATGATCGCATCTTCATAGTTATATCCTTCATAGTTCATAAATGCTACAACTACATTTTTTCCAAGTGCCATTTCACCTTTATCTGTCGAAGGTCCATCTGCAATTACCATGTTAGGTTTTACAACATCTCCTACTTTTACTAAAGGTCTTTGATGATAACAAGTACCTTGGTTACTTCTTTCAAATGTATATAAGTAATACACATCTTCTCCACCTGCTGTTTTAACTTTAACTTTTTTACTATCAACATAAGTTACTACACCATCTGCTTTAGCTTTAACTAAAACTCCTGAGTCTAGAGCCGAAATAGCTTCTATTCCTGTTCCTACTCTTGGTGATGATGGTTTAATTAATGGTACTGCTTGACGTTGCATGTTGGCACCCATAAGTGCTCTTTTTCCATCGTCATGCTCTAAGAATGGAATTCCTGCTGTCGTAATTGAAACTACTTGTTGAGCAGAAACATCGACATAATCTACTTTTTCCTTTTCAACGATTAAGTTTTCACCACGATAACGAACTGGAACTTTATCTTCTTCAATATTTTTTCCATCTTTACTTACTGTTGCTTGTGATATGTAGTAATCTAACTCTTCATCAGCAGTCATATATACTATTTCATCTGTCAACAAGCAATCTTTTACTTTACGATAAGGTGTCATTATGAATCCATATTCGTTTACTCTTGCAAAGCTTGCTAACTGAGTAATAAGACCAATATTTGGTCCTTCTGGAGATTCAATTGGACATAATCTACCATAATGCGAAACGTTAACGTCACGAACTTCCATCCCCGCTCTTTCACGAGATAGACCACCAGGTCCAAGTGATGAAAGACGTCTTTTATTTGATAATTCTGAAACTGGATTTGTTTGATCCATGAATTGTGACAACTGGCTGCTACCAAAGAATTCTTTAATACTTGCAGTAAGTGGTCTAATGTTAATTAATGATTTAGGTGTGACTTCACTTGCATCTTGTGTCGACATACGATCACGAATTACTTTTTCAATTCTACTTAAACCAACTTTGAATTGATTTTGCATCAATTCTCCAACTTGTTTAACTCTTCTGTTTGATAAGTGGTCTATTTCATCTAATAGTCCAATTCCTTCGAATAAGTTTAAATAATAAGAAATAGAAGCATAAATATCACTTACTGTAAGTCTCTTGATATTTAAAGTTTGATCATTCCCTACTACGTTTACTACTCTTCCTGGATTCTTTTTAGAGAAAACTTTAACTATTTGAACACGGTTATATACATCTAAAGCATCATTAATTGGTGCTTCTACTATTCCATATCCGTCTGCAAAAATAGTTTTTAAGCCTTCTAATACATCTTTATCAATTACAGTGTTAGTTGGATAAATTACTTTATTTTTAATTTTAATGTCTTGTGCTAAAGTAAGTCCTAATAATCTTTCTGTAATATTTAATTTTTTATTGAATTTATATCTTCCTACTTTAGATAAATCATATTTAAATGGATCAAAGAATCTTGAAATTAATTGATTTTTTGAACTCTCTAAAGTTGAAGGTTCACCTGGTCTTAATTTAGAATGAATATCGATTAAAGCTTCGTCCCCAGTTTTATTTGAGTCTTTGTCAATCGTTTTTTGTAAAAATGGATGTTCTCCCATGATTGCAATTATTTCTTCATCAGAAACAAGCCCAACTGCTCTTAAAAGCGTTGAAGCTGGTACTTTTCTTGTTCTGTCAATACGAACATAAACAATATCACGAGCATCTGTTTCATACTCTAACCATGTTCCACGGTTAGGTATCATTTGTGATGTTATAATTTCTCTTCCATTTTTATCTATTTCTTTTCCAAAATAAACACTTGGCGAACGAACTAATTGAGATACAATAACACGTTCAACTCCATTGATTATAAACGTTCCTGTATCTGTCATAATTGGTAAATCACCTAAGAAAAGTTCTTGTTCTTTTACTTCTCCTGATTCATGATTGAAAAGTCTTGCTTTTACTTTCATTGGAGATGCAAAAGTCGAATTCCTTTCTTTACAATCTTTGATCGAATATCTTGGGGTTTCGAAAGAATAATCATTAAATTCCAACGACAAATTTCCAGTAAAACTTTCTACTGGAAATATATCTTCAAACACTTCTTTTATTCCTTCTTCAACAAACCACTGATAAGATTTTTTCTGAATTTCTAATAGGTTACCAAGTTCAATCGCATTTTCTGTTTTACCATAACTGCGTCTTTCACGGTGATCACCAAATTTTTTAATTGTATACGCCATTCATTCACCTCTACACTAATTTAATTAAAGAACATATTTAAACATACGCCACCATCATATTATTTTAACAAAAAGATAGCAATATGTCAATTATTTAAAGCCTTTATAACATAAAAGCCCTTATTTTTTTCAAGTATGTTTACACTATAAAATTGAGATAAAAACTCTGCCATCGATTTAGCACCTTGATTTTTGTTGATAACAATAATCAATGCTCCATCTTTTTTTAAATGATCTTTGGCACCTACTAATAAACTAATTAGTTTTTCTTTACCTACTCTTATTGGAGGATTACTAATAATAAAATCATATTTTTGATTTATCTTTTCATAACCATCACTCATAAAAGCATTAATATCTACTTTATTTAATTTAGCATTTTTAATAGCTAACTTTAAACTTCTTTCATTAATATCAATCATATCCATTTCAACATTAAAGACTTTTTTTAAATATATACCAATTGGTCCATATCCACACCCTAAATCTAGTACACTTCCTTCAACAAAATCAATTGCTTCTAATAAAGTTCTTGTCCCAAAATCTAGTCCTTGCTTTGAAAAAACACCTTTGTCTGTATAAAATTTTAAGTGAGTTTCTTTGATATTAACATTAACTAATTCTTCTTTAGAATCTAATTTTTCATTAGTAAAATAATGTCCCATTTTTATCACCTATATAAACATTGAAAGCCCATACTACAAGTAGTATAGGCTAATTAAAAGTTTTTTTATTATTTAACTTCTACAGTTGCGCCAGCTTCATCGAATTTAGCTTTTAATTCTTCTGCTTCTTCTTTAGAGATGTTTTCTTTAACAGCTCCACCTGCATCTGCGATATCTTTAGCTTCTTTTAATCCTAAACCTGTGATTTCACGGATAACTTTGATAACTGCTATTTTATTAGCACCAGCTGCTGTTAATACTAAACTAACTTTTACTGGTCCTGTTTCTTCTTCTGCCGCTGCAGGAGCTGCTGCTACTGCTACTGAACTTGGATCAACACCAAATTCCTCTTTCATTGCGTCTACTAAAGCTAATACTTCTAACATAGACATTTCTTTTAATCCACTAATGAATTCTTCTTTTGTAAATTTTGCCATTTTTATTTTCCTCCTATTTCTTTACTATATAAATCTAATGCGATAGCTAAGTTTTTAAATGGTGCTATCATACCATAAGCTAACATTGTATATAAACCATCTCTTCCCGGGATAGTTGCTAAATGTTGTAATCCGTTTGCATCTACTACTGAACCGTCTACATATCCAACTTTCATAACTAGTGCTTTATTCTTCTTAGCGAAGTCACTAAGTACTTTAATTGGGGCGATTGCATCTTTACCAAATGCAAATGCTTTAGGTCCATTTAAGTGCTCGTCAACATTTATGTCTAAACTTTCAAAAGCTAGTTTTGCTAAAGTATTTTTATATACTTTTAGTTCAGCATCATTGTCTCTTAATTTTTTTCTTAAATCTGTTAATTGAGCAACTGATAATCCATGATATTCAAATAACACTACTGTTGCTGAATCTTTTGTTTTATTAGCTATTTCATTAACTGTTTCTTTTTTTAAATTAAGAATCTTTTCGTTTGCCATTCTCTCACCTCTCTAGCCGTATAAAAAAACCTGCACGTAGCAGGCGAAAAAACTTAGTTATAACTTAAGTTCCTCGGCAGGAAATATTAAGCTTTCGCTCCTGCTGTCTACGGTCTTTTTTAATTTTTAACAAATTTATTATATCAAATCAATTATTGATTGTCAAAGCTTTTATGATCTAATTTGATACCAGGTCCCATTGTTGAAGATAGTGTTACATTTTTAACATAATCTCCTTTTACAGTACTTGGTTTTGCTTTTAAAAGCACATTATATATTGCATTAAAGTTAGCCATTAAATCATTAACATCGAATGAAACTTTTCCTAAGATAACAGCAACGTTACCATAGTCATCAGCACGATATTCGACTTTTCCTTTTTTAACTTCTTCAACTGCTTTTTTAGTATCAGTAGTTACTGTTCCTGTTTTAGGATTTGGCATAAGACCTTTAGGTCCTAAAATTTTACCAATTTTTCCTAAAGCTGGCATCATGTCTGGAGTAGCAATCATAACGTCGAAATCAAACCATTGTTCTTTTTCGATTTTTTCGATCATGTCCATGTCTCCAACATAATCAGCTCCTGCTTCTTTAGCTGCAGCTTGTGCATCTCCTTTAGCAATAACTAATACTTTTTGAACTTTACCAGTTCCTTTTGGTAAAACAACTGCTCCTCTTACTTGTTGATCTGCTTTTTTAGTATCAACATTTAAGTGAACAACTAATTCAACTGTTTCATCGAATTTAGCTCTTGCAGTTTCTTTTACTAAAGCTAAACCTTCTTCTTTTGAATAAAGTTTACCTTTTTCTACTTTTGTCAAAGTAGCAATATAATTCTTTCCTCTTTTCATTTTTCCTCCTTATGTGGTATATGCGGATATTCCTCCCACATAGGTATTACCTATGTTAAGTTTTGGTTATTATTATTCTTCGATTTTTACGCCCATGTTTTTAGCTGTTCCTGCAACAATTTTCATTGCATTGTCTAAATCATTAGCGTTTAAATCTGGCATTTTTGTTTCAGCGATTTCTTTTAATTGATCTTTTGTTAAAGTAGCAACAGTTTCTTTATTTCCTTTTGCTCCACCTTTTTGTAAACCTGAAACTTTTTTAATCAAGTATGATGTTGGCGAAGTTTTAACAACAAAGTCAAAACTACGGTCTTCATAGATTGATATTTCAATAGGTACTATATCACCCATTTTATCTTTAGTAGCATCGTTTACTCTAGTACAGAATTCATTTAAGTTAATCCCTGTAGGTCCTAAAACTGTTCCTACTGGTGGAGCAGCTGTTGCTCTACCGGCATTGATGTTTAATTTAATTTTTTTAGTAACTTGTTTTGCCACGAAAAACACCTCCTTATATTTTTTTCGCGTGTGGTCCAAATAGCATCCGCGCCTCCCACTTGTTTCCTATATATAAATATATAGCTACATCATATTATCATAGTTTTTTTAAAAAAACAACTATATACGATCTATTTCATTAAAATCTAAATCAACACGTGTTTCTTGACCAAATAGATCAATATCTACGCCTAATTTTTGATTATCCATATCAATTTCCTTAACTTTTGCAAACATGCCTGCAAACGGTCCAGAAACGATTTTAATAGTCTCATCAACTTTGAAGTTACTATCAACTTCAACTCTTCTAAGACCCATGTTAGATAAAATATTATCTACTTCTTCTTTTGTCAAAGGGAAAGGCTTTTCACCCTTACCTGAAGAACCGATAAATCCTGTAACACCCGGTGTATTTCTAACAACAAACCATGCCTCATCAGTCATCATCATTTCAACTAAAATGTAACCAGGAAACATTTTTTTAACTTTTTCCTTTTGAACACCATCTTTGAACTCAACTTCTGTTTGTTCTGGAACTATTATACGAAAGATATAATCTTCCATTCCCATTGTATTCACACGCATCTGAAGCTTTTCTTTAACTTTAGATTCATGCCCTGAATACGTATTTGCTACATACCATTCTTTTTGCATTATGATCTCACCAATAGTTTAAAGAATGCAATGATTAAATCTGATAAGAAAAAGAATGCTGATAAAACAAAAATAAATCCGATTGTTGCAACAGAATACATAACCATCTCTTTTCTTGATGGAAAATGCACTTTACTAACTTCTTTTCTAACAGAGTATACAAAATCTTGTACTTTCTTCATATTTCTCCTCTTTTTTCCAATTAAAAAACACTTACTCGTGTCTATATATAATATAGCACTTATTAATTTTTATGTCAATAAAAAAGAGCTATTGCTCTTTATCTTATATAATGATTGTTTAATTCCTCATTCATCTTAGAATGATATATGTCATTCATTTCTTTCAAAAGGTTCTCTAGAACTTGTTCTTTATTTTTTATTTCAAAACCTTTTTTCATTTTAAATTGCAAACTCTCAAATCTCATAACCATTAAATCATATCGTTCTTTTTCTGCAAGCTCTGTTGGTGACAAATCTTTTCTTAAATATTCTTGTCCCAAAATAGAAACTAAAGCTGAAAACTCTAAACTTAGTAATTCAAACAAAACTTTTTCTTTTTTTTCTTGTTCTAAATAATCTATTTCAATTGTATTATCTACTATATGATTCAAAAACTCATGATTTTTTAAATTGCCTCCAAAAGTAAGATTTGATAAAGAGTTGCTCAAATCTATGTATTCATTTTTATATCTTAAACTTAATCTTTCCATACTATCTCCTAGTTTGATTATATCAAAAAAAAGAAAACAATAACTATTTTCTTTTTAAATATGTAAACAATATTTACTTATCTTTTTTATAGTAATATGCGTTTATAGCAATTCCTAAAACAAATAAGTATGACAATAAATATATCCAAAACATTAAAATAACAATATTAGATAAATTACCATAAAATAAACTATAGTTTGCAAAGTTATTTACATAAAATGAATATACATAAGTTACAATGGTAAAACCAACTGTAACAAATAAAGCACCCTTATTCATATATTTACTCGGAATTGGACTATCCGGTGCAATAGTATATAAAGTTTTAACAAAGAAATATATTAGAGCCATTGATAAAGGCCACTTAAATATTTCAATTAATAAATATACTTCTGTTTTAAACCACTCTAAACTTAATACAAAGTTAAGTAATGTCGTACCAAATGCAAGACCAAATCCAATTATAATAAACATCGTAATTAGCATAAATAACATAATTACTGCTTTAACTCTTCTTTTTATAAAAGATCCTGCAGGTAAATCAAATAACCAATTAGATGCTAATATTACTGAATTAGATCCATTAGACGCTACAATAAAACCAAATATCATAAATGAGATAGTATTTACTGAAGCCGGTTGTGATACTAAACTACTCAATATTCTAATCATATCTTCTGGAATAGAATCTTTAATCACTAGATTAAAAATATCAATCATAAATTGAAAATTAACTAAAATATATGTTGTCAAAGTTAATAAGGGAACTAAAGATAATACTAAGAAAAAAGCTAGTTGTCCCGGTAAAACTCTCATTTGCTGATTAATAATCAGAGGTTTTACTTTTTCAATAATTTTTAACATTATTCTTCCTCTTTGTTCTCTCTCATTTCTGTAGCAGCTTCATTTATCGCATCATCAATCGTTTTAATTTCATCTAAGATCATACTATATCCTAATGCTGCTCCAAACCCATGATCTAAATCTTTTAATTCTTTATTTAGTTTTCTCATATATAAGATCACTGCTCTTTCGTCATGTCCAACCATATAAATTAAAAATTCGTTACCATCAGTTCTCATGATTTCACTGTTTTCAATTTGATTGTTAATTAAAACATTAGCAGCTTCTGCAATAATACGGTCACCCTCTTGATAACCATAATTATCATTAATATAAGCTATATTATTTAAATCTATTATAATTACTGACTGAGGGTAAATGCTTGAATTATCCCATTTTTCAATATGATCATTTAAATAATTTCTATTTTTCAAAGACGTTAACATATCAACATATTTTAATTTATCACTCTTAGTTAAAGAAACATCTTTTCTTTTTTTGTTTTTAAAGTATTTTTTATATCCTAAGAAACCAAATGTTGCAAAGAATAAAACATATCCAAATAAGTTAAAGATGATCAATGATAGTGATAATTGATCTTTTTCAACCATCTCTAATGAAGCTTCTTTTATTACTTCTTGACGATTCACATATGAAGCAAAAAATTTAAAATAATCATTAAATATTTCATTATTACTTACATCTCTTAATACGAAATTATAATTATCCATATCAACTAACTTTACCATTCCGTAATTATTAAATAATGATTTATTGTAAATGTATGTATGATAGTCTAATAAAATAACTTCTGAATTAGTATTACTCAATTCTTTAACATTCCTTGATAAGATAGGAGTTTCATTATAATTAGCAACAATACTATGAAGATGACTATCTTTTAATACTCCCACTTTTAAATTAGCTAAACTATTTAAATTATTATATAAAGCTTTGGTCTTTCCATTTAGTAAAACAACATAATGATTATCAAAAATATCAACTGTTTCTAAATAATCTCCTTTGTGTTCAAAAGGATAAATATTATCATAATATAAGTCTAAATCATTAGCATCAAAAGCTTTAAATAATGATTCTTTATTACTATATGATTTATATGTTATTTCAACATCTGCTAATCTCGAAAATCTTTTTAATAAAGTACTGTTAAACCCAACTAAATCATTATTAACTACACCATCATATGGTAATTGTTCTACTAATCCATAAACATATCTTTTACTTCTAAATTTAGCTCTTGTTTTAGAATCGATATTATTATATTTAAAATAATTAGAAGTAAAATAGCGATTATAAATTGTTTCGAATTTATCGTTATACCATTTATTAAAGTATTTAGTAATAATAGAATTCAACCTATCATCATTAGCAAGACCAATTACATAATACTCATTCATTCCATAAATATTATAGTTAATATATAATTGTCTAGTCATTAATTGTTCCAAAAAGACTACTTTAGGTAAAACAATATGAGTAACATCAACATCTAAATCCGCAATCATAACATCATATGAAACATATGGTTTGTAAGTTGCACCTTCAATATCTGATAAGTTTAGTGAAGCTGTTGTCATAAAGTCCTCTAAAACACCAATTTTAAGTTCTTTAACGCCAGTTAAAGATGGATAATATTCCTCTTTCAAAGAAACTAAGACATAATTGTCTTCTAATAATAGTAAGTCATTTTTTCTTAATTTAGATACTTTTTCTAAAGAATATATTTTAGATAAGTCTGCTCCTACTCCATAAGTAGTTTTATTGAAAGATAGTTTTGTATCTCTTTCAAAATCTGCTATAAAGTCAAAAATAAGACCTGAACCATCCACATTAAAAATAGGTACATTATTAGGTATCGAAAAATCAAATACCTTATTTTTATTACTCTCAATCCACTGTCTATCTAACAAACTAAGAGTCGTATTTTCATCTTCTTTATTTAAGAAATAATAAACTATTGAAGACAAAAAGAAAATTATAGCTAATACAATAATTAATTTTTTTATTTGTTCCCTACTCATAATTCCTCCTAGTTATTACTCCAAATAAATACATTTGAAGTGCGATGTTTGTATCCTATTTTAACTGTTTCTCCTTGTGAAACAAACAATTGCAAATCATAATACTCTAAATTGTCTTCTTTAACTCCCGCTAAAAAGGCATCCTCAACAAATTTAAAGTTAGTTAATTTCAAGTCTTCCTTCAAAACAACTGTTACATATACTATTCTTCCTTGTTCTCTGACACTAAAAGACTCTATCTTATCATCTAATGCGTCAAACCTTGTTTCTAAGTGTTTCATATCTAAAACATACTCGCTTTTATTAGCTAATCTATTCCCATATAAATCTTCTTTGCTATTTGCTAAAGTAACTAAATATACAGCATACAAAAAGAATATTATAAATATAACTAAAATAGTTACTAGAGTTAATTTAAACCAATTCTTTTTAACAAATTCATTACCTTTTTTAACAGCTTTTTTACTTTTTACCATAACATCTCCTAAAAGAATTTTTATTTTTTTATAATGAGTTTTAAAATCCATCTTCTCACCCATTTAATATTATATCATAAAAAAAGACATGTGTTTAGTTAACTGTAACTTTATAAACATGTCGATTATTTTCTAAAGTAATCGTAATAAAAGTATCATTAGAAAACCTTTGTTTAGTCTTAGGATTAATTAATTCTCGTTTAATATATCCTCCATTTTTTAGTTCTTCTAATGAAACAATATAACTTTGACCATTTATTCTAGGTAAGTTTTCAGGATAATCAACTTCCCAATTTTTAACTGCACTTACCATTAATTTAATTTGAACTTCATATGCACTGTCTGCAGAACCTTTAATATAACGATCAATCGATGGAATAACAATCGCCGACACTAGTGCTAAAACGACAATAACTGCCAATATTTCCATTAAAGTAAATCCTTTATTTTTCATATAATCACCTACTTTAATTATAACATAAAAAAAGAAATAATTTTATTTCTTTTTACTGTTTTCTAATTTAGAAACTACATCTTTAGCTACTATTAAAGCTTCTTCTTTTAAATTTTCTACTGCCTCTTCTACTAAAGGTTGTCCTTTTTCCTTAGCCATCTTTAACATTTCATCTAATTTCTTTTCGATTGCTTTAGATGCTTTTTTAGCATTTGCTAAAACTTTTTCTTTATTTAAAGATTCTATTTCTTTTTTAATTTCTTCCATTTTTAGAAGAGCGTTTTCTTTAACTTCTTCCAAGTCAATTTCTTCAATTCTTTTTAGAACTAAGTCCATTTCCTTTTTTAAAATTTCTCTCGTTTCTTTACCACTTCTAGGTGCAAATAAAACTCCTAATGAAGCTCCAATAGCAGCTCCTGCTAAAAACTTCGATAATCCTTTTTTCATTTTACTCTCCTTTTTTTCCTTTAAAAATATAACTTAATACATTTACAATGCCATTTACAAATAGATCACTTACTGTTGACAAACCATCTGCAGTAGAATCAATAATATCAAAGACGCCATTTAGCTTTTTTGATTTACTATTCACATCATCTAAAGTACGATCAATCTTGTCTAGTGTTGCCATTAATTTGATAATTAATCTAATTGAATAAATCAATAATATGATTAATACAAAGTATATGACAATTGGCAAAAATTCATTTAAGTCAACCATCTTATTCTCCTTCCTTACTCAATTCATCTAACCAAGAAAATAAATCTTCTTGAATTGCAATCTCCTCTTTCGGTTCTTGAGTTGTTTTAGAAACATTAGCTACATAGTCTAATTTAACTTCTTCCTCTTCTTTTTTAGGAACATGTGCTACATAGTCTAATTTAACATCTTCTTTCATATCTTCGAATAAGTCTTGAGTAAAGCTTAACACTTCTGTTTTAGTAAAGTCTTTTTCATTAACCGTTTGTTCGATGACATCTTCCAAAGTGCCAAATGCTTTCTGTCTTACATCATCAATGCTAGCTTTTCTCGGTGGTCTTTGAATACCAATATTTTCTTTTGTTTTTATGTCTTCTTTTTTATAATTAGTATCCAGTACTCCATAGACAGGTGAAATGATTGGAGTTGGTTTAAAAGCTTTTGGAGCTTCTTTAACTCTTTCGCTTATCAACAAATCATTTTTTACCATTGGTTTTTTAATTTCTATGTCTTCGAAGTCTTTTTCATCAAAAAACAAATTTCTTTTGACTTCTTTTATGTCTTCTTCCTCTTCCTCAACTGAAGGTATCTCCACTTTTGTCATTTTAGTAACAACTGGTTCAATTACCTCATCTTCTTCTTTAAAAAAATCTTTTATTTTATCAAACAATTCCATGTTCACCTCTAATACCCATCTTCTTCTTCAGTATAAACTTCGATCCATTTCCTACTCAAACTCTCTGTGTTTTGGTTTGGAGAAAATATATTATATTGTCTTTCTCTACTTATAAAATAGTCTTGATTAAACATAAGTTTTATAACATTATCATTAAATTTAATCGTCGACAAAATATAACTAGCATTTAAAATTGTGTTGTTTAAATTTCGTTCATTTACTAAGGCTTCTATTTTAGAATAATTATACATGAACTCTACGAAATAAAGATTGTCTATTTTAGTTATTTCTAAATATCCTTTTCGATCATTATTATCGATTGCTTTAGAAAAATAAGCATCTTCATTTATTTCATATTCTACTTCCGTTTGATGAAAGTATCCAACTGCATCTATGTATAAATAATAGTAATTACCTGATGAATACAATTTTTCGTTTAATTCGAAAGTATCCACATAGTTAACTCCCCTTGGTACATAGTATTTATATCCTTTTCCAACACGGTTGTATAAATCATTATCTTTAGATAATACAACATTTACAATATTGTCGATACTTTTAGTATCTATTCTAACAACAGTACATGCAGATAAAAATAGTCCCAATGAAAGTATTAAAAATATTTTAATCTTTTTCATTTTTATCTTATCACTTCCACCATATAAATTATATCACCTTTTGAAGAAAATTTCATCTCATACTCGGTCATAATATTATCTTTTGGATTATCTTGATGAAGGTTTAAGGATAAATCTTCTATTTTTAATCCATATTCAACATATGATTTTAGAGAATATTCAAATAAACTACGATTATCAGTTTTTTGAATAATCTTATAATTAATTAAAATATTGTCATATTTTTCTAAAAAAGAATGATGAGTTAATCTTCTTTTAGCATGTCTTTTTTTAGGCCAAGGATCAGAAAAATTCAAATATATACAACTTACTTCTTTTCCAAATACTTCATCTAATTCTTCAGCATCCATACTAATTAATTTTAAATTAGGTAAATTTATATCTTCCAACTTATTTAAAACAAACATTTGGGCTGAAGGATATTTTTCTATTCCTATAAAATTGATATGTGGGTGCTTTTTAGCCATTTCTACGATGAAATTACCTTTCCCCATACCTATTTCTATCCTTAACTCATTTTGTTCTTTAAATAGAGAATTAAAGTTATTTTTATACTCTTTATAATTTTCGATTAAATAACCTGAAGCTAATAATTTTTCATATGCTCCTTTTATATTTTTTAAACGCATTTTATCACCAATAAAATTATACCAAAAAAAATATGGAAAAACCATATTTTTAAAAACCTCCACCAGAACCACCGAAGCCTCCGCCTCCGCCTCCTGAAGAAAAACCTCCACCAGAACCCGAAGCAGATGCTCTTACAGCATGCTGAGCACTACTAATCGAATTAGTTAAACTAGTTGAAATAGCATGATTAACCATCATTGTCGTTCTAAAACGATTAAACTCTGGTCCCATCGAACTATTATTAGGCATTTCTTGAATTCTTACTTTCATTACTTTTTCTAACTTAGTAGCAAGACCAAATGCCATAGCATAAACCATATATTTACCCCAAAGTTCGATATGGGGCAATTCTTTCGTTTCAAAAGTACCAAAATCATCAATATAATTTTTTACAGCACTCCACTTCAAGAACATCTCATCTCCTAAAGGAGTCACAGGCTTACTATATTTAGACATATATGCATAAAATAATATAGTTACAACAATATTACTTACCATCACAATAAGTCCTAGTAATCCCATGAAAGCCCATAAGAATACAACTGCAAATATAGTCAATATTAAAAGGGTATCTGCTGCTCTAATTCTTACAAACTGTAAAGATGTATATCCTTTTTTAATTGTTTCTTGTTTAGATAATTTCTCCCACTCCGCATATTCTTTCATGAATTTTGAAGGAGATTTCTTTGAATAATCCACAATTTGTTTCATGGTAACAGTATAATTTGATCCTATTTTAGAAAATAATATTTCAATTAATTTCCTCTCTGGAGCAGTTACACTTTCATATGGAAAAGCATTTAATCTAAACTCAACATCATTTTTAGTTATCGTACTATAATCAATAAATTTTCTTTCAATCAAATACATTAAAGATGCTGAGAAATAATTAGCATTAAATACTCCTGGCATAATATTTCCAATTACTTCTGGACCATCTAAACTTGGAAAATCTCTTAGATATTTATGAGGAAAAACTTTATTTTTTTCTTTTCTTTCTTTAACATACTTATCAAAAAAATAAATATTAAAAGACGTAAGAATAATCATTCCTATTGTTGCTACTACTCCCAAGCCTTTAGAAAAAGCAATCTCTTGGTTTCTTCTATTAGCATAAATTTCTTCCACTTCTTTAATCTTAGTATAAGCATCATCTATATTAGTTTTAGTAGTCGCCAAACTAACATCAGAAGGATCAATAACTACTCTTGCAGATATACCTCTGTTAGAAGGAACACTACTCATTGTAAAAGTAGCAACATTACCACTTTTACCATATTCTCCTCCAATAGGTCCTCTTGCAAAAACACCAATTATATCACTTTTAGTATATACTCTAGCTTCAAAATCTCTAACCATTGTATTAAATCCATTTTCATGCAATCTAATATATACTTCTGCTACATCATTATGGACTCTAACAGCACCAATAACTTTATACTCAAAATAATATGCTCTTAAAGAACCCCCAGAAGGTGAAAACACTCTCATTTCAAAGTTTTTTCCATCATCAGTAACAGTATATATACCACTATCTCCTGGTATGGCACCATATTCTACATATTGAAAAAAGGAATTAAAACGATCTATTAAATCATATCCTAACTCTAAATTTTGATTAGTACTACCTGCTCTTAAAGGAACTATTTTAGTTGGAACATAAGATAAATCATCATCAAATGAGTTATTGTTGAAGAAAAAAGCTCTATCTAAGTAAGCATCATTCATAAAATAACCATTTTCAGGATTAGCAATTACTACTTTTTTAACAATAATATCGCCATTTTCTAATATTTCATATTTTTGATATATACCATCTACTCTCATCCCAAAAACAAAAACTGGAAACAAGAATAAAATAACCATAAATATAAGTTTTTTCATAGTTTCTCCTTTTAAAAAAGACTTATTAAAAATAAGTCTAAAATTTAACTTGTGGTGCAACTTTTTCGTTTTCTGTTGCTTCAAAGAAAGGCATATTTTCAAACTTAAACATTGAAGCTACAATGTTACTCGGGAAAACTTGCATTAAATTTCTATATTGTAAAACAGCATCATTATAAAATTGTCTTGCATAAGATATTTTATCTTCTGTTTCTTTTAAATTAGCTTGTAAATCTAAAAAGTTAGTATTTGCTTTTAAATCTGGATAAGCTTCTGCTAAAGCAAATAATCTTCCTAAAGTCGCTGTTAATTCACCATTTGCTTGCATTTCTGCTTCTGCAGATGGTGCACTTACCACACGATTACGCGCTGTAATAACTGCATCAAATGTTTCTTTTTCATGAGATGCATAACCTTTTACTGTTTCTACTAAATTAGGGATTAAGTCAGCACGTCTTTTTAAAAATACGTCTACCTGAGCCCATTGATCTTGTGTCATATTTCTTCTTTGAATTAATTTGTTATATGTTGAAGCAACATACATAGCAATTAATCCTACTATTACTAATAAAATTATTAAAAATTCCATATATCCTCCTAATTAAATACTATATTATTTATTATAAATTGTCAATAAAAACCAAATACTAGAAACCTCCACCTGAGCCTCCAAAGCCACCTTTTCCGCCCCCAGAAGATAACCCACCTCCAGAACCAGAAGATGAAGCTTTTCTTCCCATGCGTGATGTTCTAATTGAACGACTAACGCTATTAGATAAAGTTTGATTTATTATCATTGTTACTCTTAAATGATTTAAGTTGGCCGTTAATAAACTTCTATTTGGTATTTCTTCTATTTTTATGTTCATTGCTCTTTCTAATTTTGTAGCAAGACCAAATGCCGTGGCATAAACTATATATTTACCCCAAAGCTCTATTTGAGGCAATTCTTTAGTTTCAAAATTACCAAAATCATCAATATAATTTTTTAAAGCACTCCATTTAAGAGCCGTCTCATGGCCTAAATCAGTAGTTGGCCTACTATGAATTGTAATATAATAACTTATCATGGCATAGGCTAAAATATTACCCAAAACTAAACCATAACTAATAAAATTATAGTAATTAAAACCTAAAGCAGCAATAAACATAATAATAATCACTAAACCATTAAAACTTGATAAAGATGGTTTTCTTTTAGCTAAATACTTCTTCTGATATGCTTCTTTTCTACTTAATTCTTCCCATAGTTTATATTCCTTAGCAAATTCCTCTTTATTGTTTTTAGAGTATTTTTCAACTTGTTTCATTGAAACAGTTAAATTGGTCCCTATTTTATAGAAAAATATTTCGATTAATTTTCTTTCTGCTTCAGTTATTTTTTCATAAGGAACTTTATTTAATATAAGCACAACATCATTTTTATCTATTTCACTATAACTTGCATATTTTTTTTCAACTAAATTCATTAATGCTGCCGAAAAATAATTACCATTAAATTGACCAGGCATAATATGACCTACTACCTCTGGACCATCTAAACTTGGAAAATCCCTTAAATACTTATGAGGAAAAACTTTATTTTTTTCTTTTAATTTTTCTTCAAATTTAAAATAATAATATATTTGAGACACAATAGATAAAACCAAAGTAAAGTTCACTAACATATTAAAATAATTAAATGCTCTTAACTCTGCATTTCTTTGATCAGCATATCCCTTTTCCACCAATACAATTTGTGGATAAGCTTCATCAAAATTTGTTTTTATATTAGCTAAACTAACATCAGAAGGATCAATTACAACTCTTGCAGAAATACCTGATAAAGCAGGAATATTTCTCATTTTAAAAGTAGCAACATTACCATTTTTATTATAGTCTCCACCAATCGGTCCTCTTCCAAAAACTCCTATAATATCACTCTTTGTATAAATTCTTGCTTCAAATTTTCTAACATTATAATTAAATTCACTATCATGCAATCTAATAAATACTTCTGCTACATCATTGTGGACTCTAACGGCATCATAAACAATATATTCAAAATAATATGCTCTTAAAAATCCATTTGAAGGAGCAAATACATTTATTTCAAAAGTATTTTCCATCATTAGTACATTAAATTTACCAGTTTCACCTTTTTGAATTAATTCTACAACTCTTTCATAAAATTCATCAAATGAATCAATCAAGTCATAACCAGACATTAAATTTTTACTAGTACTACCTGCTCTTATGACTTCGAATCCCGTTGGAGCATAAGCTAGATCATTATCAAAAGAACTCAAAGTAAACACTAGTGGGCTTTTTGAAATACTATCGTCCATATAATACCCATTTTCAGGATTAGCGATAACTACTTTCTTAACTAAAACATTACCATTTTCAAGTATTTCATATTTTTGATATATGCTATCTACTCTCATCCCCAAAACAAAAGAAGGTAATAAAAATAATATAATTGTAAACAAAACTTTTTTCATAAAACTCCTTTTAAAAAAACTTATTAAAAATAAGTTCTTTTAATTATTATCTATTAGAAATGGTTAATCTAAATCCCATAGTAGAAGAATCAATACCTGAAGACGAAGTATAACTAAAAATACTTGCTGTTGACGAAGTAGCAGAACCTCCTCTTTCTAACCAAGGGTTAGATAAATCAACAAAATTAGAAGTTCCACTATACCAACCAGCTGTCTCTGCTAAAGCATGACCTGTACAAGGTAAATTAAAACATGCCGTTAAAGGAGATAAAGTTGTGTAATGATTATAATATTTTTCATCAGGGAATGATGAAAAACCTGAGTTACCATTAGTTCTTCTATAATTACCCATTACAAACTCACTTACACCACCAGCCATATCATATACTCCATATACATTACCAGTCGTACTTGCTCTTTGACCATTTGTCGTAGTATATGCGTTAGCACATCCCGCTACTGCAGCAGCTGTAACACTATTTCCTGCACACCCCGTTATATACGTATTACTATTATTTTTCCAAATTTGAACACCACTACCATATTGACTAGCAGCTAAGTAAGATACTGCACCCCATTCACTATTTTTAGCCATTCTTGCTTCAAAAATTGATTTAGAAATACCAAACTCATTATTATCACCTGAAACGACATCTAAGTTAGCAAACAATAATAAAGGTTGAACGCTTCTTAAAGCTGAAATACTAGGCTTAATTCTAAGATTAGTTAAAGTTCCTCCAGTTTCAAACTTACCAAACCAAAAACCAGTTAACTCACGATTGCCATAAGTAAAGGCAGGATGCGTAATATAAGAAGCTCCCACTCCTGTCCCAGTCGCTCTTTCATAAAGACCTTCTTCAAAGTTAACGACTATATTATTAACACCTGAAACACCATAATTAAATCTTGGAATCCACACTAAATACATTAAAATATCAACTTCCCTAACTTCAATACCTAAAGCAGCATCTGACTCATAATATTCTCTTGTTCTAGTACCCACTTCTTTAACTAAAGCAACATTAGCCCACATTCTATTAGTATAATCATACCATTTAGCAGAACTAGGATTACGATAATCTGCCTTAACCCATTTAGTACCATCCCATCTAATAGGAATCAATCCCTTAGATAAAACAGGTTCAGAAGCTAACGAAGTGTCACTATTAAAAACACAAGCCTCTTCCTTAACAATTATTCTTTTCTCATCATATATTTTAGTTGCACACCAATCTTTATATTGAATAATAGCAGAAATTCTTCCATCCTCATCCAACTTAACAATTCCTGTACCATTAATCGGAGTCTCTAAATCAATATTAGGCTCTATTACACCATTAACAATATTATAAACACGATTTATATTAAAACCACTACTAGCCTTATCCATATCAACTGCCTTAATCAAAGCTGCTACACTATCTTCAAAAGCTCCCTTTTCAGAACTCTTTAAAACATTACCTATTGTAGGAGCAGTAATCAAACTAACAATTGCAATAATAGCAATAACTGCCAATAACTCAATTAATGTAAAACCTTTTTTCATATAATCACCTACTTTAATTATAACACAAAAAAAGGATTAAAATAATCCTAAAATGTTTGCCAACCTCCTGCAGTAAAGTAACTTGGTGCCCCAGAGTTATTTATCCACACTCTATTTATAATTTCATCCATTTGTTCTTTTGTTGGTTCATTTCCTGTACCAAATGCTTCTGTTAAATTCATGAACATAACCGCCTTAACTGTTGCATAAGCATTTCCGTTCAAATAAGCACCGGCATGCGAAAAATTAAGTTGAATCCTGAATGAAGTTGCTGTAGAAGCTCTAGAGTCACTCGCATTTACTACATAAGAGTTCTTACCAATTAAAATGTTGTCGCCACCATACGAAACGTATGTTGGATGAACAGAAGACAATTGAAAAGTAGGAGTGTAAATATTATGACCTTCTAAAAAATCAATATTAACATAGTATCTATTATTAAGTATGGGCAAAACACTAAAATTATATATCAATCTAAACGTACTGTGTACGTCACCACTATATAATCTTTGATATCGATTACTAGTTATTACTTCGGATAGCAAAGTATTTTCACGTCCCCAACCGGTAGCCAATATATCATTACCTGCACTAAAATCACCATTGATTACTAAATTATTAAATGGTGCGTTTACTTGTGAATAATATATATTACTTACACATTCACTCTCGCTCATCTTACTTACTACTATCTCTTCGCTACTTCTATCCTTAACTGAACAATGGACTCCATCATATAAAGCTAACTTTATACTTCCGTCTTCAAATATATGAATTCCTCCTGATTTAGGATTATTTCCATTAAAGACTATGTCTTTATCATTAGGATATACTGTTTTATCACCTTCATTAAATAATACAAATATTGGTACATTTCCATTTCCTGTCTTATCTAATACATATAAGTTTTCACTAGCCTTAATTAATCCTTGTGTTGATGATCTAAAACTTCTTTCTTGTGCTGTTTCTATCATATTAAGTGCATTTGGCACTGTAATTAATGCAATGATTGCTAGTACTACCATTACTACTAATAATTCTATTAATGTAAATCCTTTTTTCTTCTTTTTCATATACCCCTACCTTATTAAAAGTATAACAAAAAAAGAATTGTTATTCAATTCTTAAAATGTTTTCCATCCTCCTGCGGTAAAGTAATTTGGTATACCTAAATTATTTATCCACACTCTGTCTAATTGCCCTTCACTAGGATTGATCCACCCCTCTAAAATGATTACATTTGCTAACATATTACCCTGAACCGAAATGTTTGTTTGCAACCATATACTACCTAAAGAATCCGAAGGTAATGGATTTTGAGCTACCGCTTGTGCATAATATAGTCCTGTTGCCCCCGTATTTATTGTAACTTGAGGTATTAATAAATCAAACCTAGAATCAGTTCTTAATATCGCCGGCATATTAAAATTGTTTTCTAGAATATCTAAAATAACTGTGTACTCCCCTCCTGCAATTGGTCTCCACTGAAATCTATTTAATATCCTATCCCAAACTCCACCATTAAAGCGAATGTTTTCACCAACTTTTGAAGAATTAGAAAAAACCATTGTACTATGATTATATAAATTATTAAAAGGTGCACTTACTTGTGAATAGTATATATTACTTATACATTCACTATCACTCATCTTACTTAGTATTATATCTTCACTACTTCTATTTTTAACTGAACAATATACTCCATCATATAATGCCAACTTTATACTTCCATCTTCAAATATGTGGATTCCTCCTGATTTGGGATTACTTCCACTAAATATGATATCTCTATCATTTGGATATACTGTTTTTTCTCCTTCATTAAATAATACAAATACTGGTACGTTTCCATTTCCTGTCTTATCTAATACATATAAGTTTTCACTAGCTTTAATCAATCCCTTTGTTGATGATCTAAAACTTCTTTCTTGAGCTGTTTCTATCATATTAAGTGCATTGGGCACTGTGATTAATGCTATTATTGCTAGTACTACCATTACTACTAATAACTCTATTAATGTAAATCCTTTTTTCTTCTTTTTCATATACCCCTACCTTATTAAAAGTATAACAAAAAAAGGATTGCTATTCAATCCTTAGAATGTTTTCCAACCTCCTGCAGTAAAGTAATGTACTACTCCAGAACCATTGATCCATACTCTATTTATGATTTCATCCATCTCTTCTTTTGTTGGTTCATTACCTGCTCCATATAAAGATGTTAAATCAAGCGTTATAGCTTTTTTTATTTCCATTATTTTCCCGTTCGCTTCAGATGCACTTGAATAAGATTGAACAATTATATTATAAGATGATACAGTTGCAGTCGCCGTTCTATTGGTAGAAAATACATACCATTTGCCAATTATAGAATTATATACGTTTACATCACTATTTGTAACATTAAATGATCTTTGTCTTAAAAAATCCGGGTTTCCATTAATTATTCTTGCTTCCCAATTATAATAATATACATTATTTAATACGATATTTATAGATCTTCCAACGTATGATTGATTCCCAACTCCATTACCAGTAAGTCTTAAGACTCTCCCAACTACTTCTTGAGTAGAGTTACTTGCAATCCACCCAGATGTTCCATTACTAAAGTCTCCATTGGTTATCAAATTATTAAATGGTGCACTTGTTTGTTCATAATATATATTTGATAAACAAATATTCTCACTTATCTTACTTATTGTTATTTCTTCGCTTGTTCTATTCTTTATTGAACAATATGTTCCATCATATAAAGCTAGTTTTATACTTCCGTCTTCAAATATATGGATTCCTCCTGATTCAGGATTACTTCCATTAAACATGATGTCTTTAGTATTTGGATATACTGTTTTTATTCCATTTTCAAACAAGATAAAGACTGGTACATTTCCATTTCCTGTCTTATCTAATACATATAGGTTTTCACTAGCCTTAATTAATCCTTGTGTTGATGATCTAAAACTTCTTTCTTGAGCTGTTTCTATCATATTAAGTGCATTTGGCACTGTAATTAATGCTATTATCGCTAGCACTACCATTACTACTAATAACTCTATTAATGTAAATCCCTTTTTCATATACCCCTACCTTATTAAAAGTATAACAAAAAAAGAATTGTTATTCAATTCTTTTAAATTAGGTGTTTTCTAGTAAAGACTCCAACATGATCTATAGTATAAACACATATTTTAGCTATTCCTGTTACTTTAATAAATCCTAAGCCTGATATGACTATGTCTTCATTATTTACTTCTAAGCATAGTTCTTTCATGTGATAAGTATCTGGTTTTTTGTATAATCTTTTTATTTTTAAGTTATTACTTATAAATAAATTAATATCTACTTTTTCACACTCAATCATTACTAAGTTTTCAATTACAAAATATTGTTTTTCTTTTACCTGATATGTAATTGGTCTTACTGTATTACTAGGTATTATTTTTTTTAATGTTTTAATGTCGATATAGTTTTCTATATCATCATAGTCTAGTAATCCTGGAGTATCATTTAAAATTAATTCTTCATTTAATTTTACTTGAATTAAATCTAGAGTAGTTGCTGCAATCATGCTAGTAGTTACTTCATAATTTTCATCACTATAATTATAAACTAGTTTATTTATTAGAGTACTTTTACCAGCATTTGTATATCCAACTATATAAACATTTTTACTCTTTTTATGATTGTTGATTGCTTCATATAGTTGATCAAAGTTAGTATTTTTTTTACTACTTACTAATACTATTTCTTTAAAATAATTATCAAAGTATTCAATAAATTTTTGATCATATATATCTTTAGCAAATAAATCTCTTTTGTTTAAAACTAATATTTTATCATTTTTAATTGATGATACTAATTTTTCTAAGTCTCTTGGAATATTAAATAAGTCAACTACTATTAAGACTAAGTCATTACTAATATCTATTTTTTTTAGAATCGATAATAATTCTTCATCACTTTTTATTCCTGGTGTATATTCACTATAATGTTTTATTCTAAAGCATCTTTCACAAAGGTTACTGTTTTCTTTGAAAAAACCAAAGTTTTCTTTTGATTCTTGTTGTAACAATGCTCCACATCCTGGACATTTATTATTCATAGTATCTACCTTTTTTGAATAGATCTTTTTTAGATAGTTTATTAATAATTCTTCTTTCTAAGAATCGATAAAATCTAGTATAAACTCCGTCTGTAACACTGACAGGATTAACTAAAATAGTGGTTATTCCTACTTTGTTTCCTCCAAGAATGTCAGTCATTAATTGATCTCCAATTATTGCTACTTCGGATAATTCATATTCAAACATATCGATTACTTTTAAAAATTTCTTTTTAAATGGTTTCATCGATAAATAAGAACTATCTACATTTAGTATTTCTTTAAATGGTTTAATTCTTTCTTTTCGAGCATTAGAAAAGATAATTACTTTAAAACCCATTTCTTGTAATTCTTGAAATAATTCTTTATTTTTAATAGTTGGTTCTTTAATAGAATGAGGTACTAAAGTATTGTCTAAATCAAATAATAAACATTTAATTCCTCTTAACCAAAGATTAGAATAATCAATTGTATATATACTTTTTTGATACATATCAGGTATAAATTTTTCCATAATTTCTCCTCTTTAATATTTTAGCATATTTAACTAAAATAAAAAAGAACCGAAGTTCTTATTTAACCTTGTTTTTGTTTAAATTAGTACTATTTTCTAATTCTTTGATATAAAATTCATTTATTGAAGAATAATCTTTAAAATTAATAGCACTTCTCAAAGCTTCTATATATTCTTCTCTTTTTTCATTTAGATTAATATTTAACATAGGTAATTTAGCTTTACTAAAATATATATTCATAAAAGCTTGGGTAATTCTTTTATTACCATCCATGAAAGGGTGGCATCTAAATATATCGACTGATAATTTGATTACTTCTTCAATATAAAGTTCTATATCATTTATTTCTTTTTTAAATAGTTCCATTGCTCTTTTATTTAAATCATTGTTTAAATAAGAAGTTATTTCTCTATAATCTAATAAATCAATATCTAAGTCTTGTAAGTATGATGGTGCTGTTCGATAGCTATAGTCCACATTACTATTATAGAATTTATATAATCTTTTATGTAATAGTCCTAAAGTAAAAATACTTAAATTATTATAATTATGTTTTTGTAAAACAAAATCATACATATTTAGTTGGCCTTGATATTCTTCATGATTTGCATATGTTAAATCATTTAAAGATAATAAATAATCTTCTTTATAGCTCTCATAATTAACTGTTTCTTGAAAGTTTTTTATTAATTCCATTTTCTACCTCGAATGTATATTCTAATATTTGATCTAGTCTATCAATAACTAAGAAGCCTTTGTCTTCTAATTCAGTATTAAATCTTATGCCTAATCCACCTTTTTCTTCCCACTGTTCAGTGTTTTGAGAAAAATCATCGATTAAAATAGCATCTTTAGGATTAACCATTTCGGCTTTAGAAATGCCTTTAGGTACTGCTATTATTTTAATATCATGTCCTAAGTTTTTTCTAATTGCATATACTTTGTGTTCTATTTCATGTAATGAATGGACGTGAGTTAAGATATGAACATTAAATCTTTTACTGCGAATGATTTTTCTAATACAACTATATGATTCATTAATTTCTTTAGTTACTTCAATAATATGTTTCCAATCTAAGTTCTTATAAAAGAGCTTAGTATTATTGTCATCAGTAGTATCAATATTAGCCTGTTTCATTATATCATATGTGGTAGTGATTGTGTCTAGGATGACACCGTCAAAATCTATATATAAATCAATCATATTTCACCTATATTTTTCTGTGAGAAATATTATAGCATCAAAACAAAAAAATAACAATTTCTTGTTATTTTATGCTCTAGAATCATATTTTCCGTCTTTTGTTGAGACTAAAATCATTTCACCTTCATCGATAAACATTGGTACTTTTACAACCATTCCCGTTTCTAAAGTAACTTCTTTAGTAACATTACTTGTTGTATTACCTTTAACGGCAGGTTCACTTACGATTACTTTATACGCTATTTTATCAGGTAATATTACATCTAGTAATTCCCCTTCATAAAAAGCAAGTTCTACATCTAAACCTTCTTTTAAAAATTCAGCACTGTCTTTTAAATCTTTTTCTGAAACTTCTATTTGTTCATATGTTTCCATATTCATAAAATTATAAGATTCTCCAGTTTTATATAAAAATTGCATAGCATCTTTTTCTATATTAGCTTTTTCAAATTTAATATTAGTATTGAATGTTTCTTCAATAGTTGATTTAGTTCTTAAGTTTTTTAATTTAATTCTAACAAAAGCAGGACCTTTTCCCGGTTTAACGTGTTGGAACTCTACTATTAAGAAAATATTATTATCTATTTTAATAGTCATTCCATTTTTAATATCGTTTATATTAACCATAAGTCACTCTCTCTTTATTATTTTTTCTCTTTATGAGCAGTTGTTTTTCTACATGTCGAACAAAACTTGTTTAATTCTAAACGATCTGTAGTATTTTTTTTATTTTTTTCAGTACGATAGTTTTCACTTTTGCATTCTACACAAGCAAGAGTTATTCTTTCTCTGTTTTCACCTTTTTTAGCCATAATATCCTCCGTTTCTTTAAGACACTTAACATTATATCAAATTATGGGTAAATAGCAAAGAATTTTTCAGAAATTTGTCTAGCAATTCTTCGATCTACATTTGAAATATAATTTCCTCCTGGGATAGACACATCAGGAACGACAACTACTAAAGACATTCTTGGATTATCAAAAGGGGCATATGCTCCTAAAGTACGAGAAATAGTCTCAGTATCTATCTTACCATCACCATTTGTATCTTTAAACGATTGACTAGTTCCTGTTTTACCCGCGGGTTCATAAATTGGATAAACTGCATTATAACCAGTTCCCCCAACTTCAAAGACAGCTCTAAAACTATCTCTTAAACGATCCATATATTGTTCTTCAGTATTAACCTTATTAAGTATACTAGGTTCTTTACTATAAACTAAATTACCATCTTTAAAACCACTCATAACTAAATAAGGAGCATACCTGTTTCCAGAAGCTGCAATAGTATTTATATATTGCGATAATTGAATTGGTGTATATGTGTCATACTGACCAATTGAAAAATCTAATAATAACCCAGCAACTCTACTAGTACCAAAATAACCTAACCTCTCATTTGGTAAATCTATCCCCGTATGGACACCTAAACCAAATTCCTTAAAAGTATCTCTATATATGTCAAACGCCTTTGTATCGACCTTTAAAGGTCCATTATAGACGTATTTAGCACCTCCCACTAACATAGCAGTATGAAACTGATATGTATTAGAAGAAACGGCCATTGCTTTTTTATCATCGACATCACCATAATATCTAAAAGAACACTTTAAAGGAGTAGCAGCTATCTTAATACAAGCATCATTTCTAACATCTCCTATTTTTAAAACGCCAGTATTATAACCCACTATTTGACTAGCACCCTTTACAATTGAACCAGGTACTACTGAATTACTATAAACTCCAGGAGTAGCATCGAAAACAACATATTTACCATCTACTAAACGAACTTCTTTACCAGCCATAGCAAGTATCTCTCCTGTCATAGGATCAGATACAATTGCATAAGCCCTTTCTAGTTCCTTAGTATTTCTTTCACCCTTAGCAGCCAATAAATCTTTTTCTAAAACTGACTCTACATAAGCTTGAAGCTCTATATCAATCGTTAAATATAAATCCGTTCCACGCGAACCAGAACTATATAAAGAAATATTACTACCTCTTCTTAAATATTCATTCTTCTTACCCATCAATAAACTTTCATACTGAAACTCTATCCCTGATAACCCAACTCTATCATTAAGACGATAACCCAAAGACAAAAAATAATCTTTATGCTCAAGAGGAATACCCTGAGTACTAGTTGAAACACTGCCTAAAATACTTCTTCCAACACTACCATAAGGATAAAAACGATTCCAATCAACTGATACATTAAACCCCGTTAATAAATGAAGATTCTCTGCTACTAAAGCATACTCATAATCACTAACATTACCCCTTTTAATTACCTTATCAGAATAACTATAACCAACATTCATCAAATAATAAATATAAGCAGCCTCTTTATCAACTAAAGTATACTCAGCCAAATCCAAATCAGTAATTCTACTTCTCCTTAAACGATCAATATCAGTCATCGTTAACTTACGATGAGACAAAGCCTCCCATTCTGAAGCAGTAATCCTAGAATTAGCCTCACTTAAATTTTGCTTTAACCAAAAATCACGAATACTATAATCATTTAATTTACTAAAATCAACATCAATATAAGACCCCAGTAAATAAGCTAATCTAATCTCCTCTAAAGCAGATAAACCACTCTTACTATAAGAAATTACCTTATCTGCCTCATTACCAACAATTAACACTCCATTTCGATCATAAATAAGACCCCTAGGAGCAGTCGATAAAGAAACAATATTACCCGTCAAAAAATTAAGACGATCATCATAATGATCCTTCTTAATAACTTGCAAGTAAAAAAGATTAAGAAAGACAACAGCAATCAAAGCAATAATAATTATACTTAATATATTATACCTCTTATCTATTACATCCTTAATATTTATAAACTTATTAATATGTCTATGATTAAAATTATCTTTCCTCTTCATACAAAGCATTAACCATTGCAAAATCCACTACATCAAAGAAAGCATTAATATAATCAGGCCTTACATTACGATACTTAAGATAATAAGCATGCTCCCACAAATCAATCGCAATCAAAGGCTTATAACCCAAAATATATGGATTATCTTGATTCTTCAACTTAATCAAATCTAATTCATTATTCTTCATAACTAACATAACCCAACCAGAACCCATCATTGTATTAGCCAAACCAATAAAAGCCTCCTTAAAAGCAGTAAAACTACCATACTTAGCATTTATAGCATCTAAAACTAACCCAAAAGGCTCATGATTAGAAGGACCCATAATCTTAAAAAATAAATTATGATTAACTACTCCTCCATAATTAAACAAAAATGCCTCACGATCCACTACATCAATAAAATCAATATGATTCACTAACTCAATCAAATCATAATCCTTTGAATAATTATACTTTTCTAACAAAGCATTCATCTTATTCAAATAAGCCATATGATGCTTATCATGATGAAGAACCATCGTATCTCTATCAATTACAGGCTCCAAAGCACCATAATCATACCTTAAATCATCTATTTTATACATTCTTTACCTCCTCAAGTAAATTAGGATTAAAAACCCTACTCTTAATCATATCTATCTCATGCTTATATGGAGCAAACTCCTTATCAACATAAGGACTCTCCAAAATCTTAGGAACATCAACCAACAAAGGATGATATACAATCTTAATCAAACTATCAAAACCAATATAACCAAACCCAAAATTCTCATGACGATCCTTAGAAGCACCCCTAATATTCTTACTATCATTAATATGAATACACTTCAAATAAGAAAGACCTACTACCCTATCAAACAAAGCCAATAAACCATCAAAATCACTAACATCATAACCTGCATCATGCATATGACAAGTATCCATACAAACCCCAATATTAGGATATTTAACCAAAGAAATAATCTTAGCAATCTCCTCAAAACTACGACCAATCTCCGTACCCTTACCTGCCATTGTCTCCAAAAGAACAACAACAGAAGTTGAACCCAACACCAAATTCAAAGCATTAGCAATATTAGAAATACCAGTATCTACATCCAAATTAACAAAACTACCAGGATGCAAAACTAAATACTTCATCCCCAATAAAGAACACCTATCTAACTCAGACTTAAGAAAATCAATCGCAAAACGATAACTCTCCTCCCTCTCATTATTAGCTAAATTAACAATATAAGGAGCATGAACAATAACATTACCACGATCTATCCCCACTCTATCCATCAAAGAAAAAGCAGATTCCACTAAAGAAGTAGAAATACTAGACCTCATAGTATTCTGAGGAGCACCAGTATAAAACATAAAAGTATTCGCCCCATAACTAATAGCCTCTTCAATACTACCAACCAACTGCTTATCTTTCCCATATCCAACATGAGAACCAATAATCAAACTCATATCTACCTCCTACTACAATTATACTCCATTTAACTCAAAAAAAAAAGACAACTAATGTTGTCTTAAATTTTGAGTTAATTTACTATCTATTGATGGTTGAAGCTACACATGTATCAGTATCAAAAACTACTGAAACAAAAGAATAATTTCCTTTGTAATCTAAATCTGCAGCAACTACTGGACTAGTAACTGTTGCGCCTGGACTTAAAGTTTTTTGTTCTAAACAATAAACTTCTGCAGCTCTTCTAATTCCATCTTCTGATCTAGCATCTGCTCTTTCTTGTGCAGTTGTAATCATCGCAAGTGCATTTGGTACTGTAATTAACGCAATGATTGCTAATATAACGATAACTACTAATAATTCTATTAGTGTAAATCCTTTTTTATTCATATTATATTTTCTCCTTTATTTTTTTGAGTTTATGGCATTGTTGTTAATGCTGTCGCTGTACATGAAGCATTAAACGAAAAACCAACTACAGGAAAACCATCAGCAGTTTTCAATGTTGTACCGGTTTTAATTAGAGTCCCTAATCCTGCAACAGTAACTGGCCCTGGAGTAGCGAAGGTTGCTGATCCTGTTTTTTCTCTCATACAATAAACTTCTGCAGCTCTTAATGCACCTTCTAATGATCTAGCATCTGCTCTTTCTTGAGAAGTTGCAATCATTGCTAATGCATTAGGCACTGTGATTAATGCGATGATTGCTAAAATAACGATAACAACCAATAATTCGATTAATGTGAAACCTTTTTTGTTCATTTTTTTCCCTATCCTTTCTATGTTTTAAATATATCATTTTAGGGGGTGCTAGTCAAGAGTAATTTTGTAAAAGTATGGGCAAAAAACGGATAGGCATTATAATATAAGGTTTATATTTATGTAAACTTTTTTTGTTTTATTCTGGTATTACGAAATTAGGTGCACATGTATCTTGATTGAATTCTATATGGTCTTGTCCATCAAGATGATCTGGTACTGCTTTTATAAAATTAGGAACTAAATTGTTCATGCTTACTGCGATAATCGGTGCGGTACCTTTTAGTTTTTCAGTCATGCAATATAATTCCGCGGCTCTTAAGATTCCGTCTTCAGATCTTGCATTTGCTCTTTCTTGAGCTGTTGCAATCATTGCTAATGCATTTGGTACTGTGATAAGAGCTATGATTGCCAATATAACGATAACTACTAGTAATTCTATTAGCGTAAATCCTTTGTTTTTCATGGCTACTCCTTTCCTATTATATTTTTATATTACTACGTTTTTTATAAAAAAATAAGAAAAACATGGTTTTTCTTATTTTGGTTTACACTTTTGTTATTTTTGTAGAGTATATAAAGCATATATTTCTCTATCTGATAGAGTTCTTTCATAGATTAATATATCATCTATATAACCACTGAAATTAGAACCTATTTCAATATTAGAATTATTGTTTTTTGTTTTATTATTAGTTATTTTAGTTTGATTAGCTATAATACCATCGATATAAATAGTTTGGGTATCTTCTGTAACAGTTGCTACTACATGAACCCATCTATTTAGTTCTTCTTTTAAAGTATATTTAGGTCCTAGTACGTTTGGTATTCCATATCCAAATATGATTGTATCTTCATCTTTAAATCCTAGTATCCAACTATCTATACTACTTAAAGTACCATCTTTTATTAATATAGATTCTTCATTAGGATGTTCTAATATTTTAAACCATAAAGATATAGTAAACTCTTTATTAACAAAATCTCTTTTCCCCAAGTTAATATGTGCTTCTTTAGTAAAGAACATTGCTTTATTGTCTTCATTAAATCTATTTCTAGCAGGGATAGCTCCTTGGTTAAGTCCATGATTGTTATTCGGACTATAATCATAGCTTGTAGCATCTAATTTATAGTGGGCAATTAGTTTATCTGTATATATGTCATTTATCTCTTTATAACAGCTTAAATTAGCATCATAATCATAGTTAGTATCGTCTACTTTAGTAACTAAGACATAACCAATGCACTTATCTTCTTTAGGAAGCATATCTGCTGCTTTTAAATCTGCATATCTAACTTCATGAGTATCTCCAACTTCTTTAGGAAGAAATTCTTTATTTATAGTCATATATTTTATAGCAGCATGCTCATAATCTTCTTTAAGATTTTTTAAAGCACTTGCTGTTCTCATATCAATTAGTTCTAATGCTAAAGGAATAGTTATAACTGCAATTAATATAACTACTACTAATAAAAATAATAATTCAAATACTGTAAACCCCTTTTTCATATATACCTCTCATTATTTTTATTTTACCATAAAAAAAATAACAATAATATTGTTATTTTGTATTTTCTAACGCTTGATTAGCTAAATTAACTAATTCAGTAAAGCTTTTTGGACTATCGATAGCAATTTCTGATAACATCTTTCTGTTTACTACGATTCCTGCTTTTGAAAGACCATTAATGAATTTAGAATAACTAATATTGTTTTCTCTACAAGCTGCATTAATTCTAACGATCCATAATTTTCTCATGTTACGTTTAGTTTGTCTACGATCTCTATAAGCATATTTTAGTGAGTGCATCACTTGCTCATGAGCCGTTCTATATAATCTATGTTTACTTCCAAAGTAACCTCTGGCCATTTTTAAAACTTTTTTGTGTTTTGCACGGGCTTTAGGGCCCCCTTTAACTCTTGGCATATTTTCCTCCTTATATTATTTTCTTAAATCTATTTCTATCTGCTTTACTTAACTCTGAACCTTTACGATCAGCACGGTTTGAAGCAGCATTTTTCTTACCAGTATTATGTCTACTACCAGGTTTTCCAATTTTAATTGAATCACCAGCACGTTTAGTTAATACTTTAGCTAAACCTTTATGTGTTTTTTGTTTCATTCTTTCCTCCTATTTGTCTTTTTGTGGACTTAAGAATATAGCCATATTCTTACCATCCAATACAGGTGCTTTTTCTATATCTGAACAATCTGAAAGAGCTTCAGCAAAACGAAGTAAAACTTCTTTTCCTAAGTATGTATGAGCCATTTCTCTTCCTCTAAAACGAATTGAACCCTTAATACGGTGTCCTTTAACTAAATAATCTTTAGCATTCTTAACACGCGTGTTAAAATCATGAACATCGATTGCTACTGACAAACGATATTCTTTCATCTCTAAATTAGCTTCTTTTTGCTTTTTAATATTTTCCTTGTTCTTCTTTTGCATCTCATACTTATATTTATTATAATCCATGATCTTGGCAACTGCCGGAACACTAGTTGGACTAATTAAAACTAAATCAAAACCAGCATAATTAGCTAACGTAAGGGCATCTTGTTTTTTCTTGATACCTAACTTTTCACCATTAGGACCAATAACCATCATTTCAGCAACTCTTATTTGCTCATTAATATACATGTCTTTCTCTTTACTCAAATATATTCACATCCTCCACAAAAAAATGGACGCAAAGCATCCACTGTTAAAAACTGAGTATAATACGCAGGCTAACTACCCATTGCTATGGCAATCGGGTGAGAAGTGGATCTTCTTCTTTCCTTTTTTTAATTTTACATCCTAATTATATAGTTTTATTTACATATTGTCAACAAAAAAACACCAAAAGGTGCTATTTTGTTATATAGACATTTCTTATTCTAAGATACGAAGCATCATCAGTATCTAAACCTCTAAGTCTTAATCGATGTGTTTGATTAGGAAGATTATCTGCTAAAACATAATTCACCCAACCAGTTGTAGTATTTCTAGTGCTAATGGTATCAATTAAAACATCATTTAAATATACTTCTGCCGCTTGAATACCATTTGTCATCCTAAAGATTTCTAGTTCAATTCTAGTACCCGTGAAAAGAAATTCTACTTCAGGATAAATAGGCTGATGCCTTACTCTATTACCCGTTCTATATCCATCTGTTGTAATCGAACCCCAAGCAGATTGATTAAAAGAATTAATAAGATTAGGATTTTTTCTTTGCCAGTTATAAGAATAAGTAGACGGTATAACCAATTGATATTCATTAGAAACTACTTTATTACCCGAATAGTCAACTGCTACTACTTTATAATAATAATTTTTGAACTCCGGAATATAATCTAAATACTTCCAACCAGTATAATTAGCAAATATCGGTCTTTGGAACGTCCATCCAGTTTGACCAGAAAAATGCGAAGGAATAGGAGTTAACGAATTACCATAACCAATTATATCAATTGGTGTTGCTGTATTTACGTTTATATTAGGAGTTTCACTTCTATATATCTCATAATGTTTATATCCTAAACGATCAAAGTTTAATATGTTTGAACCGTTTTCATAATATCCACTTAACGCAATAGTATCACTAGTCGTTTCGTTGTATGTTCTAATACCTTCTAATCTAACAGTACCATCTAAAACATAAACTTGAATAGTATGTTCACCATAAGGCAAATTTCTCGCAATGTTTATGTTTTGATAAGTTATAGTCGATAAAGATGGATCTTGTTGATCAAAAACAAATACTACTTCACCATCGACCATAACAACTGCTACTCCTCTAGAATTTGAGTTATTAACCGGCCCTGTTCTAAACGCTAAATCAGCACCAGTTCCATAAAATTTCATAGTAGCTTTCAAAGTCGTTGCCCCTGAAATAGGATTAATAGTGTTAATACTAGACGATATCCATGCATTTGAATTAGAACCTTCAAAAGAATATTTATAAAAAGGATTTAAAGTTAAGTTATTAAACTCGATTCCCTCTGATAAAACTATTTGTTCTTCATCATTAAGATATGCATATCCATTATTATCAACAGCCATAATACGATAATAATAATCTAAGGGCTCTTCAAAAGGAATATTGAACATATGTTGATTCAATGAAGAAGTTAACTCTGAAGAATTAAAAACCATATGTGGTTCAGCATATCTTGGATCTATATTTGGCGTTAAACTTCTGTATATGTAATATTCTTTGTAAAAAATATCGGTACTCATGGCAACAAGAGCATTCGAATATTCAGGAATCGAATCAATATCATTTACCGATGTAGTACTCTGATACACCGTCACATTCCTAAATTGAACGGTATTAGAAGTATCCGTATTTTTTCTAACAATTCTAACAGTATGCTCTTTATTTTCTAAATTTCTAGCTATTTTATGATTTATATAAGTATTTGAATGAGATGCTCTTAAATTATGAACACTATGTACCTCATCATCAATCCATATTTCAACTGTCGTATTATTATTAGAACTACCTACTCTAAACTCAATATCAAAACCAGTACCTATGAATGTAAATGTTGCATATGCATTTAATGAAGTTGTCCAAGGAGTCGACATAGTTGCAGTCGACCAATTACCAACCAAAGTAAAAGGTCTTGTTTGATGATTAAAAGTTATTTTATCATTATCATCATATGATGAAGGACCATCAAAATTAACATGAGCAACAATTGGATTAATAACTGGTTCTAGACTAAAAGAACCACATAAATCAATGTCGTCATGAACATTGATTTCAGTATTATACTCTTTGATATAACACTTATTACCTAATACTACTGAAATAGATACTCTACCATCTTCTCTTAATGAAACTCTAGCGTTAGATAATCTATTATTATTTAAACTTAAATTACCATATATGTTTTCACCATACGCTATTTCTTCCATACCTGTTATTTGTTTAACATAATACTCCTCTGCCGCTTTAACTAAACCTGATAAACTCTGAGTATTTGCTCTAACTTCTGCTGTTTCAATCATCCTTAAAGCATTAGGAACAGTAATAATTGCTAATATAGCAAGTACTACCATAACTACTAATAATTCTATTAAAGTAAACCCTTTTTTTCTCTTTTTAAACATGAAAACCCCCTTTTTAACCACAAAAAAGAACGATGTCGTCTTTTTTTGTTTCCCTATTATAAGTATAACATCATTCTTTTATTTTTTGTTTACTATTTACATATTTTTACATATTTAAAAGAAAGTTCTTCAAATCTAATAATCTACTATCATGAGGATTAAAACTAATAATTTTATCTATCAATTTAATATAAGTTTTATTTTCTTTTGAATACTCTAAACTATAATCAAAATTATAATCAAACATCAAAGCTAAAATTAAAATATAATGATCTATCTTGCTCTTCACCTGAGAATGATTTATAGATTTTTTACTTAAAAAAGTATTATAAACTTCATCATTAATACACTCATCAATAGTAACTATTCTTAATTCTTCTGATAAATACAAGTTAATTATGTCTAACTTGTCAGCATCTCTTATTATGTTTGTAAATAAAACTTCTCTATCAGTAAGTTCTTTACCCACCTCAAATTTATTATGATAAAAAATAGCTTTTTTAATCAAATCTATCTCTTCTTCACTATTAAAGATTGGTACTTTTTCAATCATTTCGATTCCTAACTGTGCATGATCAGTAGATATTGAATCATCAAAGGTATTATATAACCTCAACTGCTCAAACCTTCCAATGTCATGCAAAAGACCAATTAAACCTGCTAAACGAACATCTTTTTCATTTAAGTTTATCGATTTAGCTATTTCAATTGAAAAATTCACAACTCTATATGTATGTGCTTCTTTTAGACCAATACCCTTTTGGGTATAATCATAATCTTTTAAAAATTCTTTAAACGCCTGTATTTCTATCAATTCCACTCACCTAAAAACAAATATGTCCCATCATCATCATTTATACCTGCAGCTATTTTCATATTGGATAAACCAGTTTCTAAGTTGAAGTCGTGATAACAATAGTTACCATTAACTGCATCAACTTGCATACCTGATAAACTTCCACCTTTGCCATAACAAGGTTCATAAAAAGGTGAATTTACCGCTAAATATTTTACTATGGCAATACCTGAACCACCAGAGCCACCAGTTCCCAATCTTGCACCACCGCCACCACTACCTGTAGCAGGTTGACCATTACCACCATTAGCATTATTAGCTCCAGATCCACCTCCACCAATTCCGCCCAAGGTTGTTGCTCCACTATTATTAGTCTGACCACCTCCACCAGCATATGTAACACTAGTTGTTCCGGGAGAATATCTTGTTGGATTAAAAATAGTTAAAGTTATGCCCGCTCCTCCAGGACCCCCTGTTGTTCCAGGGGCAGATGCTCCTCCACCAGAACCATGATTATATGGTGAAGAATAGTTTGATGCTCCTCCCTGATTACCATAACCTGTTCCTCCACCATTATTAGTTTGGGTAGAGGGACTTACTAAACCAGCAGGGTTCATATGACTTGCTCCTCCACCAGAACCTCCAGACCTTAAAGAAGCATCTTGGCTTGCATTGGATGGTCCACCGCCAAACGCTGTGAAAATCGTTGTTTGTCCTGAAATACTATTAAATAAACCAAAGGTAGAATCTCCACCTTTACCCCCTACACCCGAAGTTGAACCAGGGCCTCCAGAACCTATGTTGGCAAAATACTCCTGACCAGCACTTGCAACGACAAAACCATGAATTACACCTCCGGCTCCTCCGCCACCACCGCCATAAGCAGTTCCTTGGCCGCCACCACCGCCAGCAATAACTAAAACTTCCATTTGAAATTCAATCGGATCTATTATTTCGATCGTTCTTACAAAAAAACCTAATCTACCTTTAGAATCCAAAACTTCATATAAAATAGTATATGAACCATTAACATTATAATCAAAAGAAGGAGAAGATATATAACTTATTCTCTCTGGCGCTAATTTATTTCCCAAATTATCATAAGCTAATACGCCATCTAGCAAATCTATTTCTACTCCTCTAGACCATTTTATATTTCTGCCAGTAACAACAAAATTAGGAAGAATTGTCGTTCCATTTAATTCAAGTTCTATTTCTTTATTTATTCTATCTAGATTTACTTTTGTTGCTCCTAAAACACCTAATATTCCTAGTATTAATACTAAGAATAAGATGAAAATTGGATATAGTATCCCAGATATAGCAAATCCTTTGTTATTTAATTTCATAAATCACCTATTATTAAACTAATTATATATTATTATGACTTTTTTTTCAATGATTAAAGGTGTATACTAAAGATGGTGATAATATGAGTAAAAAGAAAAAAATAACTATTGTAGTAGTAATAGCAATTATTTCATTAATAATTATTTCTCTATATTTTTGGTTATATAATATATTTTATAAGAATGCTTATGATGAGATAGATTCTTACTATCCTACTTATTATTTTAAACAATAAAAAAATACCTATGGTATTTTTTTATATCTTAAAAGGTAATTTCCCTTGTTTCAATTGTTTAGTCATTATCTTCATTTGATCATATTGTTTTAACAAACGATTAACATCACTTACTTCTGTGCCTGATCCTTTTGCAATTCTTATCTTACGACTTGCTTTTATAATATCAGGATTTTTTCGCTCTTCTTTAGTCATTGAAGATAAAATAGCTTCCATATGTAATAAATCCTTTTCATTAACTGTAATTGGTCCTAATTTAGAAGCACCTGGAATCATTTTAATAATACTTTCTAAAGAACCCATCTTTTTAATTTGTTTTAATTGCTTTAAAAAGTCATCTAACGAAAAATTATCTAAATTAACTGGCTCAATATCTTCTAGATTGACCTTTTCGACAATCCCTAATAAATCGCCTTTTCCTAGTAATCTATCTGCCATTCTTTTAGAATCAAAATATTCTAAACCATCCATTTTTTCAGAAGTACCTAAAAATTTAATGGGCAAATTAGTTAAACTTCTTGCAGTTAAGGCAACTCCTCCAGAAGCATCTGAATCCATCTTAGTTAATATAATTCCTGTTAAGTTGATATTTTCATTAAAACCATTAATGATATTTATAGCGTCTTGCCCCATCATACTATCTACTACTAAGAAAGTATCCGTTAATTTAACTTCTTTTTGAATTTGTTTTAATTCATTTTGTAACTCAACATCAACATGAAGCCTTCCTCTAGTATCGATTATGATTGCATCATAATCTTTTTTAACACCATTTTTAATAATTTCTAAAGCATCTGCTTCTTCAGTATAAACATCAATATTTAATTCTTTACCTAATTGAATTAATTGATCTTTAGCAGCCTTTCTAAACGTATCTGCAGCGATTAATAAAGGCTTTTTCGAATGTTTTTTTCTTAAATAATTAGCTAATTTAGCACTTGTAGTAGTCTTACCACTACCTTGAAGACCAACTAACATAATAACAGGTTTATTAGTATTTAAAGGCTCATATTCTCCAAATAAATTAATTAATTCATCATGAACAATCTTGATAAATAATTCACTTGGTTTTAAACTTTTTCTTACCTCTTCACTAAGTGCTTTTTCTTTTACATTATCTAAAAAAGTTTTAATAACACTTAACTCAACATCTGCTTCTAATAATATAATTCTTAGTTTTTTTAAAATGTCTTTAATGTTGTCTTCATTAATTACTCCAAAACCCCTTATATGATGAATTGCTTCTTCAAACTTTTTTTGTAAATTGTTCAACATCTAATCCTGATATTCCATTTCTAATAACTTGTGCAGACTTTCTAAATTTTTCTTTTTCCTCTTCTGTTAAATTAAGTTGTAATACTTCTTTAACTCCTTCTTTACCAACTATACTTGGCATACCAATATATAGTTGTTCTACTTCATCATATGCTGAAACAGTCAAAATACTATTTTCATCATCTAAAATAGCGTTTGTAATTCTAACCATAACCATTCCAATTGCATAGTAAGTAGCACTTTTTCTTTTAATAATTTCATAAGCAGCATTCTTGACAATTAAAGCTATTTCTTCTTTATCCTTATCACTTATATGATCATTTAATTTATTACTGCCCATATAAGCATTAGACCATGCTACAAACTCAGAATCACCATGTTCTCCCATGACATAAGCATGAACATTTTTAGAATTGATTCCCAATTTATCACCAATTAAATATCTAAGTCTTGCTGTATCTAAAGTTGTTCCTGTTCCTATAACTTTATGCTTAGGAAAATTAGAATGTTTTAAAGTTACATAAGTCATAATATCAACCGGATTAGTTGCAATTAAGAATATTCCATCAAAACCCGAATCCACTACTTTAGTTACAATATTTTTAAATATACGATCATTTTTTTGAAGTAAATCTAACCTTGTTTCACCTACGGCTTGATTAGCTCCTGCTGAAATAACTACTAAAGCAGCATCAGCACAATCTTCATAAGAACCTGCTTTTATTTTTATTTTAGATGGTGAAAATGGCATACCATGATTTAAATCCATTGCTTCTCCAACGGTTTTTTCACTATTTAAATCAATTAAAACGATTTCATTAACTTTGGTCTTTTGATTTAACAAAGCATAAGCATAGCTCATGCCTACATTGCCACATCCTATTAAAACTACTTTATTATTCATAGTATTTCCTCCACTTCTTTTTCAATATTATGTTTTTTTGCTAATTTTTTTAATTTATCATTTCTAGAACTAATTTTTAACTTAGTCTCTAAATCCTCTAATTTATCAGTAGTATCTTTGATTGATTTAAAAACAGCATTTCTACTGACACTATAAATTTCTCCAATCTCTTGAAACGTTAAATTGTTGAAATAATATTCTTCAAAATAAGTTTTAGCTAAAGGAGTTAATATTTCTCCATATATATCATATAACGCTATTATTTTTAATTTTTCTTCCATTAAATAACTCCAAATAATTCTAAAATAATTAATATAGCTAACGCTACTGCAAATGATAAGAAAATATACGCTTTTGTATTTTTATTATCTATCTTATAGTTATAACTACTCACTAATAATGTCGCAATTAAAAATAAATTTGCCACCATATAAAAAGCATTATTAAAAGCTGCTACTATAAGTGCAATCGCACTCACTACCGTTAATCCCAATTGTAATAAAAGTGTTTTTTTCATATTATTCCTCCATCATATTATCAACATAAGCGTTTAGATCAAATGCCCTTAAATCTTCTTTATCTTCACCTAGACCAATCAACTTAGGGAATAAATTTACTTTTTCTTTGATAGAAAAAATAATTCCTCCCTTAGCAGTACCATCTAACTTAGTCATCACTATTCCTGTTAATTTAACTACTTCATTAAAGTATTCTGCTTGAAATAAAGCATTTTGACCTTGAGTAGCATCTATTACTAATAGTGTTTCTTCTGGATATTTATTTAAAACTTTATAAATAGTACGATTCATCTTATCCATTTCTTGCATAAGCGGTTCTTTATTTTGAAGTCTTCCTGCGGTGTCGATGAAAACTAATTCAAAGTTATTGCTTTTAGCGTATTCTAATCCTTCATATATAACAGCAGAAGGATCAGACACATCTTTAGCAAAAACTTCTATATTAAGCTCTTCTCCCCATTTTTTAAGTTGTTCTTTAGCACCTGCCCTAAATGTATCTGCAGCAATTAATAAAGTCTTTTTATGGGAATATTGATTAGCCAATTTAGCAATAGTTGTAGTTTTACCAACTCCATTTATTCCAACAAAAAGATATACCGTTAAGCCTTCACTAAAGTTCAATCGATTATGATAAGGATCATAATCTTTATATAAATATTTAATTGAATCTTTTAAATTTAATTTATTTTTTTTCATAACACTAATTATTTTATTAGTTACTTCATATGAAACATCAAAACTAATTAAAGACTCTTCTAAATTTTCATAATAATCTTCACTAGAATCTAACTTTACTTTAAAGAAATCTTTAGCTTTAGATAAGCCTTTTTTATAAGCTTCAAACATTATAATTCTCCTTTTATTTTTGAATAAAAATCTTTTTCTAATATTAATTTAGATATATTAAAATCATTTTCGATTCTAATTTTAATATCTTCATCTATTATATCATTATTAAGACTATTATACCTAGTATTAGGAGTAATATAACTACGATTGGCAAATATAACTAAAGGATCTTCTACACTTAAAATATCAGTACCAATTAACAATCTCGAATCATATTCTACTCCAAATAAATTTAACATAGTAGGTAAAATATCGATTGAAGAAGCTAAGGTTTTATTCTCTTCTTTTATATAAGGATTATATATCATAAAAATATTTTTATGCATTTCAAAATATTTATCTTTTTCATAGCTAGATAATTCATTTATCTCATCTAAGGTAAGACCATATGGATAATGATCACTACTTAAAATAATAATAGTGTCATCTAATTTATTAGCTTCTTTTAAAGAATCAATTAAATATCCAATCGCCTTATCTAATTCTATATTTGCCGCTAAATAGCCTTTAGCTCTTTCTGACAAACTCAAATCTTTCACTAAAGGATAGTTTTGCCTCACGATTGAATTACCTGAAGTTGTATAATTTAAATGCCCTGAGACTGTTATATAATAAGTCATAAACTTATCATCATTAATATAATCACCAACAGAAGCTTGCATCATCTCTAAATCCGAAGCAGGCCATCTATTACAATTGATATCAAGTAAATTATAATAGCGACAAGCCTTATAAGAATCATAGCCTAAAGCATCAATAAATAGATGTCGATCATAATATTTACCTGAATGATTATGGTAAGCAAATGTATTATAATCTTTATCTTTAAATATATTTGCATAACTAAAGGGTAAATAATTTTTGTTTATATCTTTGATACTGAAAGTTCCTTCTTTTGGATATAATGATAATTTAGACATATATTCTCCATCCGCAGTACTAACAGGATACAAAGGAGTATAAAAGTTAGTAAAAACTAAACTATTATCATAAAAATGCTTTAAATTTGGAGTTACTTCGCTAATTGCATATTCCGTAAATGACTCTGCTATAATAACTATTAAATTTTTACCTTCAAAAAGACCAGTATATTCATTTTTTAAAGAAGGGGTCTTATTTTTAAAGTAGTTATACATCATAATTAAATCAGCATCTGTTTCTTCTTCGATTAATTTATCAAAATCAATTTCCAAAACATTATAATCTTTCTCTAAATCTATTTCATTATCATCGATAACTAACTCTATTTTCAAAGGAAATAATTGATTTCTAAAGCTAATGATATAGTGATGCAATAATCCATAGTTTTTAACCATTTCAATTGAAGAAATATTTTTAAAATAATTAGTAGACATAAAAGAAGTAATAACTAATATAACTAAAAATATTAAAGAATATTTAAGTTTAAAACTGTTCTTAAAATAATTGTATTTATTTAAAATAATATATACAACAAAAGGAATAATCATTAATAATATTATCAATAAATTATTCTTAATAACTAATACTATTTGATCAAAAAATTCTAAGACTTGAGCACCTTCTTTAGCATTATTAAAACTAAAAAATGAAGCATATACTTTATAATAAATAAAATTACTTAAATATAGTAATAAAGTAAATAATGATAACCCATAAAATAATAGTTTCTTTTTATAAAGCAACATTAAAAATGCAGCATATACTAATGAAAAAAAGACAGCAAAAAGAAAGTTAAAACTCTTTACAGTAAATAAAGAAAAAATAACTTCTAAGAAAGTTAAACTAAATACTAAATATATATATAATTCTATCTTCTTCATACTTCTATTTTATAATAAAGGAACCTTGATTACTAGACAAAGTCATAAAAAAAGTATATAATTAGTTAGTTGATTTTATATATTAAAAAAAGAAAGGAGAAATATGAAATTTTTACAAAACGAAGATACTAGAGTTTTTGCTCTAGGAGGACTCGGAGAAGTTGGCAAGAACATGTATTGTGTAATGCACGGGGAAGAATTAATTATTACAGATGCAGGTGTCAGCTTTCCAGAGAGTGACTTATTAGGAGTAGACTATGTACTACCTGATTTTTCATTCTTAAAAAAACACGAAAGCAAAATAAAAGCTTTAATTATAACTCATGGTCATGAAGACCACATTGGAGGAATACCATTTTTATTACAAATGGTTAATATCCCTGTTATTTATACTCCAAATCAAGCATTAGGTTTAATAAAGAAAAAAATAACGGAAAGACAAATCCCTTATAAAAACTTTATTGTCTATAATGAAGACACTAAAATTAAATTTAAGAACATGGAAGTTGAATTTTTCATGACAACCCACTCGATTCCTGATGCCCATGGTGTAGCAATCACTACGCCTAATGGACTTATTGTTTCATCTGGAGACTTCAAATTTGATTTAACCCCAATTGGACAAATGGCTAATTTACATAAAATGGCTGAATTAGGACAAAGAGGAGTTACCCTATTAATGAGTGACTCAACTAATGCCTTAAATGAAGGAATGAGTACTAGTGAATCAAAAGTAGACAGTGCTTTACAAGAAATATTTGCTAAAGAAAAAGGTCGAATTATTATTGCAACATTCGCTTCTAATATTTATCGTCTTAAACATATTATTGATACTGCTAAGAAAAACAATCGTAAAATAGCAGTATTCGGAAGAAGTATGGTTAATAACTTAGAAATATCTTTCCAAGGAGGATATATAAGTCATAAAGACATTATTATAACTGCTGAAGAAGCTAATAAATTACCAGATCATGAAGTATGTTTACTATGTACTGGTAGCCAAGGAGAACCATTAGCAGCCTTATCAAGAATTGCTGAAGGAGTACACCGTCAAATCAAATTACAAAAAAATGATACGGTTATATTCTCATCTTCACCAATTCCAGGAAACGCTTTAAGCATTTCAAAAACAATTAACAAACTATACATAAAAGGGGTAAAAGTATATACTAACACTTTATTAAGTGATATTCATACCTCAGGACATGCAAGCCAAGAAGAATTAAAATTGATGTTAAGATTAATGAAACCAAAATTCTTTATGCCTTTCCATGGAACATATAGAATGTTACAACAACATGCTAAATTAGCTCAAGAATGTGGACTTCCAAAAGAAAACACCTTTGCTCTAAGCAATGGTGACATGCTTTCTGTATACAAAGGCGAAGTTAAACAAGTTCCAGGATTTATAGCACAAGCTATATATGTCGATGGAAGTAAGATTGGTGATGTTGGAGCAAGCGTTATTAAAGATCGTCAAACGATGGCTAATGATGGAATTGTTATAACTATCTTAAATATTGATGCTAAAAATAAAAAATTATTACTAAAACCAACGATCATTTCAAGAGGATTTGTTTTAGTTAATGAAAACGAAGCGTTAATGAGAGAATTAGAAACAATCGCTTTTAATGCAACTAATAAAAAATTAAATGATGTAATTAGTTTTCATGATATAAAACATGAAGTTTCAAATCAACTAGCTAATTATATATATGAAAAAACTGGAAGAAAACCAATTGTTCTACCAGTTATAATGGATATTAAATAATATCCTTTTTTATTGCAAATCTTTAATTTGTCTCTTAATTTTAGAAGAATGTCTACCTAGAATAATCTTAGCTTGATTATCAATCATAACAATTCCTAAAGCTCCCAATTTTAATATTGAATCTTTAGCAACTAAGTTAGTATCTTTCAAAGTAACTATAAACCTTTCATCAGAAAATTCATAACTAACAATATTTTCTTTACCACCAAGACAAGTAATTAATTTATTAGCCTCTAATTTAAAATCTTTTTCCTTACTTCTTAAAATCATATATGCTACAAAAAGTAATACTACAAATATTATTATATATTGTCCCATTTTCTCATCTCCTATACCATTATACTATATTTTATTATATAATTAAAGAAGGTGATATTATGAAAAACATTTCTAAATATAAAGTTCATACATCATTATTAGTAACTATTATATTATTTGCAATAATATCTGTTATAACCATATACTCTGCATCATTACTAATCAATGATCAAACTCTATATATAAAACAAATAATCTGGTATATAATTGGATTTGTTTTAGCATATATTATTATGACAATTGGAAATAAATATATATATAATCATGCATTTATCCTATACTTTATGGGAATACTAGCACTCATCTTTATCCTTTTATTCGCACCACCAATAAACAATATTAGAAGCTGGTTTGTACTCCCAGGAATAGGAACTATTCAACCAAGTGAATTCATGAAAATAGTATTAATTATTGTTTTAGCAAGAGTCATCAATGAATTTCACGAAAATAATAGTAACCCGGATACTAAAGATGAATTCAAACTAATCTTAAAAGTAGTAGGACTAACATTCATACCAAGCATATTAACCTTCTTACAACCAGATACAGGAGTAGTGTTAATTTATTTAATTATTATGACAACCATGCTATTTATAAGTGGTATAAAATACCAATGGTTCTTAGTTTTTGGAGGAGCCTTCTTATTAATAGTAGGACTCGTTTTAGGAGTTTATTTTACAAGTGATGATTTATTCATAAAAATGTTTGGAACAGACTTCTTCTTAAGAGTAGATCGACTATTAGACTGGTCAAATCAAAGTGGATTCCAATTAGAAAATGGAATGACTGCAATTGCTTCTGGAGGATTATTTGGACATGGATGGACTAAAACTCCTATATATTTTCCAGAACCTCAAACAGACTTTATATTCGCTGTATTTGGCAGCAACTTTGGATTAATTGGATCATTAGGACTATTATCTTTAATTGCTTTCTTTGACTTAAAATTAATATCATTAGTTGAAAAAACAAATTATAATATTGATAAATTTGTAATAAGCGGTATTATTGGAATGTTAATCTATCAACAAGTCCAAAACATTGGAATGACTATTGGATTACTACCAATCACTGGAATTACCCTTCCGTTTATTAGTTATGGTGGAAGTTCCCTACTAAGTTATATGATCATGCTAGGAATACTATTTAATATTTCTAATGCTCATTTACGCTACACTAACTAAGTTGATATATAAATTATTTAATGCTATAATATCGACTATGGGGATGTCACGGTTTCGACGAATCTCTCGAATATTAGATGGCAAGTCGTGAGGATTGCGTTAAGTCCAAAATAAAATTAAGTGGAAACACATATAATTTAGCATTCGCTTAAAAAAATAACGATGCTGCTTTCCTCTTTCCATCCTACGGGAAAGAAAGAAGGCTCGAATTAGTAGGATATACTTATATAGGTGCTTAACTATATAAAAGAACAAATAAAGCTCACTAATTGTTAGATTTTCAATTATCTTTAGATTAGGACATTAATTAATTGAATAAGCTTGTAGATATCTAAGGTTTGAATTTTCGGACAGGAGTTCAATTCTCCTCATCTCCACCATAAGAAACTTAACTCGAGTAATCGAGTTTTTTTATTTATTGACAAAAATAGTATATTTAATTAAAATTATACTAGGTGATAATATGAAAAATTCAATTCCAAGACCTTTAGTAAGAGCTAATCAAATAACGATTGTTATATCTGTATTAGCATATTTTTTAACAGAAATTAATTTATTTTTATTAATTCCCCTTTCGTTTGGATTGTTTTCTTTAATATTTGGTTTTAATCCAATTATGGAATTAGTAAAATTATTTTTACCAAAACCTTATAGTAAATATGTTCCTGAAGATAAGGAAGAACAAAAATTCAATCAAACCTTAGCAGTTATAATGCTATCTATATCGTTTATAGCTAGTTTGTTTGAGTTAGTATTTATTAGTTACTTATTTGCTATATTTGTCTTTTTAGCAGCTTTTATAGCAATCCTAGGATTTTGTATAGGATGTTATATTCATTTCCAAATTAGTCAATTTAAGTATAAAAAAAATAGAAAGTAATTTCTATTTTTTTATTCTATAATAAAACTGACACCATCTTTTTCATTTTTAACTTTAATATCATAATTTAACAAATTAACTGTCTTTTTAACAATTGCAAGACCTAATCCAAAATTACCCAAATTACCTTTTTCAAATGGTAAAAACATCACTTCTATAAATGATTCATCTATTTGAGGACCATCATTTTTAAAAGTTATTTTATTATCTTTAATAATTATTTCTATTTTTCTTTCAGCATATCTTAGAAAATTATCTAAAATATTAGATACAACAGCATCCCACAGTTCTTCATTACCATTAAATAATGAATCATCCATTTTTAAAATAAATTCTAATTCATCATCCATGATTTCAAATTTAGGAATAGCTTTTAAAATTAAATCTTTTAATTTAATCTTATCTTCTTTAAATTCTAAATTACTCAATTTATTTAAATACAATAAAGAGGTTACTTTAGTATTCAATTTTTCTATTTGCTCATCAATTACTTCTAGAGCCTTATTAGTATCTATTATTTCATCTTTTAAAGCTTCTGAATGAGACTTAATAATAGCAATTGGAGTTTTTAAGTCATGAGATATATTTTGAAACATCTCATTTTTTTCTTTATCATTATTAATAATTCTTCTTCTTAAAACTTCAATTGAATCTTCTAAAATACTTATTTCATCGGTAATTAAAACTTTATTATCCGTAATTGGTTCTTTTTCCAAATTATCAATCCTATTTTTAAGACGATATACCTTTTTAATAAGGTCATCTGACCAGACATATATAATTGCTGTCATCCCTATAAAAGACGCAACAGTTAGTATTAAAATAGTGTTTATTGAGCTTAATATTACTTGAGTAAATGGCTCTCCTCCGGTTAATAAAATTTTTGTATATTCATCATTAATATAAATGGAATAATAATATACTCGATTACCAATCTCTAATTTACCTGTGCTGTCACGTATTTGTTCTAAAAAAACATATGGATTTAAATCAGTAAATTCATAATAATTAGTAGATATTTGAATTAATCGATCATCTTTTAAAACCAAATAAGAAATATCTTCTAATTCTTCAAACTTATCTTCATCAATAAACTTCTCTGATTGATTTAAATAAAAATAAACATTTCTCTCATAAAGGGGATAAAGTAAATTAGGAAGTATTATCAATAATACGGTTCCTATAATTAAACCATTTAAAATCATTATTACTAATAGTTTTTGCCTCAAAGTACTTTTCATAAAAGGCGATACCCATATCCATAGATAGTTTCTAAATTCAAATCAGGCATTTTCTTTCTTAATCTTCTAACTAAATCATCAACTGCTCGATCAGAACCAAAATAATCTTGACCCCAAACTTTTTCTAAAATAGTATCTCTAGAAAGAGTAATATTTTGATTTAATAGTAATAATTCTAATAAATTAAATTCAATCGTTGTTAATTTAATACTCTTATCGTCTTTAACAACACTTCTTTGATTTAAATTCACTAAATATTTTTCATAAGATAATTTATTTAAATCTTTAAAGTATGTTCTGTTAATAATACGATTGACTCTTAAAACTAATTCTTTCATCGAATAAGGCTTGATTAAATAATCGTCTCCCCCCATCTCTAAACCTAATATTTTATCAATATCTTTATCTCTAGCAGACGTGAAAATAACAGGAATCATCCCATTTTTTTCCCTGATTGATTTAATTACATCATAACCACTGACATCATCCTTAAGCATAATATCTAATATCCACAAATTAACTTCATCATCTATATGATCAATTGCTTCTTTACCTGTAGTAAATATTTTAGTCTCATATCCTTCTTTTTGTAAATAAGAAGATAATAAATTAGCTAAATCTATTTCATCTTCAACGATATATATTTTATACATAAATCACTTCCTATTCTTATTATAACATTTCATAAATAAAATAGACAAAATAGTCACCTATTTTGTCTATAAAATATATGTATAAAGATAAGCTGCACCAAGTAAGTAAAGTGGGTATTGGTTTATTAAGGTTTTTTAATAGAATGTAAGGGTTTACATTTTATAATGGTGCAGTTGGTTTCACATCTTATATGTACTTTATTCATACAACTACATTATAAGAGTTATTTTTAGTTAAATTAAGTTATAATTGTGTAAAATTATGGGATTTTTATTATTACCTCCTCTCACTTCAATCATCATTATATTATTTAAGTTAGTTATATTTTTAAATTTCTAGAATATCGATTACCAACTCCTATCTAGTACTTATCTTGTGTACAATTTCATTTTATTATCTTTTTTTGGAAATAATATGGGAAAAATTTGGGAAATTGCCCATTTAAGTATTTATGGTATAATAAATATATATGGAGGATCTATGAAAAACGTTTATTTACTTAATAATATGAGCACTGATAACGAAATAAAAAAAGAATTAAAATATATTAATTCAGTTGACACTATATCTGTAATTGCAGGAGACTTTAATAATTATGAGCACAATACTAAAGCTTTAGAAAAACTTATTAATTGGTTAGAACAAGTTGAAATTAAATACAATTATATTTATATGATTGATAATAGACACAATCTTGGAAACAAACAAAGATTACTTGATGCAAGTGATATGATAATTGTTATGGATGGATTACCAACTAAACAAATCAAACACATTAATGAAGCTAAAATAAATGCTAATCTACTAAACAAAGGAATTTATATTGGCTTAGGATATGGTGCTACTAACTTAGGAGACAATATCAACTTGGCTAAAAACGAACAAAGAAACATTTTAGAGCATACATCATATAGAGGAATTGGAATTATTGACTTTAACATAGAACCTCACTTTGATGAAATGGATTTATTTCATAATGCTAATGAATTAATGCCAAATAATATCTTTAATGAAACACTATTTTTAAGTAAAGATTCTGGAATTGTCACGGGAGATAATATAACTTATATAAACAATGTATATAAAGCTAATTTTGGACAATTAGAAAAATTAAACCAAAGCAAAAGGAAGTAAAAACTTCCTTTTTTATTTGTTTAAATGTTTTAAGGTAGACGCTATTTCTCTTTCAGTATCTTTTTTCTTAATTGCTTCTCTTTTATCATAAAGTTTTTTACCCTTTGCAATAGCAATTAAAATTTTAGCTCTATTATTCTTAAAATATAATTTCAAAGGAATAATAGTTTGTCCTTCTATATTTTTAGCATCTTTTAATCTAAGAATTTCTTTTTTATTTAATAGAAGCTTCCTCGTTCTAGTTTCTTCATGATTAAACACATTACCCTTGTCATAATGACTAATATGCATATTTAAAATATATGCCTCATCATTCTTTATAGTAATGAAACTCTCTTTTAAGTTAGCATTTCCTTTTCTAACCGACTTTATTTCAGTTCCTAAAAGAACAATGCCCGCCTCATAAGTATCTTTTATTTCATAATCGAAACTTGCTTTACGATTTAGTATTTCCACGTTTCTTTTCCATTCCCTTCAAAACAAAATCAATCGTCTTAGCTTCTTTATTAGCCGCTGCTACTACTACTTCTAATTCTTTACCAATTGAATACTTAACAGTACCACTTGTATTTTTGATTGACATTGTCTTTTGATCATAAGTAAAACGATCTTTACTATTATAATTTAAATCTTCTAATCTTATTAAACCTTCAATTAAATTAGGAAGTCTAACAAATACACCAAACGATGTAACTGAAGATACTACACCATTAAATTCTTCCCCTATATGTCTTTGCATATATTCAGCTTTTTTCATATCGTTAACTTCTCTTTCACATTCAACTGCTTTAATTTCTTGTGAAGAAGAGTGACTTGCAATAAATGCTGCCTTATCTGCCCATTTAGCATGATTTTCAGGAGTATCCTGTTTATTAAATAAGAATGTTCTTAATATTTGATGAACGGTAGTATCTGGAAATCTTCTAATTGGTGATGTAAAATGAGCATAGTTTTGTAAAGATAATCCATAGTGACCAATATTATTTGTACTATAAACCGCTTTTTGCATTGTTCTTAAAGCAAAGTCAGCAAATATTTCATAATTGGGTGTTTTCTTTAATTCTGCTAATAATAATTGGAATGCCTTTGGCATCTCTAAATCTGATTGTTCTTTTATAATTATTCCATTTAATTTAACAAAATTTAAAAAGTTTTGAACTTTTTCTTCACTTGGAGCAGCATGTATTCTATTAACAAAAGGATATTCCTTTTCCTCTGCTATAACTGAAACAGCAATGTTAGCTTCAACCATGAAGTCTTCAATTAACATCTCAGCATCATCTCTAACACGCTTTACAACATCAATTGGAAATCCCGTTTCATCGACAATAATTTTTACTTCATTAGTCTCAAAATCAATCATTCCATTTTTGGTTTTTTTAGCTCTTATTTTCTTAGCAAATTTATCCATCTTTAAAATGGTATCTACAAACTCTTCATAACCCTTTGGAATTCTGCCATCCAAAATTTCATTAACTGCAGTATAAGTCATTCTCTTTTTAGAATGAATAACACTTGGATAAACTTTTCTATCAATAACACTTCCATTTGAATCATATTTTATCTCACAAGTTAATGTCAAACGATCAACACCTTCATTTAAAGAACAAATACCATTTGATAATTTATGTGGAAGCATCGGAATAACTCTATCAGTTAAATAAACCGAAGTTCCCCTTTGTAATGCTTCATTGTAAATTGGAGTTCCCTCTTTAACATAATGGGTTACATCTGCAATATGAATTTTTGCAGTAAATGTACCATCTTCATTTTCAAAATATGATATTGCATCGTCTAAGTCTTTAGCATCTTCTCCATCAATCGTGAAATTTAATTCATCTCTTAAATCTACTCTTCCAACTAAGTCTTCTTCTGTTACTTCTGTTTTAATTTTAGCAACTTGATCCATTACTTCTTTAGGAAAAACATCATTTAATTTATGTTTTCTAACAATCGATAAAATATCTATTCCCGGATCATTTTTATGCCCTAAAACTTCTTCTACTCGACCTTTATACAAACCTTTAACAGGCTTATCATCATATAATTTAACAACTACTTTATGACCGTTCATTGCACCTTTAGAAACTGCTGGGTCAATTTGAATTTGCATGTTAACTTTTTTATCATCTAGATCAACATATCCCATGCCCGCTTTATAATAGAACTCTCCAACTAAACCATCTAAATTTCTTTTAGTTGTAGCAACAATTCTACCTTCTGATTCTCCAAATATTTCAATTAAAACTTCGTCATTATGCAAAGCTCCATTTAAATTATCCGAAGATATATAAACATCATTACCTGTTTCTAATTTAACGAATCCATAACCTTTTCTATTAGCAATAAATGTTCCTCTTTTAAAATTAGTATATTTAAAATCAATATATTTTTGCTTATTAGTAAAATGAATTACATGATTAGTTACTAACTCATTTAATATTTGTAACATCTCTTTAAATTCTTGAGTTTTATTCAAACCTAAAAAACGTGCAATTTCTTCCCCCGTGTATGATTTATTATTCTCTTGTAAAAATTTTAATATTCTCTGCTTCATTTAAATACCTCAATAATATTATAAAGGAAATCAAAAAAAAAAGATATAAAAAAAGAGGCTATTCCTCTTCTTTATACTCAATTTCTTCAACTTCAACTTGATTAATTGAATTAAACCTTTTAGTGATTTTGTCAGTAGTAGTATGAATGTCTTTAACATCTTTACTAACTGAATCAATGCTCCTAGATAATTTATCCCATCTTTCCTTATATCTTTTAAACTCACCATCTAAAAGTTGTAATTCTTGATGAATAACACTCGCATATTTATCTCTCTCTAAGTTTTTAATAATCATTTGAATAGTAGTTAAAGTGCTAATTAAAGTGGTCGGTGATGTAATCCAAACTCTCTTTCGATTAGCATAATCTAGCAAATCATGATGATAAGCATTTATTTCTGCAAAAACTGCCTCTGCTGGCAAAAACATAATTGCTTGATCAGCTGTTACTGAAGGAATTATATATTTACTGCTAATCGCATCAATATGCCTCTTAACGTCCATTTTAAACACTTTAGAAGCTTCATCTCTCACCTTTTGGTCTATTTCTCTATCTACCATCAAACGATAGTTCTCTAAAGGGAATTTAGAGTCTATCGCGATGCTACCCAAAGGACTTGGAGCAAACAAAATACAATCAACAATACTACTATTTGGAAGAGTATACTGCATCTTATATATTTTATCGTTATTAGCACCAAAAATATTAACCATAATAGTATTTAAGTTAACCTCTCCATATATACCACGACTCTTTTTATCCGTTAAAATACTTTGTAAATTAACAATGTCTTTAGACAAATCATCAATATGTTTTTGAGCCTCATCTATTTTAGATAATCTTTCTAAAATAGAAGTGAAAGTTTGATTCGTTTTCTTAAAATTTTCATCTAATCTTTCATTAACATTGTTATATATTAAATTCAAACGATGATCTATCTTATCACCAAGTAAATTAAAGTCATTATTCAATGTTCTAGAAAAATCACTCTTAAAATCGCCAATTTCTTTAATAAATGAATTTTCTAAACGATGCACCTTATCTGATACATGATCATCTTTCTTAGTTAACACTAAAACTAATAAGACAATTACTACTATCAATAATACTAATAAAACATATTCCATTATTCAACCCCCATAATCTTTCTAATATACTCTGATATAAAATATACTACTAATAATAGTATACCAATAATCATTAGTGTTTTACCATCACTAATACTGTCAACCAAACTTGTACCAATAAATCCCCAAAAATAAACAACTGATATTTTAGCAATAGCTATCGCTACTAAAAACTTTTTAAAAGACATTTTAGATAAACCCGAAGCTATATTAATTGCAAAAGCAGGCGTAAAAGGAAGAGCAGTAATCAAAACTAAATTAGATAATTTAATATGATTAAATTTATCTACTAATCGATAAGCTAAATGATCATCTTTAATATTCCTATAAAAATACTTATTTATTTTACCCCTAAATATATAAAATGAAATAATACATCCAATTATAGTTGAAACCCAAGCAATTATAAAACCGAAAAATTTACCGAAAACTAACATTGAAAAAGAAATAAATACTGCTAAAGGTAAAATGGGAATAATTGATTCAATAATAATTATTAAAGATGAAAAAAGAACTACAACATAAGGATTGTAATTAGTTGAAATTGCATGTAATAATTCTTCAATCATCTTTTCCATGCTTTCATTATAATATAATTAAAACAAAAAGAAAAGAAGCAAAGCTTCTATTCTTCATCATCACTAAAGAAATCATCAAAGAATTGATCATCCGTTATTTTGAATGGCTTTTTCTCTGGTATAACTTTATCTTCTACCTTAATCGGTGTTTCTATTTTTGGTTCTACTCTAATATCTCTAGCTAAATCAACCATTTTTGTTTCCTTCAACGGTGTTCCTGATACCTCAAACTCATTTGGAACAATAAATTTAGGTTTAACTTCTTCCACAACTGTTTTTTCTTCTATCATTGGCTCTGGAGCAACAAATTTTCTTTCTTCCATTATTGGTCTATCCTCAATGATTGATTGAGTGATAGTTTCAGGTTGTTGGAAAACAGTTCCACCATTTTCTTCCTCAGCCTCTTCGGCTGCTGCTATTCTAGCATCAATTCTTTTCATAATTGCATCTATATCAATTCCTGAGTCAAATGATGACATTGAATCAGCCTGACTATCAAAGAAGTTAGGAGCACCAAATGGTTTTTCCTTAGGTTTAGATTGATTTCTATTATCGACAAATTCTTTCAAATTAAATAATTTAAGAGGTCTAATTTCCCTTGGAGTAAACTCTGCTTTAGGGTATTTTTTACCCCAATTCATTTTATAATTAAATTCTAATTTAGTTTTAAATGGAGCTTTTCTAGTTCTTAAGATAACTGCCTCTCCCATTTTTAATTGTTGTAAATCACTTACAGTAATTAAAGGCGTTGAAGCTGTTTTATCTTTTTCTTTAGATTTCTTTTCTCCAGCCATTTTACTTATTTCTTCTAAAGCTGAAAGTTCACTACTAATTAAGTAAACTATGTTACCACAGTTACCCTTAATAGTTTCTCCATTTTCTTTACCATAAACTTGATAAAGCTGTGAATAGTTTTGAATAATAAATGTCATTCTAATCAATCTAGAACGAGCTGCTGTAACCATTGTAGTAACATCCTTTAAAGGAGGCATATTTGCAAACTCATCTAAAATGAAGTTAGTACGATATTTTAATTTACCATCTGGATTTTCTTGAGCAACATCGATTAACGATTCATAACATTGTTTAATAAATGTTGTAACTAAAGGATGGAGTGTTTTCTTCTCATCTTGCACAATCAAGAAAACTGCTGTTTTTTGTCTTCCAATTCCCTTCATATTAATGTCATTATATGCTAACATTTCTGAAATATTTTCTCTTGCTGCAAATAATTTGATCTTTTGATAGAAAACAGCAAATATACTATTTTTAGTTTCCGCTGCTGCAACCAAAACACTCGCTAAGTTAACATAAGCGGGACTAGATGGATCTTTAGTTGAAAAATACTCTTTCAAGTAAGTTCCACTTCTAAATCTTTCTTCTCCTAAAGCACTCATTAAATTAATACTATTAATATTTATTTGTTCTTCAGTAGCATCTTCGAATAACGCTAATGCTAATCCAACAAAGTAATTAGCTGCTGTTTTTTCCCAGAAATCATCTGCTTTATTTTTTTCATCATATAAGATATTAATGGCTAAATCATCTAAAAGTTCAATTGCTTTGTCCTTATCACCACTTTTATATAATTCATAAGGAAGAATCAATGGATTCCATGCGGAACCTTTTTGTGGCTCACGAAAGTTTAGAACAATAACATTATATCCTCTTTTTCTAAGTTCAACAGCATTATCGCGGTAAATTTCACCTTTAGGATCGGTGATAATCATTGATTCCCCTTTCTTAGCTAAAAGCTTAACTAAAGGCAAAACGACTAATTGAGTTTTACCACTACCAGTAGAACCGATGACTAAGTTATGATATTCACCATTGTCTACCCATAACTCTTTACCATCATTAATAAGAGGAATTCCCGCTGCAGTTGTAACTTCTTCAGAGGGCAAAACTCTTGATAATTCTTTCTTCATATCTTTGTTTTTAGAAAAAGTGTTATATCCACCTTTATCTTTTTTACCAAAAGTGAATCCAAATCCTTCTTCCATTTCGAAAAACATAGACGATCCTTGAGTAAGAATCAATCCTAAAGAAAGTAAATAAAGAGATATAGTTGGCCATATAAATTCATCTGTAAAAACTTTTAATGGATTAAATCCATGAAGCGTTGTATCGCTAGCAAATTGAAATAAATTCAACACAACTAACGACACTAAATAAAACATTACAATCAATAGAATTATAAATGCCCATAAATGTTTAGCCTCTGCCTTAATTCTTAATTTCATATGACCTCCTATATAAATTTTTTATTCTTTTGTTTTATTGTTAAATATATACCAACAATCAATAACATTATTGGTCCGAAAACTAATGCTAATACAACCATAAAGTTATCAAAAATTGAAGTACTTGCACTAGCACTAGTTAAATCAAGTTCAAAACTAATTGGTTTATTATTACTTAATTTCAATTCCCATATATGAACATTATTATCACTTTTATCAGCATTACTATTTTCTATTTCAAATGGTGACTTAATAATTAGTTTTAAATTATCTACTTCACCAAAACACTCGAAGTTACCATTAGTGTTGAATATTACCTTATCATCTTTCTTTTCAATAGTTGTTTTACTATAACAACTAGTAACAAATGGAGTCCAAGCTAAATATTCATCATAACTAGATTTATTATTAAATTTTAATCCTGATAAAGTATCACCTATAACTTTTTCTTTAGAATATACATACATCGGATTAGTTATCTCATCATTCATCCAAATTATAAATTGGAGTTCTGATTCTAAATCTTCGCCGATTAATTCATTTTCCTCTAAAACAGTTATATTTTCATCGATAAAATTACCATCAATAGTTACTTCATAAGTAACGCTACATCCAGTCAAAAGAAACATAAACATTAAAATTAGTAGTTTCTTTACCATCTTCCACCACTACACACATTTCTTGCTTGTATACATACATTGGCATCTTCTCTATAAGGAGTGCAACCCTTAGCATATAAAAACTCTTCAGGATTATATGTTTGTTTTTTACCACTTAATAATTCAAAATGTAAGTGGGTCGCTGATGAGCAACCAGTATCTCCCATGACACCAATAAACTCGCCTGATGCTACTGTAGAACCAATCATTAAATTAGGCGCCACTGAATCTAAATGGACATATTTAGAATAAAATTTTTCTACTTTTCCATCTATCATAATTTCATGTTCTAATGTTACTATTCCTGCAGGACATTGAGAATAAAAACATATTGGTTTTCTAGTCCATACTGGTCTACAATTAATTCCACTGCGGTTAATTGCAACTACTTTTCCTGGAGCAACCGCATAAAGAAGAGGCTTACCACCATTGTTTCCTATATCAACACCAGCATGCGAATTACAATTATTTGGTCCATAAAAACCAAAACATCCCGTCTGCCTACAAGGTTGAGTCCCTAAAGGACTAACTAATATATCTAACATTTCTTGAGGTATTGCTCCTGCTTTACCTGAACCAGAAATTGTTTCACCCTGTAAATAAGTTATATCTTGAACAGCAAAAGCATTTCTAATTGAATAAACCTCTTCAATAACACTATCAAAGAAAGCTCCTTGCCCTTCGTTAGGAATGGCAACATCTATGCTCCTTAATTTATCTTCAATATAATTTTCTTTTATCCATTTATCATATTCAGCCTTTGTTTTCAACATGTAAACATCTTCTTCTGATACGGTAAAACTCATTGTTTTAGTTAATAAACATCCCTTGTCATCTTTTGCACATACTGTCTTATCTTCAAAAGACTGTGGCTTATCTATTTTAAAACAAACATTGTTACATGTAGAATCACTTCCACAAACTTTAGAATCGTTTTCTTTAGTTGTCGTTGTTGAATCACAATCACCAAATCCTTGAACTATAACTTGCCCGCTAGGTAATGTTTCAGTAATTAATTGACATTGATTTTTACGTATAACTGTTGTTTCAGTACAAGTATAAATCATATTTTTATAAATCATATTATCGATTAATTCTACAGCTTCTTTTTCTAACGCCTTATAATTTAATTTTTTTTCTTCAAAACAATCTTCTAACTCTTCCTGAGTACATTCAATATTGGCAGCATCAGGATCACCATAGTATATGAATGCTAATACTAGGTTCATGTCTACCGCTACTCCACGGTCTTCCCAATATTCTTTTCTTTCTTCTAAAACATCAACAAAAGCTTGCAATTCAGGACTTCTGATTTCTTTACCACTTTCGTCTAATCTAGAGTTATTACCTCCAAAGAAAGACATAAACGGTGCTAAAACAACTGCTAAAATTATAATTACTGCAAATAAAGGAATTAATATAGGGATTGCTGAAACAAAAGCAGTTGCTAACCACATTTTAAATTTCGATTTTATTGCACCACCAAGAAAACTGGTGACACCACCAGCTTGATCGACTTGATTCAAAGTATTTTTAAAGTTTTTGAGCCCGTTTAAAAAGTTTTTCAAAAAATCACGTCCTTATTTCTTTTATAAGCCCCCACCAGAACCGAATGATTCTAGCTCTTTTTCAGTTACGATAATGCGCATTTGCATTCTTCTACTACCACATACAAATAATGCATCTCCCTGTTGATAGCGCTTAATACTATCTTTTTCATTTTCATTTAAATCAATTAATTTAGATAAATCATCAACAGCTTGTTTTTTAAGACCCATAACTAAGTAGTATGAGGCATTATCAAATATAGCTTTACCTTGTGTGATTACTTTAGGATCGCTAAAGTCACTTGGTTGTTGAGTAACAATTATTGTTCCCGTGTTATATTTACGAGATCTTCTTTGTACTTGTGCTAAGAACTCAGCTCCTAAAGTGTTATTCCCACTTAATAATACGTGAGCCTCTTCAACAATTAATGCTGTATTAACTGTTCTATCTAAAGTTAATCCCCATGCATATTTCAATATATTGAAAAATAATGCATTTCTGATATTAATATCAGCATTCATAATTTCACGGATATTAAATACAATAAAATTACTATCCGGCTTAATCGTTGTATGACCATCAAAATAATACTTTAATTCTTTTGTGATAGGTCTAATTTTTAATTCTAATCTTTCCATTATGCTCTTCTCGTGAGATGCATCTGGCATAGACATTAATCTTCCTTTTATAGTTGAATATACATCTGAGAAGGTTGGATAATCAGCTGATGTATAATTTGAAAAATCTGTATCAAAATCGATACCAAAACGTTTATAAGTATCCATAACTGTTTCACTAAATAAAGTTAAAACATCATCTTCAATATCGGGTGAATAATACTTAATAAAAGCCTTTAGCGTCTGTAAAGTTCTCGTTAAGACAGCATGTCCTAACCCTTCTTTCATTTCTTCTTCATCAAAATCTAAAATTACTTCTAAAGGATTGATCATACCGTGAGTTCCACCTAAACCTAAATTGATAAAGTCTCCATCATAAAGTTTAGTCATATCCTCAAGTTCACCTTCTGGATCAATTGCAACTATTTGGTAATTATTTCTAATATGACTTCTCAAAATCAATTTAGCAGCAGTAGATTTACCACTACCAGAAGTTCCTAAAACAATCATATTAGCGTTGTTTCTATTATGTTCTTTCTTAATTTGATATAAGAATTGGTTAAATAAAATAACCCCTCCAGAGAAGTCTACTCCTAATAAAGTAGCCAATCCTTGGTCTTTAATGCTATCAAAGATAAATGGATACATTGCTGCCATCGTTGGCGAAGGCATAGGTGTCCCAATTCTATTTTCAACATCTTGATTTGGAAAAATAGGAACAATTGACTTAAGAACTTTCTCTTGTTCGAAAAGTAAAGTTACTCCTCTCATCTCCATAGCTTCAATATAATTTTTTACTTGTAAATATTGGTTTTCTAATTCCTCTTGTGAATTAGCAGTAATCATAATATGCATCTGAAAATCATATATCTTTTGATTAGTTGACGCCATATTAACAATAAACTCTTCTAAAGATTGATAATCTTGACGAATTCTTTCTTGAATAGTTTTATCATTTTCTTCTTGATATCTTTGTTTTAATTCAGCAATTTCTTTATTTAACATCTTTCTAACAGATGAAAAAGGAAGAGGAATATGCTTAATAACAACTTTAATTCCTGTCATACTAGTTAAAGTAGATAAATATCCGGTTGAAATATATCTTGGATATGAAATGATTGTTAAAATTCTTGCATACTTATCACTGATAAGAAAATCCTTAGTTCTAAATTGTACACCCTTAGGTGCTATTTGACTTCTAATATCCATTTGCAATCACCGTCCCAAATCTAGTTTCCATTCCTCCATTTAAGAAGTTTTCCAAGACGATTCTCATATCTTCATTAGTTGTTTGATATGCTGTCATATTAGCCCCAGCAAACGCCCCAATTAAGTCACGAATCTTTTTCTTAGCCTTTTCAGGATCTTTTTCTTTAAATAATAAATAGTATTCGGTATCAACTACATTATTATTTGTAAATTGATTAGCTTTTTCAATATCTTGAACAATTAGTTTTCTCCTTGATAATGAACCAGCATTGTTATATAAGGCTTGTAATTCAGATAAATATACGTTTATATCAACAGGTCTATCTGCTACTACTAACCAAAATTCATAATCAATTTGATTATAAACATTCTTTAGATTATTAATCATCATTTGTTCTGTAGAAGAATCTAAGATAAAAATGTTTTTAGGCATAATTTTTATACCTGCAACTTTATAATTATTATCTAAAATAATCATTCCCTCTCTAATATCTTTAACCGGAACAAACATACTTGTATTATTCTTCGAAGCCATCTTTATAATCCCAACCTTTCCAATAATAATTTTGATTATCTATAAAGTAAAACTTAAATATTGTTTTAATTATATGAAGCACATTATGATAATTAGGAATAGGCATAACTAATAGTCCTGTGATTGCTCCAGGTGCTAATGCTATTACTGTAAACAGTAGTTTCTCCATCGGAAGAGCTAAAACTCCAACGAATGAAAAGAAAACTCCTACTCCAAATATTATCAAATCTATTTCTCTAAATGCTCCAAAAATCAATAATGATCTTTTTGAGTTGGCCGGTATTAAAAATTGTCTATCCATTTTTTTACCACCTTTTATTCTTTCTTTTTAGTTAATCGATGATATCTATATCATCTTTTTTAGGCATATCGAATCTATCCGCAATATCATACCTAGACATATCTGGTTTTTCAAAATTATTTTCAATGTAAGCTTTATTAGCGGCAATTTCTTTTTCTGCCTTCTCATCTAAATATGTCTGATTTTCCTTTTTACCAAAAACTGATTCAGATTTTGGTTGTTGTTTAGAACCACCTTCAGATGATGAAGACTCTGTTATATTAACTTTAACTGGTTCAGATTTTTTAGAGCTTTTATTCATTGCATCAAATAACTTAGCATCCGCTTTTGCTCCTTCGTAAGCTTTCATATCTGATGCCACTGAAGGATTGTAATTAAGTTCTATTTCATAATTAGATTTAGCTCTTTCCAAATTAACACTAGCTGATGTCAAGGCTTTTCTAGCTTCCTCTGCTTCACTAATTAATGTTGATTTATACTCTTGATTTTGTTTAACAGTGGCATCGTAATTCGATTTTGCTGCTTTAACTTGTTCAATTAATTCAGGTGAGCTTTCACCACTCTGAATTCTTTTATTAAGCGTTTCATATTTAGTCCTTGCTTCCTCTTGTTTTCCGAGCATTTCAGAAGGTATGGCACCACTTTGAATTCTCTTAACAAGAGTTTCATAATTAGATTCTGCACCTCTTTTGATTGTTTTCATAGTTTCTACTTCATCATAAGCTTTCGACAAAGTTTCGTCTCCTTTAAATATAACATCTTTAATAAACGCTCTTTCTTGTTCTAGATTAGCTTGAGCTTGAGCTTTAGTTTTGATATTTGCAAGAGTTTTAGCATCTAAAGGTGCATTAGTTTCTTTCATCATATCTTTTATCATTTGAGTTTCTATTTCACTAGCGCGCCCTTCATTTCCTAAACTTCTTTTATCTCTTTCTCTAACGAATTCTGCACCACGTTTTCTATCATAATCTAAATCTTTCTTCTTATCTCTAGATTCTAATGCTTTCGTTCTTTCAGTTCTCAATGATTTAAGTGTATTAGTTCCTCCCATTGCAGGAACAGCATCCCATCCTTTTTTAAATCCAGAATTAAATCTCTTACCGTGCATTTTAGCATCTATACCAGACGTTGTTGCACCTGCAAGTTTTCCTGCAAGAGGAATTCCCATAAGCTTTTTCCATGGACTAAGCCCTAATCCACCAGAAGGTTCTTTCATACCAACCATAGAATATATTAATTTAGGAGCTATCTTAACAAACATTAAGATACCAAAGATAATGAAAATTGCTCCTAAAGGAGAAACTGGCCCAGATTCTGCGATCCCTAATTCGTTATAACGATATACAGTAGGAATTATTCCTCCACCAAATATTTCGGCAATCAAGAAGACTGCAAAATATATTAAGGATAGTCGCATAAATAAGTCAACAAATGTTGTTGTAACTTCTGAAATCCACGCTTTTAAAGCATCACCTTTTTTTGGATCAATCGATAAAATAATAGGTACCGGAGCAATCAATTGTAAGAATGCAAGTTTTACAGATCTTAATGCTATTTCAAAAGCAAAAGATATCATTAGAAATGCTGCAAATGCTCCCGCAATAGAAGATACTATCGTTGAATATCTAAATACATATTGATTTCCTGAAGTTAAATTTATCAATGGGTGAAATTCAAAAATAGATGAATTAGGATTTGTATATGTTCTTTCAGCATTAGGATTTCCATAATTTATGCTTCCATCATTGTTTTTTGGTAAATTTGGAGTAAAGAAAGCCCTAAAAGTAATGCCCGCTATTACATTACCTGCAGACTCTCCCGTATCCACTATCGCATTTGCATTGTCAGAAGAACCTAATATTAATGATGGTAATATTCCCTCATTAAGAATTAAATATTGGAATCTAAATAAATTAGAAAATATTGTTGGAATTAATATAAGCAAAGTTAAAGCAATAAGTATTTTTTTAACTAATTGCTTACCACCAGCTTTAGAATCATAAAAGTTGTCTGGGTTAAGTAACATATTTAATAGAGCTAATCCCGTTTTAAACAAAATAAATAAACCAATAATTATATATATTCTTTGAGTAAAGTTGACAAAAACTCTATCTGATAAAACAGCTATCCCGGCTAACTCATTAATCAATCCATAGGCTCCAGAGATTAATAAATAAATTCCTAAATCTATGAAAAACATAATTGAACGCCAAGCATTTTGAACCCAATCGGCATTAAGAATTAGAAACATATTCATAACCTCCCATACTTGGAACACAAGTATTAATTTTAAATATTGAGAAAGTCATATTTAATAGAGATGGCAAAAGAGCAAGTAAGAACATTACTATAATTCTTGTTGTAAAATTCTTCCAAGCTTTTTTCATAGCCTCTGGTTTTTCTGAAGTGACCGCTCCAAAGAAGTCGAGCATTCCTAATATAATTAATGAAATACCTGCAAATATTAATATCAAATTATACATATCTTTCAAAAAATTAAATAATCTTCCAAAAGATGAACATGTTAGTGGACCAGGATTATATATTAATTTCAAACCGCTAGATAGCTCAAATGATAAATCACCACGACTCACTGAATACAAATCCGCATTAACATCATGCACACTTTCAGTCATAAGGAAACATTTGGCATTTAGAGATGTTTTAGATAATTTAGCTCCATCGCCATTTTCATTAGGACAGAAGTAAATATTTGGATTTAAATATTGATCTTCTTTATCAAAAAAATCGGAAGCCTTTAATGAACTAACATCTAAAAGTGAATTTGATAATACTTTTGTGGTTGATTCAACAACTTGTCTAGCACCACCTGTAATCTTTTGCTCTACTTTAGAATAATAAGTAACCGCTAAAGTGTTATTTTGCATTCTTAACCCAACGGTCCCATTAAGATCTCTTAAAGTTTTTCCGCTTGAATAGTCCAGTCTTACAGAATTATTTTTTATTGTTGGTTGAACAACTCCAGATTTAGAAGTATTTAAAGTTATTCTTCCTGTTCCTATAACTGATTGATTAGCAAAATCAGAATGATTAGATTTATAATCATTGTAAAAAGGTTTAACGTCATAATAGATTCTAATCATATCCTGGCTACTATTTTTTTTTATAAAAGCTGCATGATTTATAGCAGGACAAACAATAGATTTATCGTTTTTCATAAACGATATATCATTTATGAATGAAGTCTCATTTATATTATCTAATTTAAATACTGCACTAAGCAAATGTGATTGAGCTTTTTTGATTTTAAGATCACCAATTTTTGCAGTAGAAGGAGGCCACTCGTTTTTAGTAAGAATTTCATAATTACCATAACCACCTGTTGCACCAGTAAATTTATGCGATTGTGATTTTAAGCTTCCGTTTTCCATAATAAAAGTTGCTTCTACAAATAAAACTAGTTTATCAGCATCTGATGGAATAATTTCCAAATTATATACACAAGTTGCTTGTCCAAATTGAGGACTACCACCATCCCACTGCAATTCATTTATACTATTACCACTAACAAATCCAGGAATAAACAACATTCCTAGCATTATTAAAAAGAACGATATTTTTGTACTTTTTTTAACTTTTTCCACTATAATTTCAACCTCTTATTTCTAAATACAATATTAACAATATTATAACACAAAAAAAAGCGATAATAAACAAGTTTATATCACTTTAGCTTTTATTTATACTACTTTTTATAGCAGCTTGATGAGTTTGTAATTAAACAGTTTGCACAACCCATGATTCCTTTGTTAGAAGCATTAGCGTTACCAAGTAATGAGAACACAACTTGAACGATAGATACAACTAGGAATACAAGTATCGCTGCAATTAAACGTTTCATGAATATAGCTTGTCCTTTTTTAATGTCATCTTCTTTACCTTGAGTAATTGCTTTGAATAAATCCAAAGTACCCATAAAGATTAACACTACTGGAACTGCTATTTGAATCAATCTAAATAGAGTTGATAATAGGAATGGAATTTCTCCTGGAATAGACATGTTAAGGAACCCTTCACATCCTACAAAAGTGTTTAATAAATACATAAAATACCTCCTAACTAAGATTATATTATCTTATTTTTTATAAATTGTCAAATGCTTATAAGCCAAATAAACCAAGTAATTTATTCTTAGAATTAATTGAACCTTCAGCATCTACTTTAAATCCCATTTTTTTGATAAATGGTAATAAAGCAATTATATCTTTTTGTCTTTCATCTAGAGGTGGTAAGTTATGAAAAACTTTCAACCCAGATTCATATTCAAAGTCTAAAACATCTTTATTATTCAATAGACTTTGGTTTAAAATTATTTTTTTATCCCTATATTCTTTTAAAACATTGGGATTTGAGCCAATAAATTTATTCAATTTAATCATTGATGGTTGGAGTAAATAATATACTTCGTGACATAAAGCTTCTGCTCCTGAACCATGATTCAAATCAATAAATATGGCCATTTTATCTTGATTTTTTGCTATTTCTACTCCGATGTTATTTGAAGTAACACTTATTGCTTTTTTGTAATTAAAGTATGAAAAATCTCTCTTATCTACTTCTAAAGCGATAACAGGAAAATATTTTTCACACTGCTTAGTAAGCATATATACTAAACTAGTTGAACCTGCTCCTGAATTTAAATTTTTAAATCCAATTATTTTAGGACCAACAACATTAGTTGGTTTAGCTATATATTGTGTATCACCTGAAACTATTTCTAATTGTTGGATATGAGCTACATCAACATATGAATTAGGATTTGAAATTAAATAAGGAATGCCATTCAATTGGTCAGTAAAATTATAAAAATTAATTGATATTAATTTTGTTAAATATTCTGCTGAACGACTATCTTTAAAGTTTGGATCCAGCAATAAAATAATTTTTTCTGCTGGTAAACTAATCGATAGTTTCTTCAAAGTATTAATATCTTTATAATTTTTTATTGCAGTAACATCAATAATATATCTTGCTGCGAATAGATGTTTTAATTGTGAAACAATCTCTTCAGCTGTAAATTCGCCTTCGATTATTTTCATAATGTCATCTAAATTTAATGATTTAATTTGATCTAATTGGCGATTTGCCACGATTATATTCATTGTTTCACCTTCTTTTAATTAAAAATTACTTTTGTTTCTCCATATACTGGATAAATAAAAACATCTTGTCCTAATGGGATATCAAAGTACATGTATGCCGTTACTCCATAAAACTTTCCTCTTGGGGTAGTATACTCAACAACACAGTAGCGATAACTACTTACACCATTTAAAACTCTACCACCAGAATATTTTCTAGGACAACTTTGGACGCCCAAAGGATTTACACGATAACCAACAGTATTTAAATAATTATCGATTCTTGTTTGATCATAACCATACTGTTCAATTATGTTTAAAATATTGTTCTTGACTCTAAAAGCTTTAGAATAACTTAAAGAACCCGATATAATCGCAATCATCAAAACAATCATAATTAAAATTATGTTTGATAAAAGAGCATTACCAATTGCATCCTTCACGATTACACCTCCTTAAAAAATATGTAAATAATCAGATTCAACATAAACAGGCACTTTAAAAATATTACCTACTACTGGTAAATCTACATACATATAGGTCATAACACCATATTTATAATATCTCGTACCACTTGCAAAACGATAAACACAAACTTCATGTCTTGTGCTAATAGGTCCACCAGAAGTTAGTGTATCCATTGCTCTTTGCCCATTTTTAATTGGGCAAGACGAAGCATTAAAATATACACCTCCAGGATAAGGAGGATAATGAAGAGTATTTAAATCTCTTCTAATATGGTTACTAGCCGCTTGATTATAGCCGGCATTTTGTTCAATGATATAGACAGCTCTACTACTAGCTCTAAAAGCCTTATTGTAGTTGATTGTTATCGTTAAAAAAGAAAAAGTGATAACAATAAATACAATAATGATATCGTATAGTGCTACACTACCCAAGCTTTGATTCATATTATCACCTTTTTACTTTCTTACTAACAAGATGTAGATGCACCTACACAAGCACCGCTAGTCCATGTACCACCATTATTTATACAACATGATCTTGCTCTTGTTGTATTTACTAAAGTTGTTATCAATGGAGTTACTACTGCTGCAATAGCTGCTAATAAGATAACTGTAATAACAGTTAAGTTTGCTTCTCCTGCTGCTTCTTTCATTTTATCACCACCTTAAGTTTATATTTATTATATAATAATATTTTTATTATTTCAACTATAATTGGAAGTTAAGAGCCATCATAAACAGTAATAAAATCAATACTCCACCACCGGTTACGATTAACATTTTCATTGTTTGCCCTTCCATTCTTTCTAAACGTTCTCTATATTTTAAATCACGAGCTTTACTTTGAAGAGTAGAAACACTTCTTGAAAACAATAATAATTGTTCTTGTTTATTCTCCTGAGAACCCAATCCTAAACGATACAATAAACGCATCATTCTCATCGAATCTCTAACTGGATATCTCTTAGCAAAATCCATATAAGGATCAATAGTTGAATCCCCCATGTTAATTCTTTCAACCATTTCTTCTAGTCCAGGCTTAAATAAATCTGGAGCAGAATTAATTGATTTAGCTAAAGCTGTTGGGACTGTATAGTTTTGTATTAAAATTTCTAAAGTTTTTAAATAATATGGCAATAAAGTATTTATTTGTTGTAGGTTATTGCGATAATATTTTTTTAAACTCCAATACGGAGACTTAAATACCATAAAACCTATAATAAACGCTATTATCATTGAAACGAAAGTTAGATTTGACAGAAAAGCAAATATTGCCATAACTACCGTCATTGCAGCATTCATAACTCTTTTATCAAATAATTGACTTGCTTCCTCTTCAGTTATTTTATATTTAACAGTCGCTAAAAAGACATAATCTGATTCTAATAAAACACTGAAATATGGTTTAGTTTCCTTAACAAATTTGTTGGCATCGATTCTATTCGTATATTGTAAAACGAATAAAACTATAATTCCTATTACTATAAATTGCATTATTCAGCACCTACATTCTCGTTATAATATTTTATTCCCATCAATAGGAAATAAGAGTTTACAAGTACAATAGCATGCAATAATAATTGTAAATAAATATTATCTAATGCCTTGATATAAGAAGGAACACTAACCATTATTTGAACTAACATTACCATGAAATACAATACCATTCCGAATTGAATAAATTTTTTATGAAATGCTTCCCTATCCAAACGGTCACGATAAACGCTTTCTACTAACATGTCGATATCAACCAACATATTTTCAAAAGATTCAGCTGTACTCAAAGAACCTTCAGTTGTAATTTGAGTGAACAATTGATGCATATTTCTAACAATATAAAATGGATATTTAGCATTAAAATAATCTATTGATTGAAAGATAGTACCGTTTTGATAAGCCATATCAATCATTACTTTAACATCTGATAATATTGGGTCTTCTAAAACTCCCGACTCATAAACACCTTCTAAAGACTTAACAAATGATTGCGTTGTGGCAAACTCCATAATTGTATTGGTTGTATATGTTTGTATTTGTTCGAAAATGAACTCACTATATAATTTTTTATATTTTAAATAAGCCATATATGGAACAAATAGTAAAGCCACAAAAGCATAAAGAATTGATACTAATATATTATAAAAATATAAGTAAGATATTAGAAATCCTCCCGCCATAAACAACACGCTAGATACTGTATATTGACTCAGAGTATACTCTCTACCTAATTCTTTTGCTTTTTCTGCAACTTGTGCATATGAATAAGGTGCGTATTTATTATAAACTGTAGTCGTTTGAGTCATAATATATTTATAAACATTTTCACCGCTATTTTTTCGATAAGCAATTACGAATACAGTAATAATTAATATAGCAACAAATATAAATGGTTGCATATTTCACCTCCTATGCAATAACTTCTATTTTTTCTTCTTTTACAAATAAATTTTTAAAGTTTTCAGGCAAATCAATACCATGTGTACTTAAATAATTCATCATATATTTACTTGGAGGATTTAAAGCAATCTCTCCTGTTTTATTTTTCTTGTAAATTATATTATGTCCTGCTTTTTGATCTTCAGTTACGAAAAATTCAACAACAGAACCAATTTCACGAACAAAGCGTTTTGTTTCAGGATCTTGATAACCCCTTACATAAACACCCAATTGAATATAATTATGGATAATATTAACGAATTGTTCTACATCCTGACTAGTTTCAAGCAAACTATACATACGGTAAGGAATACCTTCTGCAGTATCCGAGTGAATAGTTGATAAGATACTATGCCCTGATGAAATTGAGTTTCTAACAGCCATAACAGCCTCAGCACTACGAACCTCTGATAGTAAAATCCATTTTGGATTTTGACGCATACATGCAACTAATATCTCAGTATATGAAACGATATTATTCGTTTTAAGAGCTACTATATCACGATGTGGAAATATTCTATCTAAATGTAATTCTAATGTATCTTCAATGGTAACAATCTTATCATTTTCATTAGTATGAGCTGCTAAATATTTAACAAATTCTGTTTTACCTGAACCAGTTTCACCACAAACAATTATGTTTGCATGAGCTCTAACACATTTTAATAAGAAGTCATGAATTTCTTCAGTTATATATTTTTCTTGTAATATTTTTTCTTTAACTAATCTTATTTTTGCTGGTGTTTTACGAATAACTAATGCTATTCCATTTTTAGAAACCGAACTATGAATAAAATTCATACGAAGTTCAGAACTTTCGGCATCCAGCAAAGGATGAGCCATATTAAAAGTTTTACCCATAACGTTAGAACATTGAAATGCTACTTTTTCAATTAAAGTATCATCTACATTATGATTTTCTAATCTTACATACCCTCTAGATAAAGTCTTTAACCATAATTGACCACCGTTACTATAAGAAATATCTGTTATATCATCCTCTGTCAAAAATTGTTTTAGCGGTCCAAAATCAATTTGGGAAAATAATTTATCATTCATAATTCACCTTATTCTGTTTCTACTTCAGGTAATACTGGTTCAGAATCATCTGGTAAATTATTTAAAGCTTGCTCTGTTAAAGTAGCTGTATTTCTATTAATGAAGTCTCTAAGTTCAGTTGAACTTACATTTGGTCTTAGAGCTTCTTTCTCAGCATCAGTTAAAACTCCTCCACGTGGAACCATAAATATTTCGACACCAAAAGCTCCTAAATATCTAGCTTTTCTTAATAATAAGTGAATATTAGGTTCTACACCAAATATTGCTACTGATGGAACTCTTAATTCTGTACTATTTTCAAACACATCACGTCCTGAAGTATCTTTAATAGCTAATACTCTTATATTTTCAACTAGTCTTCCAACCATTAAAGTTCCTGTTTCATTAGTCCCTTTTAAATAAATATCTACGATATTCCCAGGCATAATTGAATTATTATATGTTGTTTCCATATTAACACTTAAGTTATAAGGAATTTCTCCCGGTCTAACATTTGTAATCGCTGAATTTGGAAATCCATCTGAAGTAACAATTAACTTCTTAAAGAACATACTTCCTTCCGCAACTGTAGAATCAAAATTTACATATTTTCCTACAACATCATTTTCTGTTCTATAGATATCATAACCTTCTAACATTACAGGTGCGATATCAATTAGTTTAACATCTCCTCTTTCAATTCTCGTTCCTGGCGTTAAATCACGATTGGCAACAACAATTTTAATTGGATTTACTGCACTACGCAGTTGGTAATTATATCCAAAATATAATATACCTAATGATAAGATAACCCCAAGAATAGTAACTGTGTTCTTATTCTTAAGAAATCTCGTTAATGAATAAATTATTGAATTCATATTTTCTCCTCCTAATATGGTGTTTCTAATATTGCATCTATTCTATTTACAATATCAAACGATATAATTTCGCCACTTAAAGTTGTATTTTCAATACTTGTCACTTTAAGACTAACTTTTGGTGGTGACTCATTTATATCATATATTTCTATTCTGTATTCTCTTGCTAAGTTTGCATTATCGGCAAATCTCCTAACAAAACTCTCTATAAAAATTTCTCGGTTTATTCTTATACCCCCTTCATTATTATAATAACCCAAATCGATGGCATCAACCATTGCTGCCTCGGTTGTTTCTTTTAATAAGAAGAAGTTATGTTCATCAGTATTAGTAAGTCTTTGAAAAAACCAAATAAATGTTATTGAAGTTAATGTTAACATTATAACAAAAACTCCCCAATAAGACTGTTTCATTATCTAACCCCCACACACGCGTTCCAATTTGAACTAGTACCGCATCCAGTTACAACTCCCGCGTCCATCAATGTTTTCAAATATGTGCTCCTACACTCTGTCCCACTATTTAGCGTACCATCTTTTCCAGTACATTTAACACTGTTAGGCGTAAAGTTATAGTTATTACTTCGATTATATTCTTTGATTCTACTTAAATAAGTTTTGTTAGCTCCAGTAAAATCAATTACATATAAAGGGGTTAATTGATATACATCACCATTTGGTGCTCCCCTACTTGAAGTTATAAACCTCGATATATCATTAGTGTTGTTCCAGTTTGAACCAGGAGTTCTTGAAGCGCCTGTTTCACCCATAAACGGATTAGTTATTTTAATAGGCCTATATACTGCTATATCTCCCTCTGGACACAATCTTGTATCAAGTAAATATCTTGAACTATATAAAAAATTAGTTGCATTCATATATTCAGATCGTCTAGCCAATGGAATTGTATTTGTTATATGAGTTCTTAGATTACTATCAAATAACCTTCCGGTTACACCTAAATTTCTATAAGTAAGAGTTATTGTTCCATCTCTAACTGTCGGAGTACATACACCGGTTACAAAGTTGGGACTTCCTGTGTCGATATACATACCACTTGCTAATCTCGTTGCATCAACACTATTTCTTATTTCACCAGTATCTGTATAAATATATCTATTTAAATTATTTGCAAGTTGAAATCTTGTTGTTTCGGTTGAAACTTGATCTTTTCTTGTTATTTGAAATCTCTTATCAGATATTCCTTGATAAGTAATTGTGACAACTCCATTATTAACCGTTCTTTGATATACTTTTAAGTCAGTATTACAATGAGAACTTCTAGTTGGATCACAAGTTGTTGTTGAATTAGAAACAACAGGTTCCTTAATTCTTTGCAATCTGCCATTAGTAGTAGTATAGTCCGTTCTTACAGTTCCTTCCTGTGTATGAATTGATAAAATTGGATCTGTATTAAATGAAGCATTCCAGTTTGAACAACTTCTTAAATCATTCATAGCATTATTATAATTAGTCCACGCTGTTGACAATGCATTTATTATTGTTTGTGTTAAAATTGTTCCATTAAAGTTAGCTGTAGTCTCAGCACAAGTACCAGAGACGCTAACTGTATTTGAGACACCAGTAACTGGATTCCTCCAAGAATATTTCCAATCATATCTATTTCCAATATCTTCATAAGTTGTTGTTGTACAAATTCTCGGATCATTATTTTCCGCTCTATCATCATGCCTTACTGTGACATTAACTGTTCCTGTTGGAAGTCCAGTAGAAGAATATGATTTAACATAACCAGAGCCATATGATTCTGTACGCACTTCATTTACTCCACCACCCGGTGCCATCAAGAAGGTTTCTGTATAATTAACTGTTCTATCAGTATCTATATATATTGTTCCTCCTGTACTGAAAATTGCCGTTTTTCCAGGCGCAGAAGGATATGCACAACCGGTTTTCGGTCTTACAGCTTCATATATTGTTCGAGTACTTGTAGAAGAAGTTCGATATGTAAATGGTCTTGGATATCCACCAAGCATCAAATCAGGAGCCTCGTAACTTCCAACTCCAGTATAACTAGGTGATGGAAATTCATACTCATAACTGAATCTTTTGAAACCATCAGTTAATGTTCCTGGATATGTCCTCCACATTTCGGCATAATTATATACTTTTTCAGGCATAGATATAATGCCAAATACTCTTCTTTCTATTACTCTTTGTAAATAAGAACAAGTATATGAACCAAAAGTCGATACTTCGTTATCCATTGCAACCCTGTCAGAAATGGGTATTAAAACTCCTAATCTGTTACCATTTCCATACCACCCTAAAGTATATGTTATTCTATCTTTTTTGTTAGCAGGTGATATTATACCTATATTAGGAGGTTGAAATTCGACCATATTATACGTTAAATCATTATGATTATTAATCTTAAATCTATAGTATCCAGCAGGAGTAATACCAAACATATAACCGGTATTACTATATCCTCTAATCATAGATGAGTTGTATTTTGGATGTTCTTTAGTCAAAATATAAAAGTTTTCCAAAGTTGTAGAAGATCCCCAAGGAAGTGAGTGAGTAGTAGCAAATCTAGTATTTGAACACCCCAAAATATATGGATAATCTTTTGTTGAAGAAATTCTTTGAGAACATGACCCAACCCTTACCGGTCTTTCTCTGTTTGGATTAGAAGCTCCGCCAGAGCAAGTAGCCGCTTGCTGTGCAGTCAACGCTCTAAATCCATTGGCTTTAAAAGTATTCCAATAACAATTTTTAGCATCCTCTTCGGCTTTGGCAATCACATAATTACGGTAAGCAGTTTCCAATGCTGTTGTCGTGGTTTCTACTCTAGTTACCAAAGTATTCAAGTTGACGTTAGCATAACTATTTTTAATATTATTTATTGTTATAGGTTCAAATTTAAAAGTTTTACCACTAACTTGTCCAACCTCTTGAGGAAAAATAGCTCGTGTGCTACTAGTCGACATGACTGGACAATAAGTAGCATGTCCCAATCCCTCACTAAAAGCAGTACTATTAGAAACATTTGTTTCATTTACATTGTCTCTTATATTCGCAATACTTCCCACACTAAAAATTCCAAAAACATTTTTTGGCAGTATAAGCAAAGTGATAACGAAAATTAGCGCAATTATTTTTTTCATAATCTCTCCTTAAAACAAATCTTGTTTTCTTTCATAAAAATAAAGATAAATTATCATCGATGATGCAATCACGATTACTGAAACATATAAATACGGTGATGCAATTATTTTTAAAAAATAATTTTCAATTTCAACTTCCAAGACTTCTTCTTCTATTTCTTTCTTAGATTCAATATATTCCTCGATTGCTTTATCAAATTGTGTTTTTGTTATTTTATTGCTTAAAAATTTATTACAAAGTTCAAAATCTTTATTTTCAGTACATCTATCATCAGAATAAAAAGTATTTATATATGGTAATTTTAGATTAATTACTCTCATAAGATTTTCACAATAAGTCATATCTTTTTTTATTTCAAATTTTTGATTAGTTCCTTCTTTTAAATTTGAAATTGATATAATTTTTCCACCAAGTTGTTCATTAGAAATCAAATTATACTTTATATTTGAATGAACAATATACATATCATCTAAAAGATTGTAAAAATCTATTTCAAAGTTTTTTGTTTCTTCATTGAAAGCTATATCGTAAAAAACATTTGAAGAAATTGATTTATATTCAGTGACTTTATTTAGATCACAATATAAAGCATCAACAAAATGAGGAAAAATAAACATTATCAATAAAATTATATACTTTTTCATTCAATTTACTCCTATATTAATTATATCATAATAAAAAAATATATAAACAAATTTTATATATTTTCATCAATAGGTCTTGACAAATAATCCATGTCAAATAAATAGTAAATGTATTTATAGTTTCTTACTTTAAATTCAATTGAAATTTTTAAAGCACCTTTAGAGCCATTTAATACTTCAAAAAAATTAAAGTCAGTCTCTTCAGCATTATTTGGTATTATTGATTTAAATGAATATTCTTGCTTGAAAACTTCATTAATTTCATAACTAAAATTACCGTATAAGTTCAAGAAATCCTCTGTATTATTAACGGGTATAGAAACATTAGGATTGATTTTTAGTTCGGAAGACAATGCTAAAACATCATTTTTTCGTGAAGAATATAAAGAAGGTTTAATAATTTCAAAAGAGTCATAACATTTATTAGTTGCATAACAAAATTTATAGTCTAGAACTAACGTTTCCGAAATGATATACCTTGAAATAGAAAAACTACTTTCATTTAAAACGGAACCGCTAAAATCTATTTTTTCTCCAAGTTGATATTCTTTAACAATTTCATCACCGTCTAAATTGTTAGGTTCCAACTTAACTCTTACGTTTGTTCCGTTACTCTGAAAATAATTTAAATTATAATTAGAACTTAACTTTTCAGGAATTTTATATATTAAAAGAAAGATATTATTCCCAGGATTTAAATCTTGACTTTTATATAAAATACCTATATCAACAAAATTACTCCCATCGCTTGCTATTTTAAAATTCGTATTTCCACTAGTAAGGTTGAAGTCATCTCTATTAATCTTAAGTCTTCTCTGAGTATTGTTTTGAATATTAACTCTAACTATAATATAGCGATAATCATCGTCGATAACTTGATTTTTATAATCTTTTTTTGTATCATAGCTCGACAAAACCTTAAAAGAAATTTCTCCTAAATTTATAGATATATTTTCTCTTATGTTTTTATTTTTTTCAAAATAATTAAATATAAAATTAAAAGACATAATAATTATAAAAGCCAAAAAAACTATATTAATTAAATATTTATTTTCTTTATAAGCAACTACTAAATTTCTAAGATTATTTTTTACTTTTCGTTGAAAAGAATGTTTATCAATCGTAATATCAACTTCGAATTCTTCCCTGTCTTCTTCAGTTGTTTCTATTTCTTTTAAGTCTTTACCAAAATTAAATTTCTTAACATCAAATCCGGTTGCTCTAGCAAATACAAACGCAGAAAGCAAAGCTTGCATTATAATGCTACCTAAAATTAAATCTCTTATAGCTCTTATAATCCTGACATCTATAGTTCTTATCAATAAAATATTTATGTTATCAGAAGAAAATATCAATAAAAATATAGTGAAAATAAATACGATAATAGAAATAAAGTAAAATAAAGCTGGTTTCTTTTTAAAAATCATAACGCTCATAATTATAGAACTCAAAACTACAAGTATAATTTGATTTAGAAAAACCAAAAAAATATTATAATTACTTATAAAATCTCTAACTAGAGAAACTTGAGTGACTAATAAATATTCATTTAAGAACGAATACATAGAACTTAAATTATAAATATTAAACACAAGAAAAACTAGCATTAAAATATGAATCAAATTAAAATATCTTATAAAAAATGCATATGGTTTTCTTAGAATCATAATGACACCTACCTTATAATAATTATAACATAAAATTGTTTTTTTATTTCAAAAACAAAAAAAGAGATTCATATCTCTTATCTTGTTATTATATCTACTTCTGAGTTAAGTTCTAAAGTTCTAAAATCTATTCCTGATTCTGAAAGAGTCCTGTAATAAGTCGAATATTTAAACATAAACATTCTAGGATGCATTTCTAAAGTCGTTGCACTTGGAGACTCTTTTGAATTCTCATATATTATTTTATATAATTGATAATCCATATCTTCTCTTTTGCTTTTTTCTGGACCATATGAAACATAAAAATTAAATTTCTCTTCATTTATTTTTTGAAGATTATCATTTATCATAGTTCTCGATTGATCTAAATAATTATTTTTAATTGCGGATTCTAAACTATCAAAATCTAATCTAAAACCATAGTTATCGATTGTTTCAACTGCTATTTCTGAATTAATATATTTTGCATAAGTTTTTTGCCAATCAATTATTTGATTATATGCATATGTCAATTTCTCTTGACTAATAGGAGCCAAAATAAACGCTAGTTCTTTATGTTCATCATAATACTTAGCAAATTCTTCATCCTCTAACCAAAAGTTCAAGCTAGCTACTTCTAAAGTTGAAAAACTATCAAAATCTTTGAATTCTTCTTTTAATTCATCTTGTATTTTATCTTTTTCTAGCGCTTCCATCACCTTAGGAATACCAAATGCAAATGTACCAACTAATACTCCTGCTAAGAAAATTTTAGTTAATTTCCCTTTTTTTGTTTTTTCTTGATTCATTACTTGTAAATTTTTTACCATGTTATCTTACCTTTCCTTTTTCGATAGTGTTTCTGCTAATGATGCCGAGTTCATATAATGTCTCTGCATCTATTATACCCGCATCATATGCTACCCTTACTTTTATTACTTGATCATTACCCACTAAAAATATTTGATCACTCTTTAAACAATTGAAATAATATTCATATTCTTCATTTATTTCCAAAAATTCAATTGCTTCAGCACATGCCAAATTTCTTTGTTCAACAAGATCATAAATTTTATAATCACCATAAATAGCTTTAGGTGATAATCCTTTGAATTTATCATTTGTCGAAGGTAAACAACCCGTTAAAGTAAGCGTTCCAGCCAGTAGGATTGATATAAATTTTTTGTTTATTTTTAAATCCATAACTTCTCCTAACTTTATTATATCAAATGAGTTATATTAGTCAAATCAAAAAAGAAGCATTGCTTCTCTTTACGTCTATCTAACTCTTGGTGTTTCGTCCTTATATGGTTGATCCAATCTGTATTCGTCAATATTATATCCTTCTCTTTCCAAGAAATCGACATACAATTCAAAATAAAATAATAAAACTTTTATTTGGAATTCTTTTGCTTCATATGACATCTCTGCCATTGTTTTGCTTTCTGCCAAAAAAGATTGATAATCCCTAGTATCTTCTAAAAAACAACTTCTTGGCTCTTCCATCTCTTTAATAGCTTCAGAGCAGTTGATTCTAGATATTACAAAGTCGATAAATTTTTTATTTGGAATTTTATTTCTCATCGAGCGTAACTGATCTAAAATTTCTGTATTTTCAAGTGTAAATTCAACTAATTTAGACGTTGGAGTATACAAAGTTAATCCGAATGAATCAACATATATATTATTTATTAAAGAATATAATTCTAATCTATCTTTATAATCCATTAGTGATTTGAATTTTTTATCGATTTCTTCTTCACTCATTGGAACAATAAAATGAAATAATGGTCCATATTCTTCTTTTAATTCACTCAAATCGAATTCTTTACCATCTATTATCACTTTTCCTTCTGTTTTAAAATGAATATCAAATTCATCAAAACTGGGAGTATCTTTCATTAATAATACATTGTCAAAAGTCTTTACTATAGGCTCTTTTAAAATGTATCCTCCCACAACCAAAGTTCCAACAAGTGCTAAAGAAGTAAATTTTCTTCTGATTTTATTATTAAAAGATTGCTCATTTATTTTTAAATTCTTAATTTCTTTTTTCATTTTTGCTCCTTATATTATCTTGTTATTATATCTACTTCTGATTTTAATTCTAGAGGTCTAAAATCTACTCCTCTTTCACTTAAAACACGCGTGAAAGTAAAATATCTAAACATATGATTTCTAACTTTTTGCTCATTGCTTACTTCTTTTCCAAATTCTTCTTTAAAAATTATAAAGGTTTGACCTTTTTCCAATGTATAGTCATAATCTGGATTAACTTCAAAAACATATACTTCTTGTTTTTCTGTTCTTTCATAATTTGCAATACTAATGTTTTTACCAAAGTTTGCTTCTTTTACTATTTTTGGATATTCCGTAAATAATGATCTAAATCCATATTCATCTACATTAATACTTGGATTTAATCTTTGAAAGTCAATAAGATCTCTTCTCCATGACATTATTTCATTATAAGTCTGTTCTACCGCTTCATCACTCATTGGAGCATGTAAGAACGCTAATTCTTTAACTTCAGCATATAATTTTGCAAATGCAGGATCTTGTAACCAAGTATTTAAATTGGCTATTTCTAAAGTTGAAAAACTATCAAAATCTTCTAATCTTTCTTGAGTTAAATGATTATCAACCATTTCAACAACTCTGTGTCCTCCAACTAAAGCTATAGATGCTACTAAAGCTGTTTTTAATAATACTTTTTTTATATTTAAATTTTTAATCATAGTTCCCTCTTTTCTCCATATATTATAAATGCTTTTGGTGTTTTGTCAAATTAAAAGAGACCTAAGTCTCTTATTTAGTAAATGTTATTTTATCTTTGATTAATAGGTCATTTATATTATATCCATTTTTTTCTAATGCATTTATATATGATTCATATTCAAATAAAAACATTCTAACGTGCATTTCTTTTACTTTTAATGATGGTTCTTTCAATTCTTGATAAAAATTAGTCATTTCATCAAAGTAATTTTGCATAGTATTATATTCGTCATCATAATTTTTATATAACTTCTTCCACTCTAAGCCTTTTTCATTTTGATAAAGTGAAAATCTATCAAAAGCATTATCCATATTTTTCTCTAAATCTGGTGCTATTTCTAAGAATGAATCAACATCTATACTGTAGGCATATCTATCAATTGCAGAATTACTATATTTTTCTGTTAACATATCATAATATCTATGTTCTTCTTCAAAAGTTGATATTTCATTAAATAAATTTAATATCATATCTTCATCAAGAGGCATAATTAAATGTTTACCTGCACCATATTGATTATCTAGAATATTCATGTTAATGATTTGATTACCATGAATTAATTTACCTTTTGGTAAATTAAATTCAAAACTTTCAAACTCAAAGCTATCTTCAATAACTTCTTTTGGCTCTGGTTTAGGAATTGACATAGTTAATCCTACTGTCGCTGTTCCTAATACTAAACTAAAAGCTATTATTGCTTTTTTACATCCTAAAATTCTTTTTATATTATTGTTTATTTTTAGATTTTGCATTTTTACTCCTTTTTTCACAAAGAACTATTTTACCATAATTTAAATAAAGGTCAAATCAATAATAACATTGTACCTAATAATATTAAAATAAAACCAAATAAAGCCTTTTTAGTTAATTTTTCTTTTAAAATAAAGTATGAAAATAAAATTGTTACGACAATACTCAACTTATCAATTGGAACTACAATACTAGCAGGACCCTCTTGTAAAGCTCTAAAATAAAATAACCATGAGAAGCCTGTTGTAAAACCTGAAAAAATAATGAATGATAAACTTTTTTTATCAATTTTTCTTACTTCTTTTTCTTTTTTAGTAACAAAAACAACTAACCATGCCATTATTAGAACAACGAATGTTCTAATAGATGTTCCTAAATTGGCTTCTATACCTTCTATTCCTATTTTACCTAGAATAGCAGTTAAACTGGCAAATAAAGCTGCTAAAGAAGCATACAACAACCACTTATTATCAATTACTTCTTTATTGCTTTCTTTTCTAGCAATCATCATATAAGTACCGATTCCAATTAAAAGAATAGCTAGTCCTTTAAATAGAGTTAATGATTCGTTTAAAAAGATAATAGCTAATATCATTGTTAGAACAGTACTAGATTTATCAATTGGTGTTACTTTATTTACATCGCCAATTTGAAGAGCTCTAAAGTAAAACAACCAAGAAAAGCCTGTTGCTAAACCCGATAAAATTAGAAAGATCAAAGTTCTAGAAGATATTTCGCTGATAGTATCAAAAGAACCTACAATTGCTACCATGACGAAAGAAAATAATAATACCACTATTGTTCTTACTGCAGTAACTACATTTGAATCAGTATTCTTAATACCTATTTTAGCTAATATTGATGTTATTCCTGCAAAAAATGCAGAACTAAATGCATATAAAATCCACATATAATCTCCTCTCTATAAAAAAAATCATCCTTTGATGATTAAAATACATATGGTGCCGGTCAAGGGACTTGAACCCTTACAATATCTCTATTACTAGATTTTGAGTCTAGCGCGTCTACCATTCCGCCAGGCCGGCATAAAAAAATTATAACATAGTTTTTATATAAACGATATACCTAAATTAAGATATTTTGCAATCCCTTATACTTTTTTATAATCCTATTTATATATCTTGCATTAACTGATCAAGTTAACTTTTTTATTTATTTGAGCATATTGAAAAACAATCATTAAGAAGTTGAATTATTACTTTTCTTTACCACATCCCATTTAGAAATGGATTACTTCTTTTTTCGTAATTTAAGGTTGTCTTAGGACCATGGCCTGAGTAAAGAATAAGATCTTGAGAGAATGTTTTAATTTTTTCAAGTGATTGCTTCATTTGGCGCTCATTGCTGCCATACAAATCAGTTCTTCCAATGCTTCCTTTAAAAATGAGATCTCCACAAAAGAGAACATCTTCTATATGCAAACTTACTGATCCTGGACTGTGACCTGGAGTGTGAAGCACTGAAAATTGAAATGAACCAATACTTAATATTCCTTCTTCAAGACGATACCCTTGATCTTTAAGTTTCATGTTCATTTCCATACTCAAATTCTTAAAAGGATCTTCAATAAGTTCTACATCCTCTTCATGAATATATAGAGGGCAACAATATTTATCAAGCAGCACTTGTGCTCCACCAAAATGATCAAAGTGACCATGCGTTAATAAGACAGCTAAAACCTTTTTATCTTCTGGAATATGACTTGCGATAAACTCTCCTTTAGCAGAAGGGTCTATCACAATGACTTCATTCTCTTTTGTCAAAATATAACAATTGGTTTGATAAGGTCCCAATGGTAACTGTTTTATTTCTATGTTTTTTTTGTTTGTGATTGTAACCACTCTCCTTAGTCTATGTTAGTCGTTATAGAGTAATGCAATGTCAATCCAAAATAAAAGTGAGCTTATAATTATTTATAGAAAAGTAATATTTTATTCTTCTATAAATTTTGATTGATATAAATCTATTTCTTCATCATTATCTTCATATGTGTTTAAACATGGTAATTCTTCCTTACTCTTAAGTCCAAAGTGATCCCAAAAAATAGATGTTACACCATATAACATGGGTCTTCCTGGATCTTCTGTTCTTCCTAAGCTACAAATTAGTTCTCTTGCTTTTAATTTACTAATTATATGACTAGTAGAAACTCCCCTTAAATCATCTATTTTAGCTCTTGTAATTGGCTCATTATAAGCTATAATAGCAAGCGTTTCTAAAGCAGCATCACTAAGTTTAGAATCATCTATCTCTATCATTTTTTGATAAAAACTTAAATGCTCAGGTCTAGTCGTTAATTTATAAAGTCCTCCTAAAAATTCAATTTTTAAGCCACTTTTATGTTCTTCTAATTTATTTATCAATTTATTTATTTCTTGTTTTGTTTCTTCTTCTTTTAATTCAATTATTAAAGATATATCTTCTGCTGATAATCCTTCATCGCCACTTAAAAAAAGTAATCCTTCTATTATTGCAGTGTAATCCATTTATTCACTTCCTTTTATTTTAATAATTATATCTTCAAAATTGTTTTCTTGTTCAATAAAAATTGATTTTTTATTAGCAAGCTCCAATATTGATAAAAAAGTAACTATTACATATTCTTTCTCGAAAATTTCAAATAATTCTTCAAATCTAACTTTTTTCTTTTCCTTTAAAACATGTATTATTTCATTACTTCTATCTTTAACTGAATATTCTTTTCTAGCTATTTTTGTATGAAGAGGCTTTTCGTCTTCTTTTCTCTTAAGTAAATTATTTATTGCTGATATCAATTGACTTAATTCAATATCTTCTAGATCATACTTTTCTTCAACTACATAGTCTTTTAAAGATGATTTTTCTTTTGTTAAATACTCTTTTCTTAATTGCTCTAAATTTTTAAAGTCTCTAGTTATTTCTTTATATCTTTGGTATTCTAAAAGACGATTTATCAATTTTTCCTTAGGATCTTCTTCCTCTTGCTCTTCTTCTTTTGTTTTTGGAAGAAGCATTGAAGACTTCATTTCGATTAATTCAGCAGCCATAGTCAAATATTCACTGGCAATATTTAAATTTAATTTTTCCATGCTAATAATATAATCTAAATATTGTTTAGTTATTTCTTCTATTTTTATATCAAATATACTCATATTAGATTCTTTTATTAAATGTAATAATAAATCTAATGGTCCATCAAAATTATCTATTCTTATTTTATAATCCATTTTGTCACATCCATTTAATATTATACCATAATATGCTATAATTTACTTGGTGATTTATGAAAAAATTTATTCAAAATGATAATAGTTTTATTTGCGAAGTATGTAAAAAAGATGTCCCTAAATTATTGTATAGTTCTAGAGATCATTGTAATTATTGTTTATCTTCGAAACACGTGGATATACACCCAGGAGATAGACAAAATACTTGTCAGGGGATTTTAAAACCTGTCGCAATCGAAAAATTTAGAAATACTTTTAAAATAATATATAAATGTGAAAAATGTAATATGATCCATAAAAATATTGTAGCAATTGATGACAATATGGATATGATTATTGAACTATCAAAAAATACGACTTATTAGTCGTATTTTTTTAAGTTAAAATCGGTAATAAGAAGATAAATGCTGCCAATAAAATAAATAGTATTACTATAAATATTACAGCGGACCCAGACTCTTCCTCTTCTTTGAATTCTTTTTGAATCTCTTGTTTATTCAACAACATAGTGTTGGATAAATCATCATCTAAGGTCGGCTTTTGAGCCTCAACAGTGATTGCTTCTTTTCTTTCATAATTAGTATCTAACTTCAAATCTTGAACAGTATCATCTAATTTAAATTTACTCAACAAGTCAGAAGAATTAAAACCTTCACTTTTATCACCAAGATGAAGTGTATTCATATCAGAAAAAGAAGTGTCATCTTCATAAGTTGGTCTTTTCTTTTCTTCTAAGTCATCTAAAATTTCAAATTCATCCATAAATCCTCCTTAAATCCATACAGCAAATAATATTGCTATCATACTTAAGATTAACCCTATAACCCAAAAGCTTTTAACAATATCTGTTTCCAAATAACCCATTTTTTCAAAATGGTGATGTAAAGGTGCCATTAAAAATACCTTTTTACCCCTTGTCACAACTGAAATTATTTGAATAATACTACTTAATGTTTCTACAACAAATACTCCCATAACGATTATAAACGTTACTTCATGGTTAGTTAAAATAGCCATCGAAGCTAAAGTAGCTCCCAATGTTAATGAACCAGTGTCACCCATAAATATTTTAGCAGGATTAGTATTAAAAAATAAAAAACCTAATAATGATCCTGTCATTATGAATGAAAAGATAGCAATATCTTGATAACCAGTAGTCCAAACAGCAGAGAATGCAATCATCCCAAATGCAAAAAATGCAATTACAGATAATCCTCCTGCTAAACCATCTAAACCATCAGTTATATTAACTGCATTACTACTTGCTACCAGCATAAATAAAATAAATAACCCATAAAATATTCCCAAGTCAATCTTTATTCCTAAAGTATGAATATTGATAATCGGTTCCATACCACTTTGACTAAATATATAAAAGAAAATAGCTGCTATAAGTATTTGACCAAATAATTTTTGTTTTTCAGATAATCCAATATTGTTTTTTCTTTTAATAATTAAATAATCATCAATAAAACCCAATAAAGCATAACTAGTAAAAACAAAGAATACTATCAATAAGTTTTCGCTAAATTCTATTCTATTCATTAACAATAATACAAAACTTGCTAAAAAAGTCGGAATAATAAAGATTAATCCTCCCATTGTAGGAGTTCCTTCTTTTTTAGAATGACTATCTTTTAAATAATCACTAACTGTTTGTTTAACACTCATCTTCTTCAAAATAGGAATTAGTATTAGTCCGAAAAATATAGATAATATAAACCCTATCATCAAAGCTAAAGCTGCTTTGGCTAAAATTAACATATAATCACTCCTTAATGTTTATATTTATTATATCATTTTTTATTGATTGTTTATCTGAAACGTTTATCTTTTACATTCTTCAATATATTTAATAACTGTTTCATAATCATTAAAAGGAATTTTGTGATCTTTCATTATTATAAATTCTTCATGTCCTTTTCCTAAAATTAGTAACATGTCTCCTTTATTTAATATATCAATCCCCTTATGAATTGCTAAAGCTCTATCTTTAATAATTTCATAATTATTTAAAGTCGTCCCTTTGATCATATCATTTATTATCTGATCTTCATCTTCGGTTCTTTGATCTTCATTAGTAAAAATAACGTAATCGCATCCTTCTGTAATCGATTTACCCATGATAGGCCTTTTTAGCCTATCTCGGTCGCCACCACAACCTATAATTGCATACAATTTTCCTTTAACAATCGGTTTAACTATTTCTAATATTTTATCAATAGCGTCTGGAGTATGTGCAAAATCAATTAAAATATCCCCTTTATCATAAATAACGTATTGCATCCTTCCTGGAGGAGCCAACATATCTTTAATAAGTTCATTGACATTTTCATAACCCATTTCAGTTAATATTGCAATTACAAGCATTAAATTATATAAATTATAATCTCCCATCAGTCTAGTAGAACTTTCATAAATATTAGCATTATGTTTATATTTGAAAGAAGTTACTTGTCCACTCATAAATTCTAATAGTTGATAATCACTTTTTTTCATTCCATATGTTATATTATTATTTTCATCTAATAAATAATAATCTTTATATGAATCATCGATGTTAACGATAGCCTTCTTAACACCCCTTAATCTTTTGAATAGTAATTGTTTTGCTAAAGCATAATTTTCCATTGTTTTATGATAATCTAAATGATCTTGAGTTAAGTTAGTAAAACCTGCATAGTCAAAAGAAATACCTTCAACTCTTTTATGTGAAATACCTTCCGAACTAACTTCCATAACAATAGTTTTGCAACCTTTTTCCTTAGCATCTAACAATAATTCATACAATAAACATATGTCTGGAGTTGTGTTTGCTAAACTCCTTTGCTTAGTATCAATATAGTATCCAATCGTACCAATATATGCTGTCTTATTTCCTAATTTATTTAACAAAGATTGGAGCAAATAAGCACATGTTGTTTTTCCATTAGTACCTGTAATACCAACAAAAGTCATATCTTTAATTTGGTCATAATAATTTTCATTTAAATAATTAATTAAATATTCTTTAGTATCTTTAACTATCAACGTAGGTATACTATAATTTCCTTCTTCAGCTACGATTAAAGAAGCCCCATTAGCGATGGCTTTTTCAATATAGTCATGCCCATCACTAAGCACTCCTCTTAATGCAACAAAAATATCACCTTTTACTACTTTTCGTGAGTCATCTTTTATATTAATCATTTTGATAACCGACTTAAAACAGTTTCTTTTCCTAATAACCAAATCGTATTTGGAAGTTCGGGACCATGCATTTGATATGAAACCTTAATTCTAATTGGCATAAACAATAATTTGCCTTTAACACCTGTTTTTTCTTTAGTATTATTTAAAGCTATAGAAATATTTTCAATTGTCCAATCACTTATTGATGAAATTTCCTCTTTAAAAGTTTTTAAAACAATATCTGTTGTTTCTTCTTTTAAAATAGCCTCTTTTTCTTCATCTAATTCAAAATCGTTATTGAAAAATAATCTAGTAACTTCTACAATTTCTTTACCATGAGATATATGATTTTGATAAATTTTTAATAATTCTAAAATCCACTCTTCGTTTTTATCCTTTAAATCATAAGCTTCTTCTAAAAAAGGTTTAGTTAAACTAACATAATCATTAAATTCCATTTTTTTAATATAATGACTATTTATCCACTGCAATTTTTTAACATCATATACAGCTGGTGCTTTATTAATTCTTTTAGGATTAAATATTTTAATTAAATGCTCTAAATCAAATATTTCTTCATTAGTTTCAGGGCTAAATCCTAATAATGCTAAATAATTAACAACTGCTGAAGGAATATAACCTTGATTAATTAAATCAGCAAATGAACTAGCACCGTGCCTTTTAGATAATTTTTTACCATTCTCATCTACTACCATTGGTAAATGAATATATTCTGGCTTTGGCCATCCAAATGCACTATATAATAGATTATACTTAGGGGTACTCGATAAATACTCATTTCCCCTAACAACATGCGTTATTTCCATTAAATGATCATCAATAACATTTGCAAAATTATAAGTAGGGTATTTATCAGACTTAAGTAAAATTTGATCTTCTAAAAATCTATTTTCAATTGAAATTTCTCCATAAACTAAATCATCATATTTACTTATTCCTTCTTTAGGCATCTTTTGTCTTATAACATAAGGAATATTATTATTTATTTTTTCTTTAATTTCATCTTTAGTTAAATGACTACATCTTCCATCATATAAGAAAGCTTCTTTCCTTAACTCTGCTTCTTGTCTTTGAATATTTAACTCTTCTTCAGTACAAAAACAGAAGTACGCTTTACCTTCTTCAACTAATTGATGAGCATATTTTTGATATAACTCTAATCTCTCACTTTGAACATATGGTCCAAAATTACCACCTTGATTAGGACCTTCATTAATAATAATTCCACATTTTTCTAATGTTTCATATATTAATTCTACTGCACCTTCTACTTTTCGCTCTTGATCAGTATCTTCAATCCTTAAAATAAAGTCTCCATCACTTTTCTTAGCTACTAAGTATTCAAATATAGCACTTCTTAAATTTCCAACATGCATCATTCCCGTTGGACTAGGAGCAAATCTTGTTCTAATTTTCATTTTATCACCAATAAAATTATACCATAAAAAAAACAGTTTTATAACTGTTTTATATGATTAATTGAGTGTTCAGAATTAACAAATTCTTTTAATTCTAACAAATCTTGTTTATTAATATTATTATCTAAAATATTTGGTTCTAAAACCATAAACGATTTAAACTCTTCTATTTCTTCCATAGTTGGTCTTTTTTCTAAATACAACTGGAATAAATCTTTTTGTGCTTCTATTAAATTATTTGACTCTATTTTCGAAAGAAGCTCTACTGTCATTGTATGACTATGATTTTTACCCATTTCGTTTAATAAACTCTCAGCACTATTATTAAAATAACTTCTTAATATTACATCTTCACCATATAATTTAGTCATTAAATTTAAGATTATTTTAGAATTATCTAATTCATTCTTATCATTTCCTACTAAAGAGTCTGCCAATGAAGAGGCAATCGCATCATTTAAAAGATTAAACATATTATCTTGTTCAATTCCCTTAGTTAAACTGTTTTCTGAAGCTGCCGCCATATGAACAACTTCTCTCATAAATGAATGCTTTAAATCTTCGTCTTCAAATAATGAAGGATTTAATTCCATCGTTTTCATTTTATGATTATAGTTAATAGCTTTTTGTGATGTTGTGTTCAACTTCACTTGAAGATTTAATGTATTATTTCTTATATTATCTAAATTAATATAATCTTTAGCAAAAGACGACAATAATTTAGAATTTAAAAATTCCAAGTCTTCAGTTAGTTCCGTTGATAAATATTTGCTTTTTAATAATAATTCCATAACTTCACCAATTTCTATTATAACATATACGCCTTTAAAAATATAGTTTTTATTATATCTTTTTATATCTTTTTTAGCAATCCTTTTTTAACTATTTTACATTTTTTAAATAATCTAAAACAATCTTAGAATCTTCCTTAGGATTAACATCTTCAAATACTTTTTCGATATAGCCTTTTTCATCAATAATAAATGTAGTTCTACTAACTCCTAAAAATGTTTTACCATATAATTTCTTATTTTTAAGCACACCATACTCTTCAATAGCAACTTTATTTTCATCAGATAATATAGGATACTTAAGATTAAACTTACTAGCAAAATTTTGATGAGACTTATGTTTATCTTTGCTTATTCCAATTACTTGAACATCCAAATCTTTAAAATCATTTATTCCGTCACTAAAACTACACGCCTGAGCAGTACAACCGGGAGTATTATCTTTAGGATAAAAGAACAATACTACCTTTTTTCCTAAATAATCACTCAAAGTAACTAATTTACCATCTTGATCAGTTAAACTAAAATTGTATGCTTTATCACCTATTTTTAACATATAACACCTATTTAAACATCTTTCTAAATTCTTTTGGAACTTCTGTTTCAAAAGTCATAACTTTATTTGTAATTGGATTTTTAATAATTAATTTATTAGCATGAAGCGCCATCCTTTTCAAAGGGTTCTTAGTAGAACCATATTTTTTATCTCCTAAAATAGGAAACCCCATTTCACTCATATGTACTCTTATCTGATTTTTTCTACCAGAATCTATTTCAAACTTAACTAATGAAAATGATATATTATTTTTAATTACTTTATAATTTGTAATTGCTAATTTACCAATAGTTTTGTTTTTAGTAGAATGAACAAACATATTTTTTTCTTCAACTAAATAACTACTAATAGTTTTTGACTCTAAAGGCATTTTTCCTTCTATAACAGCATAATATTCTCTTAGTTCTACTAAATCGTTCCAACTATCTTGGAATAACTCTTTTGTTCTTTCATCTTTAGCAAACATAAGCACTCCAGATGTGTCTTTATCTAATCTATGAACTACAAATATTTTAGCATTCTTATTTTTTTTCTTTAAATAATCAGATACTAAAATATATGCTGTTTTATCTTTTTCTTTTTCATTTGCAATTGAAAGTAAAGAAGCAGGTTTGTTTATTACTATTATATTGATATCTTCATATATAATATCTATGTCCTGTTTTAATTCATTATTTTTTACTATTTTCCTAAAACTTACCACATCACCTTTTTTCAAGATATGATCATGTTTTGTAATAGTAACATTATTTACTAAAATGCTTTTATTTTTAAGTAATGTTTTTATATTATTTTTAGATTTACCTTCGACATTAGAAAGTAAATACTCTAAAAGCTTAGCTTCTTCTTTAATAACTATATCTTTCATTAGTCACCTTTTTTCTATACATAATATATTATACCATTTTTAGTATAAGTGTTATAATATAAATGGTGATAATATGAAAAAAGCTTTAGTCTTATCAGGCGGAGGTTCTAAAGGTGCCTATCAATTAGGAGTTTGGAAAGCCTTAAAAAAATTAAATGTCCAAATTGATATTGTGACAGGAACTTCTATTGGAGCTTTAAATGGATGTTTAATCGTCCAAAATGATTATGATAAAGCTTTATCCTTGTGGAATAATCTTTCTTTTTCAAGTGTCTTTAAAAAGGAAATTAAAATTAATAATGAACTTGAAGTTTATAAAGAATATATAGAAGAATTCATTAAAAATGGTGGTATGGATATTTCGATTTTAGAACAAACAATTAAAGATAATGTTGATATAAAAAAGTTTTATACATCTAAAATTGACTTTGGTTTAGTAACTTTTAAAATTAATAATTTAAAACCAATATTACTTACTAAAAAAGATATCAAAGAAGAATTATTAGTAGACTATTTAGTCGCTTCTGCAACATGCTTTCCTGCTTTTAAACTTAAAAAAATAAACGATGATTTTTATATTGATGGAGGATATTATGATAACCTTCCGGTTAATTTAGCCCATCAAATGGGAGCTAACGAAATAATCGCAGTCGATTTACAAGAGATAGGGTTTAAAAAATCGATAAATAAGAAAATAAAAAACATTACTTATATTACTCCCAAAAATAAACTTAAAAACTTCTTATTTTTTGACAAAGAAGAAGCTAAAAAACAAATTAAACTAGGCTATAACGATACAATGAAAATATATAAAAAATTATATGGCAATTCTTTTTCGTTTAATAAAATATTTTATAGTATAAATGAGTTTGCTTATTTCAAAAAATTTATTAAAAATTTCGAAAACAAATCTAAAGTAGTTACTAAATTAGGTAAAACAGTAAAATATATGCACTATCATCAAATAATAGAAAATGAAAATCCAAAAGAAATATTTTTAAACTCAATTGAGTACTTAATGAATATCTTAGACTTAAAAGAAGAAAATATATGGAATATCCTAAACGTCAATCACATAATTAAAGAAGAAATGTCTAAAATTAATTCTATTTCATTTAAGAATCTTGAAAAAATAATTAAAAATAAAGAAGAAGTAAACGAAAAAGTATTAGTTAAAACTATTTATGATTTAATGATTAATAATGATCAAAAAAAATTAAATATAATTTTACTATTAAGTAAAGAACTATATTTAGCGGCTTTATATTTATATACAATAAAAAATTAGAAATCAATTTCTAATTTTTTCATATGCTTTAATAATCATGTCTTTTGACATAACATCAATTTTATTCAATTCACTTATTTTTACATTTCTTATTTCGTAATAATTGTCTTCACTATTTTTTTCTAGTTCCGGTCCTCCCAAAGTTGGAATACCATCCAAAATGGTTAAACAAAAGAAATTAGCTATTGTATCTGCTCCTTCATCTCTTCCAATAAAATCAACTATATTAACATCTACACCTAGTTCTTCTTTCATCTCTCTCAAGACAGCTTCTTCCAAAGACTCTTCTCCATCTACACCACCACCTGGTAATACATAATATTCTTTAAAACTTCCGTCTTCTTTTCTTTTTCTTCTAAACATCATAATAACTGAATCATTATCAATTATTATTCCTCTGGCACTAATTCTTTTTTCCATATTTCCTCCTGTTTTTTTTAATTATAATCAGATCAAACATCTTTTCTTTTCAAAATAACGATAGTCTCAACATGTTTTGAGAGGAGGGGATAGCTGTCAAGAATTAGCAGCCTGTATTTTTTAGACTGAAATTCTCTCCGAGGGAACATATCGACTAAGGGTGTACGTATGTGGGAACAAATCAACTATAGACTTTCGTGTGAGTTTATTGTAAAAACCTAATTCACCGAAAAGAAATGTGGCGCATCTCGGTTTTCAAACTTACAC
>JAUVZX010000009.1 GCA_030602345.1 Bacilli bacterium
CTTCTACCATTTTCTTTTTTTCTTCATAAGTTCTTTCAACATGTTTCCCCATAATAAAATACCTCCAAAATACTTTCTAAATTAATTTTAACACATTTGGTGTTTTTTATTTAGTATGTACTTTAAAGGTATTATAATCAACGATATGTTTTTTTTATTAAATAAAAATATGCTATAATTAAATAGGTGATAACATGGATAAAAAGCTTATTTTATCTCTTCCTACGCATGCCGGATGCTACTTAATGAAGAATTCACAAAACGAAATAATATACGTAGGAAAAGCTAAAAACATAAAAAAAAGAGTATCTTCGTACTTCAATAAAACCCAAACCGGAAAAACAAAAAAAATAGTTGAAGAAATAGCGAAAATAGATTATATAATTGTAAATAATGAAAAAGAATCATTAATTTTAGAAATGAATCTAATAAAAAAACATAATCCAAAATATAATATTTTAATGAGAGACGATAAAAGCTATCCATATATCGAATTAATAAAATATCCTCATCCTAAATTAAAAATAACTAGAACTTTATCAAAAACAAAAAACAATAATACACTATTTGGACCATATCCTAATACTAATGCAGCAAGACAAATAGTAGAACTACTAAACAGAATATATCCATTAAAAAAATGTAATCAAACTAACAATAAACCATGTACATACTATTATATGGGTCAATGTCCCGGGTATTGTTTTAAAGACGTAGATCAAGAAATAATCGAAAAAACAATTACAGATGTTACTAAATTTTTAAATGGCAATCATACTGCTATAACTAATTTAATTGAAAATAATATGCAAATCCATATTGAAAAATTAGAATTTGAACTAGCTAAAGAATTAAAAGAAATTTTAGACAATATCAAAATTATTTTAGAAAAACAACAAATGGAAATAAATGACAAAAGATCAATTGATATAATTGGTTACTATGAAAAAAATAACACAGCAACTATAACTATTTTATTTGCCAGGGGAGGAAAGATAGTAGGAAATCACCAAAAGACTTTTGATATAGTTGAAAACATCGACACAGAAGTAATTAGATACTTAGCTAATTTTTATGAAATGCAACCAATTTTACCAAAAGAAATTATAATGAATAATGAAGAAAATGATGATTTAATGAACTATTTAAACATAAAAATAACAAGTTCTTCGAAAGGAACTAAAAAGCAACTTATTGAACTTGCCCAAAAAAATAGTGAAGAAAAATATCAATACACTTTTTCAAAGAAAAATAGTAAAGAAAAAGAATTGAACGATGAATTAAAAACAATATTAAAAATGGATAAATTGGAAATAATTGAAATATTTGATATATCTCATTTATTTGGACAATACAACGTTGGAGCAATGGTTGTTTTTGAAGAAGGAAAACCAAATAAAAATAAATATCGAAAATATAAAATACAAAGCAAAGACAAAGATGAATATTCATCTTTAAAAGAAATGATATATCGAAGATATTTTAAAGTATTAACAGAAAACATACCTCAACCAGATTTAATTATAATTGATGGGGGAATAGCACAACTAAATGTACTAAATAATATACTCAGTTCTTTTGGTCTAAACATCAGAACATTAGCACTAGTAAAAAATAGTAAACATAAAACTAGTGAAGTAATTGATGGTTTAACTAAAGAAATAATCCCAATTAAAAATAATAGTCCAATCTTTTTCTATTTAGAAAAAATGCAAGATGAAGTACATCGATTTACTATTAACTATCACCGTCAAATTAGAAGCAAAGGACTAATTGAAAGTGAACTAGACAAAATAAAAGGACTCGGCCCAACTAGGAAAGAAAAATTAATTAAACACTTCAAAAGCGTAAAAAAAATAAAAGAAGCTACAAAAGAAGAACTATCAACAATTATTCCTGCCTCATTAGCAGATGAACTAATAACTTATTTTAAAGGAGAATCAAATGGATAAAATTAAAGTAATGAATACAAATCTTGCTAATAAAATTGCCGCAGGAGAAGTTGTAGAAAGAATTAATTCAGTAATAAAAGAACTAGTAGAAAATAGTATTGATGCTAAAAGCACAAATATAAAAATAGAATTAATCGAATCAGGAATAAAAAAAATTAAAGTTATTGACAATGGAATTGGAATGAGCAAAAACGATGCAATGCTTGCTTTTGAAAGACACGCCACAAGCAAAATAATAAGTGATGAAGACTTATTCCACATTACAACACTAGGATTTAGAGGAGAAGCATTACCATCGATTGCCAGTGTTAGTAAAGTTAGTTTAACTACAAGTGATTCTAACGAAGGAACTAGTATTAAAATAGAAGCAGGAATTATAACAGACATTAAACTGAGCAGTCTTCTTCAAGGAACAACTATTGAAGTAAATAATTTATTTTATAACACTCCAGCTAGATTAAAACACCTAAAAAGTTTATATGCTGAATTAGCAGTAATCATTGATTATATTAGTAAAACAGCTTTAGCTAATCCTCATATATCATTTGAATTGAAAAATGATGACCAAATTATGCTAAAAACAGATGGTCAAGGAAACTTACATAAAACTATTAAAGATATATATAATTACGAAGTTGCAAGTAAGGTCATTGAAATAAAAAATAACAATAATGATTATGAAATATATGGCTATATTTCTAAACCAGAAATTACTAGATCAACGAAAAACAGCATGACTACTATTGTAAATGGAAGAATAATCAAAAACTATGAACTAAATAAAACAATCAATGATGCTTATCATGGTTTTAAACCTGATAATAAATATCCAATTGTTATTTTAAATATTGATTGTGACCCAACATTAATTGATGTAAATGTTCATCCAACTAAAATGGATATAAAGTTTTCAAAAATGGAAGAATTAAAATCACTTATCATTCAAACTATTCAAGCAGGAATATCTAATAAAAACTTAATTCCCAATATAAAACCAAAAGATAGTCCAAGCACACCTACAATATATAAAGAACAAACACTAGATTTTGATTTTATTCAAGAAAAAGATGAAAATGTAAAATATATGCCAACTATTTATCCAATCGGATTATTTCATGGTACATATATTTTGGCTCAAAACAATGAAGGATTATATTTGATTGATCAGCACGCAGCTAAAGAACGAATCAATTATGAAATATATAAAGAAAAACTTGGACAAAATGATAATTCATATATAGATATGCTAATACCTTTAGTAATAGAATTAAGTCCTAAAGAATATCAAATATTTAAAAATAAAAAAGATATATTTGAAAAATTAGGTATCGTAGTTGAAGACTTTGGATTAAACTCTATTATTATTAAAACAAGACCTTCATGGCTAAAAACAAAAGACGAACAAGTAGATTTAAGAACTATTATTGAATTTGTTATTGAAATGGAAGATGCTTTTAATATAGAAAGATTTAACGAAAAAACAGCTATTATGATGAGCTGCAAATTATCTATTAAAGCTAATCAAAATATTTCGTTAGAAGAAATGACATCTTTAATTGAAGATTTGAAAAAATGTCAAAACCCATACAACTGTCCCCACGGAAGACCAACTATAATACATTTTTCAAATTATGAAATAGAAAAACTATTTAAAAGAACTGGATTTTAACAGTTCTTTTTTAGGAATAAATTATATTTAATTCTAAAATATAATAGGAGAATCTATGAAAATTAAAAATCTTTCAAAACAAGAATTACCACGAGAAAAAATTCAAAAAAATGGACCGCAAAACTTAAGCAATGAAGAATTACTTATGGTATTAATAGGATCAGGCCAAAAAGGAACTAACGTAAAACAATTAGCGCTAGAAGTTTTATCGTTGAGAGAAAACATAAATGAATTAGCAGAAATAACATATCAAGAACTATCAAAAATACTAGGTTTAAAACAAGCTAAAGCAACAAAAATCTTAAGTGCTATTGAGCTTGGAAAAAGAATAAACACAATTGATTTTAAATATAAGCAAAAAATTCAAAGTCCAGAACAAATATTTCAAAAATATAAAAAGATATTTGATCAAGAAAAACAAGAATATTTCTATTGTATTTATCTAAATGTTAAGAATGAAATATTATTAGAAAAATTACTATTTAAAGGAACAATAAATTATAGTGTTGTTCATCCAAGAGAAATATTTAAACAAGCATACTTATTGAGTGCAACATCGATTATATGTGTTCACAATCATCCATCAATGGATATAACACCAAGTGAAGAAGACATTCAATTAACTAATAAAATAAACGAAATAAGCAAAATATTCGGAATAAAATTTATTGATCACATTATAATTGGAGAAAGTTACTTTTCTTTTCATGATAATTGTTTGATAGATTGAAATAAATATATTATAATGAAGGGGGTGATAATATGAAAAAAATAAAAGTAAATCCAAGATACTTAATCTTAAGTATACTAATAATAATTGTAGTAATACTTTCATTCATTTCATATGCTATAAAATCTGGAAGACAACTATCACCAGTTGAATCATTAATTAAAGATACAGTGCTGACAACTCAAAAGATATTAATGGCACCAGTTAACTTTGTATCTAATTCCTTTAAAGAATATCAAGAAAAACAAGATGTTTATAAAAAATATAAAGAATTACAAAAAAAAGAATCGCTATTCGATCTACAAGAAGCTAAATTAAAAGAACAACAAACACAAATAGAGAAATTAAATGAATTATTAACATTAGAAAAGACATTAAGTGACTACACTTATCAACATGCACAAACCTTAAATAGAAATTTAAACTATTGGAACAATGAAATTTCAATTGATAAAGGAACATCAAATGGAATAGAAGTTGATATGGCAGTCATAACAAATCAAGGCTTAATCGGAAAAGTAGTAAGTGTATCGACATTTACCTCTCGAGTTAGACTTTTAACTAGTTCTGACATTCATAATAAAGTTTCAGTTAAAATAAAAACAGATAAAGAAGATATATATGGAATATTATCATCTTATGATAAAGAAAATAATGTATTAATTATAGAAGGAATATCTAGTAATAAAATAATCGAAAAAGACTCAGTAGTAGTAACAACAGGAATGGGAAGCATCTTCCCTTCAGGTGTATTAGTAGGAAAGGTTGAATCCTATGAATTAGATAACTTTGGACTGGCTTATATCGTTAAAGTAACACCAACAGTCGACTATGATGATATAACTCACGTTACAGTCTTAAAGAGGCTAAAATGAAATATATAATAATAGCATCATTATCATCATTAATATTACAATCATATTTAACTACCATATTAAAAATAGACACGATTTTTTATCCTTTATTTTTGATAGTTAATTTAATTGTATTATATAAATATTTTAATAAAGATAATCTAAAATTCATTATATATGCACTTACCATGGGATTTATATCTGAAACAATATCGTCAAATACCATTTTTTTACAACCAATCTTATTTTTATTAATTTCGTTTATCGTTATTTACATTTCAAATCGTATTGAAGTAGGTAATATAAATTTATTTTTAATAGTCCCATTTATTATTACTATTTACCGAATATTATCTTATTTTATTTTAAACAATATCGTTCATATTAGTATAACTAACCAATTACTATACCAAAGTATATATAGTTCAATCGTTATTAATATTCTATATGCATATACACTAAATTACATCTTTAAATTTATATCTAATAAATATAAGTTTTCAATGTATGATTAGTTGACTTTTACAATAAAACTATGATAAAATCTATTATTGTGTAGACCTCTGTCTACAACCGCTCAAAAGAGGTTTTAAAACTTAGGTTACCTCAATGGCGAGTCTTAGTGAAAAAGGAGGAAAAAAATGAAAGCAGTTGTTGAAACAGGTGGAAAACAATACTATGTTACTGAAGGTTCAGTTTTATATGTTGAAAAATTAGATAAAGAACCAGGAACTACATATACTTTTGATAAAGTAGTTATGTTAGATGACAAAGTGGGAACACCATATTTAACTAATGTTGAAGTTGTTGCTGATGTAGAAAAAAATGGTAAAGCTAAAAAGATTATTATATTCAAATATAATCCTAAAAAGAAATACCGTAAAACTCAAGGACACCGTCAACCATATACAAAATTAGTAATTAAATCAATTACAGTAAAATAATTATGATAAAAGTAAAAATAGAAAAAAAAGATTATATTGAAAAAATTGAAATCAAAGGCCATGCAAATTTTAATGAACATGGTAAAGATATCGTATGTGCATCAGTAAGTAGTATTTTAATTACTACTGTAAATGCAATTATATCTTTTAACGAAAAAGCAATTTCTTATGAAGAGAAAGAAGGTTACACTAAAATTGATGTTTTAATTAATGAGCAAGTAACTCAAACTCTTCTTCAAAATATGATTAATTTATTCGAAGAACTTGAAAATCAATATCAAAAAAATATAAAAATAACGAAATAGGAGGTGTTTCATATGAACTTTATGAAATTAAATATTCAATTATTTGCTCATAAAAAAGGGCAAGGTTCAACAAAAAATGGACGTGATTCAATCTCTAAACGATTAGGTGCTAAAGCTGCAGATGGTGAATTTGTTACAGGTGGTTCGATAATATATAGACAAAGAGGAACTAAAATACATCCTGGAAACAACGTAGGAATCGGAAGCGACGATACTGTTTATGCTAAAGTAGACGGTTATGTTAAATTTGAACGTTTAGGAAGATCAAAAAAACAAGTAAGTATTTACGAAACAAGATAAAAAAATGGGCACAAGCTCATTTTTTATTGTATAATATTGATAGGAGAAAAATTATGTTTATAGATGAAGTAACATTAGAATTAGAAGCCGGTAATGGTGGAGACGGATGTCTTGCATATCACCGTGAAAAATATGTAGAATTTGGTGGACCAGATGGTGGTAACGGTGGAAAAGGAAGTGACATCGTTTTTGTCGTAGACCAAGGTTTAAATACTTTAATTGACTTAAGATATCAAAAAGTTATCAGAGGTAAAAAAGGTGAAAATGGTGGTGGTAAAGGCCAACACGGAAGAAAAGCGGAAGATATAATCATAAAAGTTCCTGAAGGCACAATTATAAAAGATCTAGAAACTAATCTAATCATAGCAGATTTAACTAATAAAGAAGATAAAGTTGTTGCTGTAGTTGGAGGAAGAGGAGGAAGAGGAAATATTGCTCTTGCGACTAGAACTAACTTATGTCCAACTTATGCTGAAAATGGTGAACCAGGAGAAGTCAGAAAAGTAAAAATTGAATTAAAATTATTAGCAGATGTAGGATTGGTTGGAATGCCAAGCGTAGGAAAATCAACAATAATATCTAAAATCTCAGCAGCAAAACCTAAAATCGCAGCATATCATTTTACAACTCTAAGACCTAATTTAGGTGTGGTTCAAACTAAAGATAAAAGAAACTATGTTGTTGCAGACTTACCGGGATTAATCAAAGGTGCATCTTTAGGAGATGGATTGGGAGATCAATTTTTAAAACATATTGAAAGAACAAGAGTAATTGCACATATTATCGATATAAGTGGTTTTGAAGGAAGAGATCCTTATGAAGATTACTTAGTAATAAATGAAGAATTAAAAAATTACAATTCAGCAATATTAGAAAAACCTCAAATAATAATCGCAAATAAAATTGATATTGAAGGTTCTTTAGAAAAGTTAGAATCATTCAAGAAAAAAGTAAAAGATATACCAATCTTTCCAATATCAGCAGAACAAAATATTGGTTTAGATGAAGTAATCGAACATCTTGCCAATATGCTTGATAAAATAGAAAAAAAACCACTCTACAGTGAAGATAATTTTGAAAAACATATACTATATAAATTTGAACAAAAAGAAGTATTTAAAATATTTAAAGAAGATGATAAATTCGTCGTAAGAGGCGAGTTACCAGAAAAACTATTAAAAATGACTAGATTCAGTAGTGAAGAAGCATTCGTAAGATTTGTTAATAAACTAAGAAGAATCGGAATTGATGATGAACTAGAAAAAATGAAAATTCAAGACGGGGACATTGTTAAAATACTTGATTTTGAATTTGAATATCGAAAATAAGAGGAGGATATGAAAAAGAATATAATTATTGCCATAACTATTATCTTAATAATAATATCAATATTAGTATTCATGCTTACAAGACCAAATAAAGAAATATTGTCAATAACAATAGATGAAACAGAATATACGTTAAAAAGAGGAAAATACAAATATAATATTCCTGTTAACATGTCTACAACAAGGGAAAGAATCACCGTCAAATTATATGATAATAAAGATTCTTACGAAATATTGACAACAGAAGAAATATTTTATATTGATGAAACATTTCAAATAAAATATACAAATCAAAAAGGAAAAGAAAAAATTTATAGTTTTACTCTAGTTGATAGTTTAGAAGAAGGTGCTTTACAATTTAAAGTTGAAGGTTGTATAGAAGAAAATCAGCAATGTGATATAAATGGAGACTTTCCTGTTATTGCATCTCTTAAGAAAAATAAAATAGTTTTAAGTATAAACAATAAAGATGCTCTTGAGTTAGAAGCAAGAAATTTTAATATTAATTCAATTAGATTCTTAAAAGATCATATTGCCTTCTTTCATCAAAACACAACTCAAGATGAACAGATAAATTTATATATTTTAAATAAAGAAGGCGACGTTATTTTAAAACTTACAAATATAATTGAACCAAACGTTCCGATGTTAAATAGTTTAAAAATAGTCGACAATAAATTTAATGTTTCAGGTAGCTTAGTAATTGGAGGATTTTCAGTTAAAATTGATGATGAAATAGTTGATTTTTGCAAAGCTCCAAAAAATGCTGCCATTGAAAATGTATATGAAATAGAAATAACTAATAATGTTCCAAAAATAAACAAAATAGGAACTTATACAGTCGGAGAATTTTTAAAAACACAAATAAGTGATTCATTTAATCCTTGTGCAAATGATTGACAACGATATTTAAAACATATAAACTTAAATTAACGATAGGAGAGTGACAAATTGTATTATTTCATTGGTATAAAAGGCAGCGGTATGAGTGCATTAGCACAAGTTTTGTCAACTCTTGGCTATAGTGTTCAAGGAAGTGACATTGATAAATATATTTTCACTGAAGATGAATTGAAAAAACATAATATAAAAATAGATCGATTCGAAGAAAGTGTAATTACAAACGACATGATTGTTGTAAAGGGAGATGCTTTTGATGAAGATCACCCAGAAGTCTTAAAAGCAAAAGCAAGCGGAGCAAGAATAGTAACATATCAAGCTCTATTAGCTAAATTGACACGTATATTTGATACTTATGCAGTCTCAGGATGTCATGGTAAAACAACGACAACATCAATGCTATCTCATGTGTTTGATGCTGTAAAAGGATGTAATTACTTAATCGGAGACGGAAGAGGTTATGCTTCTAAACACAATGATATATTTGTGATTGAAGCTTGTGAATATAAAAGAAATTTTCTTAATTATTTGCCAGAATATACAATTATTACTAATATTGACTATGATCATGCCGATTACTATAAAGATATAGATGATGTCATCGATGCATATCAATCATTTGCTAATATAACTAAAAAAATGATTATTGCCTGTGGCGATGATCCTCACACTAAAAAAATAACAACCAACAAAAGAATTTTCTATTATGGAATAGAAGAAGATAATGAAATAGTAGCTAAAAATGTTGTTTTTAAACCTTCGGGAGTATCATTTGATGTTTTCGTGGAAGATAATTTCTATGGTAAATTTGATTTACCAATATACGGTAAACACATGTTGTTAAATACTTTAGCAGTCATATCAATTGCTTATTATGAAAGAGTAGAAGCAAAACTATTGGCAAAAATTTTAAAAACATTTAAAACGCCAAACCGTAGATTTAATGAAGAAAAAATAAATGATACACTTATTATTGATGATTATGCTCATCATCCAAATGAAATAGAAGCAATTATATCTGCGGTTAGACATAAGTATCCAGACAAGAAAATAACGGCTTTATTTCAACCTCATACATATTCAAGAACAAGAGTATTTTATAAGGACTTTGCAGACAAACTAAATCTTGCAGACAACGTTTATTTAATGGAAGTATCGACAGATAGAAGTGAACCGGGTGAAGAAACCGTTTCTTCTAAATTAATATTAGACAGTCTTCCAAAAGCAAAATTTTTAGATAATTTTGATGACATAATTAAACATAAAAATGAAATTATCTTATTAATGAGTAGTAAAGACTTAAAATCAATTAAAGATCATATTATTGAAAAAATAAAGAACAATTAATTTAATTGTTCTTTTACTTTATCTAAATTCTTAAAATTAAGCTTAGCTATATCATTTAAAATATCAATACCATGCTCTTTTGCTAAATTAACAGCCACCTCATCAACTAATGCTGAAGCACCTTTCGGAATAACAATTCCAAATTGACTAGATAATTTATCGAACTCTTTAATAAATATATATCGACTAATTAAAGCTGCACATGCTACTGCATAATTTTTTTTCTCTGCCTTAGTAACAAATTTAATATTCTTAACAACCGGTTCTATATCTCTTAAATAATTATAATAAATGTATGATTTAGCAAATTCATCGACAATAATCATATCATAATCAGGGATTTTATTTTTCATATTATACAATACTTTATTATGCAAAACAGCCTTGATTTTATTCATATTACTTATTTCTGCATAACGCTCATTATACTCTTTATTAGATAATACAACACTCTCATAAGGTGTTTTATCAATGAACTTAGGAACTAACTTTAAAATATCTTCATCAGATAAATCTTTAGAATCTTTAATCCCAATTTCTTTCAAAAAAGAAACATCCTTTTTATCAACAAAACAAGCTGTAACAACAATTGGTCCGAAAAAATCACCAGTACCAACTTCATCTGAACCAATGGCACTCACATTAAAAAATTTTTCATCCTTAATTTTTTCATCTTTAACTTTTTCTTTTTTATCTAGTACAAAATCAGGATTATTTTTTTTCTCAAATTCAGCCCACATATTAGCATCTATATCAGCACTTACACCTTGAAAGACCACTTTATCACTTTCATATAAAGTAACAACAGTATCTTCACTATTTGCTTGAAAAATAGCATACTGTGGAGTCTTATCCCTTTTTCTATCGCTATAAAATTTTATCATTGCTTCTTTTGTTTTAGGACTAACCTTAAAAGAATACGTCATAATATCACCAAAATCATTATAGCATAAAAAGAACTAAATATGGTATAATATAAGTAGGTGATATTATGATAATAGATTTAATTATATTGATATTTTTAGGATTCGGATTCTTAATTGGATTTAGACGAGGATTTTCAAGACAACTATTGTCGTCAATAGGACTAATAGTTGCATTCATTATAGCATTTTATTCAAAAAATATGGTATCGTCATTCTTTTATGAAAATCTACCATTCTTTAATTTTGATGGTATATTCAAAGGAATTACAGTATTAAATATTTTAATATATGAAATGGTAGCATTTCTATTAGTACTTACAATTGCTCTAGTAATTTTAAAAGTACTATTATTTGCTTCTAAAATTTTTGAATCAATTCTTAATTTTACAATTATATTAGGAATTCCTTCTAAAATTCTAGGAGGTATATTAGGATTTATCGAAATGTATATAGTAATATTTATTGTTTTATTTATATTAACTCTGCCACTGTTTAACTTAACGTTTATTAATAACTCAAATGTTAAACAAGGAATGATCAAATATACTCCGATCATGAGTAGAGTAGTTAATAAAACCGTTAAAGCCATGAATGAGTTTGAAGAATTAAAAGAAGTTTATGAAACAAATAACGATAAAGATGAATTCAATTATCAAGCGTTAGATCTATTTATGAAATATGATATCATCAAAGTTGAGTCAGCTGAGAATTTAGTGGCTCAAAATAAATTAAATATTCCAAACGTAAATATTTTAATTAACAAATATAAATAGAAAGAGGTAATTTATGTTAATCAAAGCAACTAAAAATAGTTTTGAAGCTCATACAACTGCAGGATTAGTGCTAGTAGATTTTTATGCAGATTGGTGTGGACCATGTAAGATGATTGCTCCTGTTTTAGAACAACTAGCTCAAGAACACGATGATTTCAACATCGTAAAAGTTAATGTTGACGAAGAACAAGAATTAGCAATGACTTATGGAATCATGAGTATCCCTACATTAGTGATTATGAAAAATGGACATCTAGTTAGTAGAGAAGCGGGATTCAAAACAAAAGATCAATTATTAAATTGGATTAACCAATATAAATAAACTCCTAATGGAGTTTTTTTATGATATAATTTAGGAGGTGATATTATGCAAAGATACTTTGCGCTTAAAAAAGAAAAAGAATACATCATTTTAGATGAAAGCGATATTTTTCATATTTTTAATGTAATGAGAAATAAAGAAAAAGATCTTATTGAATGCGTATTAGACAATATTCTATATACTTGTGAAATAATTGATAATAAGTTTAGAGTAATTGATCAACAAGAAGTCATAGAGCAAAAAACTAAAATAGAACTAATAATACCGATTTTAAAAGAACCAAAAATGGACCTAATTTTACAGAAAACGACTGAACTTGGCGTAGATGAGATTACTATTGTTTCAACTGAAAGAACAATTGTTAAAATCGAAGAAAAAGTAGATAAAAAAATAACTAGATGGACAAAAATATGCAAAGAAGCAGCAGAACAATCTAAAAGAATTAATATACCTCTAATAAAAGGAATATACAAACTAAAAGATATAGAATTAGACAAAAATACACTCGGATTAGTAACTAATCCTGAAGAAGCTAAAACTACAATAAAATCAATTTTGCAAAACAAACAAAGTTATGATAAAATTACATTAGTTATTGGACCAGAAGGTGGTCTTTCTCGAAGAGAAATTGAGGATTTAGTTAAAAAAGGATTTATAAGTATATCATTAGGGAAAAGAGTCTTAAGAACAGAGACGACTCCTATTTATTTAATGAGTATACTTAGTTTCTTAGAATTGGAGTAAATTTATGGACTATACAGTAATCGATAATTTTATATATAAATATTTTAATGACCCATTTGTACTATATGCAATCATTGCTATTTTATTCATGCTATTAATTACTTTAATATTAATGATGATAAGGTCGATGGGCAAAAAAAATAAAAAAATCGAACCAATTGTTATTGAAAGAGTAAAAAGTGAAGATACAATTGATTTAGAATCATTGGTAGAAAAAATGCAAGAAGATTTAGAAACTGAAGATAAAGAAATTGCAGTCTTTGAAAGTGATCAAGAAGAAAAAGCAATCATTAGTTTAACAGAACTCATGGCAATGGCTAAAGAAGAAGAAAAAGAAACTAAATTTCAAAATACGCAATTCATCTCTCCAATATATGGTGTAGAAAAAGAAGAAAAATTAATGCCTAAACACGAAGCAAATCAAGTAGAAACAATTAAGCCAATTGAAGAAGTTAAACCTGTTGTAAAAATTGCAGAAAACGAAAAGTTTTTAATGGCACTTAAAGAATTTAGAAGAAACTTAGAATAGGAGAATATATGAAAAAACAAACATTGAAATTATATGCTAAAGAAGGAAAAGACTTCTTTGAATCTAATTTAAATAACAATATATTTTTAAAAGAAGAAGTTATTAAATTTTTGGAAGCTATTAAATTAAATGGCAATCTTAAAGATGGATGGATAAAAGAATATGCTGATGCTACTATTCAAGGAGAAAAACAAGGTTTAAGTCCTAAAACATATAATTATTATTTAAAAAAACATCCAGACTTTGAAAAAATAGAAATAATTGATTATAGTAAACATTTAACATTAACAGATGATATTATTTTAAGTTCATATATAAATCATGCAATTAAAATTAGAAAAACAAACAACAAAAAAATATTGACTATTTTAGCAGCTTCGACTATTTTAATGACCGGAGTATTACATCAAACTGGTAAATTAGAAGAAATAAAAGATAAAGTTGTTGAATCGATGGAAGCAAGACCAATCTATGAAAATTTCGAAAATTTAACACATGGAATAAGAATGTTAAACATCGAAAACAGATATCGAAGAGAACAAAGAGAACCGGAAATAAATATCTTTGGACAAGAACAAATTACTAATTATGAAGAAGCTAAAAAATTCTATGCTTTATTTGATCAAATGTTAAAAGAACATGAAAGACCAGAAAATATTCATTTGCTTTGGGACATGGTTCAAAACGGCAGTGAAGAAGAATTAAGAGCGCTACACACAGCAGAAAAGAAAGCAATTCTTCTAGATTTTTATCTTCAAAAAGACATATATTTTCAAGTTAAAGAAATTATGCAAAATGAAATGACAAAAGGAGCTAAATAGCTCTTTTTATGTGTTATAATAAATTTATGAATATAACAATAAAAGGAACAATTAGAAAAGTAATATTCAGATCCAACGATGGTTACACTGTTGGATTATTTAAAGTTAAAGAAAGTCAAACAGAAGAATATGCAAATAAAACGATAACTATAACAGGCTATTTTTCAGAAACATCACTAACAGATACATATGAATTAAATGGCAAAATAATATTTAATAATAAATATGGGGAACAATTTCAAGTAGAAACATATAAATTAAATCAACCAGAAACTCACGATGAATTGATATATTATTTAAGTAGTGATAATTTTAAAGGAATAGGTTTAAAAACTGCAGAAAAAATAGTGAAAACCTTAAAAGAAGAAACAAAAGATTTGCTAAACAAAGATTTTAATCTATTAGACAAAGTAGAAGGCCTAACGGAAAATCAAAAGAATCAAATAATAGAGAGTATAAACGCTACTAACAGTGACAATAAGATAATAAGTTATTTAACTAGCCTCGGTTTTTCAGCTAAAGAAAGTATCAAAATATATGAAAAATATAAAACAGATGCAATCGAAATAATTAATAAAGACATTTATTCATTGAATGAGGAATTAGATGTTCCTTTTTTAAAAATAGAAAAAATAATCATTCAAAACAAACTAAACATCGAACAAACAAAAAGAATATATTATCTGATTATACACTTAATTAAATATCATTTATTTCAAACTGGCGATATGTATATTGAAGAAATAGATTTAATTAAATTATTAAATAAAGAACAGCTTACAAATGAAATATATGTTCAAGTAGTAGAGTCTTTAATTAATAATAAAAAAATTATTAAAATAGATTCAAATAAAATATATTTATACGATATGTATGAAGAAGAATATTACATAACTAAAAGACTATATGATTTAAACGAATATGAAAGTGATAACTATGAATATGATATAGATAATAGTTATTATAATGAAGAACAGCGAAAAGCCATAAAAATGGCCTTAAACAGTAGATTTACCATCATAACTGGAGGACCAGGAGTAGGTAAAACAACTATTATTAAAAAAATAATTGAACTATACCAAGAATATAATAATATAGAAGATATAAAATTACTTGCACCAACCGGAAGAGCAAGCAAAAAAATGACTGAAGCAACCCAAATTCAAGCATCTACTATTCATCGTTTTTTAAAATGGAATAAAGAAACAAATGAATTTCTAGTTAATGAAAAAAACAAAGCTAAAGAACTACTATATATTATAGATGAAGCCAGTATGTTAGATACCCATTTATTTTATTCTTTATTAAAAGGAATAAAAAATAATGTTAGATTAGTATTAGTTGGAGATGAAAACCAATTACCAAGTGTTTCACCGGGCCAAATACTAAAAGATCTGATCGAATCTGATTACTTTAATGTCGTAAAACTTAAAAAAATATATAGACAAAGTGAATACTCATACTTATATCAATTAGCACATGAAATAAAAGAAAATAATTTAGAAAACATTAAATTAGAAGCAGAAGACTTTAAATTTATAGAAACAAACGATATTGTGAATATTACTAACGAGTTAGTTAAGGAAGAATTATTAAATAATCATGAGGTTCAAGTATTAGCGCCTCTTTATGCAGGAAAAACAGGAATTGATGCTCTAAATCAAACATTACAAGAGACATTTAACCCTAATGACAACGCATATGTAAATTATAAGGAAATAATTTATAAAGTGGGTGACAAGATAATACAATTGGTAAATTCATTTGAAAACAATGTATTTAATGGTGATATTGGTGAAATAATATCAATCGAGAAGACCAGAGGCATAAACTACTTAATAATTAATTTTGATGGAAATATTATAAAGTATTCATATAAAGAACTCCATCAAATAACCCATGCATTCGCTATTAGTATTCATAAATCCCAAGGTAGTGAATTTCAAACAGTTATAATGCCTATGTCATTTGATTATAGAACAATGTTGTATAAAAAATTGATCTATACTGGTATAACAAGAGCAAAAAACAAACTATATATTATAGGAAGTAAAGAAGCATTCTTAAAAGCAATCCAAAATGATTATGCCATCATTAGAAAAAGTGGCATAAAAGAACTATTAAATAGATTTTATCGAGGTGAATATGATTTTATTTAGTGATTTTGACTTAACAATTTATCCAAGCAAATTTAAAACTAATATAAAGGCCATAAATAAATTTGTAGAAAATGATAATACATTTATCATAGCAACAGGAAGACCATATTTCAGCATTATTAAACACATTAAAAAGATCAAATACAAATATTTGATAGTTAATGATGGTGCTAAAATATATGATGAAAATAACCATCTTATTTATGAACAATTAATAAATGATAATGATAAGAAAGAAATCTTATCTCTAGCAAAAGAAAAGTATTCTAAAATAATTCTAGACGATGAAAGAACTTCTAAAATATTCGTTAGATTTGATAATGAAGAAGATGCTAAAATATTTTTAGATAACATAAAAAATAAATATCCCAATTTAAATGGATATTTATCAAGAAAATATATCAATCTTTTACCCAATAATATATCTAAAGCAACTGCTATTGATTATTTAAAAAATAAACACAACTATGAAAATATATATGTAGTAGGAGATGGCATAAACGATATTGAAATGTTTGCTAATTACCCAGGTATTTCGATAAAAACTTCAATTGAAGAAGTAAGACAATTAGCTAAATATCACGTAAATGAATTTAAAGACATATTTAAAAATGAAGAAATAATTTAACTATTTCTTCATTTTTATTTCGTTTTCTCTCTTAAAATCATTATCAATTACTTCGATCATTCTAAGTTCATTTTCTATTTTTCTATTTTTTTCTTTTTGTTTTCTTAAAGCTTTATTTTTCTCTTTTTCTTCTTCGTGTCTTTTCTTAATTTCAGCAAATTTTTTCATTTCTACTCTTCTTCTTTGTTTTTCATAATTTTTATGATAATCATGAAAGGTTTTAACTTGTAAATATGTAGCTGCTCCAAAAGTTATAATTAATAAAGGCGTAATATTTGTAACGACTGTCGAAGAAAGACCTACCAACAAACTTGCATATAAAGCAAACGTTTTCACTTTACCAATTTTAGATGATTCAGTATTAAGACCATCTTTATGAGCTTTTAAATTGATTATCCCAATTAATGCCTCCATTGAAAGAGTGATTGCAAAAATAGGGGATACCATTATATTAAGTGCAGCTAATGTAGCACTTAAGCCTTTATCTGCTAAAGTATCTAATTTTTCTCCGAAGCTGCTTTTGGCTTTTAAAACTCTTGCCAAAACACCATCAACTTTATCTGTTCCGGCAGCTGCTAAAGCTATAGCTAAAGAAGGAATATACATACCCATTAAATTAGTAGCAACAATCGCTGGAATAGCTCCAATTCTGATTACTGTCAATATGTTAGGAATATACTTAACAGGAGAATTAGAAAATTCTTTTTTCATGACGCTATAATCTTTAACAAATTCTTCAATTATTTTCATAAACCCTCCAACCAATAATATTGTATCACTTGTTAAAAAAATGTCAATTAAACCTTATAAAATAAAAAAGAACCCTAATTTTTGGTATAATATATATGATGGAGGTGAAACATGAATAAACTAATTAGAATAGTATTAGTAATAAGTATTTTAATGACTTATTTTGTGCCATACAATAATTATGTTGACGCATGTGCCTCATATAAAATAGCAGTAGTAAAAAATAATGGTGATATAGAAACATTAGGCTGTGAATCAAATTATAATAATGCTAAAACTCAAATGTTAGCACATAACTCAGATGCAAACAATGTTGCAGTTATATATAGTGGAAATAAAATAATCAATGCAAAATATGCAATCACAAAAATGACTACAGTAAACAGTGTTATTAATATATTCCCAACATCAACATCAAGTACAAGATATACAACAACACATACACAGTATGGTTCTGATGCAGCGTTTATCGATTATGATGTAACCTCTAAAAGAGTTAAAATTAAATTAAGTGGTTACACTGGATGGGTTAATGATGTAAATGTAAATATAATCCCAATTTCACTATTAAATTCAAAAACAGTAAGAATAACAGCCTCTTCAGTCAATGTAAGGCCTTTACCAACCACTTCATCAACAAAGTTGGGTTCAGCTACTCAAGGTTCTATATATGCTTATTATGAAAAAGTAAACAATGAAGGATATACTTGGTATAAAATTATTTATAATGGCCAAACAGCATACATAGCTAATAATGGAACTTGGTTACAAGAATCAGATGATATTTTAATGCAAACATATTATCTTAAAAACGGTAATTATTTAAGATTTCATTTTGAATATCAAACAAGTTCAGGAGCACCTCGTAATTCATCAGTTACGTTTAGTAAAGCTCCAAACTTTATTCAAGCAAATAAAAGATACTTTAGTTTTGATAGTATTTACTACTATGATAATTTAATATCCATGTTAGAAGATTATCGTAATGATACTACAACTAGAGCGGTCAATCAAACCCCGTACTATCCCTATTATTTATATTTACCAAATAGAAGTAAAACCGGATATACTGCTGCCGATTTTGATCAATACATGGTTAGTAGAGGTTTCACTAAGGAACCTGATCCATTAGTTCAATATGTCATATATAATCCGACAACTAAAAGATTAAGTTGGGCATCAGGAGTAAATAGAACTGGCATATCACTTATGGTCAATCAAGGAGCAAACTTTGTAGAAGCTGCTAACACATACGGTATTAATGCTTTAATGATGTTTGGTGCAGCATACAATGAAAGTGGTGGAGGAGCAAGTGCTATTGCTTTTTATAAAAATAACTTATTTGGGTTAGGGGCAGTAGATAATAATCCAGTTGATGGAGCAAGATCATATGATAGTCCAAGAGATTCAATTATCGACTATGCTAAATTCACTGGTTCTAGCACATCTTCATATAGTAATCCAACAGGTCAATATTATTTTGGTTCACACTATGGTAACAAGGCAAGCGGAATGAATATAAGTTATGCATCTGACCCTTACTGGGGAATGAAGCAATCTGCCCACTCTTTAACAAATGATATAAGCTTTGGTTTACAAGATTATGATGCCAATACGATTGGTGTAACTAATAAAAGGGGAGTTAATCTTTATAAAGAACCAAATATAAATTCACCGGTTATATACACTTATCGAAATAGAAATACTTTAGTAGACAATATACCTGCTATTGTATTTGATAAAGTAACAATTACCAATGATGGAGTAGCTTCCTCTTTCTATAAAGTTTATAGTGATGTTGCATTAGATGAAAATAAAAATTTCTCAAGTGATGACTATAGTTTTGATTTAAGTTATGGTTATGTAAGAGTCGAAGACTTATTTGTATCAAATAATCAGCCAACAATAAACGTTGATGATTTAATTATTGCAAGAGGATCTAACATTAATTTAGCCTCTTTAGCAACGGCAAATGATATAGAAGACGGAACAATCACAGTTACTAATGAAGACGTGACAACTAACTTAAATACAGATGAATTAGGTACATACTGGGCAACGTATACAGTTTCAGATAAATCTAATTTCCAAGTTAGTAGGACAATTGAAATAACAGTAGTTCCTGCGGAAACACCAATAATAATTGCTAAAAATAAATCGATATCACAAAATACATCGATTGATTTATTAGAAGGCATAAAAGCTTTTGACCGTCATGAAAATGATATTAGTCATTTAGTGACAGTTAAAGAAACAAACTTAGACACATCTACAATTGGTATATATAATGTTACTTATTTTGTAGAAGATAGTTATGGTACAACATTTGAAAAAGCAATCACAATTGAAGTATTAACAAATAAAGCTCCTGTTATAAATGCAAGTGATGTTACTTTAGAATTAAACAGTGTTTTTAACCCTCTAAGTTACGCAACAGCAAATGACGAGGAAGATGGTAATATTACTTCTTCAATAGAAGTGATTACAAATGACGTTGATACAACAACACCAGGAAGTTATGAAGTAACTTACCAAGTAACTGATTCAAAAGGAGTATCAACTACAAAAACTATAATTATTACAATTGAAGATAGAATATACCAAAATAGACAAGGTGATTTCTTCTTCAATGAGTTACAATTTACCAATAATAAATTAAAAGTTTCAGGATCATTAGCAATAACAGGTATAAACAATACCGAAGCTACTGAAATTACGTATTCATTTATATTTAAAGATAACTTTACTGGCAGAGAGTACATACTACCTTTAGAAAGATGGCTAGACAATCATCCTTCTAGAGCGTATCCAAATGCTAGCTTTAACTACACTAAATCATGGTTCAAAGGAGAACTAGATTTATCATCAATTCCTGCAGGAGAATATACTTTATATGTAAGAGCAAGAAGTGGTAGTCTAGAAAGTAAAAACCTATTTAGAAATATTTTAGGAAGAACAATGACTAGAAAAGCAACTGATTCTTTGGGAAGAGGGTACTTATTTAGAAATAATAACTATAAAATGTCTTATCCGATTGAATTATTTATAAGTGACAATGGTTTAATAGCAAATGGTATACCATCAACTATGGCAAATAAGATAACTGCTTACTCTAATATTGGAATTAGCCAAGGAATAATGAGTATTGAAGGATACGCTTTCAATCTAAATACTAACTTATCAAACACAACCAATGTATCTAGACAATTAATATTTGAAAACCAAGAAACTCAAGAAAGATTCTCGTATAATCTACCCACAAAAAATGGAACAAACATTCCAGTTAGAGTAGATGATGGAAAATCAAGAACAAGAGCATGGTTTGAATCAAATAATATCAATTTAACAACATTGCCAAATGGAACATATACAATGTATATAAGAACGACAACTAGTGAATTGGATGATTATGCTGAATTAAATGATATCTTTATGAGAAACGTTAATATGACAACAATGAATTTAATTAATAATTATTCAAACAATAAAAACTATGTTGTTAGATTAAATAAAGATGCTAGGTTTAGATTAGAATTAATAGTTAGAAACTAAAAAAAGAAGTAAATACTTCTTTTTTTAATTCTTAGTAATCCAAATTTGATAACTAGAACCTTGTTTTACTGATGAACCATCTTTAATTGGAGATGATTCATGAATAAATCCATCATTGTCATAAACAGAACTTGCTCTTTTAACAAAAGTAAATGTAACATCCGGATATTCTTTATTAACCCAATTTCTAAGGGTATTAATAGTTTGATCAGCATTCCCAATTGATAATTGTCCTTCTGAGAATCTAACTGTAAATGTTTGAGCAGGACCTCTTGATAATCCTAGTACAACACTAGTACCTGAAATAACTGATGAACCAACTGTTTTATTTTGAGTCAATACACTATCTTTAGTTACTGTAGTAGAATAAGCTCCATATACAAAGCTACACTTAAGCCCTAGACTATTACATCTTGTTGTAGCAGCCGTTCTTGTTAAACCTGCAAAGTTAGGAATAACAATCGGACTACCATTTGAAATATAGACGGTTACCGTATCATTTAAGGTTAAGACGGTATTTGCATTGTGACTAAACTTAATTATGCTTCCTATGGGCTTAGAATCGTATTCATAAGCCTCTTCGTAATTAATATCGTATGTATTAGCCCAAGTTCTAAATTCTGCTAAAGAATTAAAACTTCTCATAAGTAAAGGTCCTTTAGAAATAACTAAATTAATTCTAGTTCCTTCTTCAATTTTGGCACCTTCTTCAAAATTAACACTAATAACACTATTTAAAGGTACTGTAGGATTGTATTCATCTGAATAAGATATATTTAATCTATTAGTAATAATCCAATCGGTGATCATTTCCATACTCATATTTTTTAAATCTGGAACAATTATTTCTTTTCCTTTAGAAACAACTAAAGTCACATCTTTTGTTCTATCGACTAAAGTATCAACTGCTAAATCTTGTGAAATAATATTATTTCTTAAAACGGTATCACTAAAGTCATATAGTAATTTAAATTTAACACTGTTTCTTCTTAACCAAAGATTTGCTTCAAACAAAGATTTTCCTCTTAAATCAATCATCGAAACATCTTCTAGATCAGCTTCTGTTCCTTTTGAAAAGACAAATTTAATTACATCATTTCTTTTCACTTGTCCTCTTTTATCTTGTGAAATTAAAACATCCTTAGCAACCTCATCTGAAAAAATGAAATCTATTTCCACATTAGCTAAGAAGTTTTCTTTAATTACTTCAGACACATCTTCTAAAGACCATCCCACCATATTTGGAAGAATAACACTCTTATCTAAATTCGGACCATTTGAGATGACAATTGTTAAAATATCTATTTCATCTAACTCAGTTCCAAATGAATAACTTTGAGAAATAATATGATATTTTTCAACATTATCACTATATTCATATATTTGTTCAACTTTAATATTATTTTCTTCAGCATAAGCTAAAAATTCAGTTAAATTTTTGCCATAAAAATCAAGCAAAGTAGGAGATTCGACTTTTAAACCACTATTATTATAAATATTGAATACAATTAATAAAATGGTAAAGAAAGTACCAATAACTGCTAATTTAATTTTAACTCTTTCATTATCCATCAAAACATTAGCAACAGAAAAGCTAACTATTAACAAAATTAATATAGACGGTACTAATAATTGATTATTTTTAAAAACAAAAATTGCTAATAAAAAATAAGTCACTGCAAGCACTAACGAAATAAACGATAAAGCTTGATTTAATAATTTGAATTTTTTCATAATATCACCTAATAATATTATAGACTATTTTTAAATAAATACAAAGAATATAAAAAGAAGTTTACACAGTCAATTTGCAATATTTTAAAAAGAATATATAATATATTGAATAAAAAAGAGGTGTTATTTATGTTTGAAAAAATAGGAGATTTAGATCAAAAATATTATCCATCAACAATAGAAAAAATATTGATGAAAATATACTTCTCATTAAAACAAAATAGAGTAAAAAAAGTCGTATTAAATCATCACCCTAGTAAAAGCTTAAGAAGACACTTAGAACCAATTATAACTGAGTATAATGGTCCTAAAGAAGTAATCGAAAAAAGAAAATTAATTGAAGAACTTGAAATTAGTGAAGGAACTAAAATTTTAGGACAAAGTTCTTTGTTGAAATTAAGAATAAAAAAATTAATTTTACCTGAATCTTTAGAAATCATCGAATATGGTGCTCTAAGAGACTGTAAACACTTAGAAGAAGTTGTTTTTAAAGGAAACAATTTACACGAAATAGATGACAAAGCTTTTGCAGGCACAAAAATTAAAAAAATAGTACTACCTAATTCAATTGAAATATTAGATGGGGGAGCCTTTGAAGACTGTAAAAGATTAAAAGAAATTGTTCTTCCAAATAGAATAACAGAAATATCAGGATCATTGTTATCTAATACCAAAATAACAAAAATAATTATTCCTGAAAAAGTAGAAACAATTAGATACTATGCTTTTTCAAGTACTAACTTAAAGGAAGTAACACTTCCACACAGTGTAAAGCGAGTAGAAAATGGGGTATTTTCATCATCTAAGATAAAAAAATTAAATATAGGACCAAATATTACTACAATAGAAAATGATTTTTTAAAAAACAGCAATCATTTAAAAACAATTGAAATCGAATATCCAAACAAACAAAACAAAATGGTAAGGCACCAAATAAAAAGTTACTTAAAACCTATCAATCAACTAAAAGCAGATGAAAATGGATATATCATAATAAAAGAACCAATTAAATTATTTAAACAGACCATATATTCTTCATTTAATATCATTTCAAAAGAAGGTAACACAAAAATGAATACCTTCAAACTATTAAAATTAATTCCTAAAGAATATCGTAAAAACATTCATGAATATGAGGAAATGGCAACACTATTACCAAAATGGTTCGAAGCGATGGAAAGAAGAAAAAAAGGTAATCAAAAGGTATTATTACCATCACCATATATTATAAAAGGATTACCACAAGATTCAAGAGAAATAGTTAGATTTTATCTTAAAGAAAAAGAATTTACCCAAATTCAAAAAATCTTTGGAGGAACATCATCAACAGAACACATCGTAAAAATGTGTTACCATTTAGGACTTTTTTCAGACAAAAAAGAAGAAAGCAAAAGAGCTTATGACTTTATTGTAGATACTCTTTCAAAACAAATGAATTTTGTTGATGTTTCTATCATATTTGAACACGTAAATAAAAACCATAAATATAATCGAGACTTTGCTAAATTTTATATCGAAAACTTTAAAACCAAGACAACATTCTCAATAAATAATAAAGACTATACAACAAGAATGTTAATTATATTCAAAGAAATTACAGACAACACTAAAAACTATAAAAAAGAATTAAATATTGAGGAAGTAGTTAGATACTTATCAAGTCAAAAGTTTGAATATAAATCGGGGAATGAAGTATTAGCAATGACCGTTTCACCTTATGCAAATTTTTATAATCAAAGAGATTTCAATAGAATGCAAGAATTATATGAAGAAGCAAAACAAAATGGTAAAAAACTTATTCTTCAAACTAAAGACAAAACAGACAGCAACTTATCGTATATGTGGTCTCCTGCTGATAATCCAATTAACTTTGTATTAGGCCATGAAGATAAAGCAGATTGCTGTGCTAAATTAAATGGTGCAGCAGAAAACCTAATGATCGCTTCAATAAAAGATCCTGAAATTCAAAACTTAATTATCTTTGATGGTTTCAAAAACATTATTGGGAAAGCAACCGCATACTATAATCCAGAAGGAAAATATATGATATTCAATAATGCTGAAATAAATAAAAAGTGGTATAAAAATGCTACTAAAGAACAAAAAGAAGAAGCATTAAAAACGCTTCAAAGAGCAGCAAAAGATCAAGCAACAGCAATGAATAAAGAAGAAATAAACATTACCAAAATAACCATTGGAATGAGATTTAATGATTTAGAAGATGAAATAAAAAATAAAAAATTAAAAATTATAAAAGACGAAGAAATGCCAAAAAGCAAAAAACTAGGACATTATAGTGGTGATGCTAACTCAGAAAAAGGTCAAGCCTTATTATATGAGTATGAGAAAAAGTAATTTATATAAATAAATATGTTATAATATTATTGATTTATATGAGGTATCCATATGGGAAAAATAAAATTTATTAATATTCTGCCAATATATTTTAATAATAAGAAAAGTATAATTATATATTCATCATGCATCTATAAATTACATGATGATTCAAATAAATATTTTAAAATAGAAAACATAAAAATACCATTAATTTTTATGTTTAAAAGATCAATTAAAATACCGTTTTCTAAATATTTTTTGAATTTTTATAAAACAAAATTAAATATAGATGAAATCAAGAATCTTCCTATTCAAAATGAAATATCTATAGTTAGTGATAATGAAAGTATATATACATTTATTTATAATATTATATATTTAAATAAATTTATTGGCGCTAAAAGTCCATTAAATATAAATGTAGAAAATGATTTAACTTTTTATTTAAGACAAGGTGGAAAAAATAGAGTATATTTAACCGTAAGGAAGATTAATGTTACTGATAAATTTAGTCAAAAAATATTAATCTTTTTTGCGTTCATTGCTTCTAAATTTACATTTCCGAGTAGAAAAATAATACTATTTGAAAAAGAGACAAATAGATATGAAGAAAGTGCATCAATCTTATATGAAAAATTAATCGATAAAGGAAATAAAAACGTATATTTTATAATAAAAAAAACGAGCCCTCAATTGAAGTTAATAAAAGACAAATACAAGAAAAATATCATATATTCACACACCTTCAAACATTATTATGAATTTTTCAAATGTAAAAGATTTATAGGTACTGAAGCCATGCAGCACTCTTTAGAACTGAGAACATCGAGTAGATTAGTAATGGCTAAAATTGCATATGGAAATTATAGATACGTTTTTCTACAACATGGTGTAATGTATATGGTATCTTTAGATTCTTCAAGTAGAAGTTCATTTAGAAAAGGGAAGGGACTCCCAAAAAAATCCAAAATTGTCGTTTCTTCAAATAAGGAAGCTCAACACTTCATAGAATTGGGAAAATTTGAAAATAATGATCTATACTTATCGGGGCTACCTAAATTTGACAGGGCTACTTTGAACAAAAATGCCGATAAAATTATTATAATGCCTACTTGGAGACCTTGGGAGTATAACATTATAAATACTGATTTTAAAAAATCAGGATATTATAAAATGATTTTGAAAATTATGAACAACATTCCAAAAGAGTTGAAAGATAAAGTATTAATACTACCACATCCATTGATCAGTGATTTTTTATATAAAACAGAAATAAAACAGTATATGCCAAAAACAATAAACTACGACATTGCCTTAAGAGATTGTAAATTACTAATAACTGATTATTCATCTGTTTCATATGACGCTTTTTACCGCGGAAGTAATATAATTTTTTGGTGGATCGATAAAGCAGACTGTATGAAAAAATATGAAGGAAAATTATTATTAACGGAAAAAGATGCTTTTGGTGACATTTGTAATAAGGACAAAGAATTAACTAAATTAGTTACAGATAACTATTACAGCAATCAAAGAGAAGAACATATAAAAAACTTTAGAACAATAGTAGAGTTTTATGATAATAAAAATACTGAAAGATTAATAAAAATGCTTAGAAATGATAATTTCATATAGAAAGAAGGAATAAAATGGTGAAATTTTTAATTAAAATATTTAATTTTCATTTAATGATTTTTTATTCGTTTTTAAAATTATTTAAAACACAAAAAAGAGTAGTTTTTATAAGCAGGCAAACAGATAAACCTTCTTTAGACTTCAATATGATAATAGAAGAATTAGAAAAAGATAACATTGAAACTGTTGTACTATGTCGAAGAATGAAAAAAACTTTTAAAGATAATGTTAGTTATTACTTTCATTTATATAAACAAATGTACTTTTTGGCTACATCTAAGGTCTGCGTTATAGATGCATATATACCAACCGTGTCTATTTTGAAACACAAAAAAGAGTTGAAGGTAATTCAAATATGGCATGCATTAGGGGCCACAAAGAAGTTTGGTCTTCAATCTGTCGGAAATGTATCAGGAAGAAATAAAGACGTTTCAGAAGCTGCTAAAATGCACGCAAACTATGATACAATAATATCCTCTTCTAAAAAAACAACCGAATATTTTTCAGAAGCTTTTGGCTATGAAAAAAAATACTTCTCGAATTTTGGCTTGCCAAGAATAGACTACTTACTTAATAATAAAGAAAGAATAAAAACAAATATATTATTAAAACATCCAAAATTAAGAGGGAAAAAAACCATTTTATATGCACCAACATTCAGAACTACTATGGATGATAATGCCAAAAAATTAATAGAAGCGATAGATCTAACTAAATATAATTTAATTATAAAAGAACACTATATCCAAAAACTAAATTTTGACAGAAATATTGTTTTCACTTGCCCAGATTTTTCACCCTTGGAATTACTCACTGTAAGTGATTATATAATTACAGACTATTCAGCCGTGGCGGTCGAGGCAGCTATTATTGATGTTAAACTTTATTTTTATATATTCGATTATGACAAATATAAAACGAATAACGGTCTTAATATGGACATGAAAATAGATTATCCAAAGTTATCTTTCGAAGATGAAAAAAAATTAATTAAAGCAATTGATGCAAACATATATCCAATAGATGAATACAATAAATTTAAAAAAACATATTTACCAAAGAAACTAGGGAAATCAACAATCGAAATTAAGAAATTAATTTTAAAATATATGAAGGGAAATAAAATATGAAAACAATAATAACATATGGAACATTCGACATATTACATCCAGGACACGTTGAATTACTAAAAAAGGCTAGAGAACTCGGAGACTATTTAATTGTGGGAATTTCAACGGATGAATTTAATGAAATTAAAGGCAAAGTGGCTTACAACTCTTATGAAGATAGAAAAGCAATGATAGAAGCCATTAAATATGTTGATATGATAATACCGGAAGAATATTGGGAACAAAAAATAGACGATATTACTAAATATAATGTAGATATATTAGTTATGGGGGATGATTGGAAGGGAAGTGACAAGTTCACTTACTTAGAAGATTTTGTAGAAGTCGTTTTCATACCAAGAATAAGAAATTTATCAAGCACAAGAGTTAAACAAGATTTGGCCAATCCTGAAATAAACAAGTTTGTTAAAAAATAAAACCAAACTCAGATTATAATACCTTTAAAGTACATACTAAATAAAAAACACCAAATGTGTTAAAATTAATTTTGAAAGTATTTTGGAGGTATTTTATTATGGGGAAACATGTTGAAAGAACTTATGAAGAAAAAAAGAAAATGGTAGAAGAA
>JAUVZX010000005.1 GCA_030602345.1 Bacilli bacterium
CTTCTACCATTTTCTTTTTTTCTTCATAAGTTCTTTCAACATGTTTCCCCATAATAAAATACCTCCAAAATACTTTCTAAATTAATTTTAACACATTTGGTGTTTTTTATTTAGTATGTACTTTAAAGGTATTATAATCAAAAGTTTATCTTTTTTTATACTTAAGTGAATAATTAGGAAATAAGTCATCCATAACATCATCACACAAACCAAAAAAGACAGCATATACCATATGTTTATCTCTAAGTAATACTTCTTCTATACTCTTATTCTTAAAGTTCCCAAAATCCCTTAAAAAGTTATTATACATAATATAATCCTTAATAATAAGTAACCCCTTATCACTAAAGAACCAAACATTCTTAACAATATATACAATACTAAAACTAAGAATAACAAAAGAAGAAGCTATTTGAAATAAATTATCATGTGAACCAAAAATAAAACTCCAAATAAAGATAGCAAATAAAGAAAACCCCATAAATGTTTTTAAACTAGCAACTCTTTTCAAAAGAAGCCCTGATTCAGACATCTTCTTAAAAGCAATAGAACTCAACTTAGAATTAGCCTCATATTTATGAAACAATAAACCAATCATCTCTAAACTAATCTCATCATTACCCTTAAAAAATAAATCATATAAAAACTTTATCTCTTCATTATTACCAAAATAATAGTTTCTAACTAAAAAATATTGATAACCACCATCTATATCTCTTCTCTCTAACTTAACCCAATTTTCATTAACCATCAATAAAATAGTAGCAAGTACATCCTTAGGAATCATCTTATTAATAGAAGTATAAGAAACACCCCCATATAAAATAAAACTAATAAATAAAGGACTATAATCATAATCTATTTCTCTAAGATAATGATTATGATCAATCGACCTCATATATATATTCCTTGCCTTATTAAACAAAAAACCAATAAAAATATAAAATAAACTAAATCCAATAAGTAAAACATAACTAATATGAATATTACCATACTCAATCAACAACAAAAAATCATCATATAACCATTTGATGAGAGAACCAAATAATAAAACTAAAATAAAATAACTTATATATTTTTTCATACCTCAATTATACACTATAAACAAAAAAACAGATGCTAAAAAACTTTAGTTATCATAGTTTTTCATTTGACAAATCATAACTAATTAATTTATCATAGGACTATATAAGGGGGAATGTATGAAAATAAGTTTGGATTTAACATATATCATAAATGATATATATGTAAATATAAAAAAATTTTTATTTTATATTAAAAATTTAGTAAAGGAACATAAAAAAATAAAGTCGGATTTAGTACAAATATTAATGATGAGAAATATGTCTACAAGTGAATATTGTGCATTATATTATTTTTATGAAAATGGAACAATGAGAATGCCTAAAAATAGTATAAATGAAGAAGTAGCCCAAGGATTAATTAAACAGGGATATATTTTTATGGAAAACAATGAATATGTCATAAAAAAATCCTTTATAAAGTCATTTTTAAAAGAATTTAATAAGAACAGAGACACCTATATTACACCCGAAGGTATGAAAAGGGCAATAATAGAAAGGAAGAAATAAAAATGTTTAAAATTTTTAATCCTACAAAAAAAATAACCTTGGAAGAAGAGTATAAAGAATTAGCATACGAAATAAAAGATCAAAAAAATGGATCTTATTATGTAGTTAATATCGAAAATTAAATGAAAGTTTTGAAAAATCTATGGACGAATACCAAAGTTTAAATCAAAGAATAAATCATTTTAAAAAAGAGGAAGAGACATTTAAAAAAATAATTGATGCAAAATCTAATTTATCGAAAACGAAAAACATGTTACCTTTTTGTAAAAAAAAACGAATAATTTGACAAAGGTTAAAGCTATATAATATAAGGGATTAAATGGCGTTTGATTATGTTTGAAAAAAGCGTGGTTTTTGACAAATAATTAAGGTTTTTGATACCAAACAGGCCCCAAATTGAAACAAAATTTAAAGTTAATAAAATTCGGAATAAAACCACACAAATCTCTATAAACCCTTTTATTATAAAGGAATAAATGCATACAAATTAAAAAAACTGAAAATCATGAAATCCAAATAAAGAACGCCTTGGGAGATTCAAATGACTACACAAAAATTTTAGAAAAAGGGGGACAATCCAAAAAAAGGTAAAACACAGTAAAATCAAGGGGTATAAAAAACAAAAAAACGATTAGAAAATTCTAACTGTTAATTCTTAAAAATTTATTCTTATTTGAACTAATATAACCACAGTTCATACAGTTGTATTTTGTGATGTTTTTTGTCTTAGTACCTCTTCTAAAAAGAAATACAAATATACCGATTAACATCATTAACCACCAACCGATAAACAACCACCACAGTAAACCTCTTCTTTTTTTAGTTATAACCGCAGTAGTCAATTCGATCCTATCGCTACCACATTTTGGACACTTCATAACACACCTCCTTTAAATTGTTTTAAGTATAGCAACTATAAAAAAATAAAGCCAACCTTGTGTGGTTAATATATAAAGATTGATAGTTGATATACTTTTAATGGTAGGATGTTGATAATATGTTAGTTGCAGAAGCGGTATCAAAAAAGATTATTAAGATCTGTGAAGAGAGAAATATAACAGTCAATAAGTTAGCATCTATCAGTTGTTTAACCCAAAGTACACTTGAGAATATTGTTAACGGAAATAGTAGAAATCCAAAGTTATTTACAATCGTAAGAATATGCGAAGGATTAAAAATAGAACTATCAGATTTTTTTGATGATGAGTTATTTAGAAATCTAGATAGAGAAGATTAATATTATAATTGAATGCAGACGTGATGAAATGTCTGCTTTTTATATGCCTAGACTCCCCCCCCAGGTCCAGTTTTGACATTGCTATTTGGAGAACGGTAATAGGACCTCCAAAACACTGCCTGGGGATTTTTGGAAAGAGGGGTTAACAATATTAATTAATATTACGAAAAGAGCTGACTTTGTTAATTTAATATGTTAAAATTATTTTTATGATATTAGGTGCTGATTTTGTATTACTAATATGATAAAATAAATAAGGAATTAATATTTAAAAATAGTGCTGACTTTAAAAAATATTAATGATATACTAGGGTTACAGTTGGAGGGATTATTATGCATAAAGTTTTAGACCTATTTTGCGGAGCGGGTGGCTTAAGTCTCGGATTTCAATTAGCGGGATACAAAATAATAGGCGGTATAGATTTTCAAAAAGATGCTATTGCTACACATGAAAGAAATTTTAAAAATAGTGTTTCTATATGTGGGGACATAAGCCAAATTAGTGATGAAGAGATTATAAAAAAATTTACTGGAAAAGTTGATGTAATAATAGGTGGACCACCATGTCAAGGATTTTCTGCAGCAAATCAACATCAAAAGCTAGAGGATGATCCAAGAAACAAATTATTCTTCGAATTTATAAGATTCGTTAGAATATTAAATCCAAAAGCGGTGGTAATAGAAAATGTTCGCCAAATTTTGACTAAAGATGATGGCTTTGCAAAGCGTGAGATTTTGAGGATATTGGATGAACTCGGTTATAATGTTGATGTAAAAGTTCTTGATTCCAGTGAGTATGGAGTTCCACAATCACGAAAAAGAGCGGTATTTGTAGGAGTTAAGAAAAATATAGGAAATATTAGTTATGAAAAAATAAAAAAATGCACTCATATTGTAAATGTTGAAGAAGCAATTGGCGAACTTTATGAGCTTGAGAAAAGCGAATCGAATTATTTACAAAGTAAACCTAAGACTAAATTTCAACAATATTTGCGTTCAAAGGATAATTGTATTTTAAACCATGAAAAAAAATATCCTAATTCTGAAGTGCAAAAAAGAATGAGTTATGTTCATGAGGGTGGCAATTGGAGAGATGTTCCAGAAGAAATGTGGGCTATCAAGAGAGACAATAGACACTCTTCCGCATATAAAAGATTGGATTCAAAAAAAGTATCAATAACAATTGATACAGGGCACATGAATTACTTTCATCCAAAATTTAACAGAGTACCTACAGTTAGAGAATCTGCAAGAATACAATCTTTTCCAGATTATTTTATATTTGAAGGGACGCCAACTAGTCAATTAAGACAAGTAGGAAATGCAGTTCCTCCTTTGATGGCAAAGGCTATAGCGGAGCTTATAAAGGAGGTTATAGATAGTGAGTAAAAATATAATAGATTTATTTTGTGGAGCTGGTGGATTTTCATTTGGATTTGAAAGTGCTGGATATAATGTAAAAATGGCTTTAGACAGTTGGAAAGATGCGATAGAAACATTCAATGAGAATCATTCTAGTAAAGTCGGTATTTGTAAAAACATATACGATTTTACAAACGACGAAATTAAAGAATTTGGATTAAAAAATAGTATTAAAGGTATAATAGGTGGACCTCCATGTCAAGGCTTTAGTATGGTAGGAACAAGAAATGAAAAAGACGACAGGAATACATTATATCTTCAATATGTAAGATTTGTGGAAAATATAATGCCAGAATTTTTTATACTTGAAAATGTGAAAGGGTTACTAACTTTAAAGGGTGGATATTTTAAAGAAGATATATTAAAAAGATTTAGTGAACTTGGATATAATGTTAACTTTAAAGTTTTGAAAGCGTCAGAATACGGTGTGCCTCAAAATAGAGAAAGAGTTTTCTTTGTTGGATTAAGAAAAGATATATTTGGAGACAGACAATTTATTTTTCCTGATAAAGTAGAAAATATTATTAACACCAAAGATGCTATAAGTGATTTACCATCATTGGACAATGATGAGCCTCATTATTTATATGGAAAAGAACCAAGTAATAATTATCAGAAATTAATGAGAAAAAATAGTAAAATATTAATGAATAATGAGATCACAAATCATACAGATCAAACCAAAAATGTTATTTCATTAATTCCAGATGGTGGAAATATAAAATCTTTACCAGAAGAATACTATAAGATTAGAAATTATAATACTGCATTCAAAAGAATGAATAGTTGTCAACCTGCTAGTACAATCGATTGTGGACATAGGAATTATTTTCATTATAAAGAAAATAGAATACCAACAGTTAGGGAGTCTGCGAGAATACAATCTTTTCCTGATAGATTTAAATTTTCAGGAAGTAAGACGAGTCAATATACACAAGTGGGAAATGCAGTTCCGCCATTGTTGGCACAAAAGGTTGCAGAAGCAGTAAGTAAGATTTATGATGATTTAGAAAGCGGAAAGGAATAGTGTTGTTCCTTTTTTTTTATTGTGTTATAATTTGTTTATATTATTGAGGTGATTTTGTGTTTAAATATGACAATCTATATAGCTTAGTTTTTGATAAAAGTGTTGATGCAACAGATTTAATAATTGTTACAGGTTATATAGGTCCAGCAATCGTTCAAGATTTAAAAGAATCCCCATATAATACGAAAGTATTTGTAGGGATGTATGGTAGCACTATTAGCAACATTATACATAATAGTTTGTTAAAGTCTAATTCGTTTGATAATGTTAAAATATTCTACACTAAAATTTTAGTACATTCAAAATGTTATATTTGGAAAAAAGGTGAGCAAATTGTAAGAGTACTAATCGGCTCTGCAAATTTTTCTACGAGTGGTTTAAGGACACCGAAAAAAGAAATTTTGGGTGAACTAGGATCAGATACATTCGATCAAATATTAACATACTTGAGATTAATAGAGTCAGATTCGTATAGTGTAAAAGATTATGTCTCTGGAATATCTTCAACAGTTGGGTACTTTGATGAAGCAACTCAATCTATAAGCGAAAGAGAAGTTGAAATATCGCTTTTAGCGGCTAGAAGTGGTGGAAGCGATAATATAGTTGGGGTTTCAACTAATCCAGGTGATGTCCATGCTTCTGCAGGTTTAAATTGGGGATTTTCTAATGGATTACCAAAACCAAATGATGCCTATATTAAAATACCTGTTGAGCAGATAAATAATAACCCAATGATGTTTCCTGAAAAAAATGATGATGTTAATGATCCTATTGATGTAATTTGGGATGATGGAACAGAAATGCAACTTTTACTTGAAGGAAATCAGACTGCAATGTCAAAAAATTATCCGAAGCAAATTTCTTCCTATAAAAATAAAAGCGTTATTGGTATATATTTAAGAAAAAGAATAGGGGAAAAGCTAGGAAAAGATTTAGTTTTACCAGATATTTCTAAAGATGAATTTAAAGATAATGCAATGAATTATAAAGATAAGTTAATAACTAAAGATATGCTTATAGAATACGGAAGATCATCAATAAATATTAAATTAATTGGTGACAGAACATATTATTTTGATTTCTCGGTGAAATAAAAATGCGGAATTCACCTTAATTTTAATAGTATATACATAATCTTTGTAAAAACTGGGGAGTAAATATGAAAATGAAAAATAAATCGGATAATTCTACCAAAATAACAAATAGTAGTAAGGTATATTTGGAAAAGCCTATTGAAGATAATAGTTCAGATGTTTTTGATCTGTCATCATACGTTAATCAATTAAAGTTTGCTATTAAAAATGGAGCTACATTTATAGCTATTGATGGAGAACACGGTAGTGGTAAATCGAGCGTAGTAAATTTGTTAAAAAAAGAACTTGAATCCGAAAATCAAAAATTTGTAAATATTAATTTTTTGAATATAAATGAAAGTGATAAAAGAATAAAAAACGATTCAAAAAACTATAATGAAGTCATAAATAATTATCATAGGTATTTCGTTAATCAAGTTGCTAATGATATATATAGCAATCCTTATGAAATTGAAAAATTATTTTATAGTAAGTTTTTTAGTGCAGGGATATCAAAAAAAAAATCTAATACTAAGAATACTAAATTGATTAATTTTTTTCTTAAAGTAGGCATTTTATATATTACCGTTTTTTCTCTTGGATATCAATTTTTCGAAGTATTTAAGTTATTTGGAAAGTATGAACATGTATTTTTAAATTATGTAACCCCAGTAGTCTTTATTAGTACACTACTATTAATGATTAAATATGGATACGAGATTAGTAAGCCAGAAGAATCAATGCAAAGTCCAATGCTTGACATAGATAGAACTAGAAATAATTTTTGTAAAGTAATATTTGACAAACTTGATTCAAATTCTTCTCTATATTTAATTATTGATGACTTAGATAGAATTGATGCTAAAATCCAAATAAGGATATTGTCATTGCTTTTTAATGAGTATTATCCATTAAAAATCAAAGATATTAACATTGTTTTTCTTTGTATGATAAATATAAACAAATTAAATAATCAAAAAATTAATAACAATGTAGATTGTGAAAAATTATTTGATTATATACAATACATAGCAAATAATCAAAAGTTTATTATTAGGCAATTTATAAAAAAAACATTGGAAGAAGATCCAGATTATAAAAATTGGTATGAAACTTCAAAAAACAGAGACTATCTAATAGGTTTAATTTGTGAAAACTTTACTTCTATTAGAAGTGTAAAACATTTTTTTAACAGAATAATAGACAAAAAGAAATATTTAGAGACTAAAGAAATTAGTGAAATAAATTACGATACAATAATTTTGACGACCATTTTAACAACTTTAGGTTCTTCTTTTGAAATTTCAAAATTAATCGAAGCTAGAATAATTGAATCAACAAAAATTGTTGATTCTGATAGCTATAAAATCAAAAAAATGAAAACTATAATTAATGAATCGATGAAAAAAGATATGATAAATAATAACTATTATATTTATCTTTATAATTTCATAAATAATCAATCTCTACTCAATGAAACTGAATTAAAAATCAGCAACATGTTGGATTCATATTTTGATTGGTTAAACGAAAATGAATCAGAGAAAATAAATAATCTGCTTAACAATTCAAATGTTAGATTTGAAAAAATATATTATGAATTGTTTTTATATGTGAATAATGACGCTAAACTGCTATTACTCACTAACAAAAATTTTTGCGAATATATAATTAGTAATATCCCTTATATTGATGTATCTAGCCTTGCAAATTACAAAGATTTGTATTTGAATACAAATGCTAGTAAAATTTATGATAATTTATTTAAAGGTAATTATATGGTTGATAAAAATATATTAATAAATAATTTAATAGAATCAAGAAACGCATATATTATGATTGATACTGTTGAAAATAAAAATAAATATTTATCGCAAATAAAATATTTTGTTAAAGGATTCGAAAAAAATATAATCGAATTCAATTTAAAAGAATTATTTGATAAGATTATAATTGATCCTGAAATATTTGAATTATTTTTTGAAAAAATACAATATAAAAGTGAACAAATTGGTTATGAATTGTTGGAGAAAGACATAATTAAATTTAGTGATATTGAATCTTACATAAATGAAAATTTCATTGAAAAATTAGATAGTATTAGCCATCAAAATAGAATGAAAATTAAAAAAATATTGTTAAATTTTGATATTAAAATGCCAGTATTTTTGAAAATAATTCTTTCTGAAAAAATTGATTCAATCAATGTATATGAAAAACTAAATTCATACGATCAATTAATAGATGAAAAGACAATGGAAGAACTTTTAAAAATATATGACTATAGTGAACAAATTGACAATCATATAATTAATTTCGGTAAAGATGACAAATATGAAATCGCTAATTTTTTAAATGATCACAAATATGAAATATCATCTGATATATTGAAAGACTTTGATGAGCAACAAATATACATCTCATACTCCGAATATCATGAATTAAAACTTATCGAAAAAGGACTATATAGACCTTTTGTATATTCACAAATAATACGAATGCAATCTTTTTATTGTGATAAAAAGTTGCTAAAAAATAAAGAATACAAAAATGCTCTTTTGATTGTATATGCCGAAATTTCCAGTATTTATAGTAAATTACTTTTTACTAATGACTACGCAAAAGTTGTTATTGATAATATTGATTTAGATAGTATTAATTTTAGTTATGATAATTATTGGAAAATAATTGCTTTATCTAAATATGTGACAGATGCTTTTGTGGGGAAAATTGTAGAAAAATTAAATAAAATAGGAAAATTAGAAGAATTTTGTGACTTTATTTCAAAAAGATCAACAGAAATTCCTCATAAACAAATATTGACAAAAATTTACGTTAAATCCTCTCAATATATAAGCCCTGTTATAAAAAGGAATTTGACCAAGAAAATAAATAGTTATGCAAGGCGATGAATGTTAAAAAATTAATATACATTCCAAAAAGTTAATAATAAGATAACTGTTATATTTGAATTCATGATGTTTTTATGATATTATATTTTGCAATTGTTGAGGTGTTTTAGATGATTGAACAAATAGAAGAAAAGTATAAAAACATAATAGAACACGATAAATTGTTTGATTACTATTTTATAGTTTCAATAGGTGGAAGTGTTGCCGTAAGTTTATTTCTTTCTTTTTGGTACTATATAATAGTTTATGCTATAGCTTTATTTATATTATATCTAGTCATTTTGAAAAAGCTAAAGATAAAAATATTAAGTATAAACGCATTAAAAATATCATCAAATTTTCAGAAGTTTAAAAAATATAAAAAAGATATACGTATTAAAGAAATAAGAAAATTATTGAAAAAAAAATTATGCTTAAATAAGATGGATATAGATTATTTAATTAAATATTATAAAAATAAAACTTTTAAGCATTATAATATTGATTGGATATATGCTTTAATATCATTTGGAGCGCCAATAATCTTTGGGTACTTCAATAACGATATTAAAAACAATCAGTATGTTATATATCAATTGGTTTCAATTATAATAACACTGGCCCTGTTCTACGCATTTTATATTCTATTCAGAAAAGTTTTTAGTAGTAAAGATCAAAGGATTTCAATGTATAAAGATATAGAAAGTATATTATATGAATTATATTTTGAAGTTCATAAATAAAATAGTCGGCATTTAGTCGGCATTTTCTAAAATAAGTGGTGATAAATGGCGATAATTGAAAATAACCAAATACGCTATTTAATCAATAAATACAACGGTTTAAGACACTTTGAGATAAAGTGAAATAAAGGCCTAGATAAACTCTTAATCAGTGGGTCGTAGGTTCAGGCCCTACACTGGACACTAATGAAAACAAGGGATTACAATAAATTGTAGTCTTTTTATTTTGCTTAAAAACCCTTAAGCTCTTCCATTAACGAATTAATCCTTATTTTATGATAATAATGGTGGTATAATTGAGGTAAGCGAAGAGGTGAATTAATATGGATAAAATTAAAGGTTCTTTTTATGGTTTTATAGTAGGTGATGCACTCGGAGTGCCAGTTGAATTTTATAAAAGAGAATTTTTGGAAAGTCATCCGATTACTGGAATGATTGCTAATGAACAAAGGAATACAACGGCTGGTTATTGGTCTGATGATACTGCTATGACGTTGTGTACTATGAAAAGTATAATCGAGCTAAGAAAAATAGATTATAGAGATATAATGGAACAATTCAAATTGTGGATATTAGAAGGATACATGACTGCTGGGGACGTTTGCTTTGGTATTGGGCAAAGAACTTTGAAAGCTTTGACTTTTTATAATAGAGAAACTAATAATCCAACGATTACTAAATCTTTTAAAAACGATAATTGGATTCCATTAATCGGGACATTAAGTGAAAGTCAAAATGAAAAAATGACTTCAGGAAACGGATCTCTAATGCGTGTTCTTCCTGTAGCGTATTATTTAATAACTTCTGATTTATCATTACAAGAGAAAATAGCTATAATGCATAAGGTTTCGGCAATGACTCATAGCGATGATGAGTGTGTATCTTCATGCATATACTATATGTGTTTTATTAATCATCTTTTAAAAACAAATGATATATTGGAATCATTTAAATTAGCGAGTAATGATGTATATAATAATTACGATGTTAATGTTTGTGGACAATTGTATAGAATTATAAACAGCAAATTTTGGGATTTAAAAATTGATGAAATAAAAACGACAGGTTATGTCATAGATACCTTGGAGGCTAGTTTGTGGTGCTTGTATCATTCAAAAAATTTTAAAGATGCTGTTTTAAAAGCTGTAAATCTTGGAGGAGATGCAGATACTGTTGGTGCAATAACAGGATCACTTGCGGGTATTTATTATGGGTATAACAGTATTCCTAAAAAATGGGTTAAATCTTTAATGAAAAAAGACATGATTGATAATATAATTAATGATTTTTTAAATATTATTGAATTTAGTGAGAAGGATCATGGATAAAAAAGAATACATAGTAAAACAACTAAAAAGAACATACAGGAAAGAGTATGAAAATTATGTTATAACAAGAATATGGCATTTAATAAATGACTTAGATATTAAAATAGTGACTCAACAATATATCAAAAGAAGTGTTGATATTAATGATTCGAAAAAAGGGTTTGCTTTAGCTGATTTATATTTTCCACAATTTAATTTAATTGTGGAGGTAGATGAAGAGCATCATTTAGGCACTAAGTTAAGCGATGAAGTTAGAGATAGAGATGTTATAAATGCCACGAATTTTGAAATAGAGAGAATAAGTACAAAGGGCTCTATTGAAGATATTCATAAAAAAATAGATTATATTGTCAAAAAAATCAAAAAACAAAAAGAAAAAAACAATTATAATATTTGGGACTATGAAAAGGAGTTTGATATAACAAGGCACATTGAAAGAGGATATTTAGATGTTGAGGAAAACCCATTATTTAGAAAATCGGTTGATGCTGTTAATTGTTTTGGATTCAAAGACAAAGCTTTGATGAAGGGCGGTAAAAATCATCCAATTAAAAACAATGTTCTTATTTGGTTTCCAAAATTATATGAACACAATGAATGGGATAATCAAATAACTTTAGACGAAGAATATATTTATGAGATGAACAAAAATAAATTAAAAAACAACGAGATGATAGATCGTTGGATAAATGATTCAAGGGATGTTAGATACTGTTTTGGACAATACAAAGATAATTTAGGAAGAATGTTATATCATTTTAAGGGTGAATACACCTTAGATAAAAAAAGAACTGTTCAAGAAAAAAGAGCTGTATGGAAGAGAACTTCGATGAGAGTAGAAACGATAAAAAAAGATAACAATTAGTTGTTATCTTTTTTGTTTAGGAATATAATATGAGTAGGAGGGTAGTTATGAATAAGTTTGTTAAATATATTATTCTTGCTATTGTGGTTTTGCTTTTGTTACTTTTTTTGGTTTTTGGTTGTTCTAAGAAGGAGGAAGGAGAGGTAGTAGTTTTTTCTGATAAGGTTTTTGAGTCTATGGTTAAGAAGGAGTTAAATAAAGATGTCGTTTATACTTCTGATTTGAGTGAGATTTCAGGTGTTATGATTGCTTCTGATCGTTTGATTAGTTTTAGTGGTGGTGGTCATTTGGAGAAGAGTATTATTTTGTTTGGGTTTGATGAGTATGAGTATTTGGAGAAGAGGTATAGTGGCGATGGTACTATTTTGTCTTTAGAGGATTTGAAGTATTTTCCTAAGTTATCTTCTTTGAGAGTTTATTTGCAGCCTAATATTGATTTTGATACTATTCCTAATAAGGGTAATATTTATAATTTAGGTTTGAGTCAAAATAAATTGTCTGATTTATCTTTTTTAGAGGGGTTTGATACTTTAGTTTATTTGTCTTTGTCTTCTAATAGGATTGTTAATTTATCTGGTATTGAGCATGTTAAGAGTATTAAGAGGCTTGGTCTTAATTCTAATGATGTAGTAGATATTAGTTTATTAGAGGGTTTTAATAATTTAGAGTATTTAGATTTAACTTATAATAGTGTTTTAGATGTTAGTTCTTTGAGTGAGTTGCCTAAGTTAAGTTATTTATCATTGTATGAGAATGGGATAAGTGATATTAGTCCTTTGGGTAGTATTAAGTCATTGGAGGAGTTACATTTAACTAATAATAATATTACAGATATTTCTCCTTTGAAGAGTTTTAGTAGTTTTAAGGCTTTAAATATATCGGGTAATCCTATTACTAATTATGAAGAGATATCGCATATTACTAATGTGGTTAAGTAGTATGAAGAAGTTAGTTATTATTTTGAGTTTATTTTTAATTGGGTGTACTTCTAATAATGGTAAGTCTTTGGGAATATCTGAGTCTACTATTAGTTGTATTAATCCTACTGTAGGACAGTATACTTATGGAAAAGATTTTGATTCTTCTAATTGTGAGTCTGTGATAGCTTTTTTAACTAAGGTTACTAATACTGAAGTAGAGAATAGAGTGAAAATGGTTTGGTTTTATAATGAAGAAGTTATTTTAACTAAAGAAGAAGTAGTAATGGGTTCTGGTTATGCAAATAGTTCTTTAATAGAGCCTGAAAATGGCTATTTAAAGGGCTCTTATAGAATCAAAGTTTACTTGAACGATAATTATGTCGAATCTTTTGATTTTTCTTTTAAATAGGCACAAATTTGACAAAAGTTCTGATTATTATATAATACTTCTCGAGGTATAAATATATGAGTTTATTTGATAAAAGCCCAATTTATGATGAAGAAAATGCTAATAAAGTAAAAGAGTGGGAAACTGAGTTATTATTATCAAACCCAATGGAATTTAATTTAATATATGGTGAAACAAAAATCTCTAGGATGAAATCTAAAATAGCTAGTATGTCTGACTATGATATGATTGCAGCTTATGAAAAAGTTATCGAGAATATATTAAATGTTTCATTTCATATTAAAGAATTTTTAAAAGCGAAAGATTTATTAGAAACAATTGATTTGACAGAATATCCTAGTCACTTTCAAAATTCCCCTTCATATAATATTAAGCAAGAAAAATTTAAAGAAGAAGTTCTTAAAGGTTTAGCAAGAAAGGTGAAAACTCATCGTATAAAAATAGAAAAAGGTATTAAAGATCTTCCTTTGTTTATTTTAGAAGAAAAAGAGTTAAGACCAACTTTCTTAAGAAGTGCTAAAAACACTATAAAAGATCAAGTTTTATCGATTGGTGATGGCTATAAATTAAATGAGATACTTAATGAACTACAATGTATTGAAGAAATGGATAATTTTGAAATAGCTTATTACGTTCAAGAAGGAATTGATATTATTAATAAAAGTTATCGTTATGAATACAGATGTGCTAAGGTTAAATAAAAGGAGGAATTATGATTAAGGAAAGAATATCAAAAATTATTAATGATATTAAATTTAAAGAGGAACAAAAAATATTAGAAAAGAAAAATAAAGTTATTAATCTGATTAATAGAAAATGGACTCCAGAACAAGTAGAAGCATTCAATATAAATGCTATATTTGATTCTAATGGTACAGTCGGAGGAAACTATAGTGAACAAACTATAAAATCATTTATATTAATGGAAAATAAAAGCCTATTTACAGTTAGTGAATATGAAGAGTTAGAAAACAGTATTTATTCTCCAAAGATAATAAAATAAGACTAGTATAACTAGTCTTATTTATTTTTTTAATTGACTTTCAAACTAAAATAGTTATAATATATATTACTAAAGAGGTGTATATATGGAATTAGATATTTTAAAAATGATGAAAAAATATTTTGCTGATCTAAAACAACAGCATGAACAAGAATTGCTAGAGAAAAAAAATAGAATTATTTCTTTTTTAGAAAAAAATTGGAATAAAGAAGAAATAGAACATTTTAATTATACTCTTATAGGAAACTCTGCAGGATGGATCGGTGGAGACTATACTGAAAAAGATATTAAAATGTATATTTTGAGAAACAATCGACAATTATTTGATGAAGTAGAAGTTCAAGAATGGTACCAACGAATTAGAGGTACAGCTAAAGTTAAATAAAGACTAGTAATACTAGTCTTTTTATATGCTATAATTTAATTAGAGGTATGTGTGAGAGAAGTAGAACTTACAGTTGAAGTTAAAGAAGAATTAGAGTCTGTTATTGCTAAATTAGAGGCTTTAGGTTTTGAGTTTGTTGAAAAGTATTTAGCAAAAGATTATTATATGGCTCATAGTAGTGTGGATTTAAGTAGTGATAATTATGATGTTTTAAAGAAGTGTTTATTATTAAGAACTTTTATTGGCGATAATATTAGTAAGAGTATTACTTATAAAGATAAAGTATATGATGAGTATGGGAGTATTTTATCTCAAAAAAAGATGAAGATAAAAGTAGAGTCTATTTCTTTGGCTAAAGAAATGTTAGTAGCGGTTGGTTTTAAAGTTTTATTTAAAGTTATTAATCATAGTGTTGTTTATAAAAAGGGTGATACTTCTTTAGCTATTCAGAGTATTGAAAATCCTAAAGGCTTATATATTGAATTAGAGGCTACTGAAGAAGAGTTAAAAGAAGAAGATGACAGTAAGGTTAAGGAGTTATTAAAGAATAAGCTAGATGCCTTAAATTTGAAATTGACAGGTGATTATGAAGTTAAGAAAGCTATTATTGCTTTAGATAGGATTAAAAAGCTTTCAATTGATTCTTAGAACTTGACACGAATCGTAAAGTATTCTAAAATAAGTTAAAGGAGGAGTTATATGAAAATATTGAAAATCAACAATTCCCAAACTAATGCTTTTGAAAGCATTAAACTTTCAATGATAAATAACAAAGAAATTTCGATATGCAGCGGCTGGGATGCCTGCAATTGTACAGGAAACGATAATTGTCATTAAAAAAAGAGCGAGTTTTTTCTCGCTCTTTTTTTCTATTTTGGAGGAAAAATGAAAATAAGCAATTTTAATATTATAAAAAATTATGAAGATAAAGTATTAATTTATAATTCTTATTCTAAAGCAAGTATTTTTTTAGAAGTTGGTTCAGATGTGTCTATGTTTGAAAATATAGACAGTTTTAATGCTCTTGATGAAGATGATAAACAAATTTTAATAGAAAATGGTTTTGTGGTAAATGACGATCGTGATGAAATTAGTGAGATTAAATATATATTTGAACAAAAATATTTTGCTACAGATATATTAAACATTGTTTTAGTTCCTTCTCTATTATGTAATTTTAAATGTCCATATTGTTGTGAAAAGGATTTTCAGTGTGGTAAAGAAGATGTTAAAAAATATTTTAAAACGTTGAAGGAGTATGCTAAAAAACATTTCCACCTCCATCCGAGAGTGCATATAAGCTTATTTGGAGGAGAACCGTTAATATATGCTAAAGAGTGTTTAGACTTTTTAGATTGGGTAAAAAAAGATGCTAAAAAAAATAATTATGATTATGTTACTAGTGTTGTTACAAATGGTTCTTTATTAGATTTAGATATGTTTCTTAAAATTAAGAGTCATAATTTGTTATCTTTGCAAATCACTATTGATTCTGATAAAAAGAATCATGATACTTTAAGAATATTCAAAAGTGGAAAGCCATCTTTCGATTTATTGATGGAGAAAATCGATATGGTAGCTTCTAATATAACCGATGAAGATACTGGGAAATTCGTCGTTAGAATTAATTTAAATAATACTAGTGTTGAAAGAGTGAAAGAAGCTCTAGAGAATATTGATCCTGCTAAAAGAAATAAAATATATTTATTGATAAGAGCTATTTATAATACTCATGCATATAACGAAAATAATTGTAATTCTGTCAGTGCTTTACAAGAGTATTTTGATATGGGAACTGAATTAGGATTTAATATTATGAGAGATAGATATAGTTATCAAACATGTGAAGCCTGCGCAGATAGAAAATTCTTTTATTTAATGCCTGATTTGACTATTTGGAAGTGTATAAATGATATTGGTTTTAAAGATAGCAAGATAGGAAAAATATCTGAGAATGGAATCATCGAAACAGATCCAAAAAATGTAGTTGATTGGTATAAAAATTGCATGTCGGCTTTTAGCGACTCAGACTGTTTAAAGTGTAAAATGCTCCCTGATTGTCTTGGGGGATGTCCTTTAAATAAAGCGAAGAATGGGAAAAAAGCGTGTAGACCATTTGATATGATTTGTCTACCTTATATTTATTAATATGAATAAAAGTAAAGAAGATATAATTAAATTTAAGCAAAGTAAAATAATTGAAGCTTCTTATGATCTTTTGAATATGCAAGCGTATATGCACATCGGAAAAGTAAGAAAAGCTCAAGAAGACAGTATTTTACTTTTGAGTCATCCTGATAATATTAATTTTAAACTTATGGCACTTGCTGACGGAATGGGTGGATTGGAAAATGGATCTTTAGCAAGTAACATAGCTTTGAAAGAAGTTTTGCTATGGTTTGAAAAAATAGATGGAACACTTTTTTATGATTTTAATAAGCTGTCAAACGATTTAGATAATAAATTAAATGATATCGATCAAAAAATAAGAAAAAAATGTGGCGAAGGTGGAACAACTATATCTATAGCAATAATTGGAGAAAAAAACACTCTTTTTGTTAATGTTGGTGATTCTAGAATATATATATCACACAATGATAACCTTATTCAGCTGACCAAAGATCAATCTTTGAGTTGGAAGTTATTTGAAAAAGGAATAATTGTTAAAAAAGACGATATTAGATTCCATAAAAAAAATAATTTAATTTTTTCAAAACTTGGAGGAAAAACAAAATTAATGACAATTGATAAAGTCATAAAAACTAATTTAACTTATGATAAAATATTTCTTTTTACCGATGGAGTAACTGATTGCTTATCGGATTTAGAAATAGAAAAAATAATTAAAAAAAGTGAAAAAAATAACCTAGCGAAGGCGATTGTAAGTGCAGCTTTAGATAACAATGAAGACAGAGCAGATCTAAATGAAGATTATTATGATAAAATAGTTGGGGGAAAAGATAACGCAACTGCTGCTATATTAATTAAGAGGTAATATAAATATGAAATATGAAAAATTTAGAGAGTTAATGATTGATCCTTTTAAAGTTAATTATAAAAGGTTTGAATTAAAAGAAATAACCGGTTATCCTCCAGCAGGAAACGACGTAATTGAAGCAGTTGGTTTTTTAGATGGTGTTTTAAAGAATGTTGTTATTAAGTTTGAAAGAAGTAAGATGGCTAATTTCGAAACTGAAGTTAAAATTTTGGGTTTGTTAAAAGAAATTAATGTTCCTGAAGTCTATGAAAGCGGTTTTCATGAAGATAAATACTATATTGTTTTAGAAAAAAAAGAAGGAAACAGATTATCGGAAATATTTGCTTTAGGAATAGATAAAGAGTCTAAAGATAAATACTTAATTGAATATGGGAAAAATTTAGCATTAATTCATAAAATAGATATTAAACCTTTTGAAGATGCTAAATTAAGAAAAATAAATCATATTCCAAGTGAGGAACATTATACATTTGATGATGCTATTACACCTTATATTAATTATCTAAAAGAAAATAAAATAGATATGGAAGAAAAAATATTTATTCATGGCGATTTTCATTATGCAAACTTGCTTTGGGATAACTTCATATTAACGGGTATATTAGATTTAGAATATGCTGGGAAAGGATTTAAAGAACAAGATATTGCGTGGTCTTGTATTCTGCGTTCCTCACAAAAATTTATGGATACTATAGAAGACATTGACTTATTTTTAAAAGGATACTTACTTGAAGGAGATTATGATCATTTAAAACTTAAATGGTGCTTAATAAATGGTTATTGTCACTTTTATTTAATGAACAAAAGTGATGTAGAATATCAAAATAGATTGTTGAAACTATTAGATAATGTAATCAGGAGGTAATATGAGAGCAAAATTAAATATAAATAGTATGGAGGCATTATTTGAACTATACTCAAATATAGTTTATAACATCGATGATCTAATGACAGAATTATATTTACAAGAAGAATCAAAAGAGTTTAAAGAGTATGTTTCAAAAGAAAAGTTATTAAGACCTCATGTCTTTGAAGTGTGCATGAAAATAACAAGTCATTTAGAAGATGTTGATTCTGAATTAGTTATAGAAGATTTATATGAAGAATTAAAAAGAAATGATAAGAGATTAGAAGAAGAAGGTCGTTTTTTTGGAGTCGCGGATTTATATAGACTTCCTCTAGATCCTTTTGAGTATGATATAACAGCTTTAATGGATTTTGAAAAAACAGCTCATTTGATATTAAATTCATATAAAAACACCAAAAAAGTCAAATAAATATTATTTGACTTTTGTTATATTGAGTTCTATAATCATGCTAGGAGGATATATGAAAAAAGAGTTAGGATTAGGAATAGTAATAATACTATTTGGATCATTGATCGTTATGTTTCAATTAATGTTTTTTAACAGATTGGATAAAATGATTGAATTGATGCAAAAAGATAATACAGTAGAAGTAGCAGATACGTTATTAACGGATAAAGTAGATGTTATTATAGGAGATTTTACAGCAACTAAAGTTGAATATGGAAATGACTATAAATTAGATGTTGTAATTATTAATAAAGCTAATAAAATGTCTAGCTATAGTATTTTAATAGAAGCGACAGATGCTAATGGTAATCGTATTGCTGAAGATTTAATTTATGTTAATAAATTAAAATCAAAACAAAGACAAACTAAGCAAGCCTTTACTTACGTTCCCTCAGATATGGCGGAAAAACTAAAAACTGCTAGTTTCAATGTACTATTAGTAACTGAAACAGAAGTTAACTTTTATGGTAATTATTAAAACGACTTAGTCGTTTTTTTGTGTTATAATTTATACTAGGGAGGATATATGGGAAATATAACAGTTAGATTAGATGGTTATAAATTAAACGTTAGAACAGCAGCAATTATATCTTATGAAGATAAATTCTTATTTGCTAAAACAGATACAAATGAATATCATGGTTTAGTTGGAGGAAGAGTTGAAATTGGAGAAGATAGTTTTACTTCAATAGTTAGAGAATTAGAAGAAGAAATTGGAGAATTTAAACTAAAAAAAGATATTAAATTAATCAATATTTCAGAAAACTTCTTTATGTTTAAAGGTGAAAAAGTTCATGAAATATTATTTATTTTCAAAGTGGAATTAGATGAGTGTGAGTTAACTAAAAAGAATAGCTTTACCATGTTAGATAAAGAAACAACTAAATTAAAATGGATTGATAAAGAGGATATAGAAAATATTTGGATACAACCAAAAATGGTTAAAAAAATACTTTATAAAAAAGAATTTACACATAACATCATTAACGAATTGGAGGATTAATGAAGAGAGTTTTAATAACAGGTGCATCAAGTGGGATGGGCAAAGAGTTTACCAAATTATATATTAGCAAAGGATATGAGGTAATTGGATTAGATATCAATGAAAAAGGATTAGATGAATTAAAAGAAACTTATAAAAGAGCTTTTGATCCATACGTAGTTGATTTAGGAAATGAAGAAGATATTATTAATTTTAAAAAAGATTTTCATAAAGAAATAGACATCTTAATCAATAATGCTGGTATTATTCAACCTTTTATCAAAGTTGATAAATTAGATGATCAAAAAATAAAAAAAATAATGGACATAAATTTCTATGGACCACTATTGCTAACTAAATTGTTTTTAAATGACTTTATAAAAAAAGACAGTGGTCATATAGTAAATGTATCTAGTATGGGAGGTTTTTTTCCTTTCCCGGGACAAACTATATATGGAGCCTCTAAATCAGCCTTGTCTTTATTAACCGAAGGATTGTATGCTGAATTAATTAACACTAATATAGCAGTATCTTTAGTTATACCAGGAGCAATTGCAACTAATATTTCAGAAAATTCTGGAGTTAAAATGGAAGCAAGTGGTGATAGTAAAGTAAAACCATTAGATGCGGATAAAGCCGCTTTAATAATATATGAGGGTATAAAGAAGAAAAAAATGCGAATATATGTTGGAACAGATTCTAAAATAATGAAATTTTTATATACTATCAATCCTAAATTTGCTATTAAATTCATTTCTAAGCAAATGGCAGGATTAATTAAAGAATAAAAAAATAGCTTATGCTATTTTTTTATTGGTTCTGCTTTTGGAAAAGAAGTACCTACCATACCAAAAGTTATTAATTTACAAGGCAAATTGTTGTCTATGATTGAATATATATCATTTAACCATTCTCTATTTAATTTGTTAGGAAGAATATCTAAACCAATGTAATGTTCATTGGGCATATTCCCAAAGAAAAATTTTGCTTTTTCATTAGTTAGTTTTTCTATTTTATACATTGTATCAACTATTCTTACAAAATCAATTAATGTATAAAGATTTAATTTTTCCTTCATGTCTTTATTTAGTAGTTTCTTGCTAATATCGTTTCTATAATAACCATTTTTAGTTCCATTTAAAGCAAGAAGAATTTCTTTTTCGTTTCCGGTATACCATAATATTAAATTTTCCATTTTTTTCTCCTGTGTGCAATATATTGTATATAAATAATATTATATGTCAAATTTAATCTTTTTAACAAATTGTTAAAAAGTGCTTGACAATTAAAACTCTTTTTAATAAAATGTTAATAAGAGGTGAAAACATGAAAGAAAAATTAGAATTAGTTAAAAGAGGATTGATCATAGTTGATATGATAGATGGCTTTGTAAAAGAAGGGGCTTTAGCAGATCCAACGATTGGAAGAATTGTAAATGAAAACGTTAGATTGGCCAAAAAGTTTTTAGAAAGTAATGAACCAATTATTGCATTTAGGGACGTTCATAGTGTTGATAGTGAAGAGTTTAAATCTTTTCCGCCACATTGTATAGAAGGAACTAGTGAAGTTGAGTTTGTTGAAGGATTAAGAGAATTGAGTGATAAGTTTATTGTCATTGATAAAAATTCAACTAGTGGTATGTTTGCTCCAAGCTTTATCGAATATGTTAAAAGCATGGAAAATATCACTGAAATTGTTATTACAGGATGTTGTACGGATATATGTGTATTGAATTTAGCAATTCCTTTGAAGAATTTCTTTAATCAAGTTAATAAGAGTGTTAATATTATTGTCCCTGAGAATGCTGTTGAAACATATCATATAGATGGTGTTCATGATCGTGATGAATATAATATGATGGCATTTAAATTACTTAAACAAGCAGGAGTAAATGTAGTAAAGGAGTATAAATATGGAAAATAAAACTTTAGTAATGGACTATTACCAATTAACAATGGCGTATTCATACTTTATGAATGGCAAATGTGATGAAGTAGCATACTTTGATATGTTTTATCGCAAAAACCCTGATAAGGGTGGATATGTTATTTCAGCAGGACTAGATGAAGTAATTGAGTATGTTAAAAATTTCAAGTTTAGTGAAAGCGATATTGAAGCTTTAAGAAGTAAAAATCATTTTTCGGAAGAGTTTTTAACTTATTTATCTAACTTAAAATTCACAGGAGATATATATGCAGTTGAAGACGGAACAATTGTTTTTCCAAACGAACCCTTAATTACGGTTAAAGCTAATATAATTGAAGCGCAGTTATTAGAAACAGCTTTATTACTGCATAAAAACTTTGCTAACTTAATTACAACTAAAGCAAGTAGAATGAAATTTGCGGCAGGAGATTTAAATATTGTAGAGTTTGGTACAAGAAGAGCCCATGAAGTAGATGCTGCAGTTAAAGGAGCAAAATATGCTTATTTAGGAGGAGCAGTAGGTAGTTCTTGTGTTCAAGCTTACAAAGAATATGGTGTTCCTGCATTTGGAACGATGGCCCACAGCTATATTGAATCATTTGATTCAGAATATGAAGCTTTCTTAACGTATGCTAAAACATTTCCTAATAACACTATTTTATTACTAGATACTTATGACACTGTTAGAAGTGGAGTAGAAAATGCTATTAAAGTAGCTAAAGAATACTTAATTCCTAATGGTTATACTTTAAAAGGCGTCAGATTAGACAGTGGGGACTTAGCGTACTTGTCTAAAAAAGTAAGAGCTAAATTAAATGAAGCGGGATTATTTGAAACTAAGATATTAGCATCTAATTCATTAGATGAAAGACTTATTTCATCGTTAATTAAAGAGGGTGCTCAAATAGATATATTTGGTGTAGGAGAAAACTTAATTACTGCTAAATCTGATCCAGTAATTGGAGGAGTGTATAAACTAGTCGGAATAGAAAAAGATAATGTTATTATTCCTAAAATAAAATTATCGGATAATGTTGGGAAATTAACTAATCCTGGGCATAAAAAGTTGTATCGTTTTTATGATAAAAATACCAATTATGCTATGGGAGATGTTATTGCCTTAGCAGAAGAAAAAATAAATCAAGATGAATATACTTTGATAGATGAATCAGGGTGGAAGAAAAAGAGACTAACTAACTATTATGTTAAAGAATTACAAACAACGATTTTTAAAAATGGTGAATTAGTTTATAAAGTTCCAACTATCGAAGAAGTAAAAGCAAAAGTACAATATGAATTATCAACTATCTTTGAAGAGATGAAAAGATTTGATAATCCTCATTTATATATTGTCGATTTATCTACTAAATTATTAAACTTAAAGAAAGAATTATTATTTAAACATAAAGAAGAAATAGAGAGGATAAACGAAAATGGATTATCAAAAAGAATATCAAGAATTTGAGGTTATTAAAGAAAAAGAAATATCTAGGGTAAAGGGAGATTTTATTGACATCATTAAAAGTGAATTTGTTTTAAACAATGGCATTATTTTAACAAGAGAAGAAATAACTAAAAACAGTAATAATTCTAATGCTGTCATAATACTACCAATTACGAAAGAAAAAGAAGTAATTTTAGTTATGCAACCAAGAGTATTAAAAACAGGAATTGCTTTAGAATTACCAGCAGGATATATTGATGAAGATGAAACATCTTTAGAAGCTGCTAAAAGAGAATTATTGGAGGAAACCGGATATACTTCAGAATCGTTTTTAAAGCTATTTTCTTATTATCAAGACCAAGGGTGTTCTAGAGTCAAAAACGATTGTTATTTAGCCTTAGATTGCTTTAAAAAAGGTGATTTACATCTGGATCCTGATGAACACATTAAATTATTTAAAGAAACATTAACTAAAGTATATGAATTAATGGAAGAAGGCATTATTAATGATGCGGGATCAGTCATAACACTAGAGAAAGCAAGAGGTAAAGTAAAATGAATGCAGAATTAGAAACAAAAAGAATAATAAAGTTTATTCAAGAATATTTTAATCAACATAATTTAAAAGGAGTAGTACTTGGCATCAGTGGTGGTAAAGACAGTGCAGTTGTCGCAGGATTATTCTCACTAGCTTTAGGCAGTGAAAATGTCTTTGGAGTAACTCTTCCGTGTCATTCGAAAGAAGAAGACAAAATAGATGCTAAACTAATTAGTGATTACTATGGATTCAAATTATATAATCTTGATTTAACTAGAGTTTTTGATACTTTTAAAGAAGAATTCAATCATATTAATATAGAAACTTTAAAAGACTCAGATATCAATTTAAAACCAAGACTAAGAATGGCCTCAGTATACTATTTAGCTCAAGCATTAAGTAGTTTTCATAATGAAAGATATATAGTCGCAGGAACATCTAATTTATCCGAATCATATGTAGGTTACTTCACTAAAGGAGGAGATAATGTCTCAGATATAAGTGTCTTAGGAAACTTAACAGTTAGTGAAGTAATTAAAATAGGAGAATACATCAAAGTACCTGAAAAAGTACTATATAAATCACCAAGTGACGGTATATCAGGAATGACTGATGAAGAAAAAATAAAAGTTACATATGATGAAATAGAAAGACACATAAAAGGAGAAAAAACTCCTAACCATGAACGAATAATGTACTTACATAATAGTACTCGTCATAAATTTAAAGTACCTACTTATGAAAAGAGTAACTAATGATAATACTAAATGAAAAAGAAATTAAAATAGAAAAATTTCCTAACAATGAAATTAGAATTAGAAATATTATTAATTTAATTAAAGAACAAAATCTAATTGAATTTAAATATGAAAACTCAGATGATTTAATAAGTTTGTTATTTATAAAATCTAAAATAGATGACTTACAAAAAGAAACTAATTTATATATAAGATATATGCCCTATAGTAGGATGGACAGAGAATTTGAAAACGACTTATTCTTACTTAAATATATAGCAAGTTATATTAATAATTTAAACTTCAATAAAGTATTTATATTAGAACCTCACTCTAAAGAAACCGAAAAATTAATTAATAATATTCATCCCATCTATATTATGGAAGACTTTATTAAACAAGTAAAAAGTTATATTAATGAAGAAAACATTCAAATAATCTTCCCTGATGAAGGATCATTCAAAAGATATAACTATAACTTTGATAACTATGTTGTTTTTAGAAAAAGAAGAAATGAAGAAACAACTAACATTGAGTTATTAGAAATTCAAGAAGGAAAAATAAAACCCAATACTAAAGCTATCATAATTGATGATCTATGTTCGACAGGAAATACCTGCAATAAGGTAGCTAAAATACTAAAAGCTAATAAAGTAAAAGAAGTATATGTACTTGCAGTGCATACCGAAAACCAAGTAATTAACAAAGACATCATCAAAGAAGACTACGTTGATCAAATATTTACTACTAATTCTTTATTAACTAAGAAACACAAAAAAATAAGAATATTAAATTTTAATATTACAAACTAAATATATACAAAAAAGATACATTTAATTTACGCAAGGAGAAAAAATGATAAAAATATTAACAAAATTAACAAAATTTGAACTATCTTTAATATTGGTAATATCGATTATTAATATTATATCTTTATTCATATTTGATGACGTTAACCTAATTGGATTTATATCTTTAATAACAGGAGTGCTATGTGTGGTTATGACTGCTAAAGGACATATCAGCTGTTACTACTGGGGAATAATCAATATTGCAACTTATATTTATATTGCATACATGTCATCATTTTATGGTGAAGTTATGCTAAATGGATTATATTATTTACCAATGCAATTTATTGGCATATATTTATGGAAAAAAGACCTTAAAGGTGATACAGGCATTATTAGGGCAAAAGAAATGACAAGAAAACAATTAATTATATTAGGATTAATAAGTGTTACCTTAATATTTGGATACTCTTATGTTTTAGAACTACTACAAGGTAATTTACCTCTAGCAGACTCTACATCAACTGTATTATCAGTTATAGCAATGTTTTTAACAGTTAAACTATATAAAGAACAATGGTTACTATGGATAATTGTTAACATTGTCAGTATCTATATGTGGACTATTGCAATGTTTCAAGGAGAACAAAATAGTATCTTAATGATCGTTATGTGGTCGGCTTATTTAGTAAACGCTTTCTATGGATATTATAATTGGAAGAGGTTAGCTAAAAATGCATAAAATAGGAATGTATGGAGGAAGCTTTAATCCTGTTCATTTAGGACATGTAAACGCTATTATTGAAGCTAGTTCGATGTGTGAAAAACTTTATGTTGCACTATCTTCAACTCCCAATGATGATATTCCATATCAAGAAAGGTACATGTGGTTAAAACAAATAACTAAAAATATGGAAAATGTAGAAGTAATTCATGTGATGGATGAAAGTATTAACAAACAAGAATATAATTGGCAAAAAGGTAAAGAGGATATTCAAAATATCATTAATGATAAGATTGATGTTGCTTTTGCAGGAAGTGACTATCAAGGAAAAAATATCTTTGAAAACTTATATGAAAAAGTACACTATTTTGATCGAAAAGAGATAGATATTTCATCAACACAAATTAGAAATAATCCCTTTAAATACTATGATTATCTACCTGATGTAGTTAAACCATATTATACTAAAAAAGTTGTTATAATCGGAACCGAAAGCTGTGGTAAATCAACCCTTGTTAGAAACTTAGCCAATGCTTTTAACACCGTCTATGTTGAAGAAGTGGGAAGAGACATATGTGATGAAGCAGGAGGCATTGATAATATGCAACCAAAACACTTTGTTGAAATACTATTTAGACATAAACTAAGAGAATTAGAATTAATTAAAAAAGCTAATAAAGTATTATTCATTGATACAGAAGCTTTAGTAACCCTCTATTATTATCGACTATTATTCAAAGAAGATAGAACATTTGAAGATTTAGTTAACTCAATCGTTGAAACTAATAAATATGATAAATATATATTCTTAGAACCTGATGTTAAATGGGTCCAAGATGGCACTAGAACATACGGTGAAGAAGAAGTAAGAAAAGCTAATAACGATAAGTTAAAAGCAATGTTTGATGAACATAATATTAACTATGAAACTATCAATGGTAATTATCAAGAACGATATGTTAAAACAAAAAAAATAATTAATGATATAATAAGGTAAGAGGTGCTTATGAAAGAATATAAAAATGAACAAGAATTTTTAAAAGACTATGATGCTTCTATCTTTGAAAAGCCATCAGTAACAACTGATATTGTTGTTTTCTCTGTTTCAGAATCAAAAGAAGATAACTATCGAAAACTAACTTCTAAAAAGATAAGTGTATTATTAGTAAAAAGAGACACTTTCCCTTTTAAAGATAAATGGTGCCTACCTGGTGGATTTATCAAAATGGATGAGACAACAGACGAGTCGTCTAAAAGAATCTTAGAACATGAAACCAATATTAAAGAATTATATTTAGAACAACTATATACTTTCAGTGATTTAAACAGAGACCCAAGAACTAGAGTATTAAGTGTCTCATATGTAGCACTAGTAGATCAAAGTAAATACAGTGAAATAAGCGAAAAAGCCAGATGGTTTGATTTATATGTCGATATTAATGAGAACACTTATAGCTTTACTCTTTGCTCAAAAGAAGATAAATTAACATTTGTATTAGAAAAACAAGAAGATAAATTTATAACTATCAAAAATAATGACTTAGCATTCGATCATCCGGAAGTGATTGGACTTGGATTACAAAGAATTAAAAATAAAATTGAATATACTGATATAGCATTCAGTTTGATGCCAAAATACTTCACTCTAGGAGAATTACAACAAGTCTATGAAGTTATTTTAGGCAAAAAATTACTAGATCCAGCTTTTAGAAGAATAATAAGTCATAAAGTCAAAAAAACCAACAAAGTAAAAACAGGAGTAGGTCATAGACCATCTGTTTTATATCAATTCAAAAAATAAACTAGCCTAGTTTATTTTTTTGTTATAATAAGTTTAGGAGAAGTTATGAGTAAGATTAGCAACTGTTTTAAATTATTAGAAATATTATCAAGTGGTAGAAAATATTCGACTAAGGAATTATCGGACTTATTAGAAGTAAATTCTAGAATGATTAGGTATTATATTGAAGAATTAGAAAAATCAGGAATATATGTATCTTCTATATTAGGAAAATATGGAGGCTATTATCTAGATTATGATTATGTTTTACCAACGAGAGGCTTATCTAAAGAAGAAATATCTATTTTAGAAGAAAACACTAATGAAGAAGGACTTAGAATAATTGATAAATTAAAGTCAATGAATGAGAATAAAGTCATTATTAAAGAGTTAGAAGAAATATATAACAAGTTATCTTTAGGAATTAAAAATTCTTTAAAAGTAAAAATAATTTATACCTCATCTAAAGGATCGGTAAGAAGTAGAATAATTCATCCAGAAGCTTTATATAACAATAATAATACGTGGTATGTATCAGCATACTGTGAATATAAACAAGCGATTAGAAGATTTAGACTAAAATCGATTAGTAGTATTGTGTTATTAGAAGAAAAGTTTTAATGTTCCATATATATTGCCTATATATGTAATATAATATTATCTAGGAGGAAATTATGAAACATGAAAGATTAATGAAAGCAATTAACTATATGGCTAAGTGCCATGAAGGACAAATTAGAAAAACAAATGGATTACCTAAAAGCATACACTTATTTGGAGTAGCGTCTATTTTATTAAAACACGACTATGATGAAGATATTGTCATCGCTGGATTATTACATGATGTAATTGAAGATACTGATCATACAATAGAAGAAATAGAAACATTATTTGGCACTAAAGTAAAAGAATATGTTCTTTTAGAAACCGAAATAGACAAAAAATATTCTTGGAAAGAAAGAAAAGACGCTCAGATTAATAGTTTTATGAATGCTAGTAAAGAATCAAAAGCAATTGCTGCAGCAGATAAAATGCATAACATGTTATCTTTATTGGAAGATTATCAAACTTTAAATGACTCTATGTTTGATAGTTTCAATGCTAATAAACAAGATGTTCTTTGGTACTATCGAGAAATTACAAAAGCTATAACTAATAATGTAGAAGGACCTATATTTGATGAATTAAAAGAAATAGCTAAAGAAGTGGAGAAGTTAAATGACTAAAATAATTGAATTCACAGGAACTCCTGAGGCAGGTAAAACAACAACAATCCATCTTTTAAAAGAAAAATTAGGACCGAAAGTACACGTCATTGAAGAATCTTGCGAAAACATGAAAAGCTATTTACCAAGAGGAGCTAAAGAAGAAGCATTATACATGGTTATTGCGATGATGAAAGACTATATTGAAGCTTTGTATCAAGATTATGACTATGTTTTAATTGATCGAGGATTATATGATCGTTATTTTTGGAATAATTACTCTTATGCAAGAGGCGATATAACCAAAGAAAAGAAAGAAGAAAGAGACTCATTTATCAATCATCCTCACTTTGATTATCATGCTGATTTATTAGTAGTTTTTAAAATAGAACCAGATGAAGCTATTAGAAGAAGAGGTGGCGAAGGACGATTTGTTACTAAAGATAGATTAGAAAAATATAACCAATCATTAGAAGTATTCGCTCAAAACTTTGATAAAACAAATATATTAGAAGTAGATACTACTAATTTGAGTAAAGAAGAAGTTGTTTACAAAATATTAGAAAAAATATAAAAAAATAAAATCCGAAAACTTTTTGGAAGATAAAAACATTGAACATTCAATGTTTTTATATTATATTAGGAAAAAAATGAGATTTGTATTAAAATAGATATAGTAGGTGATAATATGAAAAGATGGCATTTAGAATTAAGTTGTACTGGAAAAGGTAATGATCAAGTTGGATGTGGACTTGAGAATAAGATATATGAATCAGATATCTTTGTTACGACTGATTATTTGATTGATGAATCAATTGCATATTTCTTCACTTTTAGTTGTCCTTCATGTGGTACTAAAACAGACATTAAAGACTATGTAATCCCTAAGGATATTAGACGTGCAAAAATAGAAGAATTTATTTATAAAAGCGTTAAAAGAAGATAATTTTGTTATCTTTTTTTATGGTATAATTTTATTGGTGATACTATGAAAGAAATGTTTAAAAATCCTAGTAAATATAAAGAAGAAAAATGGTTAATATATTTATATAATGCTAAAGAGATAAACTATAATTATAAGAACTTAGATTCAGTTACTAATATCAATAAAAGAGCAGTTTTTGAGTATGTAAAAAGATGTTTTGAAGTTTTAGATAATATGAATGTAAATGATGAAGTATATCATTATGTTAGTGAAGTTTTAAAATGGATGGATGTTGCCAAATGTGGTAATAAAGCTGATCGTAAAAGATGGATTAAAGCAGGCTATAATTTAAAAGTTCATAACATAGGAAGTGCTAGTATTTATAAAGAATATGAATCAGATGAAAAAGTATATACTTTAATTAAAACACATGGTTTAATTGGACAACATATTCAAGGAGAAGTTAATTTAAAAAATAGTCAAGATTTAGTGGGATTATTTCCATCTCCATTATTAAAAGAAATACTAATTGTTTTAAATAAATGCATTTTAAATGGTGTGTATGATGGTTTATATGAAAGTGTTGAAAAAGACATCATAATTGCTATTAATAAGATCGTAGAAGGTCATAATTTAGAAGAAGAGTATTATGATAAAGAATATATTATTAAACGCCTAAAAACGCTTAGAAAGAACAATTTTAATGATGATTATAGTATTTTAAATGAGTTACTTACAGAGGCAGTAATATCTAAATTAGGATCTATTTTTTCTAAATTAGAACTATGGTATTTTGAAGTAGCACTAAAAGATTTTAATTTAGAAGAAGTAATCAAAATATTGATGTTTGTTGATATAAAAGAAGATTCATTACACTTAACTTTTGAAGATGTAATGAAAATGATTTACTTTGATTATAATGGTAAAAAAGTAATTAATTTATACAAAAAAAGAATTATTGAAAACTATTTGTCTTCATTAAGCATAGAAGATATTATTCATAATAATATTCCATATAATAAACACTTGAATACTGAAATAAAAGAGTATGATAAAACGTTAGTGATTAACTTTATTTTTTCACTTCAAGCAAGTAAATTAATTGAGTTTTGTGAAATATCATATGGAAGTGATGAAACATATAATAAAGCAGTTTTACTTTTATATGATCTATTTGGCTTTAGAAGAGACATTTATGACCGTTTTTATAATGAAGAACTATATTTAAAAACAATGAATCAATCACTTAGTCATAAAGCTAAAATACTAGAATATATATATGGTGAAAAAGTATTAGATGTTGGACCGGGTGGAGGAGCATTACTAGACTTATTAGAAGAAGTAAGTCATGAAGTATATGGAATAGATATCTCTAAAAATGTTATTGAAAACTTAAACAGCAAAAAAAGAAACGAACATAAAAAATGGACAATTATTGAAGGAGATGCTCTTAATTTAGAAAATCATTTTAATAAAATGGATACTATTATCTACTCTTCGATTATCCATGAACTTTATTCATATATCACTTTTGAAGGAAAAAAATTCAATTATAAAACTATTTTAAAAGCTATGGAATCCGCTTATAAAGTTTTACCTATTAAAGGAAGAATTATTATCAGAGATGGAATAATGACTGAACCCAAAGATCAAATGCGTATTATAGAATTTAAAGATGATAAAGGAATGTCTTTCTTAAATAACTATTGTCATGATTTTAAAGGAAGAAAAATTACTTATGAAAAAATAAGTGATAATTCAGTTAAAATGTTAGTTAATGATGCGATGGAATTTTTATACACTTATACATGGGGAGAAGATTCATATGCTCATGAAATAAATGAACAATTTGGATATTTTACTCCAAGTGAATTTATATCATTTTTTGAAACTAATTTTAAAAATAAATTAAGAGTAATTGAATTAAAACACTTCTTACAAGATGGTTATGAAGATTATTTAAGTAAAAAAATCAATATTTATGATGAAAATGTCAACAAAATACACTTACCAGACAGCACTTGTATTATTGTAGTTGAAAAAATAGGGTAATAAGGACTATAATTATAATAAGGAGGATGTATGTTAAAAAATAGTATCATAACATTTGTGCTGGCTTTAACTATCAATCTAATAACTTTGTTTATATTTGGAGTAAGAACTAATCTTGATGCATTCATGATTAACTTACCAATCATTATACTTTATTCATTTATATTTGCTTTTCTAATTGGATATAGTAAATTTAGGGAAGTAAAAATTACTAATATTACTATAATGATATTTAATGTAATAGCACTTCTATATTTAATTGTATTTTACTTCGTTTATACTCCAACATGGAGTGATTCAGTAGGATTAATTGGCTATTCATATATTGCAACAATCGGAGTCATAGGATCATTAATAACACTTGTATATACGGCATTAAAGAAGAAGGGTAAATGAAAGAAAAATTTTATTTAGTTAGTGTTGATGAAGTATATCGTTTTACTAATGAATATGATGAAATGCTAGGAAGAGTAACTAAAGATAAAAAAATAAATCTAAGAAAAGAAATGGCTCATTATGGTTATCAAAAATTAAAAAGTGATCACTTGATTGTAATAAGAAAAGATAATTTATTTTTTGAAATGCTCTCAGATACAATAATTACTACAGTCAATGATTATGAATTTGGAAAAGGAATATTCATTGAAAACGAAAGAACTTTAGAAGAAATATCGGAAAAAAGACTCGGTGAAATTATCAAAAATGATAAGTATTTTAAGTTGGATGAAATTAAAAATATGATGTTTAAATTTATGGTTTTTGCTCAAGAAAACCCAAGGTTAAGAGGAAAAACAAAAACTCCAACAAAAGTTTCCAAAAAATTTAGTTAATATGATATAATATTTTTATAAATAAGTGATGATTAATATTAGTAATAATTTAAACGTTTTTAAAGAGAGCTAATGGATGGTGAGAATTAGTAAAACTTAAATTATGAAATACCTATTATGAACTTATTCGGATAATTCCGTTATAGACATGAGTGCATAGTTTACTATGAATTAAGGTGGTACCGCGATTTTTCGTCCTTATTAGGAGATTAGTCGTATTTTTTTTGGGAGGAAAAAATGAAAGAAATAGAATTAATATTAAGAAAGACAACTAATATATACAATGAAGATTCATTAATAAAAAAATTAAAAAGTGGTAAAAAACTGATCATTAAATTTGGAGCAGATCCATCTAGACCAGACTTACATTTAGGACATACTGTTCCATTAAGAGCACTAAAATTGTTACAAGAACTAGGACATGAAGTAGTCTTTGTTATTGGTGATTTTACCGCAATGATTGGAGACCCATCAGGAAAAAATAAAACAAGACCAGCGTTAACATTTGAAGAAACAAGAAAAAGTGGAGAAACTTATTTAAAACAAGTTACTAAAATATTAGATAAAGATAAGACAAGAATTGAATATAATTCAACTTGGTTAAATAAACTAGACTTCAAAGATATTTTAGAATTAACAGGAAAATATACTCTTGCTAGAATGTTAGAAAGAGAAGACTTTAATAATCGCTTCAAAAATAATTTACCATTGGGTATACATGAATTAATGTATCCTTTGATGCAAGGATATGATTCAGTAGCCTTAAAAGCAGACATCGAAATCGGGGGAACAGACCAAACATTTAATCTTTTAGTAGGAAGAGAATTACAAAAAGACTATGGACAAGAACCTCAAGATGTTATGGTATTTCCTCTATTAGTAGGACTTGATGGAAAAGAAAAAATGAGCAAATCATTAGATAACTATATTGGTATAGACGAACAACCAGAAATAATGTTCGAAAAAGCAATGAGAATACCTGATGAACTAATGATGGATTATTTTAGATTAACGACAGACTATGACTTAGAAGAAGCTGCTAAATTGATCAACGAAGATATCGTTTTAGCACACCGTATATATGGAAAAGAAATAGTTAAAATGTATCACAATGAAGAAGCTGCTACTTTAGCAGAAGAAAGATATAATACCGTTGCAAAAGGTGGAATACCAGAAAATATAGAAGAATATAATTTAACAGAAGAAATAAAGATTATGGATTTATTAGTTAAATGCAATATGACTGAATCAAAATCAGAAGCAAGAAGGCTAATTACTCAAGGAGGAATTTCTTTAAATCAAGTTAAATTAGATGATGTAGATAAATTAATTACTGAGTCTGATTTTGTTAACAATGAAATAATTATTCAAAAAGGTAAAAAACAATTTATAAAAATAATAAAAAAGTATGAATAATCATACTTTTTATATGCAAAAAAATAACTTGTGATATACTATTATAAAGGAAGTGGGATAGTGAAAAAAACAAAACATGAAAGATTATTTTTATTATTATCAATTGTAATAATATTGTTAGTCTTTGGAATATATCAAATATATCAGGTTAGTCTAATGAAGAGTAAAGAAGAAATTAATAGCTTTAATGGTAATTTATCATCTTTTTGTGCAAGAGCATTAAAAAATGGAATTGTTAACGAAAATAAAAATGCTTGTGAATTTCCAAGTGAAACGTTTAATTTAGCAGTTAAAAATGGAGGTCTTTACTTTAATGACAGATTAATTATTAAAGATCAATCTAATTTGTCTACTTATGAAAAAATGTCATATTTAGAAGATGTCGTCATCTTTAATCAAAAATTAGGTTTAAGAATCAATCTATATGCAGTTAGCCAAGAAGGTAAAATATATTTGTTAAATACTGAAAATGGTATGTATAAAGGAAATTACGAAGTCATAGGTAATAGAATATATTTGGAAGAAGAATTAAAAAATGAATGTGTTGAAGATGAAAATCAAATAGTTGCAGCAGTACACTATTATGAATATGATGGTTTAATAATGTCGTCTAGAAAAAATGAAAAGACACTTAATGCCAAAGAATATTTAGAAAAAAATGGAATATCATTAGTGTGTGGTGAGAATAATGATTAAAGAATTTAAAGAATTTATTTCAAAAGGAAATGTAGTTGATTTAGCAGTAGGTATTATAATTGGTGGAGCCTTTGGTAAGATAGTTTCTTCATTGGTAAATGATGTAATACTACCATTTATTGCCATTTTCTTAAAAAGTGAAGATTTTGCATCGGTATATTTAGAAGTTAATGGTTCTAAAATAATGTACGGTACTTTTACGGCAAACGTACTAGATTTCTTAATTATTGGTTTTGTTTTATTTATAATTATAAAATCAATTAATCGCTTCAAAAAGAAAGAAGAAGTTAAAGCCCCTTCAAAACCAAATGAAGAAAAACTTTTAGAAGAAATAAGAGACTTATTAAAAAAATGAACACTAAATTAGAAGAAGCGATTAAATTAGTTTTTATAGCCCACAAAAACCAAAGAAGAAGAAACATTAATATTGAATTCAGTTATCATCCAATTACAGTAGGATTTATGCTAAAGGAATATGGAGGTAGAGATGAAGTCGTTATTGCAGGACTTCTACACGATTTAATTGAAGATACTGATTATGACTATAAATATATATTTAATAAATTTGGTAAAGAAGTAGCAGACATGGTTATTACAGTTACAGAAGACAATACTATCGAAGATTATCGAGAAAGAAAAACTGCTTTTATAGGAAATATAAAAAAAGCAAACGATGAAGTTATATTAATTGAATTTTTTGATAAATTACATAATCTATTATCTGATTATGAAACGTTCTTAGAAAAGAATACATATGACTTATCATCAAATAAATATGAAGATGTAAAATGGTTTTACTTAAGCTTTTTAGAGATATTTGAAGATAGAATTAAAGATCAAACTTTAATAAACAGATATAAAGAAATAATAAATTTATATTTTCCAAAAAAAGTGTTGACATAGATAATTAATATGTGGTATTATTTATTTACCCAATAAATTAGGTTGAAAAAACCATATTTAATCTTTTAATTAGATTTATCTAATTAAATTAAATACCATTTATTGGGTATTTTTTTTTGTAAAAAAGTGTTGACAACTATATTTGATATATGATATTATTAAATCACCTAATAAATTAGATTGAAAAATCATATTTAATGATCTAGTTAGATTTATCTAACTAAATTAAATAATAATTTATTAGGTATTTTTTTGTAAAAAAAGTGTTGACAAGAATAAATGATATGTGGTATTATTAATTTACCCAATAAATTAGGTTGCAAAAACCATATTTAATCACTTAGTTAGATTTATCTAACTAAATTAAATACCATTTATTGGGTATTTTTTTTTGTAAAAAAAGTGTTGACATAGATAAATGATATGTGGTATTATTAATTTACCCAATAAGTTAGGTTGCAAAAACCATATTTAATCTTTTAATTAGATTTATCTAATTAAATTAAATATCACTTATTGGGTATTTTTTTATTTATAAAAGGAGATCCTTATGAAATTACAATTAAATAAAGTTAAAAAAGAATATAAAATGTCTCAAGGTAATACATTTAAAGCCTTAAGAGGAGTAGATGTATCTTTTGAAAGTGGAGAGTTAGTATCAATTATTGGTGAATCAGGAAGTGGTAAATCTACTTTGATGAACTTAATTGGAGGACTAGATTCTGATTTTGAAGGAGAAATATTATTAAATGGTAATAATATTAGAACTTTTTCGAAGAAGCAATTGGATAAGTATCGAAAGAATAATATTGGTTTTGTTTTCCAATCGTTTAATTTAATACCACATCTATCTGTTTTAGATAATGTTACAATTGCTATGACTCTTTCTAATATTTCAAAAAAGGAAAGAATTAATAGAGCAACTGATTTATTAAAAGAAGTTGGACTGAAAGATCATTTAAATAAAAAACCTAATCAATTATCAGGGGGTCAAATGCAAAGAGTTGCTATTGCAAGAGCTTTAATTAATGATCCTGATATTATATTGGCAGATGAACCTACTGGAGCATTAGACTCTAAAACAAGTGAACAAATATTAACTATCATTAAAAGAATTGCTCAAAAGGATAAATTAGTTATTATGGTTACTCATTCTAATAAAGTAGCAAGTATATCAAGTAGAGTAGTTACAATTGCTGACGGACTAATTATTTCTGATGAAATTAACTATGAAGTCGAAAAATTGAGTTCAGAAGAAACTAAGTTTAATAAAGAAAAACAAAACTTATCATTTTTAAATAGTTTAAAATTGGCTTTTCATAATATGAAAGAGAAAAAAGCGAGAAATCTTTTAGTTGCTTTAGGAAGTAGTATTGGAATAATGAGCGTTGTTTTGATGCTATCACTTGGTTTAGGAGTCAAAGACTATATAAATACTACTATCAAGGGTTTTGCTAATCCTTTGGTAGCAGAAGTCAATATCAAGGTTGATGAAAATGAGTCTCCCTTTGGTAGTCCTAATAGTCGATTATTTACAGAAGAAGATATAACTATTTTACAAAACATTGACAAAGTTGTTTCTTTGGAAAAAGGTTATAGTATAAATAGTTTTACTAATAATAATATGATATATAATAATCAAGAAATAAATGTTTCGGCATTAACAACTATTTCTTCTAATATTACATTAGAAAATGTTAAACAAGGTAGTTTTCCAAATCGTGGTGAAATACTAATTAATGAAGCATTCGAAAGAAGAACTAATGAAAATATGGTTGGTAAGGAAATTACATTATCTCTCACTATTAATAATCAAGTAAAAACTATTGATGTAGTTATATCTGGTTATCATGGGAGTACTAATTCTGATGTTGGGACAGGTAATACTCAAGTGTATATGCATTTAGAAGATTTAGAAGAGTTATTTGATGAAGTTCCAACTACGGTTGTCTATTTAGTGACTAATAGTATTTCGGATACTGAATTTGTTAAATCAGAAATTAATAGATTAGGTTATACTGGTTCACTACAAGAATTAATTTTAAGTGCTTTTAATGAAATACTTGACGTTATAACATATGCTTTAGCGGCAGTCTCATCAATTTCATTGATTGTATCTGCTATTATGATACTAGTAGTTTTGTATATTAGTGTCGTTGAAAGAACTAAAGAGATTGGTGTTTTGAAAGCTATTGGAGCAAGAAGTAAAGATATTAAAAGAATATTTTCTGCTGAAGCATTTTTAATAGGATTATTGAGTGGTTTAATAGGAATTACTGTCACTAATATCTTAGCTATTTTTATAAACAAATTTATTTATAGTTTATACGAATTTAACATTGTCAATGTAACTATTGAATATATGTTATTTGGAGTACTAGTTAGTATATTAGTAAGTGTTATTTCAGGTTTATATCCGGCTTCAAAAGCTGCAAAATTAGACCCAGTTGAATCATTAAGAAGAGAATAGCAATATTCTTTTTCTTTACACTAGAAAAATTGATTTATAAACTTAAAAGATATATAATTGTTAAGAAGGTGAAACATGAAAAAATATCTATATAAATTTCCTATGATTATGCAACTACTATTATTTTTAATAGTAGCTTTTAACGTTATTTCTTTTTCACTTTTTAGTGTATTTACAAGAATAATTATAATATTGGTATTGTTTGTCTTAGCCTTCCTGGTTAGACAATTTGTCATTTATTCAGTTAGGAAGAAAAATAAGAAATTAAAAAAAATAAGTATTAGTACTTTAGTTATCTATTATTTAATCATTATCTTGTTATCTTTTTCACTATCTTATATTGAAGGATTAATAAAAAGAATAACAGCACCTACAACATATACTTTAACATCCAATATAATGGTTTATGAAAATGAAGAAGTTAAAGAATTAAAAGATTTAGAAGGCAAAGTTATTGGTTTACTTGCTAACGAAAAAGATGAAGAATCACATTTAATGGTTAAGAAAGTATTAGAATCAAATAATATTGATGTTACCATTATATATGGTTTGTCACATTATGAATTAGTGATAGGATTAATCGATAAGACTTTTGATGCGGTAGCTCTTCCAGATGATTTTAAAGAAAGATATATTAATGAAGAAGATTTTAAAGAGGAGTTCTTAGAAATAAAGAGTATCTATAGAACAACAAAAGAACTCAAAAACGAAAGAAAAAATACTAATGTTTTATCAAAATCAGATCCTTTTAATATAGTATTAATCGGTACTGATTCATCATTAGCAAGAGGTCATCATAATTATGATGTTATTATGTTACTTACTTTTGTTCCAGAAACAAAAGACTTAGTCATAACAAGTATATATCGTGCTACAGGGATGTATTCTGAATGTATTGGAGGATTTGACTTAGTCAACCATAATGGTTGGAAAGGTTGGGGTCCTGAATGTTTAAAGGAAACAATTGGTGATTTTTTTGAAATAGATATTGATCACTATTTAATGATCGATTTCAATGGATTTGTTAAAATGGTTGATGCAATTGGTGGAATAGAAGTTGATGTTTTAAAAGATTTTTGTGAACAAGATTCTCAAAGAAAATGGGGAACCAATACTATTTGTTTAAAAAAAGGTATTCAAAAGTTAAATGGAGAACAAGCTCTAGCTTTTGCTCGTCATAGAAAAACATACTCAGGTGAAGGTGGTATTATTAGAAGTGAGAACCACATTACTATTTTGAAAGCTATTTCTAAACGTTTAGCGTCTTCAGACACCATTTTTAAATTTAATACTTTATCAGATATTTTGACTAAAAATATGCAAACTGATATGAATTTTGAACAATTATACGCTCTTTATTCAAATGGTCTAAATACTTTAAATGAAATAGATTATGATGTAGAAAATATAAACATTACTAATTTAAGTATGCAAGGATATGGTGCCATGCTATATAGTCCTGCTATGAATACTTCGGTTGGTATATCATTAATGTATCAAGATAGTTACGATAAGATATATAATACTTTACATACTGTCTTAGAAAAGAAGAATGTTAATCCGGCGTCGATTACTTTTGATTTAAGAAAAGATCCTAATTTTATTGCTAAGGTTTATAAGGAAGGTTTATTGGAACAGGCAAAAGATCCTCGAGTAATGCCAGATTTCATTGGTAAACATTTAGACGAAGCAAGAACTTTCTTAAGAAGATATTTATATTTTAGTATTAATGTAGAATATGAATATTCAGAAACAGTGGCAAAAGATTTGATTATATCTCAAAGTATTGCTCCAGGAGAAGGATTTAACCATCGTTTTAGAATGAATGTAGTAGTATCATTAGGTAAACAAGTACCTATTGTAATTGAAGAAACTTCTTCAGAACCTATCGAAGATATTTTAGAAGAAACATAAAAAAAGAAGTTATTATAAACTTCTTTTTTGTTGATTAAAATATAATAATTCTTCAAGAACATCATTTTCAACTTGTCTGGTTGCATCTTTTATACTCTCACCATTTATTATGGCTCTAATCAACTTTTCAAAATATCTATGAGCTGCGATAAATAACTCAAGTTCATGACCCTCATTAAAAATATGTTTGCTATGAGTCGCACTTAAGACATTCATGAATCCGTTAGAGATATCAACGTGTCCTTGATATATTTTATCGTGATTATATCTATCTTTATCAATTTCATAATCCGGCATTAACAAGATAAAATCTGGTTTTTCTAATAATTCGCAGTCGTTCTTCACAAATGCTATAGTTTCTAATTCTCTTAACTGTTCTTTTATTTCATTGAAACGTTCATTTTCATAAAAATTAGAGTCTGTAAGTGCTATAATGTCTCTTTCTAATTCTAACTTACATATAGAAGAGATTCTATATATATGGTGTTTTATAAAGTCTTCTTGTAGATCTGGTTTTACTTTTTTCAATCTTTTCATCATTTTAAGAACTAATTGCTCATCACTAACTACTCGTTTAAGTTCTTTGTGTTTTTTCATTAATATATATTTAGTTTTAATTTTATTTAATAATTCAAAATTTATTTTTTTCATCTATTTCTCCCTTTATTATCTGCAAAAGGCATATATTCTAAATGATGTGCTACAACATCATCAACAGCTTCTTTAATATTTAAACCTTTGTTTAAGCGACTAAATAAAAATATTTCATAATCTCTTGCGAATAACTGCTTAGCATAGTTATTTTTTTTGAAATATCTTCCATTATCATCTTCGAAAATTTGTTGTAAATGATAAATTTTAACTAGCTTTTTAAAGCCTTCCGAAATGTAAATATGACTTTTATAAGCAACATCTTCTTTGTATCGATCATAGTCAATTTTAAAATCGGGATTTAATAGAACAAACTTTGGTTGACTTAAGGCATCGCTATTTTCATCAACAAAATTAATTTTTCTAAGTTGATTTCGCATGCTGAATAATTCGGTTTCTTCTTTTCTTAACTCATCAGTTGTTTCTTCCTCAGTAATTACTTCATAATAATCTAATTTAGCATCGATGATTTCTATTTCCATTTCGTTATAGAAACGATTTCTTAAAAATTTTATTTCAAAATCATTTAAATGTCTTTTTAAGAAAGCTTGTTCAAGTAAAAAAGATAGGTTTTTAATTTCCAACTTTTGTAACCTTCGATATAATTTATATTTGTACTTTATTTTTTTAAGTAATTTATCATTAACCATAAATCCTCCATGCTTGTATTATAAACAAAACCGAATAAAAGTCAAATTAAAAGTTGCTAATTAGCAACTTGAAATACATATGGAATATTATCAATAAAGGCAACAGTAACTGTGTGAATATTTTCGATATTGTCTTTATACTTCCAACTAATTGTTACTTCGTAAGCTTCCAAGTTTCTTTTTGAAGCAATTTCTTTTAAATCATCGATATAATCATATTTTATTTTTTTAGTATTAGTTATCTCAGAAGAAACAATTTCTAATTTCTTTTTATCATAATATGCATAGAAATTATATAAATTACCTCCAAACTCTAAAAAACGAGGTTTTAGAGGTTCATAAATATACATGACAGCATTAATATTATTGCTTTTAGATAATGAAATATCATAGAAATCTAATAAGAAATTATGTGCTATATGTTTGGCAGTTTCTTCATTAGTAAGTTCTTCATTATCAAAGTATTCGATCATTAATTTAAAAACATCTTCTTGATGATTAGTATATTTTTCTATTTTATAATTATTGATTATCAAAGGGTCTTTAGGAACAATATTATCGATTATATTTGGATTTTTTTCAATCATATTCAATGAAAAAAAGACAGTTAACGCTACTGACAAAATAAAAGTAATTCCAATTATAATATATTTTTTTCCCATAATATCACCTTTAGTAATTATATATCAAAACTATCGTATAATCAATGATTGACCACATTAGATTGTAAAGAGTATAATAAACAAAGGAGGATATATGTCTAAGAAAGTTATAGAAACAAAAAATCTTACTAAATTTTATGGTAAACATAGAGGAATTGAAGATCTAACTCTAGAAGTTAGTAAAGGAGAAATATTTGGGTTTATTGGTCCAAATGGAAGTGGTAAAAGTACAACTATTAGAACTTTATTATCACTTATTCATAAAACAAGTGGAGAAGGATACTTATTTGGCAAAGATACTTCGATTGATAAAAGTGTTTTAAAGAATGTTGGATATGTTCCTAGTGAAGTTTTTTATTATGATGATATGACTGTTATTGAACTACTGGAATACTCAGCTAGTTTTTACAGTGGCAATTATAAAAAAAGAATCCAGTATTTAGCAGAGACTATGGAACTTGATCTAAAAAGAAAAATAAATGAGTTATCATTTGGTAATAAAAAGAAAGTTGCTATTGTAGCAGCGCTACTTCATAGCCCTAAATTATTAATTTTGGATGAACCAACTACAGGATTAGACCCTTTGATGCAAAAGAAATTTTATAATTTATTAAAAGAAGAAAACGAAAAAGGAATGACAATATTTTTCTCATCACACGTGTTACAAGAAGTTCAAAAAATATGTGATCGAGTAGGTATTATTAAAGAAGGTAAAATAGTTGAAATATCATCTATTAAAACTTTAAAAGAAGAGAAATATAAGAAGTTTATTATTGAGTTTAGTAAAAAGGTTAATAAAAATTTATTTGCTATTGAAAATGTTAGTGACTTAAAAATAGAAGATAAGACACATAGCTTCATATATAAGGGTGATGTTAACAATATTTTGTCTTTAATTAAAGAACAAACTATTTTAGATATTACAATCGAAGAACCAAGCTTAGAAGAAATATTTATGCACTACTATGGGAATGAATAAATGAATATTTTTAAATTTGAATTAAAATATAATTATAAAAAAGCATTTGGTTTTTTAATAACAACTCTTATATTTTCAGTAATGACTATTTTATATTATTTTGCTTTAGAAAATGATATGCAAATGATATATGATTTAATGAAAGGATATCCTGAACCTTTTCAAAGAGCATTTGGCTCAGAATTAATTTTAAATGGATTACTAGGATATTATGCTTCATTTCCAATGGTATTTATTTTAATAATTCAAAATATCTTTGCTATATATTTAAGCATCTTTATTTTTAACAAAGAATTAAAAGAAAAAGTGACAGACTTTTTATACACTAAGCCAGTTAAAAGAGTAAATATTTATTTTGCTAAACTGATGGCAACATTAACCATTATCATGACTACTAATGTTATTTTATACACAATTATTTATACTTTGTTAAGATATATGGATAGCTTTGATAATAGAGTATTTATATTATTTACTTTATCTACAATTATTATTCAAATATTCTTTGTCTTTTTAGGAATATTAATTACAAGCTTTAGTAGAAAAATTAAATCGCCAATTACTATATCAATGACTGCAGTCATGGCATTATTCGCTTTTTCTACGTTTGCCGAGGATAAATTAAGACCATTAATAATATTTAGTTATTTCGAATTTAAATATATTCTAAATAATATTAGGTTAGATACTAATTACTTATTATTAAGTATTGGTTTAATTATAATAATGTTTGGAATATCTTTAATAAAATTTATGAAGAAAGATTTTGAGTGAGTATTATGAATATAATAAAAAGAGAATTAAAAGCAAACTTAAAATCAATCATTGGATGGTCAATATTTTTAGTATTATTCATTGCGATGGGTATGCAAAAATATGAAGCTTTACAAGGAACAAATGCTGAGGAATTTTTAAAAATCATGGACGTATTACCTGATGCAATTAAGGCTGTATTCGGAATGAATGTTTTGGATATAACTTCAATCATTGGATATTATAGTGTTCTATATTTATACTTGATATTGATTATTTCAATTCATGCCGTATTTATAGGAACGAATATTATTAATAAAGAAGAGGTTGATAAAACGGCAGAATTCTTATTTTTAAAGCCAATGACTAGACACAGTGTTGTTAATTATAAATTGATAGCATCTTTGATTAATCTTGTGATTTTAAACTTAGTATCACTAATTAGTTCAATTATTATCTTAATATATTTAGAAAATAATGTAGAATTACTTAATATATTTTTATTGCATATAGGAATGTTTATTACTCAAGTTTTATTTTTATCGATCTCAGCATTCATTTCCTTATCAACATATAAAAATAATAAATTAACTTTATTATCAACATCAATATTATTATCTACTTTCTTTCTATCGATGATAATCGATGCTTTTCCAGAAATAAATGTATTGAGATTTTTAACACCATTCAAATATTTTGATGCTAAAGAAATAGTAGTTAATCAAGGTTTGAATATATATTATGTAGTATTTTTAATATTAGTTTCATACTTATTAATTCATGTAGGCAAACTAAATTATAAAAAAAGAGATTTAAACATATAAAAAATGAAGTGTTACTTCATTTTTTTTATAAGTGATTCATTCATATTTGAAGGTTTTGGAATATTTAAAATATCCAAGATAGTCGGTGCTATATTAGTTAAAGTGCCATTTTCTAAAGTATATTTATTATCGCAAATGATAAAGTATACCTTATTAGTAGTATGAGCTGTTAATATTTGATCTTTTTCTCTCATATGTTCGACATTACCATGATCAGAAGTTACTATTAAAGTACCATTTTTTGATTTAACTTTATTATAAACTAATTCTAATTTTTCATCGATAAATTCTAAAGCTTCAACTGCTGCATCAAAGTTACCTGTGTGTCCAACCATATCAGGATTAGCAAAGTTAAGCAAAACAAAATCATAATCATTATCTAATGCTTCAAGAAGACGATTAGTTACTTCTTCTGCACTCATTTTAGGCTCCATATCATAAGTCATAACTTTAGGACTAGGAACTAAAATACGATCACATCCTTCTAATAATATGTCTTTTCCACCATCAAAGAAGAAAGTTACATGAGGATATTTTTCGGTTTCGGCAATTCTTAGTTGTTTTAAATTAAGTTCACTTAAATATATTCCCAAGGGATATCTAAGAGGTTCTATTGCAAAAGCAAAAGATCCTACAACTTCATCGGGACACTTCATCAAAGAACATAGTTTTATGTTATCTAAACTTAAATTAAATTTATTTTTATAAACATCATTAGTTAAAGGAGCCAATATTTGAGTTGCACGATCAGTTCTAAAATTAGCAAATAAAATTCCATCATTACTTTCGATTATACCGTCATTATCAACAGAAGTAGGGATGATAAACTCATCATAAACTTTATTTTTAAAACTATCTTCTATAATTTTTAAAGCATCTTTTGTGGTGTCTTGCTTTTTAGTTAAAACATTCAAGGCAATCTCAGTTCTATCCCATTTTCTATCTCTATCCATAGCATAAAATCTTCCCGAAATTGATGCTATCTTAGCATTTTTAGAACTTTTTATTATTTCTTTAACATATTTATCTGCAACATTGAATAATGTATCTCTTCCGTCAGTAAATAAATGAAGATAAATTTTTGAAACTTTATGACTCTCAGCTAACTTTATTAACGCTTTAATGTGATCGATATGTGAATGAACTCCACCATCACTCAAAAGCCCCATAATATGTAATTTAGAATTATTTTCTTTTACATGTTCAATAATTTCTAATAATTTTGGATTATCAAAAAAAGATTTATCTTCGATAGCCTTATTAATTAATTCTAAAGGCTGATAAACTATTTGTCCTGCCCCAATATTCATATGACCAACTTCACTGTTACCCATTTGACCGTCAGGTAATCCGACATAAGTGCCACTGGCATGAAGAGTAGAGTAAGGATAAGTTTCTAGTAAATGATTAAAAAAAGGCATCTTAGCATGCAATACAGCATTTCCATCTTTTTCTTCTCTAATTCCCATTCCATCTAAAATAGCTAAAACAATTGGTTTCATATAATCACTCCTATTATTATTCTATCAAAAATAAAATAAAATAACCATTAAAAGTTATTTATGTTATAATGGTTTGTGTGAATTATTTTTTAATAATTCAATTATATGAATAGGTGATAATATGTTAAGTGTGAATAATGTAAGTTTAATTTTCCCGGGAAAAGTTTTATTTGAAGAAGTTAATTTAAATTTTACTGAAGGAAATTGTTATGGAATAATTGGAGCTAATGGAGCGGGAAAATCGACTTTCTTAAAGATACTATCTGGTGAAATAGATTCAACTAAAGGAACGGTTATTAAATCTCCAACTGCTAGAATGGCTGTTTTAAATCAAAATCACTTTGAATTTGATGATTTTTCGATTTTAGATACAGTATTATATGGTCATAAAAGATTATATGAAGTAACTAAGCAAAAAGAAGAACTATACTCAAAAACTGAATTTACTGATGCTGATGGCATTTTAGCAGGTGATTTAGAGAGTGAATATGCTGCTTTAAACGGGTGGGAAGCTGAATATGAAATCAAAAAGATGTTATCAGCATTAGGAATAGATTCAGAAGACATTGACAAAAAAATGAAAGAATTGTCAGGTAAAGAAAAAGTTAAAGTATTACTTGCTCAAGTATTATTCAATGAGCCAGATATTATTTTAATGGATGAGCCAACTAATGAACTTGATTTTAAAACAATTAAATGGTTAGAAGAATTTTTAATTGATTATGATAAAACAGTAATTGTCGTATCCCATGATAGACATTTCTTAAATAAGGTATGTACTCATATGGTTGATATTGATTATAAAACTGCTAAGATGTTCCCTGGAAACTATGATTTCTGGTATGAATCAAGCCAATTATTACTAAGAATGCAAAAAGAAGGCAATAAGAAAAAAGAACAAAAAATGAAAGAGCTAGAAGACTTTATTGCAAGATTCAGTGCTAATGCTTCAAAATCTAAACAGGCAACATCGAGAAAGAAGAGTCTAGAAAAAATAGTATTAGATGAAATACTTCCTTCTAACAGAAGATATCCTTATGTAGGATTTACTTTAAATAGACCTTTAGGAAACGATGTAATTACAGTTGAAGATTTATCATATAGTGTAAATGGTAAAACTATCTTTAAAAACGTTAATTTCACTATTAACAAAGCTGATAAAGTAGTTTTATTAGCAGAAGATGATACAGTTCAAACGATTGTAATGAAAATATTAGCAGGAGAAATAACTCCTGATACAGGAACAATTAAATTTGGTCAAACTGTAGAAATGGGCTATTTACCTTTAGATAATAGTAATTATTTTGAAAACAATAAAAGTAATTTAATTGAATGGTTATCAAATTATTCAAAAGACAAAAACGAGCAACATCTAAGATCTTTCTTAGGAAGAATGCTATTTTCTGGAGAAGAACCACTAAAAACAGTAAATGTTTTATCAGGTGGAGAAAAGGTAAGGTGTATGTTATCTAAAATGATGATTGCAGGATCTAATTTCTTAATTTTAGATCAACCTACTAACCATTTAGATTTAGAATCAATTGAAGCGGTTAACCGTGGGCTAATGGAATTCCAAGGTGGACTTATATTTACTTCTCATGACTATGCATTTATTAATACAATTGCTAATAAAGTAATTGAAATTACTAAAGAAAAAGCAATTGTTTATGAAGGTGTATTTGACGAATATGTAGAAAAAAGATAAAAAATATTTTTTATCTTTTTAATTGACACAAGATAATTTAAGTACTAGAATATCAATAGAAGGAGCATCTATTCTAATATTTATTTTGAATAATGTTTGAATAGAAATTAATTTATGAAGAAAAAATATATATATATTTCCATCATTATTTTAGCATCTGTCATTATGATATTGAGATTTGCTGCTTTATCTTTTTACTTAGTATCTATTAATAATTTAGAAAGAAAATCAATGGAATACATTCCCAACATTTCTGAAAAAGCTAAAATTTTAGAGTTTGACATGATTGATGAAAAAGAAGGTTATGATTATCTTGAAATAGAAGGTTTACAATTTCTCTTTCCTTATATTGATAAAGTTAAACAAGAAAGTATCAATGCTGAATCAAAACTAAATACATATTTTTTAAAAGAAAATGAAGAATATGTTGGTGGTATAATGTTTTTTAAATTTGAGAATGATAATGATAAAGCGATGTTATTTTTAGATACTGTTAATTTTGATGAAGAGAAAGATTTTTTTGATCAAATGTATAATACTGATTTTAAAGATGTTAATTTTTTCACCCCCTTATCAAGACTTGTTGAAAATTTTAATATTTTTGCTTTTAAAGTAGTATCTACTCCGACAGGAACTATATATAAAACAGAATCAAACTACATTTTTTTAGGAGAAAATATAGCAGTCATAAGACAATTTAATGAAGGCAAATTAGATTATGAATTAGTTATAATTATTAATGATAAAAGCAAAGATTTTAATGAAATCGTTAAAACAGTTTTAGGTTCTATAAAATAAGAAAGAATAATGATTATAATACCTTTAAAGTACATACTAAATAAAAAACACCAAATGTGTTAAAATTAATTTTGAAAGTATTTTGGAGGTATTTTATTATGGGGAAACATGTTGAAAGAACTTATGAAGAAAAAAAGAAAATGGTAGAAGAA
>JAUVZX010000006.1 GCA_030602345.1 Bacilli bacterium
TGAAGTGAACCCCATTTAGGACACTTTATAAAAAAGGACAGTTGATATAAAATAGTATCTCAGAAAGGAGATGCTATTTTTATATGGCAAATAAAGGACAAAAATTAAAATCATATTCGGATGAATTAAGAAAAGAAATAGTTAACAAATATTTAAATGGTATGGCTGGAAGAAGTTCATTATCAAAAGATTATGATGTTCCACTAAAAACAATAAATAATTGGTTATGCAAATATAATCATGGATATGATTTAATAAGCAAAAATAGTCTTAAAGGAAGAAGAAAAGATGAAAATATTGATTATAAAGAACGATATGAAATACTAAAAAAATACCAAGCCTTCCTAAAGGCACAACGCGAGAGAAAGTGACATTTATTAATTTGTATATTGATAATTATAAACTTTCGAACATGTGTGCCGTTTTAGAAATAAGTAAAAGAACTTATTATAAATATAGAAAAGCTGAAGATTTAGATTATTATGATTATTTAATAGTTAAAGAAATATTTGATGATTCTAAAGGTACATATGGATATCGTAGGATAACTGAAGGTGTAAAGATTAAATATGGTGTAATATTTAATCATAAAAAAGTTAGAAGAATAATGACTAAATACTATATAAAACCAGAATATATAAGAAAATTAAGGCCTAACATAACATATAAAAGAATTGAAGGAAATGTAAAACCAAATTTACTTAACAGAAAATTTAATGTAGATAAAGAAAACAGTATTTGGTGTACAGACATTACTTATTTAATTTTCAATAACAAAAGAGCGTATTTATCCACTATTATTGACTTATATGACAGAAAAGTTGTCTCTTATAAAATTTCAAAATTCAATGACAATCGATTAGTGTTAGACACTTTAAACGAAGCTTTAGGCAAAAGAAAAAACGTATCTGGCTTGATTATTCATAGTGATCAAGGATTCCAATATACGTCTTTTGAATACAAAGTTGTATGTGAATATAACCACATACAGATTTCTATGAGCAGAAAAGGTACTCCGATTGATGATTCACCAATGGAATCTTTCCACAGCATACTCAAGAAAGAAACTTTGTATAACAATAATATCACATCTTTACAAGAATATATAATTCTTGTTGAAGACTGGATATTTTTTTATAACACAACGAGATTAAAGTCAAAAAGGACCTAGAATTAATATTCTAAGTCCTTTTTATTATTGTGAACTATTTGGGGTTCACTTCATCTTAGTTCTTTTTATTTTGTTCTCGAGAAAGGTATATAGTCTTCTAAATTATACCCTTTTGACTCTACAAACCTGTTCCATATTTCAAATTTAAAAAGCCAAAACCTCAAAAAATATTCATTACTATACTCTCTTATAGTTTCTCTTGAAAAATCATATATACCGTCTTCAATACTCGGATGCATTTGACAACCAGCAAACTCACCAGTCCAACAACTAGTATTTTTTTGAACTATTTGCATAAACGGATTAGAAGGCATTATTTCACCTTTATATAATTTTCTAAATATATTTGTTTCTATATTATTAAATTCCGTAATTGTTCCTTCAGGCATATCTGTAATTTTCAAATTGTATCCAAAATTTGAAAATGCTGTTGTATTATCATGTGTTTTAGTTAAAAATAATACTAACTTTTGATATTGTTTTGATATTTCTTCTTTTGTCATAGGAACCACTAACGGATAATATACTCCATATTCTTCTTGCAATTGAGCTAAATCATATACTTTTCCATTTACCTCTCTTGCCCCTTCAGGCATAACGCCTAAATCGAGCCCTCCAAAACCTTTATTTGAATCTACAATAACTATATTGTCTTGTAAAAAATTTATAATGGGTTCACGATAAATATAGCCTCCAGTCACTAGAGTTAGTGCTAATAAACCTTTTATTATTTTTTTGCTTAATTTTTTCTTATTAGAAGATATTTCTTTAAATTTTTCTTCATTTATAATTAAATTCTTTATTCCTTTATACATTTAAATCTCCTAAATTTTATTTTATACTATTATATATCATTGTCAAATTAAAAGAGACATATATCTCTTATTTAGTAAATTTCGTTTTATAATAACTACAAATATTCTTAAGTTCACATTCACTACAATTTGGTTTTATTGCTTTGCAATGATGTCTGCCAAATAATACTAATTGATGATGTAATTTAAGTATATTTTTATTTTTAAATAATTCTAATAGTTTTTGTTCTATTTTTATAGGATCATCTTTTTCATTTACTAATTTTAATCTTTTTGACACTCTCATAACGTGAGTATCTACTGCTAAACACTCTTCATTATAAAGATTACTTAATACTACATTAGCTGTTTTTCTCCCAACGCCTGGTAGGGATTCTAATAATTCTCTATCATTAGGAATTTTGTCAATATCTTTTAATTTGATAGCTATTTCTTTTAAATTAAATGCTTTTTTTCTAAATGTTCCAATTGGTTTAATTATCTGCTCAATATCTTCAATATCCGCCTCTGATAAAGCCGCTAAACTAGGGTATTTTTCAAATAGAACTTTTGTTACTTGGTTTACTCTTATATCTGTAGTTTGAGCAGATAACATTACTGCTAATAAAAGTTCATAATCTTTTGTGTAATTAAGCTCTATTTTAGCATCTGGAATTAGTTTTTCTAAGTAGTCACTTATTAAATCAATTTTCATTGAGCCAATCATAATCAATTAACTTTTCTTCTTTTGTTTTATTGGAAATTACTTTCTTAGAATCATTTAAATCTTTTTCGTTTTTAATTCCTTTTTTATGCCATTCATGTAATATTTTATCAATATATCTAAAACTGAATACAGCATTATAAACTGATTCTTTTAATGCCAAAACAATTAGTTCTTTGCTATAATTCAAATCGTTTTGCCATGCAACTAACAATTCATATTCTGTTGGAGATAGTGGTCTTGAAAATTCTTTTTCAAAGATATCAAATAAATTACTATCATATTTTTTTTCTTCTTTATTCATTAAAATAAAAGCTAATTTCTTATATAATGAATCAAAGTCAACATATTCTGTTCTGATATTATTAACTTTTCTTACTTTAAAAGAAATTATATCTTTACTACTTAAGTTAGTTATTATATCCATTATTTCTTTCAAATTAAAATTTAATTCTTGTTCTATTTTTTTAGGATTATATATTTCTTCCTCATTCATTAAATAGATTAATAGAACTAGTTCTTTTTCCGTTAATTCTAGTTTTTTATAATTATTTAACAGTAATTTAGGGAATGATACTTGCCCTTTTTTTAATATTGAAATTATTTCTTCCATATTTCCTCCTTAATGATCATTGCATCAATTATTTCTTTTTTATTATTGTTAATTGTTCCTCTTAATATCTCTTTTTCTAAATATTCATAAAACTTCGATATTTGAACTCCCTCCAGTTTAAATACTTCAATTACTTCTTCAGGTTTTAAGTCTATTTCTTGTCTACTATTAATCGGCATAAGTCTATACAATCTAATTACTTCTTTAAGATCAAAGTCTAGTATTTGGGCTTTAATTTCACAAGTATATAAACCATATTGATATATATTATACATAGTAATTGAATCAATTTGTTTTAAATCTTTAATTATTTTTAATTCATGTTTGCTAAATGGGTATTTCAAAGCTTCTAATTGGGCCCACATTCCAATTAAATCGTTGGTTTTTTTTAATTTTTCTAAACCTTTAATATCTAAATATTTAATAATATTGTATTCTTTCAACAATTTTATTATCTCATATATATTCGGAGATAAAAACATTTTATTTAATTCTTCTTTAATTTTAAAATGAGATAAATTTTGAATCAAGTGAGCTTGTTTTTTGATTGAATTACCTAATTTTTTTTCTATTTTAAAATCTAAATGTCCTGCGAATCTTATTGCTCTTAGAATTCTTAAAGGATCATCTTTTAATAATTTTTTAGGGTTTTGTACTGATCTTATTATTTTATTTTCTATATCTTTTTTAGCATTTAAATAATCAACATAGTTACCATTTTCATCAATACATAAAGTATTAATTGTAAAGTCTCTTCTTTTTAAGTCGTCTTTTAAAGAATTTATTTTAATAAATTCCGGATGTCTGTTTTTATATGATATCTCTTTTCTATATGTGGTTATTTCAAACATTGTTTTTCGATATGTCATTCTAAACGATCCATATGAAGATGGGGATACTTTATGATTAGGAAATATCGAAATAATATCATTATAAGTAGCGGATGTCGTTATATCAACATCACATGATATTTTTCCCATATAATAGTCCCTTGAAAAACCACCTATTATATAAGCTTCATACCCTTTAGCGTTTATTTTTTTAATAAGGTTTAATGCATCGTTAAACATACTATCACCCATCTATATTTTAACACAAAAAAAAGGCTTATGCCTTTTTTATTAGTTTAAAGCTTCTTTTAGTTTAGAACCAGCTTTTACAGTAACTGCTACTCTTGCAGGAATTTTTACTGGAGCTCCAGTTCTTGGATTACGTCCTTCTTTAGCAGGTTTTTTCTTTGCAACAAATGTTACAAATCCTGTAAGTTTAACTTCTCCTTCTTTCTTAAGTCCAGTTTTAACACCATCTACCATAGCGTTAAGAGCTCTTTCTGCGTCCGCTTTTGTTAAACCAGCGTGTTCAGCCATGTATGCTACTAAATCTTGTTTAGTCATGTTCTACCTCCTATTATAAGCTATTGCTTACACTTAAAGAATACCACTAACATGAAAAAAAATCAACACTTTTGATAAAAATCGTTGATTTTATAAGGATATTTTTAATATTCTTCGCCTTTACTCTTAAATTGGAGAACAATTGGAGTACCTGTAAAATCAAAAGATTCTCTCATTTTGTTTTCTAAATATCGTTGATAAGAAAAATGAACTAAACCTTTGCTATTTACTGATAAATTAAAGGTTGGAGGACAATTTCCTGCTTGACTAGCAAAGTAAATCTTAAGTCTTTTGTTTTTATATGATGGTGGCAAGTTTAAAATGTATGCATCTTGAATTACTTGATTTAAAACGCTTGTTTTGATTTCTTTAGTATAGTTTTCATACACTTTTAATACTTCAGGCATCAAAGTGTGAATTCTTTTCTTCGTCATAGCAGATAAAAATACAATTGGCGAATATCCGATAAATTTAAATTCTTCTTTAATTAACTTAGTAAAATCTCTCATTTTTTGATCTTTTTCGTCAATCAAATCCCATTTATTAACAACAATTATAGTTGCTTTCCCTGCTTCTTTAGCATATCCAGCGATATGTTTATCGTGTTCTATTATACCTTCATTGGCATCTATAACTACTAGGCAAACATCACTTCTATCGATGGCTTTCAATGATCTAAGTAGACTATATTTTTCTATTTTATCGTAAATTCTTCCTTTTTTTCTCATTCCCGCAGTATCAATAACTACATAATCTTTTTCATGGTATTTAAAAATAGTATCGATGGCATCTCTTGTAGTTCCCGCTTCTTCACTTACAATTACTCTTTCTTCATTTACAATTGCGTTTACTAAACTACTTTTACCTACATTAGGTCTTCCGATCACACTGAATTTAATCATTGATTCATCATATTCTTCTTCAATCGGAGTAAAATCTTTAGTTACTGTTTCCAAAAGTTCATATATACCTGTATTTTGTTCACCACTTACATAAACATATTCTTCAAAACCTAATTCATAGAAAACATACATATTATCTCTGCTTTCTTTACTATCAACTTTGTTTATTACTACAATTACTCTTTTACCTGATTTTTTAAGCATTTCTTGAACTACATAGTCATTTGAAGTTAAACCTTCTTTTCCGTCCACGATAAATAAAACAATGTCCGATTCATCTATTGCTATTTGTGCTTGAATTTTAATTTCTTCATTAAATAATTCTTGTGATACGTCTATTCCTCCCGTATCAATTAGATAAAAACTATAATCCTTAAAGCTTACATTACCATAAATTCTATCTCTTGTTACTCCAGGAGTATCCTCAATTATAGCTACTTTTTTACCTACTAAATTATTAAATATTGTAGATTTACCTACGTTTGGTCTTCCTACCAAAGACACTGTTGCTTTTTTCATAAAATCACCTCTTTAATTATATCATAAAAAAAGATGCCGAGGCATCTATATTATTCGCTCGATCTTTTCTAAAACTTCATTTCTTCCAACTTTGGTTATGTTAGAAAATACGATAAATTCATGTTCCGTTGATAACTCTAATTCTTTTAAAATAATGGCTCTTTGTTTCTGTTGAGTTGAAACACTAATTTTATCTGCTTTTGTTGCTACTATTGTAACAGGGATGTCATAATGTTTTAGAAAATTCAGCATTAAAATATCATCTTTGCTTGGTTTATGTCTAAAATCTACAAGCATAAATACTTGTTTTAAGTTAGGACGATTAGTTAAATAATCTTCCATCATCAATCCAAATTTCTTTTTATTTCCTTTTCCAATTCTTGCATATCCATATCCCGGAGCATCAACTAAATAAAACTGTTCATTAACTTCATAGAAATTAATTGTTTGAGTTTTTCCCGGTGTTGAACTTGTTCTTGCAAAGTTTTTCCTATTAATTACTACATTTATAAAGCTACTTTTACCTACATTTGACCTTCCAACCAACAAAAATTCTGGTTTTAAATCAGTAGGATATTGGCTTCGTCTAACTGCACTGATAGTTATATCAACACTATTGATTATCATTTTAATCACCTTACTACGCTTTAATTAAAGCTAACATATTATAACATTTATATATGTAAAAGTCAAAAAAAGTAAACTCGTATTTTACGAAGAAAAATGATATAATATTATATGGTGATAAAATGAATTATCCTCGCGGAATAAAAATGAATAACATTAAAAATGTTTCTTATAAAAATAGAGGTATGTCTCTTGAAAATGACATAAATAAAACAAATATGTACTACTTAGAAAAGAATAAAGCGGTTTTTAATAAAAGGCCTACTCCGGTCAAAGTAATCAAAGTAGAATATATAGACGGTTTTGAAAGAATAGTAAATGCTTTTTTTGAAAAACCTTCGACAACGGATTACTATGGTGTTTATAAAGGACATTATATCGACTTTGAAGCTAAGGAAACCAATTCAAAAACGTCATTTCCTTTGAACAATATTCATAAACATCAATGGGAACACATGAATAATGTATTGAATCATGGCGGAATAAGTTTTCTGATAGTCAGATTCAGTAAATTAAATAAAACATTTTTTATACAAGCAGATGATATAGTAAATATACAAAAAGAGAAAAAAAGTATCCCCTTATCACTTTTCGAAGAAAAGGGTGTATTAATTAAAGAAAAATTAAATAATCCCGTAGATTATCTACCAATTATACAAGAACTATACTTTAAAGGAGAAGAATATGCCGAAAAAGAAAGTAAATAAACAGAAAAAAAAGAATAAAATAAATTTTAATGATATTAAAAATATCATTTTAACTATTGCAAAAAGGAATAAAAAATTAACAATGCATTTAGTTGTTACTATTTTATTTACAATATTATTAATTTTTACAGTAGGATTATTGAGAACTGTTCTATTTGTTTTATTAACAAATATTATATTGCTTCCCTTTTTAAGAAAAAAGAAAGATAAAAATAGCAAAAAATCTTTTTGGAATAAATTTTTAATAGGATCAATGATTACTGCTATTATTGGTTTCACGGCAGTATTTGCATTTGTTGGATTGGTTATTTTAACTGCACCAGACTTTGATCCAAATGCAATGTATCGAACAGATGCTTCAATATTATTTGACAAAGATGGAAATGAGATAGCTAAATTAGGGCTTCAAAAAAGAGTAACTGTTAGTTATAATGAATTACCCGATGTTTTAGTAGATGCAATCATTGCAACTGAAGATGCTCGCTTTTTTCAACATAATGGATTTGATTTACCGAGATTTGTAGTAGCTTCCATAGGCCAAGTTATGGGCCGCGATTCTGGTGGAGCTTCCACTTTAACGATGCAAGTTTCTAAAAATAATTATACTTCAACCAAAGATACTGGTTTTGAAGGTATTAAGAGAAAATTCACAGATATATATATGTCTATATTTCAAATAGAAGCCAATTATACAAAAGAAGAAATAATTGAATTTTATGTTAATCAACCTTTCTTAGGTGGTGGTTCATATGGTGTTGAACAAGCTTCTTTAACTTACTTTGGAAAAAGTGTAAAAGATTTAAACTTATCTGAAGCTGCAATTATAGCTGGTTTATTCCAAGCACCAAACTCACTAGATCCGTTTAGAAATCCACAATTAACTGAAAGAAGAAGAAATACAGTTTTATATCTAATGGAAAGACATGGATATATTACTAATGAAGAGAGAAAAATGGCTGCCGCTATACCGGTAGAAGACTTGTTAACCGATAGAGCATCAACTGTTAAATATCAAGACTTTATCGACACTGTCGTCGAAGAAGTGATTAAAAAAACTGGAAAAAATCCATATTCTACACCAATGATAGTTTACACTACGATGGATGCTAAAAGACAAGATTATATAAATTCTATTATGAATGGCGAAATTTGGAAATGGGAAAATGATCTCGTCAACGCTGGTATTGCAGTTACTAGTATCAAAGATGGTTCTATTGTGGCTATTGGTGCTGGCAGAAATCGCGTTGGTCAAAGACAGTTTAATAATGCAACAATGATCAAGAGACAGATTGGTTCTACTTCAAAACCGATTTATGACTATGGTCCTGGAATTGAATATTTGAATTGGTCAACATATCAGTTATTTGCAGATGAACCACATTCATACACAAACGGCCCAGAAGTAAAAAATTGGGACAGTAAATTTAGTGGATTGATGACCATGAGAACAGCATTAGTTCAATCTAGAAACATCCCAGCCTTAAAAGCTTTTCAGTCAGTAGATAACAGTAAAATAGTCGAGTTTGCTAAAAATTTAGGTTTATCACCGGAATTGTCAGGAGGAAGAGCACATGAAGCACATTCTCTTGGTGGTTATAATGGTGAATCTCCGTTAACGACAGCTGCTGCATATGGTGCATTTGCTAGAGGAGGAATATACATAGAACCTCATAGTTTTACCAAAATTACATTCTTGGCGGATAACTCTACATATGAAAATAAACCGCTAACTAGAAGAGCAATGAGCGAAGCAACAGCATCAATGATTACAAGTATGTTAATTGATGCAGGTAGAGCTTACGGAAGAATAAGTGGAGTTACATATATGGCCAAATCGGGGACAACTAACTTGGCCAAGGAAACTAAAGAAGCATTTAATTTGCCTAGCAGAGCTGTTAATGATCTTTGGGCTATAGGATCATCACCAGATTATTCTCTCTCAGTATGGTATGGATATGAAAGAGTAAATTCAGAGTACTTTAATGTGATTTCTGGACGAAATCAAATAAGATTATTTTTGAAAGTTGGAGAAGGAGTATTTGATAAAAATACGACTTTTAAATCGTCAAGAAATGTCGTTTCAGTAGCTGTTGAAAAAGAAAGTTGGCCTGCGATGTTACCTAGCGCTAACACTCCTGCCGATATGATAGTCACTGAATTATTTAAAAAAGGAACCGAACCAACTCAAGTATCGCCAAGATATAATACATTACCAAATGTAACAAATCTTGAATATACTAAAGATGTAAACAAGGTTACATTTACATGGACAAAAATAGATACTCCAGACGCTATCAATCCAGATAGTTTAAATGCTTATTTTAAAGAGTTATATTTAAATAGTTCATCAAGAACTAAAGCATTTAATGATAGAATTACATATAACAACACTAAGATTGGTAATATTACTTATAATGTTTATAGGAAAAATAGTGATGATAGTTTAACATTGATAGGAACTACTACAAGTGAATCTTTTGAAACAAATGTATTCTCTAATGGTACTTATGTTATAAAAACATCATATTCAATATTTAAAGCCAATATTTCAACAGGAGTTTCAATTAGCGTATCAGTTGATAATTCTATTAGTTCTTCATTAATCGGAAGTACTCCAACTGAATTAACTATTGGTGACCCTTATATTGAGCAATCTGTTAGAGTAACGGAAAATTCAGTAGATGTTTCTGATGAAGCTACTATAACTAGAACTATTAAAAATAGTTTAGGAGAAACAGTGTTTAGTATTGATACTTCATCTGCTAAAACATATACAATAACTTATAACGTCGTGTATAAGACTTACAATCAAAATCACACAAGAACAGTTATTATAAATTAAAAGAAACAACTAACGTTGTTTCTTTTTCTTTCTTCGCGTAAAAATTATTAATGTTATAACACCTATACCTATAACTATATAAACATAAGGCTTTAAATTTTCTTCTTCTACTTCATTATTGATCGCTGCCGGATTTATTCTTATTACAAATTCGCTATCTTTGGAGTATAAATAATTTTCTCTAGCCCACCTGGCTATATAATCTTTGTCTTGTAGCTTTTCATATTCTAATCTTAGATAATATTCATTTTCTTTAAGAATATACAAATCTCTTTCTAAAAAGCTTTTTGTTTTTTGTAAATCATAATATCTATAAACAGTTGATACTAGATTAAAAATAAAATAAAAAATTAAAATTATTGAAATACTTCCAAAAATAAGTAATCTTCTTTTCGCTTTCTTTTTCATATAATCACCTAATTAATTATAGCATATTAAAAAGCACATAAGTGCTTTTTAATTTATTTTTTTAAACTCTTCCAATATCGCTTCTTCAAACATAGTGCGAGTCTCTTGGTTTAAAGGATGTACGATATCATGGTATTCACCATCTGGAGTTTGTCTTCTTGGCATAGAAACAAACAATTTATTGTCACCCTCGATTATTTTAAGTCCGCGAATTATAAAACAGTCATCTAGTACTACTGAAGCAACTCCAAGCATCTTAGAATCTACTTTATTGTATTTGTGAACATTAACTGATGTTATTTTCATGCATTACCCCTTTCGCATTTTATAACTTCATTATAATCTATTATATTCAATTTTGCAATACTAGGCTTTTAAATGCCTTCTGACCGCCCACCATGATCCAATCATACCGACAGTTATACCAATTCCAAGCAACATTAGGGATACAACATATAAAAATGGATTAGGTGCAACTAACTTAATAAATGGTGAGAATACTTGACCATCAAAATTATCATATAAAAAGGCATAGCTATATACTGTAGCGATAATAGGAATGATTGATCCAATTATTCCTAAAAATAATCCTTCAAAAACGAAAGGTATTTTAATAGTTATATTTGATGCTCCAACTAATCTCATAATGCTTATTTCTGTTTTTCTAGCAAAAATAGTTAGTTTGATGGTATTAGAAATTAAGAAAGTAGTAACAATGATTAAAGCAGCAACTATCCCTATAGATATTTGTCTTATTATATCAAATGTTTTGATAAGGTTTTGAACAACACCTTCACCATATTTAACCAGTGAAACATTTGGTATACCTTTTATTTGATCTGCTATACCATCAATTTTATGTAAATCTTCTACTTTAATAAGATAAGTGTCTTGAAGAGGATTATCTGTATCATCCCAGTTAGACATTATATTTTTAAAAACATCTGATGTTTCTATCATTGATTTTAAAATATCTGCTTTAGATTCAAAAATATAACTTTCAATTCCTTCAATTTTACTCAATTCATCTTTTATCTCTAAAATTCTTTCCGGACTTACATCTTTATCTAAAAAGGCAACAATTGTGACATCTTCTTCTACCAATCGAGTAAAATTTGCTACATTATAAGTTAATAATATTGAAATAGACACTACGACTAGTGTTATCGTTATTGATGAAATTGATGCTATTGATAAAGAAAAGTTTCTAATAACGCTTATAAAAGCGTCTCTTATGTTTCTTATTAAAATTCTAAACGCTTTCATAAGTGCCCTCCTTGAAATCTTTAACTAATCTTCCAGCATCTAGTAAGATAGTTCTTTTTTTCATTCTTTCCACAATATCACGATTATGAGTAACCATAATTAATGTGGTTCCCATTTGATTAATTGCAGTTAAAACATCCATAATTTCACTACTTGTTTTAGGGTCTAAGTTACCTGTTGGCTCATCACAAATAAGTATTTTGGGACCATTTACAATTGCTCTAGCAATTGCAACTCTTTGTTGTTCTCCTCCAGATAATTGATGAGGATAATTTTTAGCACGATGCTTCAATCCAACTAAATCTAATACTTTAATAACTTTACCGTGAATTTCGCTTTTTGGTAAACCAAAAATTTCTAAAGCGAAGGCAATGTTTTCATATACTGTTGCTTTTGATAATAATTTGAAGTCTTGAAAAACAACACCAATTTTTCTTCTTAATTTATAAACACTGCCATTTCTTAGTTTAGCTACATTTAAACCCCCAACAAAGATACTCCCGGCAGTAGGTTTTTCTTCTCGATATAACATTTTAATTAAAGTACTTTTACCACAACCCGTTGGTCCAATAATAAAAACGAATTCTCCTTTTTCTATTTCTAAATTTAAATCATATATGGCAGTGACTCCTGTTTTATATCTTTTTTTGACATCTTTAATTTCTATCTGAGCCATAATTACCTCCTTGAACTTCATATGCATCTGCTACTACGAAATAGGCAGCAGGGTCTATTTTATTTATTCCTTCCTTAAAAACAAAATATTTTTTAGTAGGAATAGTACACATTATTACTTTTTTTCGATCTCCTGTAAATCCACCGCGTGCCTCTAAAACAGTTACCCCATAATTTAGATTTTCAGTTATGAATTTTTTTACTGAAGTCTCCTCTTGCGTTATCACATAAAACAATTTAGATTCTGATATTCCTAAAATTACTTTGTCTGCTAAAGTACTGACAATAAATAAATTAATTAAAGAATACATAACACTATTTATTCCTAAAAATAGGGCACCGAATAAGATGATTACACCATCTGTAAATATCATTGCCGTTCCCATAGAAACTTTAAAATATTTAGCCCAAATTTGATTTATTATATCTGAACCACCTGTAGTGAAACCTGATTTTAAAATTAAACCTACACCAAAGCCACTTATTGCTCCTGCAAACAAAGTGTTCAAAAGAGGATCGGCTTGAGATATTACGATATACGTAATTAATGGTGATGTTAATCTCACAAAAATTGGATATAAAATTGATCCAATAATTGAATTAGTTGTTTTTTCTTTACCCAATAGTATAAAACTCAATATTAAAAGAATAATTGATCCGACAAAAATAACATCGGATGGCGCTAATCCAAACTGGTGATTTAAAATAACTGCTACACCACTTATACCGTAAGTTATCTTAAGCGGTAAAACCAATAAGTTAAATGATATTGCTATCAATAAAACTCCGAATACAAACTTGATATACCTTTTTATATCTAATTTTTTAATCATTCTTTTCTCCTTTTAAACTACTGTTTATAAACTCGATGATATTTCCATCTAATACATCATCAGGATTAGTACTTTCATAGTTTGTGCGATGGTCTTTAACAAGAGAATATGGATGCAATACATAACTTCTTATTTGTGAACCAAAGTTAATTGCATCTGTCTCTCCCTTTAAATTTTTGATAGCCTCTTTTTGTTTATCCAATTCTAATTTATATAGTTTATTTTTTAATATTTCCAGAGCTCTTTCTTTATTTTTAATTTGGCTTCTTTCATTTTGACAAGAAACCACTATTTTAGAAGGAATATGTGTAATTCTAACTGCACTATCAGTAGTATTAACGTGTTGTCCACCCGCACCACTTGCTCGATACACATCTATTTTTAAGTCTGATTCTTTAATTTCAATGTTTATTGTCGTGTTATCAAACAATGGTGAAGGCAATACTGATGCGAATGATGTATGTCTTTTATTGTTCGAATCAAAAGGTGATAACCTAACTAAACGGTGAACTCCTTTTTCTTCCTTTAAAAATCCGAAGCTGTATAGTCCTCTTATTATGATAGAAGCACTTTTTATACCTACTTCATCTCCTTGTTGAGTATCTACAACTTCATATTTATAATTTTGCTTATCGCAAAATCTTAAATACATTCTAAGTAGCATATTTGCCCAATCACAAGCTTCTGTACCACCTGCACCAGAATGTATTTCTAATAAGCAATCATTTTTATCATATGGACCATTTAAAAGTATTTCTACTTCGTTTTTTTCTAATAATTTTTCTTGTTCTATCAGATCTTCAATCAAGGTATTCAACATCTCATCATCAATATTATCTTTCATCATAGAAAATATTTCTTGATTAGCTTTGATTCCTTCTTTTAAAGCAGATACCTCACTTAAAACTCTAGATAAAGAGTTAAATTGAGCAATTGTTTGCTCACTTTTTCTCTTGTCTTTATAAAAATTATCTAAAGCCATCTCTTCTTTCAAATCATTAATTAAGTTGTATTTTTGTTCAGGTTCAAAGAGCCCTCCATAAATCTTCTGCCCTTTTACTTAAGTCTTCTAATTTTTTTAATATTTCATACGGTTCCATATTCAACCTCCGATTATAATTATACCATAAAAATAAAGGTATTCATTAAACAAAAAAAGGACTAGACACTTTTTTTAAGTAAAAAATGTCTACATCCATATGCACAATTTTCTTTTAAATATTCATCCATTATTTTAATATCGTTATGCTCTTTTCGTTTAGGACTGTTACTTTCAAAATAACCTTTCAGTCTTAATTTACCATAAGACCAATCACCAAAAACATAATCATAATCATCAAAATAATCAGTTAATTTTGATTCTACTTCTGTAAAATCAAAACCATCGTTATAATTTTTTATAAGTTCATAATATTTATCATTAATCAAATATCTTTTCATATAATCACCATATAAATTATATCATTTAAAAAGTATTTATACAAATAAATACTCTTTGCTCTTTTTATTCTTACTGTTCATATATTTTCTATAAATAACTACTTTTTTATCTTTTAGACTTTTCTTGACATTAATTATTCTTTGATTACTTGAACCTCTAAATTTTAAAGTTAGATCTTTTTTTTCTAATTCAAATTTACCGTCAACTAAAACATCAATATTATTTAAAAATTCACTTAAATTTTTGTTTATTTTAGACATAATCATTAATTCTTCATATGTAAATCCTGTATAACACCATACATTTAATTTGAGTGATTTAGCATGCCTTGCTATTTCTAAACATGATGCTATTTGAAATATAGGATCTCCTCCTGAAAAAGTTATTCCATCTATTATTTTATTTTGACTTAACTTTTCATTTATTGAAGAAACTTCTTCCAAAAAACCATCAGTAAAACTATGTGTATTGGGATTATGACAGCCTAAACATGCGTGAGAACAACCTTGAGTCCAAACTACTGCTCTTATTCCATCTCCATCAACTATACTATTGTCATCTAGTTGCTGCGCTAATCTAATTTTCATTTAAAGTATGTTTAACCCTGTCTTTTTCTTCTTTTTGTTTAGCATTATTAAAGCGATCTACAGTACCAACTAAATAACCAGTTATTCTTCTTATTCTCTCGAATTTAACACCATCATCCTCAGTACGATTACATCCTGGACAAATATTATTAATAACTCCAGTAAAGCCACATATTGGGTCTCTATCCACAGGATGATTAATTGCTCCATACCCAACACCAGACTCTTTCATAATTCTTACTATTTTTTCAAAAGCGTTTAGATTGTTAGTAGTATCGCCATCTAATTCAATATATGTAATATGTCCCGCATTAGTTAATGCGTGATATGGTGCTTCTATTTTAATTTTTTCTTCAATGCTAACTTTAGAATAAACAGGAATGTGGAATGAATTAGTATAGTATTCTTTATCAGTAATACCTTTTATATTTCCATAGATTGCTTTATCGATTGAAGTAAATCTTCCTGATAAGCCTTCTGCAGGAGTTGCAATCAATGAGAAGTTTAAATTGTATTTAGCAGCATATTCATCACATTTACTTCTCATAAATTTAACTATCTCTAAACCAAGTTCTTGAGCTTCTTTAGATTCACCATGATGTTTTCCTATCAAAGCTACTAAAGCCTCAGCAAGACCAATAAAACCAATTGTTAAAGTACCGTGTTTATAAACTTTTCTTAATTTATCATTTGGTTTTAGTTTTTCACTATCAATCCAAACTCCTTGTCCTAATAAGAAAGGAAAATTATTTAATCTCTTGTTACATTGGAATTCAAATCTCTGCAATAATTGATCTTTCACCAAATCCATCGTATCTGATAATTCATTATAAAAACCATCTTTATCAAATTTTGCATTTAATCCATATTTTATGCCTAATCTAGGTAAGTTAACAGACGTAAATGATATATTACCTCTTCCTATAACCGTTTCTTTATTTTTATCGACTACATTAGCTAAAACTCTTGTTCTACATCCCATATAAGTTACTTCTGTTCCAAAATTACCTTTTTCATAAAAAGGAATATTAAATGGAGCATCTATAAAAGCAAAGTTAGGGAATAATCTTTTTGCAGAAACTTCACACGCTAATTTAAATAAATCATAGTTAGGATCTTTGGTGTTATAATTAACACCTTCTTTGACTTTAAAAACTGAAATAGGGAAAATAGGTGTTTCACCTTTTCCTAATCCTGAATTAGTAGCAAGTAAATAGTTTTTAATAACCATTCTTCCTTCTGGAGTAATATCGGTACCAAAATTAATTGAACTAAATGGTACTTGTGCTCCTGCTCTTGAATGCATAGTATTTAAATTGTGAATAAAAGCTTCCATCGCTTGATATGTTATTTTATCTGTTTTCTTCATAGCTTTTTCATAACTTATTTTAAATATTTTTTCTATTTCTTTTACATCTTTAGCATATGGAAAAAACATTTTGATGTCAAAATCAATAGAGTCTAATTTATCTATCTCTTTTATAATTTTTTCTATTTTAATAAATTTAGAAAATTCAGTATAATCAAGATAATCTATTATCGTTTGCTTAAATTGTTTTCTAAAAGTTTTTAAAACTCCAGGCGCCATATAATAATCAAAGGCAGGAATACTTTGCCCTCCATGTTGATCATTTTGATTAGACTGAATTGCAATAGCTGCTAAAGCAGTATATGACATTATATCGTTTGGTTCTCTTAAAAAACCATGCCCTGTTGAAAAACCATTATCAAACAATTTTTTTAAATCTATTTGGCAACAAGTTGTTGTTCCCATTGGCATAAAGTCTAAATCATGAATATGAATTCTTCCATTATCATGAGCATCAGTAAATTTAGCGTCTAATAAGTAAGATTTAGCAAATTCTTTTGAAACAGTACTACCATATTGAAGCATTGTTCCCATAGCAGTATCGCCGTCCACATTAGCGTTTTCCCTTTTGTCATCTACTTCTTCAGCAGATTTTAATCCAAGCGCTTCAATAGATTTCAAAAATTTATGTTTTTTTGAATCATCGCCTGCTAAAAATAGTTCTCTTGCTCTTGCTCTTTTCAAACGATAATTAGAGAATGATAAATACACATCATCATAAGATAATTTTAATAATTTTTTTTCTATAATATCTTGTATTTCTTCAATTTTATATTTAGTTTTATTATTTTCTAATAATTCTTTTAAAACTTCGTCATAAACTATTTTACTATCTTCAGGTTTATATTTGCATTCTCCATCTATAGTAATACTTTCAAAGCCTTTTTTGATTGCAATAGCTATTTTTGAACCATCAAAATTGACTATTTTTCCATCTCTTTTTTGAACTTTTAGTTCTTTTTCTGTCATATTTTTCATTCCCCTTCTTTCCCTATTTTATATTTTTAATTATAAGTAAAATAAAAAATAAAGTCAAACAAAAGTTCGTATGTTTCACAAAAAAAAGAATCAAATTGATCCTTAATCTGTTTTTAAATAATCTTTGCAAGCCTTATTAAGCTCTTCAATCAAATCATCTATTTGATTTTCCTTTACAGCACGAACTCCACTTGCATAAATGTGGCCGCCTCCATTAAAATTATTGGCTACTTTATTAATAATTGGGCCTCTTGAACGGATTGATCCTTTAATTTCACCGTCTTCCTCTTCAGTTAAAATAACCCAAACTAGCATTTCCTCGATATAATTAAAATTCATAACTGAATTTCTAGCAGTAGCAGAATCTACTCCGTACTCTTTTAATGTTTCTTTCGAAATTAAAATGTATGCTAATTTATTTTCAGTTATTTTCATATTGTCAGCAACATATCCATGAAACCTCAATTCATTTATGCTTCTTAAATATAAGTTTTCGTATAAATCTGCAAAATTAATTCTTGTTGTTTTAATTAATTTTGATACTAAGCTAAATGTTTTTGAAGAAGTATAATAAAATAAGAAACGATGCGTATCTGCAACTATTCCTACGAATAATTTTTCTGCCGCCTCTTTAGTCATTTTTAAATTAGTTTTAAAAACTAATTCTACTACCATCTGAGCTGCACTACTGGCGTCTTCATCTATCCACTCTGTTTTGCAAAATTTTTCCATAAATGGATGATGATCTATTTTAATAGAATCTTCAAATAATGATGCATCTACACCATCTACTCTTTTTTTATCTGGAGTATCTACTACAATCAGTAGTGAATTTTGATACATTTCTTCCTTAAATTTATCTAGCATTCCTAAATATTTAAACTTAGAAGCAGGATAACCTACTGCATATACTTTTTTGTCAGGAAAAGTATTTAAAATGATATCTCTAAGTGCTATTTGACTAGATAATCCATCAGGATCTGGTCCAATATGCCTTGCTATTACAATAGTGTCATACTTTTTAATTTTTCTATATATTTTACTATAAATGCTAAACATATTAACCCACAATCTCGTAAGTATCTCTTGCAATCATTAATTCTTCGTCAGTAGGAACAATAAATACTTTTACTGAAGATTTATCAGAAGAAATTAATCTTTCGTCATCTCTTACATTATTTTTTTCTTCATCAATAAAAATATTTAAAGCTGATAGTTCATCTATAATATCTTTTCTAGTTTGAATAGCTTTTTCACCAATTCCACCACTGAAACTTATTGCATCTACTCCACCCAATAAAACATAGTATTTAGCAATATATTCTACGATTCTTTTAACATATAATTTTTGTGTTCTTATACATCTTTCATCATTTTGAGCTATTCCATCTTCAATATTTCGTGAATCACTACTAACTTCACTTATTCCTAAAAAACCACTTTTTTTATTAAGCGTATCCAATACTTCTTCAAAAGTAGTATTAGTTTTATTCATAATATAAGGTATTCCAGTGAAATCAAAATCACCACTTCTCGTACCCATGATTAATCCCGAGTTAGGGGTAAATCCCATTGAAGTGTCATATGATTTACCTTCTTTGATGGCACATATAGAAGCTCCATTACCTAAATGACAAGTTATAGCATTAACTTTATCTTTACCTAATAAAATAGATAATCTAGACGCTATATAGCGATGTGAAGTTCCATGAAACCCATATTTTCTAAATTGATATTTTGAATACCACTCATATGGTCCACCATATAAATAAGATTCTTCTGGCATTGTTTGATGAAATGCCGTATCAAATACTGCTACATTTTTCGCAGATGGTATTTTTTTAACGAATGTCTTAATCGCTGATAAGTTAGCAGGATTATGCAAAGGAGCTAAATCTGATAATTTATCGATTTCATTTATACTTTCTTCAGTTAACAAAACTGACTCACTATAAATTGATCCTCCATGAACCACACGGTGACCCACTGCAGTTATATCTTCATATTTTTCGATTACATTTAATTCTATTAATTTATTTAATAAAATATCAACAGCATCATCATGATTTTTTAACTCTACTTCTGCTTTTATTTTTTGATCATTTAATTTTAGAGTATATGATGCTTTATCTAACCCTATTCTTTCGAATAGTCCTGATATTAAAACAGTCTCCTCTGGCATTGTATATAATTGGAATTTCAGTGATGAACTTCCTGCATTAATTGATATTATCTTCATTTTTAACTTCCTTTCTTGGTTTCATAAGAGGGAAAATAACACATTCCCTAATTGGTCTATTCATTAAAGTGGAAAATAAACGCTCTGACACACCGAATCCAAATGCTGGAGGCATTCCATATTCAAGTGCTTCAATAAATTCATAATCATGTTCATGAGCTTCTTTATCACCCGCTTCAGACATTTTTCTTTGTTCTAAAAATCTTGATTCTAAATCGATTGGATCATTGAGTTCGTTATACCCATTACCCATCTCAGAACCCGCCAAAATAACTTGAAATTGCGCTACTTTTCGTTGATCTTCTTGTAATCTTTTGGGAAGGGGATTAAGTTCTACTGGTTGTCCAACTAAAAATCCTGGTCCAGTTAATGTTTTTCTTACCATTTTCCACAATATATCGACTAGTCTCCAGTAAGATACATTAGGATCAAACTCTATTTCTTCTTGGTTTAACTTTTTAATTATATCTTCTTTTGTAGCTTCATAAATACTGATTCCCGTACCATCTTTAATGATAGTCTCAAAATCATATATTTGCCATTCTGCATCCATATCAATTTCATATCCTTTTGATTTAAATTTAGATGTTCCTAAAACATTTTTAGTTATTTCTCTATATAATCTCTTTACTAGCTCCATGCCATCTTTATAATCAGCATAAGCCCAGTAAAATTCCATTTGAGTGTAATCTTGTAGATGCTCCGGGCTCATTCCTTCATTCCTAAATTGTCTTCCAATTTCAAATGTTTTTTCGTATCCAGCGACAAGTAATTTTTTTTGCCATAATTCTCCCATTGATATTCTCAAAAATACATCAATATCTAAATCATTATGATGTGTTATGAACGGTGTTGCTGCTGCACCACCTGCTGAATTTTCTAGAATTGGTGTCTCTACTTCTAAAAAGTCTTCTTCAAGCAAAATATTTCTAACTGTTGCCCAAAATTTTTGTTTCTTCTTAAATAAGTCCCTAACTTCTGGATCCATTATTATATCTAAATATCTTTTTCTTAATTTAATTTCAGAATCAGCTAATCCATGGTACTTTTCGGGAAGAGGACGAAGAGCTTTTACTAAATGAGTATATTTAGTTGCTTTAACACTTAATTCTCCCATATTGGTTCTAAATACGTATCCTTCGATACCAACAATATCACCTAAATCAGCATTTAAAAATATTTCATATTCTAATTCAGTTAAAGCATCTTTTCTAACATAAACTTGAATTTGTCCAAATTTATCTTGTAAATGCATGAATCCCGCTTTACCTTTTTCTCTTTTAGTCATTATACGACCAGCTATAATAACGTGTTCATGTAATTCTTCTAATTTTTCCTTATCAAAAGAATCAAATTTTTGTTTGATTTCTTCACTGTTAGAAGTTACAACAAATTTTTGTCCGAAAGCATCTATATTATTTTCCTTAAAAAAATCTAACTTGCTTCTTCTAACTAATTCTTGTTCCGTAAAGTGTCTCATCTTTCACCTCGATTACTTTGGTTTTGCTAAACGTCTCATACCAAAGTTCTTTCTTTAATAATATTTGTTTAATAGTATAAATTGCTATTGCTATATGAATAAAAACAAATAACACTATAACATATGCATAATATTCTTTAAATATAATTACACTCATAATTAACAATAAATAATATAGTATTCCCGATTTAAAAAACTCTCTTTTAAATAATGAAAATAAACTTAGTTTATTATAAGAAACTATTCTCAAATTTAATATAGACTTAAATATTGTTTGCCCATTCATATAATAGGGAATAAATATAAAATAAATTATACTAAATGATAATGCCATAACAATAAATATTAATCTTAAACTATCGATTTCATAAAATATTTTAAAACTATTATTTATATATTCTAAAAATCCTATCTCCTCAACTAAAAAGCTTTCTGACAAACTAGATAAATTATTATCTAAATTAATTATTTTATCATTATCGATAAATAACCCAGTAATATAACTAATTAATAATGAAATAACTGATAAGTCTAAAATATATGCGATTAATCTTTTAAACATCATTTTCGATCACAAATCTTTCTATTACATCATTAAAATGTTCTTTACTTTTTGCAAACATTAATTCTTGTTTAAATTCTTTTAAATTAGGATATCCCTTTAAATACCATGCGATATGACTTCTAATTTCTAATAATGCTAATTTATCAGGCTTTGTATTAATTAAATATTCAAAATGTTTCTTTAACATTTCTATTTTTTCTTTAAGAGTGATTTCTTTATTTAATTTACTACTCTCTAAATATTCAATTGTATCTTTAATTAACCAAGGATTACCTAAAACTCCTCTTCCGATCATTACAGCATCACATCCAGTTTCATCGAGCATTCTTTTTGCATCTTGTGGAGTTCTAACATCTCCATTACCAATTACTGGTATAGATACTGCCGCTTTAACTTGTCTAATAATATCCCAATTTGCTTTTCCTGAATATCCTTGTGCCCTTGTTCTTGCATGAATACTAATTGCACTTGCTCCTGCTTTTTCGCATAGTTTTGCTATTTCTATCGCATTAATGCTTTTGTCATCCCAACCACTTCTAATTTTAACAGTGACTGGAACACTAACCGTTTCTTTAATTTCTTTTACTATTTCATATACTTTTTCAGGATGTTTAAGTAATGCGCTCCCCGCTTGAGCTCTAAGCGCTACTTTAGGAACAGGACAACCCATATTAATATCGATAATATCTGGCTTCATAAATTCTTCGATAAATTTTGCTGCTGTTTTAAATGATTCAATATCGCTTCCAAATATTTGTTGTGCAATAGGTCTTTCATAATCTGTCATGTAAAGTAAATCAATGGTTTTTTTATTTTTGTATTGAACTGCCTTATCACTTACCATCTCGGCAAAAATAAGTCCACAACCCATTTCTTTTATAATAGTTCGATAAGCACTATTACTTATACTAGCCATAGGAGCTAGTACTACTCTATTTTTTATCTCAATATCGCCTATTTTCCACACAAAAATCACCACTATAATTATATACGAATATAACCTTTTTTACAATAAAAACGGACTTTAACCGTTTTTATTTTTTCATAGTTTGACTATATTTTTGTTTGGATTCTAAAGTATTAAGAATAACTTTTTTATCCTCAAGAAATAATTGATACATAAGTTCTAAATGTTTAAAAGGTTTTTTTCTTAGAGCTTCATTTATAACTCTTGAATCTAGAAATGCTTCAATACTTTCTAAATCATTAATTATTTTAGGAGTTATTGCGTCTAGATAGCCATTAGTGTGGTGCCTATTTATTTCAAAAATATAATTTCTCTTTAAAACTTGTCTGAATAACTTTATGACTTCAGAGAGATCTTGTTGATCATCAAAAGGAATAATTGCTATTGATTTTAAATCTGAAGGGATATCTTCAATTGATATACTTCTAAATTTCATAACTTTTAAATAACTAGCTTTAATTTTTTCATCATCTGAAGTTTTGTATTCTTTATATATTTCTCCAGTTTGTCTTCTTCTCCCATCTTCTCTATATTCCATTCTTAAAATTGGATAATCATTTAGTAAAGCGGGGTTATTAACTACTTCATCTTCCAACAATAAATCTAACGGAGAAACATAATTATTCTCTTTATTTACTCCATCTTTTCTATTTAAAGTGGACTTTAAATTATTGTCTTTCGCGATATCATTAGCAAGTTCTTGTTCAAACTCTTCGCTTAATAAGTTAGGTGCAACATCTTTCAAAAATCTTTTTAAGTAAATATTGCCAGCTAATCTTGCGTCAATTTCTGGAACATATATCTTATAATTCTCTTCATAATAATTTTTACCGTATTTTCTTCTTAAAACTTTATCTTTTGTCCATTGTAAAACGGAATAATTAATTTCTCCAGTTTTAATTTTGTGTTCTTGAACAGCATGGCGCATTTCATGAAAAACAGTTCTCAAAGCATAAGCTGCCTCTTTACCCCTACCTTTAATTACCATCTTATCAATAACAAGAACTGATCCCGAGGCAGTTGGAATGTGCTGCCCTTTTGCTGATTCTAAGTCACCAAATGCACACTTAACGCTTATTCCTTTTTTAGCTAAAAACTTCTCCGCCATAGCTTTAATATATGTTTTTAATATATGTTCATTAGTAATGTTTATGGTCTCATTTAGAAAGCAAGCAAAAAAAGATCTTATTACTTTTAAATCAATATTATTTTCATTTGAAGACAAAAACATAAACATTATATTATATTCTTCAGAAGTATATTTATTAGGTTTTTTAGGATCTAATGATTTTTGAATTGCCAATACTTTCTCTTTATATTGCATTCTTTCTAAAGCATCGCTAACCAATTTTTTAGATTCTAAATTAGAAAATTCTTTTTTATCGTAAGTATTAAATATTTCATAAACTGTAGCTATTGTTTTGTTTTTATTAAAGGTATTAGTAATATGCTCCAAACAATTTACTAACCATTTGATTTCACTTTCTGTCAATTTTTTCTTTTCGAAGCACAAACTATCAGTATACTTAGAAATCATATGTAAGTAGTGACCACTATTATTATTTTCGCCGAAAAAGGCATGATTTGACTTGAAGTTTATAAACTTAGCATAAACTTCCTTATCAGTGAATATCTGTTTAACTATATTTTCAATGAAATCATAATCTATTTTTATTTCCTTTTTGGTGCCGTCAACTTCATAATATTTAATTAAATTTTTATTTTTTTGAAGCATTTCTTCAAATCTCTTTACAGATAATAACTTATCTTTAACCAGATTAAAAATTACATCTATATCATGAACTTTACCTTTTATTTTTCTAAGATTTCCAAAGGCATTTTTACCTTGATACATTTTCTTAAATTCATCTAGTTTGTCGGGAGAAAACTCTTTCAAAAAATTAGTCATGAATCTGACAGATTCATTGCATAAATGAATAATGGGTGTTGTTGCCATGTAATTTTCTAAATAATATTCATAATCACTACAAGTAACTGCATTCAAAACTGCTCTTTCCTTTGCTGCATTCTCACTAAGAACTGTGTTTTTATCGCGATATAACTCATTTAATAATAGGCTATATCCTAATAACGGTTTCCTATCGATTATTTTTAAAAATGAAGGACTGAATACCATCGTTTGTGTTTCTTTAGAATAATCTAAAATTTCCATAGCTGAATCATTTAATATAAAATTGGTTACAGGAAAATCGCTACCAACAAACAAAGAAACATATTTCAACATTTCTGCGGCTATCAATTTTAAATTTTCATTTAATATTTGATTAGTCATTATATCTTCAAAAGATATAGCGTCTAAAGTAGTCTCTACTTCTTTATATTCTTCTTCAGTTATATTTAATTTCCCAACTTCATAAAAGAGATCAAATTTATACAATAAGTTAGGATTTTCCAAAGCAAAATCATATAAATATATATTTATAAAATTTATTAGCCATTGGGTTTTTATTTTGTCAGATTCTTTTTTTAGATCATCTACTATTTTATTAGAATAATTTAAAAATGCTTCATGATAATCTTCTTTTGTATATTTAAAGATATCTTTATGCATTCCATCATAAAAAAATTCATCCCATTTTTTAGAAGTTTCTTTGTCCGTAAATATTTGTTTTATTAATTCTAAATCCATAAATCCTCACTGAAAATATTATAACATTATTATTGTTTTACAACAAATTAATGTTATTCTTTTCTTCGATAATTTGATTTTTTAAAAATTTTAAATACATATAATTACTTGGTCTGTCTTTTGAAAAAGTATAGTATGTATCTTGTTTAACTTTTAGGTTAGAATAAGTATTTTCAATAGAGTGCCTTATACTTCTTTCGACACACTTAATATTAGTGCTGTGTTTCTCGGCAATCAAAGGGTATATTTCTTTAGTAACGTGTTTAACATCTTCATTTATCATAATGTGAAGAGCTGTTTTAATATATGTATATCCTAATAATTTGTTACTAAAGCCTGCCTTTAATAAAGTACTATCAATCACTTTTTCATAAGAATACATTGAAAGCTTAGAAATAATATCATCATTTTTAGAAATTGTTTTTATTTGAGGATGATTAAATTTTTGGTCACAGTCATTTAAAATGATAATTGTTGATTTCAGATTTTTTATTACTATATCTCTTAATATCTTTTTTCTCATCACAATTTTATGATCGATTATAATATAGTTATAAATATTTTTATTTTTTATAAAAGATTTCCAAGAAGTAAATATGTCAATATCCATGTGTGGATGTTTAAATAAAGTTTTTCTAATTAATTTGCATTTAGTTATTACTGCGTTTTTATACATAAAAAAGTTGTCATTTGACAACTTCTAGTAATTTAATCGCTTTATTTATGTCTGCAGAGGCCTTACCAATTAGAAAACCATCTATGTATGATGAAATAGATAATTCTTTAATACTATTTTCATCAACACTTCCACCATATAAAACTTTTACTTCTTTTTGCTTTTTATCAAAAAAATATTTTTTAATTACTTTAATTCTTTGCTCTATTTTTTTTCTTGATAAAATCTTTCCTGTTCCAATTGAATATACAGGTTCGTAAGCAATTACAATGTTGTCATTCACAATATTTTTGAATATTTTTTTTAATTGATACATTATCAAAAATTCACTAAAAATATTGTCTTTCTTATCACCAACACAGACTATCGCTTTTGCTCCTTTTTCCTCAATCAGTTTTAATTTTTTATTTATTATATTTAATTTTTCACCATGGTGTTTAACTCTTTCACTATGACCTATAATATAATTTTTCACTCCTAGACCATATAGTTTAGATAAAGAAATTTCTCCAGTATCTGCTTCTTGATTAGTGGATGAAAAGTTTTGAGCACCAATATTTAAATCACTCTTTAAAAAGGTGTTTAATTCTATGAAATCAGGGCATATAATTAAATTATCATTATTATATTCTTTTATTTTTTCGATATATAAACTAGTATTTTTATTATCTAAATAAATCTTATGATTAAATACTATTAATTTTTCCATTTTTAATCCCCTTTTTTATTTCTTTTATTATTCTTTTCATAATGCCTTTTGTTTTTCCTTTTTTAATTATTGCTTGCTTATATACATCAATAACTCTAGTTGCAAATACTCTTGAAGAATATTCAATTGCTGTTACTTTACCATTTTCAACTATTTGATTATATAGTTCTTCATTTTCGATTAATAAAGATACTTTTTCAAAATATTGTTTAACGTTTTTAAAAATTAATCCATTTTCCATATCTTTTATGACCGTTTTAAAATTCTCATCATCAATGCATAAAACAGGTTTTTGGGCTGCCATAGCTTCGATAACCGTTAATCCTTGGGTCTCACTTAATGATGCCGTTACAAAGGCATCACAAGATTGATAATATAGACCTATTTTTTCGAATAATACTCTTCCTGTAAAAATAATATTATTTTCTAATTTCTTTTTAATTACTTCTTTTTTATATTTTTCTAGTTCAGGTCCATCTCCTACTATAAGTAATACTATAGAAGGATATTTTTTAATTAATTTAGAATGATTTTTTAGTAAAAAATCAATGTTTTTTTCTTTAGCAATTCTACCCACAAAAAGTAGAGTAAATTTATCTTTTATATTAAGTTCTTCTTTTAATTCATCAATTTCACTTTGTTTATATTTCTTTGGAATAAAACGATCTATTTCAATACCTGTTGGTACAATATGAATATTTTTTGTATATTTATATTTTTCTTTAAATAAACGATAAGTTTTCAAAGAAGGAACAATTAATTCGTCTGCTGTTTTATCACAGTAAAAATTAGTTAAATATTCTACTAATTTTGTTCCTGGTTTTTTGAAATAATTCCCTGTTATATAGTGAATATAATCTTCATACATCGTATGATAAGTATGAACTAATGGAATATCAAATTGTTTAGCAAATAATCTAGCAAAAGTTCCTACTCCAAACTCCGTATGGGAATGAATAACATCTAAATCCCATTTTCTAACTTTATTTATTATTCTTATAGGATATATCGATGTTAAACGATAATCATATATACCTGTTGGTATTCCTGGCATTTTTAAAATTTTATTTTCTTCGTCATATGAATATGACAATAAATTATCATTAACTGATACTACATATACTTCGTGACCTTTCTTTTCTAAGGCTCTTTTTAACATTAATACACTTGTAGATACTCCATTTATAAACGGAGGATAAGTATCTGAGAATAATCCTATTTTCATTTTATCTTCCTCTTTTCACAAAATAATAAGATCCAATAATTAATCCAAAGTGGTATGTTACAAATCTCCACATTAACATAACTGTGTTTAGAAGTGGCCCTTTTAAATATTTACTAAAGAAATTAATAAATGCAAATTCCACTCCTCCAGTAGCTCCCGGAACTGGAATAAATGAACCTACTAATTGAATATATGTTGCAATCACAATAGTGTTAATTGCTGTAAATGATGAATAATCATATAAAGCAAACAAAATAATCATCGGAATCAAATGATGAATAACCATCGATAAAATATTTATTAAAATGAGACTGATAAATGTTTTTTTATCCTCAAAAAGAAGCATTGCACCATCATGGAATCGATTAACTTTACTTCCCCATTTATCAATCGTTTTTTGCTTATCTTTAACGAATTTTAAGTGATTTAATAGAATAATAAGTTTTTTAGAAATATATTGATTTAGTCTTCTGGCAAACGCTATTGAGAATAAAACAAAGATTACTAAAGAATTTACTACAAAACCTAACACAACTAACTTTTTAAGCAAGTTATTATGGTCTATTACATGAAATATATTGTTATATATAACTGCGAATATTCCTAATATTATAAGAGCTATTTGATAAGTTATAAAATCTTGAATAACTATATTTGCACTGTCGGAAGTTGATAATCCTTCTTTTTTCAAAGTCAATATTACTAATGGTTGTCCCCCGGTAGCAAAAGGTGTTATAGCGTTAAAAAATTGTGTTAACATAATTAATTTAAAAGATTTTTTCAAACTATAACAAGCAGTGTATTTAGCAATTATTTTGTTATATATATAAGCTTTTAAAAACCAATATATAAGCATCATAATAAGTGCAATAAATATATAAAAATAGTTTGATCCAATTATAAAATCAATTATTTCAAAGAAGTTTTCTCTTAAAGTAAAATATAACACCAAAAAAGAAAATATAAATAATATAGCAAGGTTTAGTTTATTGTTTTTCATTTAATATTACATCTATACCTGGCATGTCAGAACCTTCCAACATTTCAAGTGATGCTCCCCCTCCCGTTGAGACATGAGAAAATTTACTCTCAAGTCCAAACTTTTTGGCAGCAGCAGCACTATCACCACCACCTATAACACTGATAGATTGCGAATTAGATATTGATTTTAGAATGTCCTTAGTTCCTTTTGAAAATTGTTCTTTTTCAAATACTCCCATTGGTCCATTCATGAAAATTATACTAGATCTATTGATATATTCTTCAAATAAATTTACTGTCTTATACCCAATATCAAATATGCTTAATCCTTCATCAATATTTTCTATATCACATTGAATTATTTCTTCACTATCAATATTTGAAGCACAAATGACATCGACAGGTAATATTATTTTTTTATTATATTCTTTAATTAAAGTAGCAGCATAATCGATATAATCTATTTCATACATAGATTCTCGTATATCATATCCTTTGGCTTTTAGAAAAGTGTTAGCCATAGCGCCACCAATTAAAATATAATCAGCTTTTTTCAGTAAATTTTCTATTAACTTAATTTTGTCACTTACTTTTGCTCCGCCCATGACAATTGTATATGGTCTTGATTCTATTTTGTTTAATTTTGATAAAAACTCTATTTCTTTTTCAACAAGAAAACCAAACATACTAGGTAAAATTTTAGCTATACCAACATTGGAAGCGTGTGCTCTATGGGAAGTTCCAAATGCATCATTTATAAAAACATCTCCCATAGCAGCCCAATATTTAGATAGATCAACATTATTAGAGCTTTCTTTCTTGCCTTCTAAATCTTCCCACCTAGTATTTTCCAAAAGAAGAATATCTTCATCATTAGATAATTTTATAAATGCTATTTTATCTTTATAAATAGTTTTCAAATATTCAAAAACTGGCAACAAAGTATTTTTTTGTTTATCTTCTTCAGTTTTAACTCTTCCTAAATGAGAAAGTAAAATAATCTTTCCACCTTTAGATAAAACAAAATTTATTGTTTCTAAACTCTTATCGATTCTAGATGTATCAGTTATAGTACCATTTTTAATCGGTACATTAAAATCTACTCTTATGATAACCTTTTTATTTTTAAAATCATATTCCCTTATATTTAACATTTTATCTATGCCTTTCAATATCAATTTGATAATTAGCACTTATTTGTGAACTATTAAGTGCTACATTATATGCCCTTACTGAATATAAATCCATGCTTGCTAACCAAGCATTATCACTCCAAGCGTTACCAATTGTTCTAATAGCCATTTGAGCATTTGCCACATTATTTGTTCCAGACAATACTCCATTTACATATAAATCTACTTTTGCTCCATTAGAAACAAAAGATAATGTTCTTCTAGAACCACTTATCGAAGCAGAGGTAACACCAAGTGAATGATAGGTGTTAACAGGATAACTATACGAAACATTTCCATTGTGTCTTAATAATATTTTACCGAATGCTCCAGAATTGTCAGAAGTACCTACTAAGAATTCAAATGTTTTACTTTGATTAGTATAATTTAAATGAAATTCTAAAGTCCAAACTGTTGATAAGTTTATATTATTATCTAATTCTAGACGATCATTAGTTCCATCAAATCTTAAATACCCATTATTAAACCCACTAGAGGCATTATTATTGAAATTGATTAATCGCGAACTTCTTCTAAATGCGGTTAAATCATTGAATAAATTAGAATTAGGATTATATCCTATTCCAAAATTTATTCTTGAATCATAGTGCATAACTAACCCAGTCTGCACATAATTCTTAATATCGGTATTTCTTTCTTCCAGAATATAAGAAATAGTTCCATCCGCTTGCTTTGTTGCTACCACTGTATCTGTTGGAGAAACTAAAGATCCAGTATAAGGGTTTTCTCCAAGTTTTCTAATATAGTTTTCTTCTAATAACAATCTTATTGGTATATCTACTCTTCCGTTGGTAGCACTCAAAAGACCAAATGCATCAATATTGGTCTCTATATATATTTCTGAAGCAGCATACAAAGAAGCTATATAAGCTTCTGCTTCCTTTAATTTGGCATTTTTATACGAATTAATTGTTGCAGGAACAGCAACTAACATAATTACTCCTAATATGACAATAATTCCTAATAATTCTACTAATGTAAATGCTTTTTTCTTCATTTTCAACACCTTACTATCAATATAATTTTATCTTATTTATGACTTTTTTACAAGAAAAGAAAAAAGGAAGATTACTTCCTCAATTCAAATAACTTAATTGCTGTTCTAACCATCTGAGCACTGTAGCCCATTTCATTGTCGTACCAACCAACAACTTTGACTAATTGTTTACCATCGACATCTAATACTGTGGTTAATAATCCATCCACTAAACATCCAAGTTTGCTTCCAATTATATCACTAGATACTATAGGATCTTCAGTATATTTAATTGATTCATTTTGATTATTTCTAAATAATTTATTTATTTCTTCTTCAGTAACACTTTTATTTAGTTCTACTGTTAAATCTACTACTGAACCAGTTGTAGTTGGAACTCTTAATGCGCTTCCGTCAAGTTTTCCTTTTAATGAAGGTAAAACTAATCCAATTGCACTCGCTGCTCCTGTAGAAGAAGGAACTATATTCGCTGCTCCAGCTCTACCCCTTCTTGATTCAATACCTTTGGGATGAGAAACATCTAAAATAGTTTGATCATTTGTATAAGCATGTACAGTTGTCATGAAACCTTTTACTATTCCGTATTCTTTTTCTAATAAATGAACCATAGGTGCTAGACAATTAGTTGTACAACTAGCTGCACTTACTATCTTTTCTGTTCCATCGAGAACGTCATCATTTACGTTATACACAATTGTTTTAACGTTTCCTTTTGCAGGAGCTGAAATAATAACTTGTTTTGCTCCAGCATTGATATGGTAACCAGCTTTTTCTTCAGTAGTAAAAATACCACTGCATTCAAACACTTGATCTATGCCTAACTCTTTCCAAGGTAAATTATTTGGATCTTTTTCAGCAAAAATTTTAATTTTTTTACCTTCTACTTCAATATAGTCATCACCATGAGTTATATTCTTTTCATATAGTCTATGACTAGTATCATATTTCAATAAATACGCTAACTGTTTTGCATCAGTTAAATCATTAATTGCTACTATTTCAAATTTTGGATTATCTTGCATTAGTCGAAAAACTAATCTTCCTATTCTTCCAAATCCGTTTATTGCTACTTTTATCATTTTTCTAATACCTCCCAATAAATTCTCTTAGTACTGAATCTCTAGGCACTAATTGACTAGAAATAGCGAGAAAGTTTCTTAAAAGATTAATTAATCTTTTTGCTTCTGGATAAACCTCATCATCTGAATCTATAGTATACAATATTGGTTCTACATAAACTTTTAATACTGATATTTCGTATATTAAAGCTGAGTTTACTATGAAATCCGCTGCATCTTGATATGGGTAAATATATTTTTCTTCACCCTTCTTAATTTTCTTCCACATTTTTAACGTGTCAGATGCACTATATCCTCTAAATTTATAATCTCTAACTAATCTTCTTATTTTTCTTAAGTCACTAGTATATACATGATTATGATTATCTATATTTAAATGGGTTAATGGACTTATATATACTTTTTTCTTACAACCGTTATCTAGGCTACTTGTTAACTCTTCATTTAAAGCATGAAGACCCTCAACAATTATAATTTCTCCTGGATTTACTTTTAACGTTTTTCCATTATACTCTTTTATTCCTTTAATAAAACTATATTCAGGAATAGGAACTTCTTCTCCCATCAAAAGCAAACTCATATGTTCGTTAAACAAGTCTAAATCGATTGCATAAAGAGATTCAAAATCATATTCTCCATTTTCATCTCTTGGAGTTTCTGTTCTATTTTTAAAATAATCATCTATGGAAATTTGATGTGTTTTAACTCCTAAATTATTTAAGTAATGCATTAATTTATGAGATGTAGTTGTTTTTCCACTAGAAGATGGACCTGACATTAAAACAATTTTAACCTTGTCTTTTTCATCGCATATTTTATCTGCTATTCTAGCTAATTGTTGTTCATAATAAGTTTCTGCCAATCTAACCAAATCTTGATGCTTACCTGTTGCTACAACGTCATTAAAATCAGAAACGTTGCTAATATTTAAGAATTTGCCCCATTTCATATGATCAATAAATGCATCAAATATTAAAGTATGATGAACATACTCTGGAGTCTCTTTTGGATTATAAATTGTTGGTAAACTAACCACAAAACCATTTTCGTTAATATACGTTAATTTAAAACAATCAATTGCTTTTGTAGTATAAGCTAAATTACTAAAGAAGAAATCATAGATTCCAGCTAAAAGATGTAAGTTTACAAAAGTATTGCTAATATATTTCAATAATTTAACTTTATCAAATTGCTTCTTTTCTTTATAATGTTGAATCGCATCTAATCTACTAACACTAACTTTCTCGATGATCTGATTTTCTTCCACTATTTCTCTCATCGCATTTTCAAGAAGTTTTACATCTTCTTCCGTTAGTTTCATATTTTCAATTTCACAATAAAAACCTTTATCGATTGAATGTTCTATAAAAACATCTTTTTTAAATAAGCGATTGACTGCTACAACTAAAATAAAATGCAATGTTTTTTCATAAACATTATATCCTTCTTGTGAACTTCTATCATAAAATTCAACCTTACTGTCTCTGCTAACAATAAAATCTAATCCGACTATTTCACCATCAACTTTTGCACCAATAATATCAAAAGCGAAATCCTTTTGACATTCCTTAGCAACAGTAATAAGAGGACTACCTTTTTCTATTTCTATTATTTGATTTTTATAATCCAAATATGCTATTTTTTTCGTCATATATATCTCCTATTATATTGATATTATAACACAGAAATAAGAAAAATAAAGTAATTACTTACTTTATTTTTGATAGATATCCAACAATTTTTTATATATATCAGGTTCAAATTTGTTAATTGAATTAATTGTTACTTCCAATGACTTTTGATAATCACCTTTGTAAAATAATAATTCTGCATAGTTTAAACCTTTGTCTACGTCTTCATACATAGTCCTATAACGGTTTCCATATACTATTGCCATCTCAGCAAACATTGCGGTTTTTAGCATATTTTTAGTATTAGCAAATAATTTTAAAACTAAATCTCTAGCTGTATCCACTCTTGTATTTAAAATACTGATTGTAATTGGTGCTTTTTCTAATTCTTTATTAATTTCTTTAATAGCATCTTGTGCTTCGTTTAATTCAATATAATAATTTTTAGGTATAATTGGTAAATTATATTCTCTTATTTTATTTTTAGAATCTTTAAATATTTGTTTTACTTCTTCTAATTGTTGTCTAGCTCTTTTTTCATCTTCTTTCATACTTCCAATCGCTTCCAACGAACTAGTTAAATGATCTTCTAAAGCATTTAAACGCATTAATAAATTTTCTATTTCAACACTTACTTTAGAGAAAGCAAATGAATTATTTTTAGTATGTGTTTTAAATATATTATAATCATCATTTAAAACGTTAACTTCTTCTTTTGCTTCATTAAGTATTTTAATGTCTGAATCAGATAAATTATATAATTGTTTAATATCAGACATTTGATAAATTAAATCGTTTATTAATTTATTAATTTTAAATAATTTATTTTCAAATATTTTAACATTCTCTTGATATGTTTTACGATGAACTCTTTCTTTATCGAAATCTACAAATATACCTTCAAAATAATCAAGTAGAAGTTTTAACTCAAATAAACTGTCTTCCAAATCTAGAACATGGGCACGATCTAAAATATCTTTTATTTTCTTTTTTGTTTCTGAAACATTGTATTCAATATTTAAATAATCTAATGAGTAATGTTCTTCTTTCAATTGTTCATATTGAGCCACTATATCTTCAATTTTTTTAGGCAATACTGAAGATGCAAGTAACAATATTGAAGGAACTTGCTCAATTACAATAGCCATGTGTTTCAATAAATCATCAATTGCTTTTATAATTTGATTAACTTCTTGATACTCATTTTGCTCCATTGCTCTTTCAAAGTCATCAAAACGGTAGGCAATATTTTCAAATTGCAATGTAATCACTTTAGAAATATCTTTATAATCAGATTTAGTACTATTAAACTTATCATATAAAGTTCTATATTTCGTTTTTAAAGTTGTTATTATTGCTCTGTTTTTTTCATCATTAGTTGTTATTTCTTTTATTTCTTTTAATAAAAGATCAGAATTAGCGCGAACTTTATATAGCTCTAACTCTAATTTAGCCAATTTATGGATTGTACTTTTATAATTTGATTTAGTAAGTGCAAATTCAGTATCTAAAATCATATCATTTAGAACTGGAACTTTATCACTCTTTAAAACATCTAAACGATGTTTCCAATCATCATATTTTTGTTGCATTTTCTCATTATTTAAAAAGGCCTCTATTTTAGAAAGTTCTGATACAATCGAACTTCCATCAATTAAATTTTTTTCATAGTTTACTTTTTCTATATTTTGCTTAAGTTTATTTTTATTAGATTTAAAGACAAAAAATAACATTATTGCAAACAAAATAATGGAAATAAGAATTGCGATTATTAATGTAGTTATAATTGTCATATCCATCTAAAACACCTCGCATTATTATGATACCATATTTATTATTTTTTTTAAATAATATATATTATTAATTATGGTTTTACTTGACTATTTTGCTTAAAAACACTATAATTATTATTGCGTAGTTAAAGCAGCATTATTTGAAAAATGTGATGTGTTTATTACCTATAGGGATATTAGTAACTTTGCTGCATAGCGAATATATTAAATAAACACCCCAGGTTTTGGCAAATAACCTTTGAATATGCAAAAATACAAAGGAGGTAAAAAAATGAGTAGATATACTGGTTCAGATTTTCGTAAATCTAGAAGACTTGGCTTTTCTATCTTGGAAACAGGAAAAGAATTAGTTAAACGTCCTTATGCTCCAGGGCAACATGGACAAGCTAGAGCTAAGAAATTATCTAACTATGGGATTCAATTAAAAGAAAAACAAAAAGTTAGATTTATGTATGGATTAACTGAAAGACAATTTAAGAAAACTTTTCAAGAAGCTGGTAAACTTCGTGGTGTTCACGGGGAAGACTTCTTAAAACTACTTGAGAGCAGATTAGATAATTTAGTTTATCGTATGGGTCTTGCTAATACAAGACGTGGCGCTAGACAATTAGTTAACCATGGACATATTACTGTTAATGGTAAAAAAGTTGATATTGCTTCATATCGTGCTACACCTGGTGATGTTATAGCAGTTAAAGAAAATGCTAAAACACATCCAGCTATTAAAGTAGCTCTTGAAGGAAGAACTAGCCGTGTTGATTTTGTTACTTTTGATGAAACTAAACTTGAAGGAACTTTTGTAAGATATCCTTTACGTTCTGAATTGAATCAAGACATAAATGAAGCATTAATAGTTGAATTCTATAATAGATAATAAAAAAACCACAAATGTGGTTTTTTTTATTTATTTAAATCTTCTAATATTTTTTCAATCTTATTTCCGTAATCAATAGATTCATCATAAGTAAATCTCAACTCCGGAATATGTCTCATGTCTACACGATCATATAACTGACTTTTAATAAACTTACTCGCTTTATTTAAAGATGAAACTATTTCATCTTTTTTTGATTCATCTAAAACTCTAAAATATACTTTAGAAAAAGATAAATCATTTGTAGTATTAACTGCAGTTAATACTACAAATCTTAAATTCTTATCTTTTACTAAAAATTGAATAATGTAGCTTATTTCTCTTTGAAGAATATTATTTATTCTCTCTAATTTAACTATATTCATTTAACTTGCACCATTTCGTAAGCTTGAATAATGTCATCGACTTGCAATTCATTGAAATCTACTAAAGTAATACCACATTCAAATCCTTTTTTAACCTCTTTAACGGTTTCTTTTTCTCTTTGAAGCGTATTGATTGATCCTTCATATACAACTTTATCAGCTCTTAAAACTCTTGCTTTAGCAGTATGCTTGATAGAACCATCCGTAACATAACTCCCTGCAATTGATCCTACTTTTGAAAATTTAAATATCTGTCTAACAATTGCTGTTCCTAACATTTTTTCTTCATAAACTGGATCTAACATGCCTTTCATGGCTGCTTCCATATCTTCTACTATTTTATAAATGATTTCATATGTTCTTATTTCAACACCACTTGTTTTAGCATATTCTTTAATTTGAGCATTAACTTTTAAATTAAACCCAATTATGATTGCTGATGAAGCTTTGGCCAATACTACATCACTTTCAGTAATATTACCAACTGTACTTCTTAAAACATTAATCTTGACTCCATCAATATTAAGTTGTGTTAACATACTCTTAACTGCTTCACTACTACCATGAACATCAGTTTTAACTATGACATTGACTTCTTTATATCCTTCTTGAATTTTAGAAAATAATTCATCTAAAGTAACACTGTCTTTAGTTATGCGATTATTAGTTTTATATTTTTCTTTTCTAAATTCCGCGATTGATCTAGCTTCTTTTTCCGTTTCAAAAGCCATAAAGCGGTCTCCTGCAACAGGAACTTCGCTTAATCCTGTAATTTCAACTGGTTGCGATGGTGATGCGTGAGTTATTTCCGTTCCTAAATTATTTTTTAAAGTTCTAACTTTACCAAATACATGCCCAACTACAATTGGATCACCCAATCTTAACGTTCCGTTTTGAATTAATAGAGTAACGATTGGACCAACATGTTTATCAAGCCTAGATTCAATAACAGTACCTATTGCATAACGATTTGGATTTGATCTATAATTATTCATTTCTGAAATTAATAAAATATTTGAAAGAAGATCATCTAATCCTTCACCAGTTAATGCCGAAATTTGTGAATAAAGAGTTTCTCCACCCCAAGTATCAGGCATTAAACCATATTCACTTAATTCAGTCATTATTCTTTCGATATTTGCGCCTGGTTTATCAATTTTATTGATTGCTACTACTATTGGTACTCCTGCTGCTTTAGCATGATCTATTGCCTCTTTTGTTTGTGGCATAACACCATCATCTGCTGCAACAATAATAATAACTATATCCGTTACACTGGCACCTCTTGCTCTCATTTCAGTAAAAGCAGCATGTCCAGGAGTATCAATAAAAGTTATTTTTTTACCATTCTTTTCTACCTGATAAGCACTTATTGCTTGAGTAATTCCTCCTGCTTCTTGCGCAGTAACATTAGTATTTCTTAAAGTATCCAACAAAGTAGTCTTCCCATGGTCAACATGTCCCATGATAGTAACAACTGGCGGTCTTTCAACTAAATTAGCTTCATTATCTACAACTTCATATTCTTCAAAGTTTTTAACGTCAGCCGTTTCTTCTTTTTTTAATTCTTTATTATAATCAATAACTAATAATTCAGCCTGTTCATAAGTAACAACACTATTAATATTAGACATAATTCCTAATAAAAATAGTTTTTTAATTATTTCAGAAGATGCAACATTTAAAGCTGTAGCCAATTCACCAATTGTCATATTTTCTTTATATAAAACAATTGATTCATTTTCAGCATTAACCATTAATTTTTCTTTGTTTTTGTACATTTCTTTTTTCTTATCAACCAAATCTTTTTTAATAACCGGTTTAGAAAAATCAGGTTTCTTCTTTAATTTTTCCTTGTTTTGAGTATTATCGATAGACATGCTTTTATCTTTAATTATTTCATTAGCCTTATTCTCATATTTTTCATCTTCTTCATATGTTAATAAGAAGTTATCTAATTCGATTATATCTTCTTCACTAAGTAAATCATCCTCTTTATTGACAAAGATATTTAATGACTTACATATTCTAATTAAATCGTCTACTTTCTTGTCTATTTCTTGTGCGTATTCAATGACTGTCATCATAAATATCACCTCTTTCTTTTTATTTTAATAGGTTGTTTAATTCTTCATAGATTGCATCGGGAACTTGTATTTCTAAGTGCCTAGATAGAACATTTGATTTTTTAGCTTTTTCAAAGACTAATAAATCTTTTTTTAAATATGCTCCTCGACCATTTACTTTACCTGTTAAATCTACTAAAACTTCTTGTTCTTTTGTTTTAACAACTCTAATTAAATCTTTTTTTTCAAGTCTCTCTTTAGTTACAATACAACTTCTCAATGGAACTTTTTTAACTTTCATACACTACCTACTTTCGATTAAATTAATACCAATTTCTCTAGCTTGTTCATATGTTTTAACATCTAATTTATACCTAACAAGTCTTGAAGCAAGCCTTATGTTTGCTCCTTTTTTACCAATTGCTAATGATAAATTTTCTTCGTTAACTACAACTAATGCTTCTTTATTTTTTTCATCCATAATAATAACATATACATCTTTTGCAGGACTTAATGCATTTTTAATGAATTCAACCGGATCTGCACTATAAGGAATAACATCGACTTTTTCACCACTTAATTCTTTTAAGATGTTAGCGATTCTAATTCCTCTTTCACCAATACAAGAACCAATTGCATCGACTCTTGGATTTTCTGAGTAAACTGCTACTTTACTTCTAAAGCCAGCTTCTCTAGCAACACCGTGAACCATAATTGTACCATCATTAACTTCAGGTATTTCAAGTTCAAATAATCTTTTAACAAAATTATAGTGAGTTCTTGACAGAAGAATAAGTGGTCCTTTAACGTTCATTTCAACTTTAGAAACATATACCTTAATATTTGAATTCATAACGATTTTTTCATCAGGAATTATTTCAGTTTTTGGAAGAACTCCTTGTGCTCTACCCAAATCTATATAGTAATTTCTAGCATCTTCCATTGAAACTAATCCAACTAATAATTCATTCTCTTTTTCAGTAAATTCTTCTATAATTGAATTTCTTTCAGCTTCTTTAATTTTTTGAACAACAACTTGTTTTGCTGTTGAAGCTGCAACTCTTCCAAAATCATATGGAGTTACTTCTTCCTCAATAGTTTCACCAATTTTAATATCTGGCACAATTGCCTTAGCTTCTTTCAGAGTAATTGGGAAAATTGGATTTTCCAAATCCTCTTCTACATAATCTTTGTCTACTACTGTTTTAACAGAAAAAACTTTTATATCTCCTGTTTCACGATTAATTTCAACTCTTACATTCGTTAGTGAGTTATAATTTTTTTTGTATGCTGATGTTAATGCTAAAGTCATTGCATCATAAATAATATCTTCTTTAATATTTTTTTCTTTAATTAAATTATCTACCGCAAGTTTAAACGCTTTACTATCCATTTTATTCCCCTTTCTCTTTCGAACAAACATCTAAAACATATGTTTCTTTGACTGGATCTTCTTTATCCAAGATTGGATTAATTGCGTGACTTACTTTAATGCAGTCTTCAATATCAACTAAACCATTTTTATCAATAACAACTCGTAAAAAAAGATTACCGCTTTCTTTTATTAGACTAACATCATCTAATATGTATCCTAATTCATTGATAGGTTGTTCTATTAATTGTCTTACTTTTTCCATATTTTACCTCATCTACATTAAAGAGCGGGTTTGGCCCACTCTTTCTTTGATAATTATACCATAATAAACCATAAAATAAAAGTTTTTTATTTATAATATATTTGATATAATTAAAGAGGTGATAATATGAAAACATTTTTTAAAAACTTAGGCTTATTCGTATTGATTTTTTTTGTATGGCTATTAATTGCTCCAATATCAGTAGCATTACCTCTAGCAATCATTAATAACTATGTTGAAGTATCGATTTCAGCCCAAAGAATGTTTTTAATGTTAGGTGAACTAATTACTATTTTCTTCATATTTATTCTATATAAAGAGGAAATATTAAAAGAACTAAAAAAATTTAAAGAAAACATATTATATTATATAGAAACATATTTTCCATATTGGATAATAATGCTAGTCATAATGACTGTCGTTGCCAATATTATTGAAATATTTGTCAAAGATGGTCCGGCAAATCAAAATCTAATTGAAGAAGCTATCAAACAAACACCAATACTAATAGGGATTTCAGTCATGATATTGGCCCCTTTAACAGAAGAATTGATATTTAGACTAGCACTAAGAAAAGTTTTTAAAAATGATATTATTTATGTTTTATTATCTGGTTTTGTATTTGGTTTTATTCATATAATAGCTGGAGAAAACATTATAAACGAACTTCCTTATTTACTAACATATAGCATCCCAGGTTTTGTATTTGCATATTCTTATATAAAATCGAAAAATATTATGGTTCCTATTTTTCTTCATTTTATACATAATACATTTGCAACTGTAATAATTTTTTTAACAGGAGTTATATAATATGAAAGTAAAAAAAACAATAATTATATTAGTTATTATAATTATCATAATATTAGTTTATGCAAGATTCATTGGCACTAAACCTTTAAGAGTTAATGAATTTAAAATTGTGAGCCCAAAAATAACTGAAAATTTATATGGACTTAAAATAATTCATTTAACCGATATACACTATGGAAGAATAGTAAAAGAAAAGGAACTTGAAGAAATAGTTTCAAAAGTAAATAAGTTAAATCCAGATATGATTATAATAACTGGTGATCTATTAGACAGAGATCGCACTTTAAACAGCGAACAAAGAGAACAATTAGTAACTATTTTGAATAAATTTAAAAGCAATCTTGGAAACTATATAATTTCAGGAAATCATGATTTGGTTCATCCTTATTATTATGATTTAGTTAAAAAAACAAATTTTAAAAATATTGATGATTCATTTGAGTTAATTTATCATCAATCAAGTGTACCTTTAGCAATAGTAGGTTTAAGTAGTAATATTCTAAATACAACAAGTATAGAAGACAAATTAAATGATTTTTTAGTTTTTAAAGAAGAAAATGAAACTAGTTATAATATTTTGTTGCTTCATGAACCAGATTTCATAGATCAAGTAAACTTAAGTAATTTTGATATTGCCTTTGCAGGCCATTCGCACTATGGTCAAGTGAGATTACCTTTAATTGGGCCTTTGATTCTACCACCAAAAGCACAAAAATATCATGACCAATTTTATCTTATTGGAGATTTCCCTCTTTATATTTCTGGAGGAGTAGGAACATCTACTGTCGATTTTAGATTATTTAATCATCCTTCTATTAATTTATATAGATTGACTAGCAAATAAAAAAAGATATATTTGAAGTGAACCCCATTTAGGACACTTTATAAAAAAGGACAGTTGATATAAAATAGTATCTCAGAAAGGAGATGCTATTTTTATATGGCAAATAAAGGA
>JAUVZX010000007.1 GCA_030602345.1 Bacilli bacterium
AAGAAACAAAAAAAGAAATAAAAAAATACATTGAATGGTATAACACTCAACGTATTCAAAAATGTTTAGGATATCTAACTCCTGAACAATACACATAAAATAGTTTTTTATTTAGTGTGTACTTGACAGGTACTAGTATCTCACGTGTATTTTTATATAATATTATTATTACTCAAAAAAGGAGAAGAGAGATGCGTTTAGATCAATTAATAAAGAAAATAAGCAACTTAATATTAATAATACCGTTAGTATTAATTGTGGTATCATCGATCATGTTAATAAGCAGAGAACCCAAAAAATATAGTAATATTGAAAATAGAAATTTAAAAAGTTTGCCTTCGTTTTCATTTGAAGATTTTTTTCAAGGAGAATATCAATCTGATTTAGAGAGTGCAATTGCTGATCAATTTCCTTTGTCTCAAACTATAAAAAAGAATATGTTATCTTCGGAAAATTCAATTTCATATTACTTTAGTAATGTTGTAAATAAAATCATTGGGTGTGAAAATAGATATGTGAAATTTTTAAAAAATTCCTATGTTTTTTCGTGTGACGATTATTTAATAAGGAGTCCGTTGGATATTGAAAAAAGGAAAAACGATTTATCTAAAACTCTTTTGCCACTTTCTAAAATCAATGCTTCAACAACTTTTTTATACATAAACTCAAGTGATAGCATAGATTTTTCAGAAGAAAAAATAAATGATAAGTTTTATGATTATATTGTGGAAAATTATTTTTTCGAAAACATTGATGAATTGGAAATAAAAGATTGGGATACATATAAAAAATATTATTATAAGACAGATCACCATTTAAATCATGTTGGCATTCAAAAGGCATATGAAAAAATAATAAGAATTTATGATATTCCTAGTGCAATTCAACCATTTAAAGAAATCGAATTCGAAGTAAATTTTGATGGCTCGAGAGCGAGAACTGAATCTTTCTATCTGTTTAAAGAAAACTTTAGAGTATATAAATATAATTTTTTCAATTTCGATACATATATAAATGGTGTGTTAAAACCTTACGGAAATTACGACAAATATTATAATTTTAAATATGATTCAACTGTTGGCGTAAATCATTATGGGAGTTTTTATGGGGGAGATGTAGGCGAATTGATTTATGATACAAAACGAAACGAACTTAAAAATATTTTGATAATCTCATCATCATTTTCTAATGCTTTAAATCCACTTGTTGCAAATCATTTCAATAAAACCTTCGTCATAGATCCTAGACATTATAGTAGAGATATGAACGAAGAATTTGATATTAATAATTATATAATCAAAAATGAAATAGATGAGGTTTTAATTTTCTTTGACATAACAGCTATTCTTGATGAAAAATTTATTTTGGAGGTAAAATAATGTTGTTTAGTAGTTTAGTATTCATCTTTTTTTACCTTCCGCTTCTTATCTTTTTTTATTATATTTTTAAAAAAAGATCAATAAAAAATCTCATTTTATTAACATTTAGTTTATTTTTTTACAGTTGGGGAGAACCAATTTATTTGTTTTTGATGCTTTTATCAATATCTTCTAACTATTTAATTGCGATTTTTTTGGATAAACATAGAAGCAATTTTAATAAACATATGATGCTATTAGCAGTTGCTTTTAATGTTGGATTTTTATTTTATTTTAAATATTTCAATTTTTTTATAACAAATATTAATAATATTTTTTCTCTTAAAATAGAGTTTAATGAGGTTATGTTACCGATCGGTATTAGTTTCTATACATTTCAAATATTATCATATGTTATCGATGTATATAGAAAGAAAGTGGAACCTCAAAAAAACATTTTAAATTTAGCGATGTATGTTTCGTTATTTCCACAGTTAATTGCTGGACCCATCGTCAGATATGAAACCGTAGAAAATGAAATTGTTAACCGCAGTGAAAATCTTGATGATTTTTTGGCAGGTTTCAAACGTTTTATAATTGGTTTAGGAAAGAAAGTATTGATTGCAAACAATATGGCATTGATTGCAGATACCATAATGTCTAATGATATTTCAAGAATGAGCTCTCTTTGGCTGTGGATAGGAATTGTCGCTTATTCTTTTCAGATTTTTTTTGATTTTTCAGGTTATTCTGATATGGCGATTGGGCTAGGAAAAATGTTCGGTTTTAATTTTTTAGAGAACTTCAATTATCCATATATAGCAAAAAACATTACAGATTTTTGGAGAAGATGGCACATTTCACTATCGACATGGTTTAGAGATTATTTATATATACCTATGGGTGGAAATAAAGTTTCTCAATTTAAGTGGTATAGAAATATATTTGTTGTTTGGTTAATAACGGGTTTGTGGCACGGTGCTAGTTGGAACTTTGTAATTTGGGGGCTTTATTTTGGAACAATATTGATTTTAGAAAAATATTTCATAATAAAAATATTGCAATTGATACCAAATTTCTTTTCTCATTTTTACTCAATCATTCTAATTATAATAGGGTGGGTTATATTTAGATTAGAAGATATGTCTCTCGTTTTCACTTATTTAAAAGGCATGTTTTTTATTAATAAAAATGAATCGCTTTATTTTTATATGGAAAATTTAAACATAACTAATAGTTTTATATATTTTATCCCAGCTATTATTTTATCTACACCATTAATAAAAAATATCATTGATAAAAATAAAGAAAATCAATTTTTCATTTTGCTTTACAACACGAGTTTAATTTTTATTTTTTTAATGTGTATTGCTAAATTGTTGACATCGTCGTACAATCCGTTTATATATTTTAGATTTTAACAAGTTTGTAAAAAAAATAGAGTCATCTCTATTTTTTTGTGCATTTGAAAAAATAGCGAAAATATGATAATATATATACATAAATTAATGGCACATTATTCTAGTCATTAAATTTATTGTGAAGGTGGGGCTAAAAATCCACTAAAGGGCACATCTGTGAAACTTCTTGTGTTTGCTTCTTACGCCCAGTTTGGGGTGGATGCTGGAAGAAAGGTTAATGGGCGCTCGTAATGGCATACGACAACGACCCACTATCCGTGGAGACCTAGATTTGTAGTGAGCAGGACTTTATCACATCGTTGTGACTCATTACGACCTAGGAAGAACCTACTTTGTGGTTAACGCTATGAGTAGTGTAGCTTGTCTTGAGTGAGTGTATGGGAATATTTGAACAATCCTTTAAAATTTTAGCTAGATTTTATTGGAATCGCGAATTGAAACTGTACTTGCAAAAAAGAATTAACAATAGATTATGTCGAGGAAAACTCCTAGAGTGTATTTAATTTAAGATTGTAGTGCGTACTAAGTGGCAATCAAGTCATACGTGAGTATTAGTTTTTTTAAAGGGGAACCGCTATATTGGTAACGATAAGTAAAAACTAGGGAAATCCTACTTGACCTAAGACGTAAAGTTTATTAAATTAAGGCCATTAATTTACAAGAGAGATTATTCTCTTTTTTTGTGCTATAATTTGTTTGTGGTGATTTATGGAAAAACGAATAACGAATAATATAAAATTTTTAATGCTTTTCTTTGTTTTTGGAATTCATATTCTACTTAATTTCAGAGTGAATTCAAGTGAAACTTTTCCGATAATATATAATTTAATAGAACTACTTTTAAGACCTTCAATAAACATTTTATTTATTATAACCGGTTATGGATTGATATCTAAATACTTTGAAAAGGATTACAAATACTTTCTAAATAAATTCTTTTATTTTGCAATTGAATCAATCATATTTTTGATACTTTTAAAAGGGATACAATACATTTTGAATCATTATGATATTTTGGTTATAAATTATTTTTCGCCTTGGTTTTTATTTACATATGTACTTGTACCTTTCATTTTAATGATATTAAAGTTTTTCAATGTTGATATAAATAAAATTAAATTTATGTTTTTGGCTTTTTTACCAATTTCTATACTATTAACCTTCGCTAATAACTCTCACACTGGTTTCATGCCATATCCACTAACTGTTTTGGAATATTTACCGTTTGTATTCATGGGATATTTTTTAATTCCAAAGTTATTAAAAATGAATAATTTAAAATTTTTAATTCTAAGTTTTATATATATTATAATCAGTTTTTATTTATATATGATTTTATCTCCGGGATTAAATAAAAATGAATATATTTACAATTATTTCTATCAGTATTTTAGTCCTCACGTTATTACATTGACTTTCTTTGAATTTATACTATTATATAATATGTTCAAAAAAATGAAAAAGATTAAAATAAACTTACCAACTTTAGAATTATATATTGTTTCCGGATACTCAATTGGGATTATTGATTATTTTATATTTAACAATAGTCTTTTAAATAAAAACTATGAACCTGTTTTTAAAGTTTGGATAATATCTTTTATTTTTGGAATATTAGTCGCATACACTTTATCTAAAATATATAAATATTTGTACTATAAATATTTATACAACCACATTAAATTATATATTGAAATTTAATTATTATGCTATAATTTGTTTAGGAGAACAAAATGACAAAAGATAAAAAATATAAAGTTAAATTGGAAACAAGACTAAAAAAACAACCAAAAACGGCAACTGTAGACTACAAGTGGGTTACTAAAATAATTATTTTAGCATTCATTATATCAATAATATTTGCTACATCTAGTGAACTATTAATAACTAATGTATCTGGTTTTATAGGAGTAATAGTTGTATTAATATTTATTTTTATAGGGGCCTTATTTGATATGATTGGAGTAGCAATAGCATCCACAGAAGAAAAACCATTTCATTCAATGGCTTCAAAAAGGGTCCGAGGATCTAAAATGGCAATCAAACTTATACGAAACGCTCCTAAAGTATCATCTTTTTGTAACGATGTAATAGGGGACATCAGTGGTATTATATCTGGATCAGCAGGAGTTACAATTGCAATCAAACTATCAGAAACACTAGGAACTAATCTAATACTAACCACATTAACTATCACTTCTATCATTGCAGCGCTTACAATTGGAACAAAAGCTATAGGTAAGAGCTATGCTATAAACAAAAGTGAATATATAATTTATGAATTTTCAAAAATAATCTCATATTTCTATAAAGAAAAAGGTATTACAAAATAAAAGTAATATCTTTTTTATATTAAAAATAACTATATAATATGTTATAATTAATTAGCAATAATATTTTAAAAAAGGAGTATATACATGCAATATAAATATAAATTTTCTGTCGTAATGGCTATATATAATGTAGAAAAGTGGTTAGAAGAATCAATAAGTAGTATAATTAATCAAACATTGAATTTTGAAAGAGACGTTCAAATAATTTTAGTTAATGATGGAAGCACAGATAATTGTGAAGAAATATGTTTAAAATATGAAAAATTATATCCCAACAATATACTTTATAAATTTAAAACAAATGGCGGACAAAGCTCGGCAAGAAATTTGGGAATAAAATTCGCTGAAGGTGAAATCATTAATTTTTTAGACCCCGATGATACTTTCCCTAAAGATACTTTTAAGGAAGTATATAGTTTTATGAAGAAGCATTGGGAGAGTATAGATTTTGTAACGTTACCGCTTTATTTTTTTGAAGCAAAAAAAGGATTACATGGTAAATATAAAGATTTTGGAAATAAAAATAGAATAGTGGATTTGAGAGAAGAACCGCATAACTTTGTTTTATCTTCAGCGGCATCTTTTTATAAAAAATCAAAAATTGAAAAATTAATGTTTGATGAGTCATTTAGTCATGCTGAAGATGCAGATTTTAATTTAAAATTATATTTGAAAAATCCAAAATTCGGTTTTGTTTGTGAAAATGAAGTTAAATATAACTATCGCCAAAGAAATGATAATAGTTCTATTGTTTCATCCGGTTCTAAAAAACCGCAAACTATAAGAACAACGATTAAATTTATTCAAAAAATAGAAGATTTACAGTTTGATTATTTGTTTTTGAGAGAAATGGAAATTTATTTTATTAAAAATGATATCAAAAATATTGAAAAGAAAAATTTTTCAGACATTAATGAATATAACAGTATACTAAACATATTTAAAAATTTTATTTTAAGCATTGGAATAGACCGTGTTATTTCTGATTTATTTTGGTGTGAAAGTTTAGAAGAAAAGTTGATGATATTAAATTTCGTATCCCCGAATATAAAATTAGAGCTCGATGAAAAATTGAATGTCCTATATACTACTCCCGAAAAAAGTCTAGCGTTAGGCAACATGTCCAAAGCAAAAATTGATGTTAGAAAAGTTAATTTAAAAAATAATATTCTTTTTATAGAACTAATATATCATGATTTCGAAATAGAAAACATTGAGTTAATAATAAAAGATAATTTTAATAATCGCTTCAAACCGTATAAGAAGATAAAAACTAATTCTCCTTATGATTTGAAAAGGGGGGAAGTTTTTCTTTCCAAAACTACCATATTATTTTATGAAGTTGATATATCTAAAGCGGAAAATTTGGATTTTTATTTTCAAATGAATTCTAATGATCAGCATATTAAAAGAGTTAATTTTTCGGAAAGTTGTGTTTTTCACTTGAAAAATCAAAATTTATTTCTATTTAATAATAAATATTCTGTTATTTTTAAGAAGGGCGTATTAATTATTAAAAGAGGTCCCCGCAGTCAAATTAAATACAATATCGTTTCCTTTATTAAGATTTGGAAAAAATATAAAAAGAGGACATTCTTTAGATTGTTAAATTCAAAAAGAAAAAAATATATTTTAATAATGGATCGTCCTAACGTTGCTGGAGATAATGGTGAAGCCATATTTAAATATATTAGTAAATTAAGCAATAAAGAAAAGAAAAATTATTTCTTTGTAATTTCAAAAGAAAGTCCAGATTATCTTAGACTTAAAAAATATGGTAAAGTAATCGCGAAAAATAGTTTTATTCATAAATTTTTATACGTCAATTCTAAAATGATAATTACCTCGCATATCCATCCGCTATTCTATAAACCTTTTAGTAAAGCCCATAATAAATATTATCTGGATATATTAAATTATAAACTTTTTTGGTTGCAACACGGAATAATAAAAGATGATTTGTCTTCTCAAACAAATAAATATATTCATAACATAGATAGATTTGTAGTCTCGACAAGAGGTGAATTAGACGAAATTTCTCAAGAAAAATATCTGTATTTCAATAAAGAAATAATATTAACTGGCTTACCTAGGTTCGATTTTTTGATTAATAATCCCAAAAATATAATAACAATTATTCCAACTTGGAGAAAAGAATTAAGCGGACCAATTCTTCCAAATGGACAGCATTCTAAATTAAAAAACTTCGAACTTACTAATTATTATAAAAACTTTTCTTCATTATTGAAAAGCGAAAAATTGAAATCACTTTTAATTAAAAGTGATATTAAAATCATTTTTGTTTTACATCCTGCCATGGATGAATATTATGATCACTTTGAAATTTTTAATAATGATGATATAAAAATAATTAAATCATGCGAAACCGTATACTCTAAGATTTTTGCGGAATCTAAGTTATTAATAACTGATTATTCAAGTGTTTTTTTCGACTTTGCATATTTGAAGAAACCAGAAATTTTCTTTCAATTTGATAAAGACATTTTTTTTGATAGCCACTATAAAAAGGGTAATTTCGACCATGAAAGAGATGCATTTGGTGATGTATTAACAACTGTAGATGAAGTCGTCGATAAAGTTGAATATTATATTAATAATAATTTTAAGATGGAAGATAAGTATATTGATAGGGTAGATAATACTTTTGCATATACTGACAGAAATAATTGTAAACGAGTATATGAAGAAATATTAAAGTTAGATAAAGAATAATAATTATGTTAGAATATATAAGGTGATAAAATGAAAAAATTTATAGATAATGTTAAAAAATATTATAGTTATGCGATTTATAGCGCTAAAAGCGAACTTAAAAGCGAGGTGGCTGGTTCTTATTTGAATTGGCTTTGGTGGATATTAGATCCGCTTGCTTTCATGATGATTTATACGTTTATAGTTACAATTGTTTTTAGGAGTAATGAACAATATTTCCCGGTATTTGTATTAATTGGTTTAACAACGTGGAATTTCTTTAATTCTATGATTACAAGTAGTGTCAAAATAGTTAATAATAATAGAAATATTGTTTCTAAAATATATTTGCCTAAATACATATTAATAATTTCAAAATCATTTGTATTATTGTTTAAGATGAGTATATCATTTGCATTAATAATATTAATGATGATAGTTATGCAAATACCATTTTCATGGACTATTTTTCAATTTTTACCAATATTAATAGTTTTATATGTTATTACTTTTGGAATATCTAGTATATTATTGCATTTTGGTATTTTTGTAGAAGACTTGGCTAATTTAATGAATATAGTTTTAAAATTAATGTTTTATTTATCAGGAATATTTTATTCTATAGGAACAAGACTTCCTGTGCCATATAATTCATATTTTTTAAATTTTAATCCAGCGGCTTTAGTCATTGATTCATTTAGAAAAATATTGATTAATGGTAGTAATCCTGATTACTTATGGTTATTTATTTGGCTAATTATAGGTTTATTGTTAACTATGATTGGTATTAATATAATCCATAAACACGAAAATAGTTATGCGAAGGTGATTTAATGAAAAAAAGAGAAATAGCCCTTACAGTTAAAGATCTAAGAATCACTTATAAGGGTTTGAAAAAGTTTTCAGTAAAAAAAGCTTTACTATCATTTAGAACAAGTAAAGCAGAAACTTTTGAAGCGTTAAGAGGAGTAAGTTTCGAACTTCAAAAAGGTAAAATATTGGGAATCATCGGAAAAAATGGTAGTGGTAAATCAACTATGCTAAGAGCAATTGCAGGAATATTTTCTCCTGATAAAGGAACAATTGATCTACACGGAAATAACGTTTCGCTATTATCTATTGGAGTAGGGTTCCAACCTAAACTAACCGGGCATGAAAATATATATTTATCAGGAATGTTATTAGGTTTTAGTGAAGCAGAAATTAAAGCTAAATATAAAGAAATAGTAGAGTTTTCAGAATTAAAAGACTTTATTCATAAACCTGTGAAAACATATTCAAGTGGTATGTATTCTAAATTAGCTTTCTCAGTAACTGCTATCTTAAAAACAGATATCATGTTAATTGATGAAGTATTAAGCGTTGGTGATGCAAAATTCAAAGAAAAAAGTTATAACAAGATGAAAGAATTGATAAGTGATAAACATAGAACGGTTGTTATTGTTTCACATAATATTGATACTTTAGATGAACTTTGTAATGAAATACTATGGTTAGATGAAGGTAAAATTAAAATGTATGGTCCTTCTAAAAAAGTTTTAAAAGCGTATAAAGAATTTATGGCTAACTAATTATGTTATAATTATACTAGGAGGAGAATAAAATGGAAATAAAAAACACTAAAACAGAAAAAAACTTACATGAAGCATTTAGAGGAGAAGCCGAAGCTTTTATAAAGTACCTTTTCTTCGCTTCTAGAGCTAAAAAAGATGGATATGAGCAAATAGCTGAGATATTCGACAAAACGGCTCTAAATGAAAAAGAACACGCTAAAATATGGTTTAAATTATTAAAGGGTGGTAAAGTTCCACATACACTTGATAATTTACAAGATTGTATTGATGGTGAAAACTATGAACACACTCAAATGTATGTTGACTTTGCTAAAGATGCTAAAGAAGAAGGATTTGATAAAATAGCAGAACTATTTTTAGGAGTAGCTAAAATTGAAAAAGAACATGAAGAAAGATACCAACATCTATATAATTTAGTTAAAGAAAATAAAGTTTTTGAAAAAGAAGACGAAATGATTTGGATATGTAGAAACTGTGGTAATGTTCATTATGGAAAACAAGCTCCTGAAATATGTCCGGTTTGTGATCATGAACAAGCATTCTATCAAATTTTAGTAGAGCAATATTAAAAACAGAGATATCTCTGTTTTTTTATACAAAAAAAATCACCTAAGTGATTTATTATATACATGGTAGCGACGGAGGGATTCGAACCCACGACCTACCGGGTATGAACCGGTTGCTCTAGCCAACTGAGCTACATCGCCATAAACATGCACTATAATAATAGCAAATTACATACTTGTTTGCAATACTTTTATAGCAAAAAAACTTAAAATATGTTAATATAATTATTAGAAATGGAGAAGTTCATGGATATATTAAAAAAAATAAAAAATAATAAAATAGGATCTTTTAGTCCTTATGAAATAGAAGAATATCTAAACAATGTTACGGATTTATATAATGATCCTATTTTAATTGAATTAGCTTCTTCAAAAGAAAAATATGAATTTTTATTGATGCCTATTTTAAAAAGAGATTATAATACCATTCTAGGTAAAATAAAAAACAACTTTAATCCAGAAAAATACTTCAAAAAACATATTAATATGTTAAACGAAAACAATATGATCTATGCTCATCAGTTAAAAAAGAAGATAGAAACAATACTTGCATATACTATGCCAATTGAGTGTAAATGGTATATAAACTATCTAAAATATAAATATGAGAATTCTTTTGCTAAAAAAATTGATTTATCTTTCTTTCCTTCGTTATCTCATTTTAATCATAAATTTGAATGGTCACAAGGATTATCTGTACAAGAAAAAAACCATCGAATAGGGATTATTAAAAACAGTAGGGGGTCTATATTGACTTCCAAAGGCAAACACTATATTTATATAAATTTACAAGAATATTATAAGGAAATTTTAAATTCGGGTCTTAACGATGCTAATTTTGATTTAATAAATACCTTTTTCCACGAACTTACTCATGCAAAACAATTAAATCCTAGTTTCTCAAATAAACTCCATAGTTATAAAATAGACAAATCTTATTTTGCTTTAAACGCCTGTAAAAATGATAATAATTATAAGGAAAATTATGATTATTTTTATCATTATGCTTATCATGAATATGATGCCAGAATAAATGCGGCAGCTTTAGCAAAAAATGAAATAGAAAAATATAACTTTACCGGAAAAGAAGATTTGTTAAAAAAAGCAGATGATATAATACTATACAATTCATTATTTACTTTAAACAAAGCAAACAGTGAATTTGAAGATTTATTTGACTCTATAGCACATAAAAATGATCATTATGGGTATCCATTTGATTATAGTTTTGAATATGATGAAAATTGGAAAAGAATGAGCTTAAGTGATTTTATGAATAAAAATTATAATCTAATCAAAGAAGACTTAGGTAATTACATTGCTCAAAGAATAATAGAAACTAATGATGAAGTAGCTTTATCAGAACAAATGGCCCTTATTAGTAATCAGCACCAAAGTATCGTTTTAAAGATTATAAAGGAAAGATTAAACGAAATAGGTACTCATAAAGAATTAACTAATAGAGCTTTAAAAATTGAAGATATTAACACTAATATGCAGCTTATTGGTTTAGAAAAACTTCAATATTTAGATTCGTTAGAAGGATCATTAATCAATAAATTTAATACACTTAAAAAGGAGTATAACCATGAATTACATCGTCGTAAGTAAGGAAAAAAGTCATGCTTCTTTTGAAATTGATAAAATTGTTAACGATTTAAACATTTCTAAAGACAGTATTATCTATTATGATTATGAAGAAGGACTTATGAATCAAATTTTAGATGAAGCTAATATTATGCCTTTGTTTGATCATACAAAAGTAATCGTAGTAGATAATGTTTCAATGGCTAAACCTGATAAAAAATTATTAGAGTATTTAGATGATCCTTGTTTAACTACATGTCTTATTCTAATAGATTATGAAAGTGATATTAAAAAAATTACTTGTCCTGAACAAACTAAATTAATAAATTGTAACTTATCTACCGATAAATTTAGTTATATTAAAGAGTATTTGAAAGAATATAAAATAGATAGTATAGCGCTTAAATATATTTATCAAATATCTAGTGATGATTTAAATCATATTAAAAATGAATTAGATAAGATTATGATGTATAAATGGGAAGAAAAAGAAATAACAATTAAAGATATTGAAAAAATCATGTATTTTCCAGAAGAAACAGATGTCTTCAAGTTAATTGACTATATTGTTTTAAAAGACTCTAAAAAGGCTTTAAAAACATATTATGAGCTGTTAAACAAAGAAGACCCCATTAAAATAATAACGATCTTAGCAAATCAAATAAGATTAATATATCAAATAAAATCATTATCTAATTTTAGTAATGATGAGATTGCTAAAGAATTGAAAGTTCATCCATATCGTGTTAAATTAGGAAAAGAAAAGGCAAGAATTTACGATGAAAATAAATTGATCGAAATAATATATGCTTTATCAGATATGGATATTGCCATTAAATCAGGTACAATTGATAAAAAAGAAGCCTTAGAAAATTATATAATATTGTTGAAAGAGTAGGGATAGTATGATAGTAAAAGATGCTATAGAAGAATTTTTAAATTATTTAAGAATCGATAAAAAATATAGTGAAAATACTATCTTTTCTTATGAAAGAGACTTAAAAAAAATATTTAATATATACTTAAATGAAGACATCAATAATTTAAATAAAGATCACATCAAAAAAGAAATAGCAAAAACTAAATTAGCAGTGTCATCTACATCTAGATTAATATCATCTATCAAAAGTTTTTATAAATACTTAAGAACATTCAATATGGTTACCATTAATTTAGCAGATGATTTAATTATGCCTAAAAAAGAAAAGAAAATACCTAAAGTGTTATCTATTGCTGATATTGAAAAGCTATTATCTTTAGAACCTAAGGATAAACTTGACTATCGCAATAAAGCGATAATTGAATTATTATACGCAACAGGAATAAGAGTAAGTGAATTAATTAATATTAAGTTAAACGATTTAGACTTAAATAACGATGTTTTAAGAACGTTTGGAAAAGGTAACAAGGAAAGAGTCATACCTCTAGGAGATTATGCAAAGGAAGCCTTAAAAACATATATTAATAACTATAGAATATTTTTAGCCAAACCAGGAAGTGAATACTTATTCTTAAATAATCATGGTCATAAAATAACAAGACAAGGAATATTTAAAATATTAAACCAAGTAGCTAAAAAAACAATGATGAATACACCATTTTCACCACATACTCTAAGACACTCATTTGCAACACACTTACTAAACTATGGAGCAGACTTAAGAAGCATTCAAGAGTTATTGGGACACTCAGATATATCTAGCACACAAATATACACTCATGTTTCCAAAGAAAAATTAAAGAAAAATTACAACGATTTCCATCCACACAGTAAGGAAAAATAATATGAACTTAGAAAATATAACTTGGAATGAACAAAACTATCAACTATTCATTAACCACTTAAAAGAAAATGTCAATCAAGAATATAAAACATTTAACACTAGACTACTAAACACTAAAAGTGAAGTAATCGGCAATAATATTCCCTTTATAAGAAATATTGCCAAACAAATTAAAAAAGGTGATTATAAAGGCTTCTTTGCCATAAATAAACACCACTATTATGAAGAAACAACTATTCAAGGAATAATAATAGGAGAACTAAAGTTAGATATAGAAGAAACTATCGATTATTTAAAAAAATATACTAAGTATATCGATAATTGGGCTACAAATGACGTTGTTGCCAATAGTTTAAAGATATTTAAACAAGAAAAAAGTAGGGGAATACAGTATATTAAAGAATTAGTTAAATCTGATCATCCATTTGAAGTAAGATTTGGACTAATCCTATTATTGTGTCACTATATTGAAGAAGACTACATAGATCAAATAATCGATATATCAACCAAAGTAAAGAGTAGTGACTACTATATCCTAATGGGAAACGCTTGGTTATTATCAATGTGCTACTTTAAGTTTAAAGATAAAATATTATATTTATTGAAAAATAATATATTAGAAACTAAATTACACAATAAAACTATTCAAAAGATAAAAGAATCTAATCGTATAACTAAAGAAGAGAAGATATACTTATCATCTATTAAGAGATAAACAATTAATATTTACTAGTTAACATAATATACATTATACGAAGTTATATATAAAAGAAAAAAGACTAATTATAGTCTTTTTATTATACTTTTCTTGATTGAATTTCAACTATTTTAGCTAAAACTTCTTGTAAATTTTTATCAGTTACTTCAGTATAACCAAGTTCTTTTAAAGCTTGAACTCTAGCAACATTTAATTCTAAAGTTCTTCCTAATTTTTCTTCTTGTCTTTGCTCAATCTTATCGATGAAACGTTTTCTCGCTTCAGCTATTTTAGCTGGCGAATATCCCTTAGCACCATATAAATTGATCGCTGAGAATAATATACTCTCGAAAACATACTGCTCATCTTGATTAAAGACAAATTCTGTTGGTTTAGTCATACCAATTGATTTTGATACATAAGCTAGGATATATTTAATTTCTTTTGATGATTCCATAGCTTGAACGAAATTATATAAATATTTCATACTATGATAAGCATCTTCTTTTGATTCACCTTCAAATTTTAATTTAATTAAATCAATAATATTAGATAATAATTCTTTTTCTTTCTTATCTAAACCTTGAAATAAGTTATTATTATCAGAATAATCAACATTAGCAGAGCTCTCTAATAAAGCCTTAATTCTATCTTCAACTTCTTTAATATAGTCTGTTGTAACTTTAATTGAATTAATATCTTCAGCAGCTTTAACTCCTAATAAGTTCAATAATAATACTTTTTTATCTTTTGGCCATTTACTTATATCATCAAGCTCTAAATAATTATAAATCATTTGTCTTGAAACTCCTAAATATTTTGCCAAATTAACTTTTGATATTCCTAATTCATGTAAAATTGTATTTAACTTCTCCATATCAAAACCTCCTATTATCATTTTATCATAACTGTGTCAATTGTCAATCGTAAAGTAAAAGTATACTAATTATGCTATTTTAACGCCTTTTTTATATACTTCTTTAATAATTCCTCCACCTAAACACAAATCATCCTTATAAAAGACACATGCTTGTCCTGGTGTTACTGCTTTAATTCCATTAGGATATTTAACTATTACTTCATCATTATGTTTTTCAATTATTACTTCTTGATCTGCTTGGCGATATCTAAATTTAGCTGTACAATTGGTTATTTCTTCTTCAATAAACCAATTTAAATCAGATATAATCGCTGAATCACTAATTAAAAAGTCATTTTCTTCACCTGAAGCTACATATAATATATTATTAATAGTATCTTTTTTAACCACGAATAATTTATCTTCATAGCCCCCTACTTCTAATCCTTTTCTTTGACCAAGAGTGTAGTACATTAAACCAATGTGTTTGCCTAATTTTTGATTATTTTCAATATGAATAATATCTCCAGCTTGGTTTGGTAAATAATTTTTCAAGAATTGTTTAAAATTTCTTTCTCCAATAAAGCAAATTCCAGTAGAATCTTTTTTATCAGCAGTATATAAGTCATATTCATGCGCTATTTGTCTCACCTTTTGCTTATCTATATCTCCCAAAGGAAATAATACCTTAGGAAGAATAGAACTAGGTATTTGAGATAGAAAATAAGATTGATCTTTATTTTTATCATAAGCTTTATATAATTTGTTATCTAATATCTTAGCATAGTGACCCGTTGCAATATAATCAGCACCTAATTTTAAAGCCTCTTTATAAAAAGCATCAAATTTAATATATTTATTACACATAATATCAGGATTAGGAGTTCTACCTCTTTTTAATTCTTCTAAAAAGTAATTAAAAACATGGTCCCAATATTCTTTAATGAAATCGACACGATAAAGAGGTATGCCTAATTTCTTGCATACTTCACTCGCATCATTATAATCTTGTTCTTGAGGACAAATTTCATCATTAACTGTTGGATTACCTAAATAATCATTATTTAAAGTACTATCCCAGTTTCTCATAAATAGTCCAATTACTTCATATCCTTGGTTTTTAAGGAGTAAAGCAGCAACACTGCTATCTACTCCACCGCTCATCCCAATTACTACTTTTTTCATATGTCACCTACTTTTCATTTTTTTGTATGCTTCCATAATTACTATTAAAGGAATTCCTACTAATAATAAGATAAACCATGAATAAAGTGAGATTGGTTTAATATACAATACTTTATTCATAAATGGTGTATACATCGCAAATAATTGTAACACTATTTGAGCTAAAAATCCATAGATAAGAACCTTGTTATCAAGAAGTGGTATTTTAAATAAAGACTTTCTTTCAGAACGACAATTAAGAACGTGGAAGTTTTGTAATATAAATAACGTTAATAATAATGTGGCTCTAGATTCATATAAACTCATATTTAATCCATAGTATACAACTATCCATATAATTAAAGACAGTACTGCTATTACTGCACCTGATAATATTGTTTGTTCTAACATTTGACCATTGAATATATTTTCTTTTGGTGATCTTGGTTTTCTTTCCATCGCCTCTTTTTCACCTTTTTCAAATGCTAATGCAATATCTTGAATACCATTTGTAACTAAGTTTAACCATAATATTTGAGTTGGTAATAAAGGGATCGGAGAACCCATTAATACCGCTGCTGCAAATATTAATAATTCTGCTATAGCTGTTGAGATAAGTAAATAAGTAACTTTTCTAAAATTGTCATAAGCATATCTTCCTTCTTCAATACCATCGACAATTGACAAAAAATTATCGTCAGAAATAATCATTGAACTAGTTTGAATAGCAATGTCTGTTCCAGATCCCATCGCTACACCAATATTGGCATTTTTTAAAGCTGGGGCATCGTTTACTCCATCGCCAGTAACTGCTACAAACTCTCCTAAATCTTTTAAAGTTTGAACAATTAATTGTTTTTGATAAGGAGATACTCTTGCAAATACAATTGTCTCTTTAACTGTCTCCATTAGTTGTCTTTTATCATCAGCAATTAATTCGATATCTTTTCCTTCTTTAACACTGTTCATGTCAGAAATTATACCCATTTCTTTACCAATGTGATATGCAGTATCCTTTTGATCTCCTGTAATCATAATGACTTTAATACCGGCTTTTTTACACTTATTAATAGCTTTATTTATATTTGGTCTTAAAGGATCTAAAAATGCTATTAAACCAAAGAATATTAAATCATCTATTTTATCAATATCAGCTTCTTTAACATAGTTACCTGCAATCGCAAGTACTCTATAACCTTTTTTAGTCATTGAATATACTTGTTCCATAATTAATTTTTGATCAATAGCTACAACCTGATCTTTTATTTGCATATATTTTGTTTTTTCCAATAAAGTTTCTGGGGCACCTTTTATTCCAACGAAAGTTTTATTTGTATCTTTATAGAATGCTGCAGAATACCTCTTTTCAGATTCATATGGAAGCATTCCAAATATTTCGTATTTATTTAGGACATTTTCTTTAGTAACGTTGTTTTTATAAGCCATAGCTAAAAAGGCTATATCAATCGAATCACCATAATATTTCCATTCATTATTTTTCTTTTCAAGACTTGCTTCATTTGCTAATATTCCTATTTTACATAATAATTGGAAATTATTGATACTATTGATATCTTTTGCTGATTCATTAACATATTTGATATTACCATCACCATGATAACCAAGTTCTGTCATCTCATAAATACTACCATCTGGTAATATAACTTGTTTAGCAGTCTGTTCATTTAAAGTTAATGTTCCTGTTTTATCACTTGCTATTACTGTACAACTTCCTAATGATTCAACCGCATTTAATTTTCTAACAATAACATTTTTCTTAGCCATTCTAACTGTTGCAATTGATAAAACTACTGTTAGAGCAATTGGTAAGCTTTCTGGTATTGCAGAAACACTCACCGTAATTGCAAAAGGAAATATTTCTGTAAATGGCATTCCTCTTAATAATAAAATAATTGCCATGAATGAAACAACAGAAAATATAAAAATGCTTATTTGTTTAATAAACTTTTCAACCCTTATTACCAAAGGTGGTTTTTCTTGTTTGGTATTTTGTAAATTATCGGCTATTTTACCAACTTCAGTTTGAATTGATATAGCAACTACCACTCCTGTAGCACGACCATTTAAAATAGTTGATCCTGCATATAACATATTATTGTATGAAATATTTATATTTTGAGGTTCATCCGTGTTAGTTTTATTAACAGGTTTACTTTCTCCCGTTAAAAAAGATTCATCTGAACTTAAATTAAAGCTTTCTAAAATTCTGACATCTGCAGGGACTTTATTACCTGCTTCTAAATAAACGATATCTCCTACTACTATTTCTTCTGAGTCAATAATTAATATTTCATTATTTCTTTTTACTTTCACTTTTTCTTTAATTATTTCTTGAAGAGAAAATGCTTTTCTCTCTGCATTCCACTCTTGATGAGCACCAAGCAAAGCATTTAAAATAATTGCCACAAAAATAAATGTAGCATCGACTATTTCATCGATAAAAATAGACGCCACTCCCGCGAACGAAAGTATAATCATTAACGGAGTAATAAACTGCATTAAAAACATATTAATAAATGTTTTAGGTTTTTGTTTTGGAAGAATATTCTTTCCTTCATTCTGTTTTTCTAAAACAACAGATTCTTCTAATCCATTAAGATTTGTATTTAAAACTTCTAATAGTTTTTCTTTTCCAATTAATTGTATTTCTTTCATAAAAGCCTCCTATTATATTATAACATAAAGTGTAGTTTTTCATTTTAATCTGTGGTATAATTTATTTTGTGGAGGTAAAGTATGAGTAAAATCAAGCCTAAGAAAAGAAAAATAAACTATATGGCTATATTTGCATTAATAATCATGTTAATTGCTACTATTTTGCCAATAATTGCTGTTGTAATGAATTAAAAAAAGAGTTAAAACTCTTTTTTTAGTTATTAGGAACAAAATCTTCTAATTTTCCATCAACTAATATTTTATTAATTTGTTCCTCGGCATTTGCTAGATACTCATTACATTCTTTAGCAATAGCCATTGCTTTAGTATATTTAGAAATGGCAGAATCTAAGTCTAGATCTCCTTTTTCTAAATCTTTAACTAAATCTTCTAATTCTGTTAATTTTTCTTCTAAATTAAATTTTTTCATTTATTTCCTCCAATAAAGTAACTAATGATCCATCAGTAAAAGTCACTTCTATTTTATCTTTCAATTTAAGATTTTTAATACTTGTTATAACCTTGTTATCTTTTTTAGTAATTGTATATCCCCTTTTTAAAGTATTCATGGGATTTAATAAGTTTATTTTATCAATCAAGTTATTAAACTTGATTGTTTTATTATTAAGATAATTACTAATATTGATATTAGCTCTTTCTTGCATGAAATCTAATTGTAATTGTTTATTTTGATATATTGCTAAAGGATTTTTTAAAATATAACTATCCTTTATTTTTTGATATCTTAATTTTAAGTTTTTATACTTATTATTAATAGTATTATTTAATGAATTTTTATACATATTAATTCTATTATAAATATCAACACTATTAGGAACAGCAAGTTCTGCTGCTGCTGTTGGAGTTGGTGCTCTTAAGTCTGCTACAAAATCGCTAATTGTAAAGTCTATTTCGTGGCCTACAGCACTTATAATAGGAATATTTGATTCATATATCGCTCTTGCTACTATTTCTTCATTAAAAGCCCATAAATCTTCAATAGAACCACCACCTCGACCTAATATAATTACATCTAAGTCATAAGTATTAGCTAATTTAATGTTTTTAACAATATCTTCTTTAGCAGCTTCTCCTTGAACTAAACTTGGAAATAAAATAGTCTCTGCTTTTTTATACCTTCTATTTAAAGTAGTTAGTATGTCTCTAACGGCTGCTCCTGTGGGAGCAGTTATAATACCTACTTTTAAAGGAACAAAAGGAATTGGTTTTTTTAAAGATTTATCGAATAAACCTTCTTGCTCTAATTTTAATTTTAATTTTTCATACTTATCAAATAATAACCCAACACCATCTAATAATATTTCATCAACATATATTTGATATCCTCCAGAAGATTCATAAATAGATACTCTTCCTACTATTAATACATTTTGTCCATCTTCCATTTTGAAAGAAACATTATTAATTTGATTTCTAAACATAACGGCATTTATTCTTGAATTTTCATCTTTCAAAGTAAAATATGCATGACCATTAGTATGCATCTTTAAATTAGATATTTCTCCTTTTATAAAAACACTCACTAAATTTTCATCAGTATCAAACTTATATTTAATATATTTATTAAGTGCTGTTACTGTTAAATATTTATCATTCATAGCAACCTCTATTTTTCATTGTATATTTTATCTAAAGCCGCATTAATCATTTTTCTAACTTCGTCATCACTATAATTTTTAGCAAGTTCTACCGCTTCATTAATTGCTACTATATCAGGAGTATCTGTATATAATAATTCATATACACCCATGCGAATAATCGCTTGATCAGTATTACCCAAACGATCAATCGTCCAATTAGTTAAAGCTTTATTAGCTATTTCATCTAATTCATTTTGGTGTGTAATAACACCATATACTATATCTTTAACAAATTCGTTTTCAATTTCTACTACTTCTTTTATTATTTGTTCAATTTCATAAGAAATCTTATTTTTTTGATAAACGTTTACTTGATACAAAATGGTCATAATTAATTTTCTTAATTCACTTCTATTCATCTAAATCACCTACTTAATTTTAACATAAAAGACTATAAAATAAAAGAAAGTATCTTAAATACTTTCTTTTTGTTATTCCTTAGCTTTATTATGCAATTTATATAAAACATCAATTGCTTCTAAAGGAGTCATCTGAAGAACATTTAATTTTTTAAGTTCTTCTTTTAAATCGTCTTTTTCTTCAAAAACTAAGTGCTCTTGTACTTTAACACTTCTTACTTTTTCTTTAGTTTCATAGACTTCTAAAACATCATTAGCTCTTGCAATAATTTTTTTAGGTAATTTAGCTAAAGAAGCGACATAAATACCATAACTCTTATCAACACTACCCTCTTTTACTTTATGAATAAAAGTTAATTCTTTATTTTCTTCAATGGCACTAACATGCATATTTTTTAAAGATGGCAATGATTCTTCTAAATCGACTAATTCATGATAATGAGTAGAAAACATTGTTTTACACTTAATATCAGTTGCTATATATTCTAAAATAGCTTGCGCAATGGCAATACCATCAAAAGTTGCAGTACCTCTTCCTAATTCATCAAATAAAATTAATGAATTAGAAGTTGCATTGACTATAGCATTCTTAGCTTCAATCATTTCAACCATAAAAGTTGATTCACCACTGACTAAATCATCACTAGCTCCTATTCTTGTATATATTGCATCAAAAATAGGTAATTTAGCCTCTTTAGCAGGAATAAACGATCCCATTTGATGCATAATCGTAATTAATGCCATTTGCCTTAAATAAGTACTTTTACCGGCCATATTAGGACCAGTTATTAATAAAATATTAGTTTCTTTATCAAAAATAATATCATTGGGAATAAATGCATGATCATTAGCAAGTTCAATAACCGGATGTCTTCCATCTTTTATATATACCTCATTACTCTCATTAATAGTAGGTCTTATATACTTATTATCAGAAGCCACGATTGCTAAAGAACTTAAAGCATCAATTAACGCAATAATATTAGCATTATCTTGAATAATAGGAATATATTGTTTTGCTATTTCTTTTATCTCACTAAATAATTCTTGTTCTAAAGAAATAATTTTGTCTTCAGCATTTAATATTAGTGATTCTTTTTCTTTTAAGATTGGACTAATATATCTCTCACAATTACTTAATGTTTGTCTTCTTTCATAACCGTATTCTTCCTTTACTAAATCAACATTCCCTTTTGAAACTTCAATGTAATAGCCGAAGACACGGTTATACCCTACTTTTAAGTTCTTGATACCTGTTTTTTCTTTTTCTTCAGATTCAAATTTAGCAATAAATTTTTTAGCATCAAACTTTAATAATTTTAATTCATCTAATTCTTGATTATAACCTTTTTTTATAACGTTTCCATCTTTAATGTTAACAGGAGCATCTTCCTCAATTGAAACATCTAAAAGTTCATATAAAGCAGAAGCATCTTTTAATTTTTGATTAAAGTTTATTTTTTCTAATATTTCATTTATATAAGGAAAATTTCTAATTGAACTCTTAAGTAAATTAATCTCTTTAGGGTTAATTGTTCCAAATGAAATTTTACCAATTAATCTTTCTAAATCAGCGATTGTTTTTAACATTTCAATTAAATTATGATGTTCTAAAAAATTAGTCATTAATGATTCGATTACATCTTGTCTTTGCATAATAATATCTTTATCCAACAAAGGATTTTCAATCATATTTCTTAATTTTCTAGCACCTAAAGATGTATTAGTTTTATTTAAGATTCCAAATAAAGAATATTTTTTATTTTGCAATCTAATTGTTTCTCTTAATTCTAAATTTTTCTTAGTATGAACATCTAAATATAAGTAGTTATTCTTGTTTACTAAATTAACTTTTTGTAAATGAAATAGTTCTCTTTTTTGAGTGTTAATTAAATAAGAGAATAAATAATCTAACGTTTCTATAATTCTTTCATCTTTGATATTTTCATAAACATATTCATATTTTTTTAAATAATCTTGATATTTGTACTTAGTAACCATGATTTGATGTTTATTTCTTAAATTATTAATTAAATTAAAATTATCAATATTTTGATATACAACTTCTTTAACATCATTACTTAAGATTTCATTTAATATTTCATATTCATCATTCATAACCATTTTAGCGTTTATTTGTCCTGTTGAAACATCACAGAAAACTAAACATGCCATATGATCAATTATGTTAATTGCAACTAAATAATTATTAGAAGTCATATTTAATGAATCAATGGAAGTACCTTTGCTAATAACTCTTATAATATCTCTTTTAACAATACCTTTAACATTTTTAGCATCTTCTAACTGTTCACATATACCTACTTTATAGCCTTCTTCAATCAACTTATTAATATAATTTTCTGCCGAATGATGTGGAACTCCACACATAGGTATTTTAGTATCTAGACCTGCATTTTTTCCAGTTAAAACTAAATCTAATACTGATGATGCAATTTTAGCATCTTCAAAAAACATCTCATAGAAATCACCAAGTCTAAAAAAGATAATTACATCTTCATAATCTTTCTTAATTTCTAGATACTGTTTCATCATAGGTGTAACTTTATCTAAATCAACACTTGTTCTTTCCATAATATCACCTACTTAATTTTAACAAAAAAAAAGTTATAAGTCTATAAGACTATAACTTTAAACTGCTGGTAAAATAGTTACTTTTCTTGTTTTAACATCAACAATAGTTCCGCCTGTTCTCAAAGTATACGTAATTGTATATGTTTCTCCGGCGACATCACCAACCGAACCAGAAATAGTAACATCTGATGAAGTGTCAGTGATTGTTCCATTTGCTTCTAAAACATAATAACCAAATTCAGTATACGTACCACCCTCATACATAAACATATCGATTGGTCCTTTTACCAATAATGCTCTTGAAGTAGAAGAACTAGAATCAAATACTACATTTGAAATAGATGTATTACGACTATTATATTGATAAACAATACTTAATCCATAATCAGAAGGAAAATCTTTATGAAAAATAGGAACTCTAACAACAAATATAGAATCATTTTTATTATTTGTTACAGGAAATACCGTTTCATTATAAACTTCAATGTCTCTAAAACCGCTTCCTGGCACTAACTTAGTTGTATAAGTGCCATATTTTACTTGATTATTAGCTTTATCAATAATCAGTTCTTTACTACTATTATCATCAAAGAAAATTCTTACACAGTTAGCACCACATTTTACAATAACCGATACTTTTCGATTGTTAAAATCAAAATTAATTTTGCTACTTAATAAAGCTTGTTTAGTTAATAATTGACCTTTTACTCCAGTATCAACGTAAACATCTCTAAGGACTATTAACATCTGGAAAAGCAAAGCTGATACTAACATAGTAAGGGCAAAAGAAACGATTAATTCAACTACTGTAAAACCATTTTTTTTCATTACATTCCCTCACTTATCTTGATACTAGAAAAAGTACCATTTTCAAATTCAAGAATTAAACGATAAACGCCGGCGTCATTATCATATTTGATATATTTAGCAAACTCTTTTAACTCTTCACTTAGATCTCTAATATTTCTAAATTCAGAAATAAATAAAGTAGGATTTTCTTGAATCATAATAACTGTTTTGACTCCTAAAGTTTCTTTTAATTTATTACAAAAAACAGTGTTTGTAAGACCTGTGTTATTACAAGAAGATAAATCAACATATCGATCTCCACTTAATAAAAAATCATCTCTAACTATTTCAAAACCATTATCCAGTAAATATCTTCTCATATTAGCTGCAGCATATAAACCATCTGAATGATTATACTTTAAAGAATTAGCGTAACTAGACTCTAATTTTTGAAATTGAATAAAAACAAACAGTAAAACAGACAAGGTAAATACTGAAACAACAAGTGTTTCTACTAGCATAAAACCTTTACTTGATAAATATTTCATTTTTCACTTCCTTATTGTATTATTGTCAAATTTATTATATAATATTTTTAGACTAAATACTAGTATTATGATAACAAGGGGGGTTAATCAATGCTTAGAAAATTTGACTATGAAAAAGAACCAGTCGTTGAGATAGTAAACGAAATTATATTGGACGCCTCAAGAAGAGGAGCATCCGACGTACATTTTGACCCTCAACCAACTGAAATGAGAGTTAGAATCAGAATAGATGGTGCTTTACTAGACTATGCTGAAATACCAAACACTATTAAAAAGAATTTAGTCACTCGTATAAAAATATTGGCAGGTATGAATATTACTGAATCGAGATTACCTCAAGATGGTGCCATTAAAACGACATTAAAAGATACAGACTTAGATTTACGTGTCTCTTCTTTGCCAACTAATGAAGGAGAAAAAATAGTTATTCGTTTATTAGACTATTCGATGAGCTTAGCAGGATTAGAAACGCTAGGATTAAGTCAAAAGAATTTAAACAAAGTATTAACAATGATTAGTGCTCCAAACGGAATTATCTTAGTAACTGGGGCAACCGGAAGTGGTAAGTCTACTACTGTTTACTCAGTCTTGAATAGATTGAATCGTGAGGACACAAATATTATAACTGTTGAAGATCCAATAGAAATGGATATTACTGGAATCAACCAAGTTCAAACAAATAGTGAAATTGGTTTAAACTTTGCAACAGCATTAAGATCAATATTAAGACAAGACCCGAATATCATTATGATTGGGGAAATTCGTGATACTGAGACCGCTAAAATTGCCGTTAGGGCTTCTATTACAGGACACTTAGTATTATCTACCCTGCACACTAATAATGCTTTAAATACAATTGAACGTTTACTTGATATGGAAGTTGAAAGATACTTACTTGCAAGTGCTTTAACAGGAATCATATCACAAAAATTAGCAAGAAGATTATGTGAAAAATGTAAAGAAAAGAGACCTACTTCTCAATATGAAAAAGATATGTTTAAACGTGTTTTAGGAGAAGATATTAACGAAGTATATACTGCAGAAGGATGTGACTACTGTGGTAATGGTTATAAAGGTCGTATTGCGATACATGAAGTATTATTAATCAATCAAGAAATTAGAGATGCTATTAGTAATAATGTTAAAAAAGAAAATTTAAGAGAATTAGTTTATAAAGCAGACGTTACTAGTTTACTAAAAGATGGTTTAGAAAAAGTTAGAGATGGTGCAACTAGTTTTGAAGAACTAATTAAATTAATTGAACTTGATGATGCTATTGAAGATAAGAGATATGGAAAACTAGATCTTAAAAGTGCATTAGAATTAGATGAGATAACAAGTGATGATGACGATATCATTGAAATTTAAAACTAGAGAAATCTAGTTTTTTTTATGCATAAAAAAAGAGACTTAGTCTCTTTACCACCAATTTAATAGTGAACCCAATTTTTGAATATCCAATTGTAAAAAAGTAATTACCATTGCCGCTAAACTTAGAAACGGTCCATAAGGAATAACGTTATCTTTCTTTAAAATTAAAATTACTAAAGAAATTGGAAGACCTATAAAAGCACTTAAGAAAATAGCAAATAAAGCCATTTCATAGCCAAAGTATAGACCAAATAGAAACATTAATTTAACGTCTCCCCCACCCATTGCTTCTTTTTTAAAGACATAATCACCAAACAATTTAATTGCCCACATAAAGAAGAAAGCAATAAAACCACTTATCATTGAAGATAAAAGCAAATCAAAACCACCTTTAAACAACAATAATATAGAAATAGTAACTATTCCAAACAATAATACTTCATCTGCAATAATCATTGTTTGATAATCACTAATAATTACAATTACTAAAGTAGATAAAAATACTAAAGCTATTAATAACTCTAAACTCATTCCAAACAATAAGTATGATGCACCAAATAAGATTCCTGTAAAAAATTCAAAAAATGCATAAAACGGCGATATTTTCACCTTGCAACTTGAACATTTTCTACCCAAAAATAAATAAGATAAAATTGGTATTAATTCCCATGCAGTAAGCTTGTGATTACATTTTGGACAATGAGAAGGAGGAGATACGATTGACTCCCCCTTTGGTATTCTATAACCTACTACATTGTAAAATGAACCAAATACAGTACCCATTAAGAAAAATACGATTGTATAATATATAGTCATATAATTCTCCTTTTTAGCCTGATAAAGTGTTATATAGATTAAACATTGGTATAACAATAGATAAGACAATTCCACCAACTATAGTCGTTAAAAATACGATTAGAATTGGTTCTATAAACGCTTTAATTCTAGCCACTGATTGTTTATGCTGTTCTTGGTAATAAGAAGCAACTTTCGCCATCATCTCTGGAAGTTCTCCAGTTTTTTCACCTGTAACGATCATTTCATATGCAGGTGCTGGGAAAGCCCAATGACCTCTAAATGATGTTGATATCTTATCTCCTTTAGCAAGGTTAGTAATTGTGTCTAAAATTAACATTTTATAAATTTCATTATTAGTGACTTTATTTAAAATATCCATACTCTCTGTAATAAAGACATTATGACTCAACAATGAAGAGAAAGTTTTAGAGAACATTGTAACTTCATTATATATAATAACTGTTTTAACAACTGGAATATGCATTAATATCCATTGAATCAAAGTCTTAAATAATTTAACATTCTTATATAAATATCTAAATATCATAACGAACGCTACGAATCCAATTATAACAATATGCCAACTGTTTTGTAAAAATTCACTAAATGCCATGATAAACAATGTAATCGCCGGTATTTGTGCTCCATCTAATGATTCATAGATTTGAACAAATCTTGGAATAACAAATATCATAATGAAACCAATAACTACGACTGCAACTACGAAGATTAATGCTGGGTACATCATAACAGTAACCATTTGCTTTCTAGTTTTATCAATTTCAGTAAAGTAATCAGACATATCATCTAATACTTCTGGTAATTGACCAGTCATTTCTGATGCTTTAACCATATTTATCAAAATACGAGGAAACGAATCACCCTGTTTAACCATAGCTTCAGATAATGAATCACCCATCGTTAAATCATAAATTAATGTTCTAAATAACCTTTGATATTTTTTATTTTTAGTAAATTGATTAGTTAATATTTTCAATGATTCAACTAAGGGAATACCTGCTTTAATATAAGTTGATAATTGAGTTAAAAAGAAAATCAAATCTTTAGTTTTTATTTTAACTCTAAACCCTTTACTACTACCATGCAATAATTTTAACCATTCATTAGTCTTAATACTATAAACTTCCATTCCTTCACCCAATAAGAATGAATGAACTTCAACCCTCGAATAAGCATCAAAATAACCTTTAACTACTTTTCCATCTTCATTTCTAGCAACATATTCATAAAGTTGTTTAACCGAACTTCTTCGATCATCTTCAACTTCAAAACTTATCAACAACGCTTCTCTTTCAATATCACGCTTATTTTTCATGTTTTTAACAACAGCTGAACTATTATAAGTTTTCTTAATATTATTCACTAAAGTTACTGGTATTTTAATGAAGTTACTTAAAGCTTCATCTAATATTTGACCAAAATTTTTCTTTTCGATTTTGACGTTAGTATTTTGATAAGTGTCTAAATCTCTTTTTCTTTTTCTATCTTCAATTAATTGAACACGTTTATTTTTAATTTCAGCTTCTTTTCTAATTCTTTCTTCTCTTTTTCGAATTAGTTCTTGTTGTTTTTCAATAAATTTTCTTTCTGCTTCTTCTTTTTTCTTCTTTTGATTTTCTTTATATTTTTTATAATGCCTACCAATAAAAACTGTAATAAAACTAAATAAACTAACAAATCTTACTAAAGATCTATAAAATAAATAAGACGTAACTATAAAACCATAAACTGGATACTTAACTGAATAATATAACGTTTTATAAACAAAATATGATGTAAATATAAACCCTAAAACTGGATATTTAACTGTGTTTTTAACTAAATAAAACATTCCCAAAGCAGACACTTTAACACCTATTAAAAGATATCTTACAAAACCATAAATAGTACTATATATAAATTTACTTAATACAAGAAACCCTAAAACCGAATATTTAAAAAATTGATAAATTGTTTTAAAAATAAATAATATTCCTTTATAAATATTTATGAAAATGACACTTAGCATCTTAAGTATAAAACTAAAGACGGTATAAACACCAATTCCAATTAACCTAATAATACTATAAATACCTAAACCAACTGTTTTAAAACCAATTAATATATATCTAATTAAATTATAAAAAGTAGTCCATAAAAACTTACCGAATCCCATGATAGAAACGATAAACCCTAAAACTGCATAATTAACAAACTTAACCGGAAAAAGAATAGTCATTTTAACTATTCTATAAACTAGAATAAATGGCATTAAATATATTGGTTTATTTATCACTAGTACCCCTTACCTTACTCTTTTTACATATTTAGTATACCATATAAAATTATTTATTAAAATAACTTATCTGATTTTTTATTAAATAATTTATATACGATAATTTCATTTTTTTAATAAAATTGTTATTACCTATCTTATCTATTAATGATTTATTATGATTATAAATAAAAGTTACATACTCTTTTTCTTCAAATCTAATTTTAGGACCTAAATATAAATCAATAAATTTGTATTTTTTTATTCCCTTTTTAAAAAAGATAATTACATAATAATGTCCTTTTTCAAAGACTATTTTTTCATCTTCTATATAAAAATGTTTAGTCATGTGTTTTCTCAAATCATATAAATCATTATTAGATTGAATAATGACATTATTAATTATTGATGATTTATCATTATTGAAAATGTGTTCAATAGTCTTAAACCCCATGCCCGATATCAAAACTAAATCATCTTCTTTTAAATCGATGTTATCAAAACCATCACTTACTAAAGTTTTCATATTAGAAACGTTATATTTTAAAATGTTTGCTTTTGCAGCACTTAAAGATTTAGGATTAATATCACTTGCAATAACTTCTTTAACTCTTTGTTCTTTCAAAGCAAATATGCCTACTAATCCATGATCACAACCAATATCAATTAGCCTTTTCTCGTTATTAATTAAATTCAAAATTGTTTTTAATCTCAACGAAATCATTAATCACCCAAATAATCTTTTAATTTTCTAGATCTAGATGGATGTTTTAATTTTCTTAAAGCCTTAGCTTCAATTTGTCTAATTCTTTCTCTAGTAACTCCAAACATTTGCCCAACTTCTTCTAAAGTACGAGACTTACCATCTTCTAATCCAAAACGCAATCTTATTACTTTTTCTTCGCGTTCTGTTAACGTTTGTAATACATCCGCTATCTCGTCTTTAAGCATTTCGTTAGTTGCATACTCTTCTGGAGACATGTTTTGAGTATCGGGAATAAAATCACCCAAATGAGAATCTTCCTCTTCACCAATTGGTGTTTCTAAAGAAACTGGTTCTTGAGAGATTTTATAAATGTCTCTTATTTTATCGACTGAGATACCCATTCTTTCGGCTAACTCTTCTTCACTTGGCTCTCTATTCAATTCCAAAGTCATTTGTCTTTGAATTCTTGCTAATTTATTGATTGTTTCAACCATATGAACAGGAACTCTAATCGTTCTTGCTTGGTCAGCAATTGCACGCGTAATCGACTGTCTAATCCACCAAGTCGCATAAGTTGAGAACTTAAAACCTTTAGAAACATCAAACTTTTCAACAGCTTTCATCAACCCTAAATTACCTTCTTGAATCAAATCCAAAAATAACATTCCTCGACCAACATATCTTTTAGCTATACTAACTACTAATCTTAAATTAGCTTCTGAAAGTCTTGCTTTCGCTGATAAATCTCCTGCTAGAATACGGTCAGCAAGTTCTAATTCTTCTTCCATATTTAATAATTTTATTTGTCCAATTTCTTTTAAATACATTCTAACCGGATCATTTATAGTTAAATCTTTAGTTAAATCTGTATCGTCCATTAATATTTTATCTGTTTCTGAAGAACCTGTTTCCTCCTCAGATATAATAACTATATTATTAGCATTAAAAACTTGATATAACTCATCCAAAGCATCAGCATCTAAATCTAACCCTTTTAAAGCCACCGCTAACTCTTCATAAGAAACATATCCTTTTTCTTTTCCTAATTTTACTAATTCTTCTTTTCTTTCTTCAAAACTTTTAATCTCGCCTATCATTATTCTCCTCTTTTCAATTTAATTATTTCACTTAAATATTTTGTTTGTTTTTCTTTATCATTCTCTGTTAACAACTTTTCAGTATATCTTTTAATCGCTGTTTGACGATTATAGTCCTCAATAACATTGATATAATCTTCAATTTCCTCAACTTTATATGTATCTTTTAAGTTTAGAGATATTATTTCTCCTAAAACTTTTAATTTATTAGGATCATTATTTATAAATGACATAAACTTAGATAAATCTATCTCTTTATATTGCTCATAATAACCAACAATTGATGCTGCTATTAAACGATAATCTTTATTCGGTAAATATAAATCCAAATTTATATATTTTTTTATTATTTCCTTACTATTCAACATATAATAAAGGAAATATTGCTGAGCCTTATCATATTTGTTGTATTTAATCTCTTCTTGATTAACTTTAATGATTGGCTTTTCTTCTTCCTTACCTTTAAGAAATTTAATGTCTAAACCACTTATTTTACTAATTTTTTGATATGCTATTTCTTTATAAATATTATCATTTATTAAAGAAACATCCTTAATGATTAAGTTAATCAAATTAGTTAATTCAGCACTGTTATTAATATCATATGTTTTTTTATAATAACCAAGTTTAAAATCAATAATGTCTATTTTATAATCAATTCTTCTTTCGAACTCTTCTTTACCAAATTTTTGTAAAAATTCATCCGGATCTTTTGCATTTTCCAAAACAATTACTGAAGGAATAACTCCTACTTTAATTAATTCATTAGAGGCATCATTAATCGCCTTTTGCCCTGCATCATCTGAATCCATACAAAGAATTACATTTTTAGCCATCTTCTTAAGAAGTAATGCTTGATTTGAAGTAACCGCTGTTCCCATTGTAGCAACAACATTTTGTATTCCTAAAGAATATGCTCTAATGACATCCATGAACCCTTCCATAACAATTACTGTTTGCTTTCTTCTAGAATGTTCTTTAGCAAGGTGATAATTATATAAAATCTCACCCTTTTTAAAAGCACTATTTTCTTTGGTGTTAATATATTTAGGATTATTATCGTTCTTCTTATAAATTCTTCCACTATAAGCAATAACTTTTCCATTTAAATCATGAATAGCAAACATTATTCGATCTTTAAAGACATCATAATAATCATTGCCATGATTAATTAATCCTGACTCAACTAAATCCTTATTATCAAATTTTTTAGCTTCTAAAACCTTATATAAGTTTCCTAAACTCAACCCTATTTTAAAATCATTAATTAATTCCTTAGTAATATTACGATCTTCTAAATACTTAACCGCTTCTACTCCATCTTGAGAAAATAAATTATTTTGAAATAATTTACTAGCAGTTTCATTTATCTCAATTAGACTAGTATTACTTTTAACAAAAGGTTTCTTGTTATCATAACCCTCTACTTTAATTCCTGATTTGTCTCCTAAAATTTTAATAGCAGAAACAAAGTCAATTCCTTCATAATCCATTAAAAACCCGACTGCATTACCTGTAGCTCCACAAGAAAAACAAGTATATATTTGTTTTTGAGGAGAAACACTCATACTCGGAGAATGATCATCATGAAAAGGACAAAGACCAAAATAGTTTTTCCCCTTTTGACTTAAATCAACATAGTTCTTAATTAACTCAACAATATCTGTTTTTTCGATTATTTCATTAATACTATCTTTATCAATCATATACTCACCCACCTATAATATACACTTTATAATTTGTTTTTCCTTAAAATTTAGTTTTTATTTTTATTTCTCTATCTATTTTTAAATAAATCATCCCATTTTCACTAGTTAAATAAAAATTATTTAGTCTGGCAACCACTTCCCAACTCGGATGATTAAAGCGATTATTTTTTCCTACAGAAACTAGTGAAATACTTGGATTAATTTTATTTAAAAAGTCACTAGAAGTGGATGTTTTTGATCCATGATGACCCACCTTTAAAATGGGGTAATGCTTTAAATTGGGCAAATATTCAAGTTCATCAGAAATATATGCATCTCCCGTAAATAAAATTGAATTATTAACACTAAAGAAAAGGCTACTATTATTTTCATCTTTTTTATCAGTATTATAAAACTTTAAAATTAATCCTTTGGATTCTATAGTTTTTGGACTTCTTATAACATTTATTTTATTATTGAGTGAATAATCAACAATCGCTTTTTCATATAAAGTATCACCATTATTATTCATTATAATATTATTAATTTTAAAGTTTTCTAAAATGTTAATAGCTTCTTTTGAATGATCTAAATCACCATGAGTAATTATTAAATAATCTATCTTAGTTATACCTATACTTTTCAAAAAAGGAATAACATTATAATAGCTGTATTTTTCATTATTAAAAACTCCTCCGGTATCAATCAATATTTTACTGTCTTTATGATGAACAAAAATAGAATCTCCTTGCCCAACATCGATCATATATACCTTAAGTGAATTACTATAATTATTGGTTATTATGTTGATTCCTATAACTAGAAAAAATATTGCTATCATGTAATATCGCTTATATAAAAATTGATTAATAATAAATAAATTAACAAGGTAATATATAAAAATGTATATTAAGGACGGTCTTCCTAATACAAGATTAGTATCGAAAGATGCAATATGGTTTAATATTTGATCAAAATGATAAACAATAAAATTTAAAAAATTACTATTGTTTAAAATAAAGGAAAAAATAGACATGATGTATAAAATGACAACAAAAAGAGATACTATAGGAGTTAATAAAATACTTATTAGATTATACTGATAAAAATGATAAATAATAATGGGAAAAGAAACTAAAGAAGCAATTAATGATATGTAAAAGCCTTTAATAAAATAATTATCAAATCTCTTAAAAAAATTACTATACTTTATTAAAAAAAACACATTAATAAAGCTAAGTTGAAAAGCTATCGAATAGATAATATAAGGATTATAAATAATAAAAAAAGTCATCAATAAAAGTAATATATTTTCCTTCTTAACATTTAAATTAAAATAGTCATTGATTTTTATTAATAAATAAAATAAATATGCTCTTAAAAAAGAGATAGTAAATCCTGTTAAAAATAAGTATATAAACAAAATAAATATAAGTAATATGGGATTTATCTTTTTGTTTAAAAACATTAAAATTATGCCTATATGAAAACCTGAAATAGCGAATAAATGCGTTATTTGTAAGTCCTGATAAACAGAAGACAATTCATTATTTTTTCCTAAAATAAAAGAATTGATGAAAGGACTATTTAAGTTATCAACTCTTTCATTTACTTTATTTTTTATATAAAAATCAATTCTTTTGACTTTATGAGTTATTATATGACTATCTTCATAAAATAAATAGTTTATTTTTTTAGTTTTTAAATATAGAAGATAATTAAATAAATTAAAATTAGTATTTTCAGGAGGTATATTGTATTTTCCCGATATGTTTAAATAATCACCAATCTTAAAATTTTGTTCTTCTTTAAAGTAAACTAATACTTTTTCTTGATTGTAAAGAATATATTTTTGATGATCTAGTTTTTCAATTACTACCCCACTTAAATTAGTTTCATCTTTAAAAACTATTTTTTGATTATTGAAATAAAAAAATAAATACATGATAGTTAAACATAATAAAATATAATAAAAAAAATTATAGTGTAATATAATTTTTAAGGTTCTCATAAATTGAACTTCCTATACCTGTTACTAACGTTAAGTCTTCTAGTTTTACAAAACTTCCATTTTCTTCTCTATAAGCAATAATGGCTTTAGCTTTTGATTCACCTATTCCTGGCAAAGTCATTAGTTGCTCCAAAGAAGAACTATTGATACTTACTAAGGTTTCACTAGGTTCTGAAATATTTTGACAATCACAATCTTTATAAATATATTCAATAATTATTTTGTCTTTTACCTCCTCTTTCGAGTGGACCCAAATAATCATTTCATCTTTTACTAATTTACTTAAATTAATAAACTTAATATTAGCATTTTTAGTTAACCCACCCGCTTTTACAATCGCATCATTGACACGGTCTCCAACGCTTAATTTATATACTCCTGGTTTTTTAACTTCTCCTTTTACGTCGACATATATATCAATAATAGTTTCTTCTTCGACTATATTAACTACTTTTTCTTCTATGATTGGTACTATTTCTTTTGTTTCATACTTAAAACTAATTATAATAACTACTAATAAAATTAATATAATTGGTATGTATTTTTTATACAAATAAAATCACCTCAATAAAATATATGAGATGATTTTTATTTTTCCTATTTATTCTCGATATATACTCTTTGGACTAAACCTAAAGAAGTTAATAACGATATCGTATATGAGCCTCCATAGGTGAAAAATGGCAAAGGTAATCCCGTAAGAGGAATAATCGCTAAAAGCCCTCCTAAATTGATAAAAATGTGTAAAAAGATATATGATGCAACACCTAGAGCAATAAATCTTCCTCTAACTGTTTTAGCACCTTGTGATACTTTATAAATAATATTGAGTAACCCTGCATATAAACCAAAAGCAATAGTAGCTCCAAATAAACCTGTTTCTTCAACTAAAATAGCAAAAACACTATCGGTATGTGCCTCTGGCACATAACTATACTTTTGTTGGCTCTTACCTATTCCAAGACCAAATAGACCACCATTATTAACCGCAATTAAAGTATTACACGTTTGATAGCCACCCGTTTCATATTTGGAACAAGGATTAAAAAAATCCAGTCTCCCCGCTTGTACTCCCGTTAATAAGTCTCTTCCTGAAGCTAAAACAAAAATTACTACTACACCAATCATAAATAAAGCAAACTGAAGCAGTCTTTTTTTAACACTAAAAGGTATTTCAGAAGCCAAAAATAATATGCCGAAGATACCAAGCATTATAACTGCTGTTCCTAAATCTTTTTGAATTAATACTACCGCTGGAACAACAATACCTAATGCTAATAATTTTACGATCGGAGTCATTGACTGTTCAACTTTTTTTAAATCTAAATTTTGCATTTCTTTTCGATGTTTATCAAAGACAATGGCAATACCTACAATCATAACCACTTTATAAAATTCACTTGGTTGAATACTTTGTCCAGTAAATGGAATCGGTAACCAAGCTAATGCTCCTTTATGATACTCAGCAAAGAAAAACAATGCTATTATCATCGCAAAGAATATAAAATATAGTACTTTACCTAATTTAAAATAACTTTTAGTAGGAATCATAGTCGCAAAGAAATATCCACCAAAACCAATAAAAATCATCAATAAATGATTAAAAAAGTATTTGAACATATTATAGTCATATCTACCTACTGAAGTAGTTGTAGAAGCTGTTACTATATTCAAAACTGACCATCCAACTAAAACAATCATAATTAGCATCAACCATTTGTTAGTTGAATTAATATGATTTATTATTTGATCAAAAATACTTTGTTTTCTTTTCTTTTTTTTCATGACTCACCTTTAATATATTTTAACATAAATCAAAAGCATTATGTACTACAAAACTTTTCTTTTACAAATAATATGATATAATATTTTAAGAAAAGGAGGACTTATGTTTAAAAAATTAGATATTATAGATGAAATAGATAATCGCCTACGTTTAGTAAGTGAAGAAGTAAAACTACCATTAAGTAAAGAAGATAAAAAAATTATTAAAGACATAATTAAACATTTGACCTTTAGCCAAATTGAAGAATATGAAAAAAAATATGACTTAAGACCCGGGATGGGACTAGCTTTCCCTCAATTAGGAATTAATAAAAGAATTATTGTTATCGTTCATGAAGTGGAAGAAGGAATTTTTGATAACTATGTTGTTATCAATCCTAAAGTTATATCTCACTCAAAAGAAATTATCGCTGCTGCTGCGGGTGAAGGATGTTTAAGTGTAAATCGTGAGGTCGAGGGTCATGTGCCAAGATATGCCAGAATTACAATCGAAGGCTATGATGAAGATGGTAATTTAATTCAGGTAAGAGCAAGAGAAGAATTATCAATCGCTTTTCAACACGAAGTAGATCATTTAAATGGTGTAATGTTTTATGATCGTATCGACAAGAATAAAAAGTTTTATACCGAAGAAGAAATAAGATTAATATAAAAAAAGACTAGCAATGAAGTGAACCCCAAATAGTTCACAATAATAAAAAGGACTTAGAATATTAATTCTAGGTCCTTTTTGACTTTAATCTCGTTGTGTTATAAAAAAATATCCAGTCTTCAACAAGAATTATATATTCTTGTAAAGATGTGA
>JAUVZX010000010.1 GCA_030602345.1 Bacilli bacterium
AGAAACAAAAAAAGAAATAAAAAAATACATTGAATGGTATAACACTCAACGTATTCAAAAATGTTTAGGATATCTAACTCCTGAACAATACACATAAAATAGTTTTTTATTTAGTGTGTACTTGACAGGTACTAGTATCTTAACTCGTTTTTTTTATTGACCTTTAAATTCTTTGTATGCTTGTTTTAAAACACCATCAAATATTTCTAAATTATATTCTTCTCTAATACTTGCCCAAGTGTCAGCATATGCTCTTTCGGTAGCAGATAATTTTTGTTCTGCTAAAGTTTTTTGAATAGTTTCTAAAGAAGCCTCTTTAGAAGGTTTTTCTTTTTGAGTAACTTTTAAAATAATATGATATCCAAATTGAGATCTTACCGGGTCTTTAGTAATTTCACCGTTTGCTAATTTAAGTGAAGCTTCAAAGAATGCTGGATCTACTGCCGATTGACCAATTTTATTGAAAGTCAATTCACCATTTGTTGCTAGCGTTCCTGTGTCGTCTGAATATTGTTGAACTAAGTCATTCCATTCAGTGCCATTATTGTATTTTTCAATGATTTCTTTTGCTAAAGCTAATGCTTCGCTTTCTTTTTGAGATTTTTCAGTTGCATCCATTGAATCAGTAACATCAGGGATAATCAATATATGTTTAGCAGTAATGTCTCCAAATATTTCTGTTTTATAAAAATCATCGATTTCCTTAGTTGTTAATTTTTCAATGATGAATTTCTTTGCTGTTTCTTGTCTTTGATAATTACTTAAGAAGTATTCAAATACTAATTCTTCGGTAGCAAATCCATTTTGCTGATAAATATCAGACCATTTTTGCCCACTTTGTTCAGCTTGGAATTTATACTGAGCAACTTGATTAGCTGCATTATCTAAAGCTTCTTCTGTTCTTCCTATTTCTTCATTTGCAATATAAGAATCGATTAAGTCTAAGCTTGATTCGAATCCTCCCAGATCTCTTAATTTATTGTATAGTTCTTCTGCTGTAAAGTCTTTACCATCTATTTTAGCAAAAACTTCTTGACCATTTGCCAATTTAGCCATTGGTCTATCGGCAGTAATAACTCCTACACGATACATTATTGCGCTTAAGAAAACTATACCAATTCCTAGATATATATTTTTTTTGTTCATAATTTCCTCCGTTCATATTCAATGATATCAAAAATAAAAAAATTATACAAGAGAGATTAATTATCTCTTTTTTTTGAAAAAACTATTTACAAAAGGGATAAAATAATCTACAATAGTGGTAAACAGTGGACCGTTGTGGTGGAAAGTGGGTGATTTTTATGTTCATGGGAGAGTATCATTACTCAATAGATGACAAGGGAAGAATTACAATTCCTTCTAAATTTAGATATGAACTAGGAGAATCATTTATCATTACAAGAGGTCTCGATAATTGTTTATTTATTTATCCAAAAGATGAATGGAATAATATTATTGCTAAGTATAAAGAATTACCTAACACTAAAAATGCCAGAGATTTTATGAGATTTTTCTTATCATCAGCAAATGAGTGTTCAGTTGATAAACATGGAAGAATTAATGTTACATCACCTTTAGTACAATATGCATCTTTAAAGAAAGAGTGTGTTGTAATTGGAGTTAATGATCGTTTAGAAATATGGAGTAAGGAAAGTTGGACTGATTATATTAAGACAAACGAAGAGCGTTTTTCTGATATAGCAGATCAATTATTTGCCCCAAATCTATAATGCATATAAGTGTTTTAAAAGAAGAAACAATTGCATATTTGAATTTAAAAGAAGATAGTATTGTAGTCGATATGACAGTCGGCTATGCAGGACATAGTTCAGTGATATTATCTACTATTAAAAAAGGATATTTATATGCTTTTGATCAAGATGATGATGCTATTAAACATAGCAATGAAAAATTAAGTTCAATTGGGAGTAATTTTAAAATTGTCAAAAGTAATTTTATAAATGCTAAAGAAGAATTAAATAAATTAGGAATTCAAAAAGTAGATGCTATTTTATTTGACTTAGGAGTTTCTTCTCCACAGTTAGATGAGAAAGATCGAGGATTTAGCTTTCATCAAGATGCTATCTTAGATATGAGAATGGACAAAACAAGCGAACTTGATGCTAAGTATGTCGTTAATAATTTGAATGAAGAGGATCTTGCTAATATTTTCTTTAAATATGGCGAAGAGAAATATTCAAGATCAATTGCAAGAAAAATCGTAGAAAAAAGAAAAGAAAAAGAAATATCGACTACTTTAGAGTTGGTCGAAATAATTAAAGAAGGGGTACCAGAAAAGTATAAAAGAGAAAAACATCCGGCAAGGAAAGTTTTTCAAGCTATTAGAATTTATGTTAACAAAGAATTAGAAGTATTCGAATCTGCTATTAAAGATGCTATTGAGTTATTAAACATCAATGGCCGTGTAGCAGTCATAACTTTCCATTCATTAGAAGATAGGTTATGTAAGGATATATTTAATCAATATACCAAAATAGATAAATCATTAAATAAGTTACCAGTTATTCCAGAGGAATATTTACCAGATTATAAAATAGTTAAAGTAATAACTCCAACTAAACAAGAATTAGAGAATAACAATCGTGCAAGAAGTGCAACACTAAGAATATTAGAAAAAATTAAATAAGAGGTGCTTTATGAAACTACTGAAAATCGAAAAAAAATTATACACTTTAGGCTTTATTGCTTTTATCTGTGTCATGATTTTGAATGCGTTTGGTAGTGCAATAAATGGATCAACAAGTATTGAAATATCTAAACTTAATCATGAGATTAGACTTCAAGAAAGAAAAAATGAAAGTATAACAATGAAAGTAAATGAATTAACTTCTTTTGATAGAGTTAAAGTAGTTATTGAAGAAATGGGGCTTTCATATAATAATGAAAATATAATTATTATTAATAAATAAGAGGTGTTTAGTGAGAGAAAAAAGAAATAGAAAAATTAATATTAATTTTAATAAGTTAATATTTATGATATTTCTTTTTTTGATGGGCATTTTATATATAAGAATTGCTCAAGTTACAATGATGAGAAGAGTGGATGGAGTCGATTTAAAAGCTTTTGCTTCAAAAAGAAACACTACTAAGCAAACACTAACTGCTTCAAGAGGTGTTATTTATGATCGAAATGGCAATATTTTAGCGATTGATGTCAGCTCTTATACTGTTGTTGCTTTTTTAAATGCTAGTAGAACGGGTTCACTACCTAGACCTAGACACGTTATTGATAAAGAAGCGACCGCAAAAGCATTAGCTCCTGCATTAGATATGACAGAAGAGGCGATCTTAACTTTATTAAATAAAAATGCATATCAAGTAGAATTAGGCCCTGGTGGTAGAAATATCACTGAACTTAAAAAAAGTGAGATTGAAGATTTGAGACTTCCAGGTATAGAGTTCATCGAAAATTCCAAGAGATACTATCCAAATGGTGACTTTGCATCATATTTATTAGGATACGCAAAAAGACATGAAAGTTTAGAAAATGGAGTTATGAAATACCAATTAGTTGGAGAATTAGGAATTGAAGCTTTATACAATGATGTTTTAACGGGAACAAATGGATATTTAGAATTTCAAAGAGATACAAAAGGATATAAAATCCCCGATACTAAAGAAACAAGAATAGATCCTATTCCAGGACAAGATATATATTTAACAATTGATAGTAAAATTCAAAGACTAGTTGAAAATGCTAGTATTAATATGTCAGATACAAGAGGATTTAAATGGTCAACTATTAGTGTTATGGATGCTAAGACTGGTGATATATTAGGTAGCTCGTCTAACCCATCTTATGATCCTAATCGTTTAAACATTACTAATTATGAAAATCCTTTAGTTTCATATATTTATGAACCGGGTTCAGTTATGAAAATATACAGTTATCTATGTGCTTTAGATAAAGGTACTTATGACGGCTCAAAAACATTTGATAGTAAAAATTATACTATCCAGGATGATGTGATTAGAAACTGGCATCGCGATGGTTTTGGTTTTATTTCTTATGATAAGGGTTTTGAATATTCGTCAAACGTAGCGATAGGTTATATGATGGAAAACTTTATTAATCGTTCTGATTTAAGAGAATGTTATAAAAAATATGGCTTTGGCCAAAAAACAAACATCGAATTACCAAGAGAGATGAGTGGTAATGTAACATTTACTTGGCCAATCGAAGTAGTAACAGCAGGTTTTGGCCAAGGTATATCATCAACCCCAATCCAACAATTACAAGCATTAACTATGTTTGCGAATAATGGACAAATGGTATCTCCTAATATAGTAAAAACAATAAAAGGTAAGGAAGTAACTTATGAAAGAGAAGTAATTAAATCTGAACCTGTCGCTAATGAATATGCAATCAATTATATGAAAGATTTAATGGATAATGCTATTAATAATACTACCGATCAATTTACGACAGCAAGAAGATATCATATTGATGGCTTCACTGTAATAGGTAAAACAGGAACAGCTCAAATTTTTGATCCAGTTCAAGGGAAATATATAAATGAATATGTTCTTTCATTCGGAGGAATGTTTCCGAAAGAAGATCCTCAAATAATCATTTATGCTGCGGTAAGAGGAACAACTAATCAAGTATTAATTAAAGAAATTAGAGATCTAATGTTAAATATAGAAGCATATTTAAATATAACGGAGAAAGAACAAGAAAATCACTTGAAGGAATACACAGCAGAAAACTTTATAAACCAAGAAGTAGACAAGTTAGTTTTACCAAGTGTAAATACAATTATTTTAGGAAATGGCAATCGAGTAATTTCGCAAAGTGTAGTTCCTAACACTAAATTATTATCTTGTGACTCACTTATATTGATGACTAATGGAACAGAGTTTACAATGCCTAATTTAAAAGGATTATCTAGAAGTTATGCCGAAATAGTATTAAAATATTTAGGTATTGAATATGAAATAACAGGATATGGATTCGTTACTAAACAGAGTATTCCAGTAGGTAAAGTTTTAAATTTGGAAGATAAACTAGATCTTACTCTAAATAGAAAATATAACTTAGATAAATTAGAATAGTCTTTGATTATTCTTTTTTTATGTTATAATTTTTCTAGGAGGGTAAACTTATGAATTTATATGTAAAAACAGATTATTCTTTATTGAAAAGCTTAATTACGATTGATGAGCTAATTAAGTTTGCCCAAAATAAAAAAATGACTCACTTAGCAATTGCAGACAATACGATGGCATATGCTTATGAGTTTAATGAAAAGTGTCTTAAGAATAATATTAAACCAATTTTTGGTTTAGAAATAAAAGATAAATATCTAGTTTTTGCTAAAAACTATGAAGGTTATCAAAACTTAATAAAATTATCTACTCTTAAAACTAAAAAAGAATTAACAAATGCTGATTTAATTAAATATAAAGATAATTTAATTTGTATTAAAGAAGAAAATGATAAAGAAATATATGATGAAGAACATATATTAAAACTAAATGCTGTATTATATTTAAAGGAAGAAGATAAGCAATACTTAAAATATTTAATGGCAATTGAACAAAATAAAAAAATAGAAGAAATAGAACTTATTTCTAATCATCATTATATCGATATGAAAATACCTAGTAGTATTTTAAATGCTAATGTTATTTTCCCTAATGATTTATCGTTAATGCCTAAACTAAAAGAAAATGCTTATGAAACATTAAAAAAAGAATGTATCAAAGGAATTAAGCTAATCTTTAAAGATGAAGTTTCTCAAATATATCAAACTAGATTAACAGAAGAACTAGAAACAATTAATTCTTTAGGATTTAGTGATTACTTTTTAATAGTTGCCGATATAATAAAGTATGCTAGAAAAAAAGGTATTTATGTGGGACCAGGAAGAGGTTCTTCAGCAGGTTCATTAGTTGCATATGTTTTAGGTATAACCAAAGTAGACCCTTTAAAATATGATTTATTATTTGAAAGATTCTTAAACAAAGATAGGGTATCACTTCCAGATATCGATATCGATTTTGAAGATGAAAGAAGAAGCGAAGTCATCGATTATGTTATTGAAAAATATGGTAAATTAAATGTTGCCTATATTAATACATATTCAACTCTAGCATCTAAAGCAGTCTTAAGAGATGTTTTTAAAGTTTCAGATATAGATAATAATATTGTCAATGAAGTTTTAAAACACATTGATCCTAAAGTTTCTTTAAAAGAAATGAATGATGACTTATTAAAAATACTTAAAAAGAATAATTTAGAAGAATTATACCAAGTAGCAATTAAAATAAGTAATTTAAAAAAACATTCATCATCACATGCCGCAGGAATAATTATATCTAATTATAATTTAACTAATATAATTCCTCTTATTTATCAAGATGGACATTATAAGACTGCTTTTGAGCAAAAAGCATTAGAAAAAATGGGCTTTTTAAAAATTGATTTTCTAGGATTAAAAAATCTAACTATTTTAAAAACAATTAAAGAAGAATTAAATATTGATTTAGAAAATATTAACTATAATGATCAAAAAACTTTCAATTTATTATCACAAGGATTTACTAAGGGATTATTTCAATTAGAATCATTTGGAATGACTAAATTATTAAAAGAATTAAAACCAAATTCTTTTGATGATATTGTTTTAGCAATATCCTTATATCGACCAGGACCAATGGATCATATTAAAAACTTTATTTATAACAAAAAACATCAAAATGAAATTAAATATTTAGATAAAGTATTACAAAGTATTTTAGCACCAACATATGGTATTTTAATTTATCAAGAACAAATCATGCAAATTGCTTACAAAGTCGGAGGTCTTTCATTAACAGAAGCCGATATCTTAAGAAAAGCAATGAGTAAAAAAGATGAGACATTACTAGAAGAATTAAAACCAAAATTTTTAAACAATGGCTTAAAAAAAGGATATAATCATGAGGATTTAAAAAAATTATATGATGAAATATTTAAGTTTTCTAACTATGGCTTTAATAAATCGCATGCTGTTGCATATGCTTTAATTGCATATCAAATGGCTTATTTGAAAACTAACTATCCTAAAATATTTTATAAAGTACTATTAAATACCAGTTATGATGTAAATTATTTTGAAGAAATAAAGTCTTTGAAAATAGATTTATTGCCAATTAATATTAATAAAAGTGAATATAAATTTATTGAAGAAGATAATAGTTTAAGAGTGCCTTTCTTTTTACTTAAGAGTACTTTAAAGAAGGATGTTGATCAAATAATTTTAAATAGACCTTATAAAGATATATTTGATTTTTTACAAAAAAATAAACTATCAAAAGATAGTTTAGAAGAATTAATTAGTTTATCAGCATTTAGAGAATTTGGTTATAACAATAAAACTTTATTAAATAACATTGATAAGTTACTTAATTATCAAGAAATAGCAACTGATGGAATATCTCCTCCAATCTTAGAAAAGATTGAGCCTTTTTCAGAAAATGAATTATTGATGTTTGAATATGAAAGATTAGGTTTCTACATCAGAAATCATCCGGCTTCTTTAAAAAGAGTCGGATTAGATGTAGTCACTTTAGAAAAAATTGAATCTTATTTCAATAAAAACGTTAATTTAGTAGTAGTCATTAATAAAATAAATATAATTAAGACTAAAGAAAATAAAGATATGGCTTTTATAAGTATTGCCGATGAATTTAAAACCATAGATTTAGTAGTCTTTCCAAAACAAATGGAATTAATTAAAGATATAAATGTAAATGATGTAATTCATATTAGATGTACAGTAGAAAAAAGATATGACAAATATCAATTGATATTAGATAAAATCATAAAATAAAAGACGGATAAATCCGTCTTTCAAAAAAGAATAAAAAAGGGGTCGCTAGTAACACTAGCCCCAATTTGTTTTCAAATTGGTGATTAATATACTAATATAAAATAAATGAAATGTCAAATTGAGGTAACGATGGTAATTGAAGAGTTAAAAGGTGTTGGCGATAAAACTAAAGAGCTACTTAATAAAATTAATATTTATACTTTAGAAGACTTAGTTCATCATTATCCATATCGATATGATTTAATTAAGGAAAGTGAAGTTTTAACTAAAGATAATCTTATTTTACAAGCGGAAGTTTTAACAGAACCAACTATTATTAGATTTAAACAAAAAGATAAAATGACTTTTGTTGGAAGAACTAAATTTGGTGATTATTTAATTACTATTTTTAATCGTGGTTATTTAAAAAATAATATTAAATTAAATAATAAAATAATCATATTTGGTAAAGTAGAAAATGATAAGTTCTCAGCTTATAACATTAGATTTGGTTTAATACCACGAAAACCTGTTTTAGAGCCTGTTTATTTCAAAACTAATAAACTAACTAATTCTATTATCAATAAACTAGTTAATGAAGCTATACCTCATACTAAAATAACCAGTTATCTCCCAGAAGAATATCAATTGTTAGATAAAAAAATTGCTATTAACCAAATTCATAATCCTAATGTAGACACTATTGAATTAGCAATATCAACATTAAAAAAAGAAGAAGCTTTTGTTTTTATGACTAAAATAAATTATATAAAAACAATTAGAAAAAAGGAAACCAAAGAACCAAAACAAGAGGTAGATTTAAAAGAAATATTAGCCCAAATTCCTTTTGAGTTAACTAATGATCAATTAAAAGTAGTTAATGAAATATATGAAGATACTAAAAGTACTTATCGTATGAATCGTTTAATTCAGGGAGATGTTGCTAGTGGTAAAACAATTGTAGCTTTCATTGCAATGATGCTCAATGCTAAATTAAATTATCAAAGTGCTCTGATGGCCCCAACGGATGTCTTAGCAAGACAGCATTATCATAATTTTCAAAAAGTATTTAATGAAGAAGTCGTCTTACTAACAGGTAAGATGAAGAAAAAAGAAAAAGAAGAAGTATTGCTAAAAATTAAAAGTAATGAAGCCAAAATAATAATTGGAACTCACGCGTTATTAACAGAAAGTGTTATCTATCATAACTTAGGATTAGTTATTACAGATGAGCAACATCGTTTTGGCGTTAATCAAAGAACTAATTTAAAAAACAAAGGTAATACTCCGGATGTATTATATTTATCAGCAACGCCTATTCCAAGAACATACGCCTTAACTTTATATGGTGATATGGATATTTCTTTAATTAAAGAAATGCCTAAGGGAAGAAAAGAGATTAAAACATATATTAAAAATAGTGATGATATAAAAGATGTATTATCTTTAATGTTAGATAAATTAAAAAACAAAGAACAAGTATATGTAGTAGCGCCTATGATCGAAGAAGATGAAGATCTAGAAAATGTTTTAGAGTTAAAACAAAAAATGGAAAAAGCCTTTGGTAAATATTTTAGTGTTGGTCTAATGCATGGAAAAATGAAGCAAGCAGATAAAGAAAAAATAATGGAAGACTTTAAAGCAAATAAGATTCAAATTTTAGTATCAACTACTGTTATTGAAGTTGGAGTTGATGTTTCAAATGCCAATATAATGGTTATATTTAATTCAGAGCGATTTGGTTTATCTACTCTTCATCAGTTAAGAGGAAGAGTAGGAAGAGGTTTTCAAGAAGGAATATGTATTTTAATGACTGATTCTCATCCTGAAAGACTAAATATTTTAGAGCAAACTAATGATGGGTTTATTATTGCGGAAGAAGACTTTAAACAAAGAGGTTCTGGTGATTTATTTGGTTATCGTCAAAGTGGTGATATGCAATTTAAATTACTTAATTTAAAAGAAGACTATCCACTTTTAAAACAAATGGATGAAGTCGCATCAAACTATTTAAAAAACTATCCAAATAGTGATATAATAAGAAATATAATAGACCAACTAAGTAAATATTTTTAAGGAGGATTTATGAAAAACAAAATTCAAATAGAAGTAAACGGAGTATTGAAAGATGCTCATGTATTGATGATGTTTAAAAACAAAGAACAAACAAAAGAATATATCGTTTATACTTTTTTAGAAGAAGAAGCGGATTTAGTAAGAGTATATGCCTCTTTATTTAAAGAAAAAGATTATGAGTATAGTTTAGAAGATATTGATGATGCTGATTGGCAATATATTAAAACGATTATGAGAGAAGTTATTAAGGAGTCTGCTAATGACTAAATTAATACTTAAACATACTTTAGTGCCTAAAACATTTATTTTTAAGAAAGACGCTAAAGATATTTTATCTTCAGAAGTTAATTTTATTTTTAATAAAGAAATGAAAGTTTTAAAATGGCCTTTATTAGAATATTCTAAGTATTTAGAAGATTATTATAAGACTCCTTATAATACAGAGAAAAGACAATTATTAAGAAAGATGATTTTACCTTATTTAGTTAAAGAAGAGATACTGAATGGAAACGCTAAGAAAGATGATTATGATTTATCTTTGTTTAGACAAAAAGTAATAGTATTTAATACTTTTAATAAAATAACTAAAATTAAGATGGTCAATGCTAAAGAAGCTAAGATAAAACAAAAAGATATGATATTATTACAAAGTAATAAGTTTACAAATATAGACTTTATAAAATAAACAAATTTTGTTTATTTTTTTATATTTATTATAAAAAAATGATATAATATTATATGGTGATAAAAGTGTATCAAACAATTGATAATATAAAAATACATTATTCGTTTAAAGAGACGGATAGTAAAGAGACGGTTGTCTTATTACATGGATGGGGTCAAAATATTGAGATGATGAAACCATTGGTAAAAGGAATCGATAAAGATAAACAAGTATTAATCGTAGATTTACCAGGATTTGGTAAAAGTGAGGAGCCTAAGAGGCTATACACTGTTTATGATTATGTTGAAGTTTTAAGAAAACTATTTGAAGAATTAGAAATTACTAATCCTATTTTAGTAGGACATTCATTCGGAGGAAAAATATCGTTATTATACGCTTCTTTATATGAAACGAAGAAGTTAGTTGTATTTGGCAGTCCTTATGATGTTCATATTAAGAAAGTCTCAACAACTATTAAATTATTAAAAATACTTAAAAAAATACCAATTTTAAATATATTAGAGCCTATTGCAAAGAAGATGATAGGATCTTCTGATTATAAGAGTGCTTCTGTTATGATGAGGCAAATATTAACAAGTACTGTTAATTTGAGTATTAAAGAAGAGTTACATAAAATAACTTGTCCAACTTTAATTATATGGGGTGAGAATGATGAAGCTGTTCCTTTAAGTTACGCTTATGAATTAGAAAATATTATAAAAGATGGAGCAGTTATTAAGCTTCAAGGAACGCACTATGCATATTTAGAAAATCTAGTTCAAGTTCAAAATATTTTAAAAACTTTCACTAAGGAGAATTAAGATGATTTATTATTTTTATATAAATTTTTTAATCATAAATATATATCTTTATTTTAGAATGAATAAAGCTTTTCATATGTTGCAACAAAATTGGTATAATGATTCAAATCGATATGTTAAATGGGCGTTTAAAAATTTACACCAAGTAATTAATAAAAAAGAATTATTTATTTTTGTCTTACTTTGTGTAAGTGAAAATATTATTTTCCACTTTTTAGTCGGAGCATATCATTTAGCGTTAACATATGATCTAATTAAAAATAGTAAACAAGAACAAGTTAAAAAACCTTTAGTAAATACTCCAAGAATCAAAAGACTTAAATTTACGACCTATTTATTACTATTATTAACTGTTTATGTAGGAAGTTTATATAGTTTAAACATTATGTATGCAGGAGTCTTTTTATTCTCGATTCTAATCTTTAAGATGGTTTATTTAGCTAACATATTAAATAAACCTATTGAAAAGTTAGTTTATTTACACTATAAAACTAAAGCCCAAAATAAGCTGAAAAATATTAATCATTTAGAAGTAATTGGTATTACCGGAAGTTATGGTAAGACTAGTTCTAAGAATATCTTAAATGATATCTTAAATGTTAAGTATAATGCTTATGCTACTCCTAAGAGTTTTAATACTCCTTATGGAATTATAATTGCTATAAATAATAATTTAGATAAATTTACTGACTATTTTATTGCAGAAATGGGAGCTTTCTACAAAGGTGAAATAAAAGGGATGGCTAAAATGGTTAAACCTAAATATGGAATACTAACTATAATAGGTAAAGCACATTTAGATACATTTGGTTCACAAGAAAATATCATGCATGGTAAATTTGAATTAATTGAGAATCTAGATAAAGATGGAACAGCAGTTTTAAATGCTGATGATGAAAGACAAATTGAATACGTCGCGAATCACTTAAAAAATACATGTGATATCAAGTGGATATCAATTAATAATGATTCAGCAGACTATCAAGCTAAAAACATCAAAATTTCAGGGATTGGAACAACCTTTGATGTCCATTTTAAAAAGCTAGATCAAACTCACACTTTCACTACTAAATTATTAGGAAAAGAAAATGTCTATAATATTTTAGCAGGAATAGCTCTAGGACACTTATTTGGAATGAATATTGAAGAATTGCAAAGAGGAGTATCTAAAGTAAATACTATTCAACATAGACTAGAACTTAAAAAATATAAACATATCAATATTATTGATGATGCTTATAATTCAAATCCAGTTGGAGCTAAAATGGCTTTAGATGTATTAAATCTAATGGATGGCAAAAAAATAGTAGTTACTCCAGGAATGATTGAACTAGGAGAAGAGCAAAAAGAAATAAATAAAACTTTTGGTAAACAAATGGCCAAAGTAGCAGATGCTATTATCTTAATCGGAGAAAAACAAACTAAAGATATTTTAGAAGGCATCCAAGAAGAAAAATATAAGAAAGAGAATATCTACATCTTAAACGATGTTAAACAAGCATTTCCATTAATTGAACAATTAAGTGATGATAAAACTTATGTACTATTAGAAAATGACTTGCCAGATTTATTTAATGAGTAAGGAGAAATATGAAAATAAGAATAGGATTTATATTCGGGGGAGACACTGTTGAGCATGAAGTAAGTATTATTTCAGCAGTTCAAGCTATGAAGAATATCGATGAAAATAAATACGAAGTAGTACCAATTTATATAACTAAAGACTTAAGGTGGTTAACAGGAAATCTATTAAAAGATATTAATAGTTATTCTGATTATGATTTAATTAATAGATACGCTAAAGAAATAACAATTGTTAAAGATAAAGAAGACTATTTATTAAAATCTAAAAAAGGATTATTTAATCGTACGATTAATCAAATAGATGTTGCTTTTCCAATTGTTCATGGAAATAATATTGAAGATGGAACAATCCAAGGATATTTAAATCTTTTAAAAATTCCATATGTTGGAAGTAACATATTAGGTTCTTCAGTAGGACAAGATAAAGTATTTACTAAAAAAATATTAGAAACTGCTAATATAAAAGTAGTAGATTATGTATGGTTTTATGACTATGAATATGAAACAAATAACCAAGACATAATTAAACAAATTCAAACGCTAGAATATCCAGTGATCGTAAAACCAGCTACACTGGGAAGTAGTATTGGAATATCTTTAGCTAAGAATGAAAAACAATTAAAAATAGCTATAGAAGAAGCTATTAAATATGACCGAAAAATATTAGTAGAAAAAGTAATCAAAAACTTAAAAGAAGTAAATTGCAGTGTTACAGGAAACTATGAACATGCCTTTCCAAGTGCTATAGAAGAAGTAATTAAAGAAGAAGACTTCTTATCATATCAAGATAAATACTTAGCAAAAGGTAAATCAAAAGGAATGGTTTCAACTAACCGTATTTTACCTGCGAATATATCACATGAAATGAAATTAAAAATAGAAGAAACTTCAAAAGAAGTATTCAAACAATTAAATTTATCGGGAGTATGTAGAATTGATTATTTAATCGATCAAGATACAAATGAATTATATGTTAATGAACCAAATACAATACCAGGATCATTATCATTCTATCTTTGGGAAAATAAAGGTAAACCATATAGTCAACTATTAGACGAATTAATTATTCAAACAATCAAAGACTATAAAAACAAAATGAAAAAAACAAGTTCATTTGAAACTAATATTCTTCAAAACTTTAATGGTTTAAAAGGATCTAAAACAAAACTAAAATAACTTGTAAAAATGATATAATTATTATAAAATTATATCACGGATGATTAGCTCAGCGGTAGAGCACTACCTTGACGTGGTAGGGGTCATAGGTTCAAATCCTATATCATTCACCATGTCCCGTTAGCTCAGTCGGTAGAGCAATTGACTCTTAATCAATGGGTCGTAGGTTCGAGCCCTACACGGGACACCATAAAAAACTAAAAGACTATTGTAGTCTTTTTTTTGATATAATATAAATATATAAGGAGTAAAAAATGAAAGATAAGAAAAGAATTATACTACCAACCATTGTCATCTTAGTTATATCTTTTTTAGTCTTTGATTATTACTATTTTAAACCATTACCTTATACTCTTGGAGATGTTTCTGCTTGGGAAGATACTTTTCCTGATGTTCCTGCTTATAATATGGCTTTAAATAGTAAAAATGAGCCTGTTTTTATTAATCCTGAATTAGCATTAAAAAAAGCTAAGTCAGATTATAGTGATGCTATTAAAGCAGTTCAAAAAGAATATAATTTATTGCCACTAACTAAATATACTTATAAATCTTATGGTAAGTATGGATGGCAAATTAATACAGATGATACTAAAATTAGTTATCAAGGCACTAAGTTAAGTCAGTTCTTTGATATATATGAAAATAGTTTTAGATAAAAAAGTAGTTTCTACTTTTTTTATTTTTCATCAAAAATACAACCATTCTTGACAAAACTACGGTCAAATGATACAATTGCAGTAGATTTGTCAAGAGGTGATAAAAATGAGTAAAATAAGTGTTCGAAAATTCAAAGATCAAAGTAATATAGAAATAATAGAATCTTTTATGAAATCAAATAATGGCTATGTTACTTCAAAAATAGTTACGGATCTTGGAATTCACAGGATGTATCTTAATATTATGTGTGAAAAGGGTATTATTGAGAAAGTTGGAAAAGGAATATATATAGATCCAAAAAAATATGAAGATTCATATTATATTTTTAGTTTGGAAAATGCTAATATAATTTTTTCACATATGACAGCTCTATATTTTTATTCTCTATCTATAAAAGCGCCAAGTTCGGATTATGATATTACCGTTTGGAATAAATATCATAATCCTAAAATAAAAAAACATAATATATTTTATGTGTCAAAGGATATTTATAATCTTGGGCTTACAGAAGTTGAAACGCCAGCCGGAAATAAAGTAAAAGCATATGACATGGAAAGATGTATTTGTGATATTATTCGTTCAAAGAAAAGAATGGATATTGAGCATATAAAATATAGCATTAAAGAATATCTTAAGAGAAAGGATAAAGATCTAATTAAACTTTCAGATTATGCTGAAAAGATGGCTATTAAAGAAGAAGTAATGGATTTTGTCAGTATCATGTATGAATAGTATGCAGATTAAAGACAAAGTAAGAAATATTGCCAATAAAAAAAATGTCGACTTTAATACAGTGTTTAGATTATATATGTATGATAGATTTATTGAGAGGCTTGCGGCAAGTGAACATAAAGATAATTTTATAATAAAAGGTGGTTTTTATTTAAGTACTTTATTTGGTGTTGAAAATAGAGCAACTATGGATATCGATGCCTCTATAACTGAGGCAACTTTTAATGAAAGTAATATAAGAAAAATGCTAATAGAGATAATTTCAATTGATATTAATGATAATGCTAATTTAGAAATTACTAGTATCTCGACTATTAGAGATGAAAGAGAGTATGGGGGATATAGAGCGACAATAAATATAAAATTAGAAAATATTAAAGAATCTTTTCATATAGATGTTGTCACAGGCGATCCAATTACTCCCGAAGCAATAAATTATAAATATTTTCCAATATTAGGAGACAAGCATATTAATTTATGGGCTTATAATATTGAGACAGTATTAGCCGAAAAAATAGAAACGATATTAAGTAAGGCTGAAGCTAGCAGTAGAGCCCGCGACTACTATGATATTTATCTAATATATAAAATGAGTATTGAAAGTATTAGTCAAGATCATTTTTTAAAAGCAGTTGAAAAGACGTTTGAAAAAAGAAAATATGATGGAAATATAATTAATACTTTAACAAAAATAAAAGATAGTGAAATTTTAAAAAAAAGATGGGAATCTTATTCCCGAAAAAATAGTTATGCTAAAAATATATCTTATGCAGATGTTATTGAATGTTTAGAAGCGTTAGTCAAAGTAGTTGAAAAAGCAAAAGTTCTATAAAACTTAATTTTGATTTGTTAAATTTCTTTATAATTTATCATTTCATTAACAATCATTTATCTTTTTAAAATTATTGTCATAATTAATTATATTTTCTACTTTTTTATTTGATATAATTATTGCAACATATATCAATTTAGAATTGTTATATATATAGAGGAGGGATTATAAGTGGATCTTGCTTTGTTTCGTACGGACAAAGAGATAAAAGAAATTTATGATAGGAATTTCGACTCGGTATACAGAATTAGCTATATGTATATGAGAAATAAATATGATGCAGAAGATATCACTCAAAGTGTTTTTACTAAGATGATAGTTAAAAATAAGTATTTTGAGAATATCGATCATGAAAAAGCATGGTTAACTTTGGTAACTATTAATACTTGTAAGAATCATTTTAAAACATGGTGGAATAGAAATGTTTCTTATGAAGAAATAGAAGTAGGTAAAGATGATTCTAAAGATGAAGTATTGGAGTTTATTTTAAATCTTCCAACTAAGTTCAAAGATATTATTTATCTATATTATTATGAAGGTTATAGTACTAAAGAAATAGCATCATTACTACATAAAAATGAAAATACCATAAGATCAAATTTAAAAAGAGCAAGAGATTTACTAAAAGAAGTTTTAAAGGAGGATTTCTTATGAAAAACAAACAAATAATAGACTCTTTTAATAAAGTTAATTGCACGAATAAAGACACTATATATGAAAAAATTTTCTTTAAAAAAAGATTTAACTATAAATATATTGGAATATTAGCAACATGCTTAATATTTGTATTAGTAATCAATTATAAACCCAGTGACCAAGTATCTCCTCTTAATACAAATGAAAGCAATAATTTTAAAATCCAATGTGATATAGAAACCGATGAAGAATGTAATATAGAAAAGGAAAAAATAGAATGAAAAAAATATTATTAGCACTTATCCTATTATTAAACTTTAGTACAGTTGATGCAATTGCACCTTTAGATGAAGAAGTAACGACAACAACTGTTATTGAAGAAGTAACACCAACTGTTATAAAAGATGACTATGACAAACCCGTGTCAAGCGAAGATGAAGTAATTAGAAACCCGGATGATATTAAACCAGAGTATAGAATAGATGAATCTATGGAACCAACTTTATATACTGGTGAAGAAGAAAATGAATTTACAGAAGACATGGTTAAGATAACAGCAGTTAATGAAAAGAAAGAATATTATGATAAATATATTTGGCCAGCTTCACTAATTAGTCTTGGCGCTAGCTTAACATCATTAGGTATGGTTATTCATTTATATACTAAGAGTAAAAAGTAATTTTTACTCTTTTTTTTAAAATTGCAAAATATAAGTAATATGCTATACTATTTTTAGTAATTATTAGTATTAATAAGGAGAGCTTATGAATAAAGATCTAATGATCATAAAAAAAGAATATGGCGAGAAAATGATGCATTTTTGTCGTGATGTTTTTGCTACTATCTTAGAGGAAGAAGGATTATTATCAAAATTATTACTTAATAATTTTGATAGTAACAAATCATTATATGAAGATTTAGACATATATTCAAAAACAAGTGCATTTAAAGAGTATATTTATAATTTATATCGAAATCAAAATGAATCATTGTTGAAAGAAAAAAATAAGAACATAAAAACCCCCGAGACGTTACTAAATGAAGCGGGGTATACCTTATATAACTGCAAAAATGAAGAGGGAATTCAATATTTTAAAAAGTATTATGAAAAAGAAGAAGCTTTATGCACTTTTAATGGTAATAGATTAGATAAGTGTCATGTCTTTTTTGCGGTTAAAAAAAATGTTGATCAAATTAAAAGAGAAAATTTTCCTAATCCAGATCGCCAAGATGAATATGGGACTTCTGTCATAAGTATTCAATTTACTAAAGATACTAGTTGCACCTTATCTATTAAAAATAGATATAATCATAAAGTGTCAAATTCAGATGCAACATTTTCAAATAATCTAGATAATATTATCGAAGGTCTTACTGATAGTTTTGATATTCATTATCAAATGAAACAAAATAAGATTAATGAATTTGAATTAAATGGCTATGTAAGAGCAAATGATAATAAGTATTATAAGTATAATAATGAAATAAATAATGTTTATTATTGCACTAATAATGTAGTAATTGATAACTTTATACCAAAAAAATATGATAAAGATAAATATATAGTGATGAGTCATTATATACTAGATTTGCAGAATAAAAAAATATTTACATATTATGATAATGACTCTTTTATGGAGACTATAAATGATGGTATAACAAAAATAGAAATACAAAATTTGGATAAAAATAAACAAATAACTATTTTCTATAAAGAAGAGAATAAAAGAATCGTTATAACGATTAATAAAGACAATGATATTATAAAATTAGATAATAATAAGTCTTTTGTTGTTGAAGACGATTATTTATCGAATTTATTTAATTTAGATGAATTAACTATGCCTAATTTAGAAAAGGCGGGTAATAAATTTCTTGCATATAATAACAAGTTAGGAAGTATTGATTTGCCTAATTTAAAAGTTGTAGGGAGTGACTTTTTATCTAGTAACAATGGTGTTACTAGAGTAAATATGCCTAAATTAGAAGAGGTAGGCAGTTATTTTCTTTATAATAGCAGATTAGAAGCTATTGATTTACCAAACGTAAAAGTTGTAGGTAAAAAGTTTATTGGATTGAATGCTATACTTAATAAATTAAACATGCCTAAATTAGAAGAAGTAGGTAATGACTTTTTATATACAAATGAGGAACTAGAAAAAATTGATTTGCCTAATTTAAAAGTAGTAGGAGAAAATTTTTTGTATTCTAATCAAAAAATAAATATGGTTAATTTTCCTTCTTTAGAAGAAACAGGGCGACATTTTATGCATTATAATACAGAATTAGAGAATATTGATTTACCTAAATTACATTCTGTTGCCAATGATTTTATTCATCAAAATAGTAAAATAAAAAAGGTGTCTGCACCTAATTTAGAAAGCGTAAGAGATCGTTTTTTAACTAATAACCAAGAAATAGAAAGTATAGACTTTCCTAACTTGAAGAAAGTAGGATCTAATTTTATTTCTGTAAATAAAAAAATCAATTCATTAAATATGCCCAAATTAGAAGAGATGGGAGATTTATTTTTAACTTCTAATAGAGAACTAGAAGTAGTTAGTTTTCCTGAATTAAGAAGAACAGGAAATTATTTTCTTTGTGATATGAATAAAATAAAGGAAATAAATGCCCCTAAATTAGAAGAGGTAGGGGCTCATTTCTTAGCTGGTAATGAATTTTTAGAAAATATTGATTTTCCCAACTTAAAAATTGTGGGTAAGCGATTCCTTCATGAAAATAAAAAAATACAAGATTTAGAATATTATAATTCTCTGAGGAACCTTGAAGGGAGAATAAGATAATGAAAAAATTAATTATAAAATTTATTGATAAATATATATATCATTTAGAAGATGAAAAAGGTAGTATTTATATTTTGAATATGGAGTTTCAAAATATTGAAGAAGATATACTAGTTAAAGATATAGTATATTTAGATAGTGAGTTATTAGAATCAAAGACTCCTTTAACTTTTGGACCTATTGAATCAATATATGGTCGTGATATTAAAGAAGATAATATGGAAGAAGTAATTATTATTGAGAAAGAAGATAAAAAAATATATTTAAAAAGATATTATGGATAAGTATTTGCTATTTATTTAAAAAGATGATATAGTGTTTAAGTCTTATCAAAAGACTTATTAATTATAAATAAAAATAAATATTAACAAAGATCTAATAAAGTAATGAAACATGTAGAAATAGTCTGTTAGTAATCATAGTATGATTAAAGTTTAAGTATTATATAATTATTAAATAAAAAAAGATAGAAGTCATTCTATCTTTTTATAAGAAAAGAGGAAATTATATGAAATTTAAAGAATTAGGACTAAATGAGGCTATTTTAAGAGCGATTGAGAAAGAAGGATATATAGAAACAACTCCTATTCAAACGCTTGCTATACCGCCTATATTAGGCAAAAAAGACGTATTAGGATGTGCTCAAACAGGAACAGGTAAAACAGCAGCGTTTGCCTTACCCTTAATTAATCATTTATTAGAGAAAAACAATACTCCAAAAGAAATAAAAGTATTAGTATTAACTCCTACTAGAGAACTTGCTATTCAAGTAAGAGATAACTTTAGACAATACACTGCATTTACTAATTTAAAATGCAGTGTTATCCTTGGAGGAGTAAATCAAAAATCTCAAGAAGAAGTATTAAAAAAAGGACTAGATATTTTAGTAGCAACCCCTGGAAGATTATTAGACTTAATTAATCAAAAGAAAGTTAAACTAAATAATTTAGAAACACTTGTCTTAGATGAAGCAGATGTAATGTTAGACATGGGATTTATTCATGATGTTAAAAAAATAATTGAACATACTCCTAAAAATAGACAAACACTATTATTTTCTGCAACTATTCCTAATGAAATAAGTGCTTTAGCAAATACCTTATTAAAAGATCATATTACTATTAAAGTAAGTCCAGAAAAACCAACAGTAGAAAAAATAGAACAAACGCTATACTACGTTGATAAAGCTAATAAAACACAATTACTAATAGATATATTAAGAAAAGAAGAATTAAAATCAGTAATTGTCTTCACTAGAACTAAACATGGTGCTAATAAAGTTACTAAAGACTTATTAGCAAGAGGAATTAAAGCAGAAGTTATTCATGGTAATAAATCTCAAAATGCAAGAGTCACAGCTTTACAAAACTTTAAAACAGGAAAAAGTAAAGTCTTAGTAGCAACAGACATTGCAGCAAGAGGAATCGATATATCAGAACTATCACACGTAATTAACTATGAATTACCAGAACAACCAGAAACTTATGTTCACCGAATCGGAAGAACAGGAAGAGCAGGTTTTGGAGGAACAGCTATTTCTTTTTGTAATATAGATGAAAAAAATAACTTATCATTAATTCAAAAATTAATTAAACAAGATATAGAAGAAATAAAAGACCATAAATACCCAATGAGAAACTTTATTCTAACACCTAAAAAACAAGGTAATAATTTTAAAAGAAATAATAACTCAAATCACAAGAAAAAGATTAAAAAATAATCTTTTTTTTGTTATAAACAAATATTATGCTATCATAATATCAAGGAGTATATATGGAAAAAAAAAGTGGAAAGTTTGTACCAGCGCGGTAATAAACTATGAAAATGAATTTTTAATTATAAAAAGAAATAGCCATGATGAAGACATGGCAGGAGCGTGGGAGTTTCCCAGTGGTAATGCTCTTGAAGGTGAAGATATAATCGAAGAATTACAAAGAGAAATAGAAGAAGAAATAGGATTAGATATAATTGATTTAAAACCAAAAGTATTTAGTATATCTCAATATAATACCCCAAAGAAAGATTATTTAAAATGTAGTGTTCAAATAAACTATTTAATTAAACTAAAATCTAAACCCGATATCAAATTGAGTGAAGAACACACAGACTATAGATGGGTTAAAAAAGATGATAATTTATTAGATGAATTTTTAAAAGAAATACTTAGTAATTTATAAAGGAGAAAATATGAAACTATATCACATAGACAGAATAGGACACTTAAAGCCTAATACAATCCTAGAATTAGCTCAAGCTAATAATGAAAATTATAAAGAAGGATTTTCTACTCATGGAGTGCGTATGTATCTATCAGCATCTAATAGTAAAGATCATACTATAGAAGCAGTATTTGAGCATGAAAGACAAATGCACTTTCCTGATAAAATATGTCGCTATCAAGCGTTCTATGCTTTTGAAAAAGAGGCTATAATTGAATTTTTTGAAGCTAAACAATTACATAGAGAATTTTATAAAATATATGAGATAGAAGCAGAACACTATTCAAAACATGATATGTCTTTAGTAAGAGGACTATCTTTATACGAAATATCTAAATATGCTAAGAGATATTGGAATCAAGAACAAGATAAAAAACCTATCTTTGAATACTTAGTTAAGTATCCAATTAAAATAGGAAAAGAAATATCTTATGAAGAACTAAAAAAGATAAACTAAAGATACTAGTACCTGTCAAGTACACACTAAATAAAAAACTATTTTATGTGTATTGTTCAGGAGTTAGATATCCTAAACATTTTTGAATACGTTGAGTGTTATACCATTCAATGTATTTTTTTATTTCTTTTTTTGTTTCT